>JBBINV010000014.1:0-59575 GCA_037443705.1 Betaproteobacteria bacterium | reverse complement strand
CCGAGTGGGGCCGAAGCGCCGCGCAGAACGTGCTTCTTGTGGGCGCGCTGGACGCCGCCAGGGTGAATTTCGCCGCGCGCCTGCTCGGGTCGCTGCCCCCGGCGCTCAGAGAGACGCTGCGCTCGCCGCAGGGCGCGGCGGCGGCGATGCTGGCGCTGCTCCTTGCGCCGGGCGAGGAGGCGATGGCGCAGCAGCTGGCCGCGCTCGCGTCCGGCGGTTTCGAGGAATTGGGCGGGCGGGCGGCCGCGTTGAGTCCCCTGATGAAAGGGCTCAGCGCGGCGTTTCACCTGCCGGTGATCGATCTCGCGCTTCCGGCAGCCAAGACCCTGCCGGAAGGCGAAAGACAGCAGCTCATCGGCGCGCTCGAGGCGGCGATCCGGGCCGACCGGCGCGTGTCGCTGCACGAGTTCGTGGTGCTCGCGCTCGCGCGCCATCAACTGCAGCCCGGGGGAAAGCCGGGCGCCAGCGGAGCGAAGCGCCTCGCCGATCTGAAGGAAGAGGCGACGACGATCCTCGGGCTCGTGGCGCGCGCGGGCGTGCGCGCGGACGCGACCGGCGAGCGGCAGAAGGCGCTCGACGCGGCGCTTGCAGCGGGAGCGAAGGAGATGAGAATCCAGCCTCCCGCGGCGGCCGCCTCCCTTACGCTCGAAACCGCGGACCGGGCGCTGCAGGCGCTGAAAGCGCTGGCGCCGATGCAGAAGGCGATCCTCGTGAGGGGCCTTTTCGCGGCCGTCACCGCCGACGGCACGATCCGCATCGCCGAGGCCGAGCTCATGCGCCTGGTCGGCGCGGCGCTCGACTGCCCGCTGCCGCCGCTGCTCGACGCGGTCGACCCGGCGAGGCTTGCTGCCTGAGGGGCGCAAAGCTAGAATGCAATCATTGATTGCACTTTGGATGCCCCATGGCCAGCATCACGATCCGCAACCTCGACGAGCGCACCAAGGCGCGCCTCCGAATCCGCGCTGCGCATCATCGGCGCTCGATGGAAGAAGAGGCGCGAAAGATCCTGCGCGCTGCGCTGGCTGAGGGGCCGGCCGCGGCCCGCAATCTGGCCGAGGCGATCCGGCGTCGCTTCCGGCCGCTCGGCGGCGTCGACCTCAAGGTGCCGGCGCGCGAACCGATGCGCGAACCACCGGTGCCCGAGAAGTGATCCTGCTGGACACCAACGTCCTCTCGGAGCTGATGCGTCGCGAGCCCGCGGCGGCTGTCGTGGCGTGGCTCGCGGACCAGCCGTCAACCAGCGTTTTCACGACGAGCATCTCGCAGGCGGAGATTCTGCACGGGATCCATCTGCTGCCTGCCGGAAAGCGCCGCAAATTGCTCGAGGAGGCGGCCGAGGCGATGTTCCGGGAGGATTTTGGCGACCGCATTCTCCCGTTCGGATCCGATGCGGCCGAGCCGTACGCGCGGATCGCGGCGGATCGCCGCCGGGCAGGCCGTCCCATTTCCCACTTCGACGCGCAGATCGCCGCGATCGCCCGGTCCAACCGGGCGGCCATTGCGACCCGAAGCGCCGTGGATTTCGATCTGTGCGGGGTGAAGGTAGTCAATCCCTGGGAAGATTAGAACGTTGAAAGCCGTAGCGCTTGAGGCTGCGCTTCGCCGCGCGGTAAGGGGAGAGGTTCGCTTCGACGCCGGCAGCCGTGCCGTGTACGCCTCCGATGCCTCCAACTATCGGCAGGTGCCGATCGGCATCGTGCTGCCGCGCACGGTCGAGGACATCGTGACGACGGTCGCCGTTTGCCGGGAGCACGGCGCACCGTTGCTCGCGCGCGGCGGCGGCACCTCGATGTGCGGGCAGAGCGTCAACGTCGCCGTGGTGATCGATGCCTCCAGGTATCTGGACCGCGTTCTCGAGGTGAATCCGTCCGCCTCGACCGCGCTCGCAGAGCCCGGAGCCGTGTGCGATACCCTGCGCGAGGCGGCCGAGGCGCACGGCCTCACGTTCGCGCCCGACCCCGCGACGCACTCGCGCTGCACGCTCGGCGGCATGATCGGCAACAACTCCTGCGGCCCGCACTCGGTGATGGGCGGCAAGACCGCCGAGAACATCGACGCGCTGGAAGTCCTCACCTACGACGGCGCGCGCTTCTGGTGCGGGGAGACGTCTTCCGAGGACTATGAACGAATCGTGGCGGGGGGAGGGAGGAAAGCGCAGATCTATGCGGCTCTCAGGAACCTCTCCGAAAGATACGGCGACCTCATCCGCAGGAAATTTCCGAAGATCAAGCGGCGCGTCTCGGGCTACAACCTCGACCAGCTGCTGCCGGAGAACGGCTTCAACGTGGCGCGCGCGCTGGTCGGGTCGGAAGGCACCTGCGCGTTGACGCTCCAGGCGCGCGCGCGCCTCGTGACGAGCCCGCGCGAGCGCGTGCTCCTCGTCGCGGGGTTCCCCGACGTGTTCGCGGCGGGCGACGTGGTGCCGCAGGTGCTCGCCGCGGGCCCGATCGCCTGCGAGGGGCTCGACGAGCCGATCATCGGCGGGCTGCGCGAACGCGGCTTGCGGCTGGACGACCTCTCGCTCCTCCCCGAAGGCAAGGCCTGGCTGATGGTCGAGTTCGGAGCCGGCACGCGGAGCGAAGCGATAGCGAAAGCACGAACGCTTCAGGCTTCGCTGGGAGGCAACCTCGTCGAGAACCCCGCCCTCGTGTCGCGGATCTGGGCGATCCGGGAGACGGGCGCCTCGGCCACGGCGCTGAACCTGAAGGGCGTGCCGGGGCCGGACCCGATCGTAGGCTGGGAGGACGCGGCGGTCGATCCGCTGCGCCTGGGCGATTACCTGCGCGAGTTCAAGCGGCTCGTGGAACGATTCGGCTACAAGACCTCGCTCTATGGCCATTTCGGCGACGGCTGCATCCACGCGCGTATCACGTTCGATCTCCGGACGCCGAAGGGTGTGGCGCATTGGCGGGCCTTTCTGGCCGAAGCGACGCACCTGGTCGTCAGGTACGGCGGCTCGATCTCGGGCGAGCACGGCGACGGTCAGGCGCGCGCGGAATTCCTGCCGCTCATGTACGGTCCGGAGCTGATGGAAGCGTTCCGCGAGTTCAAGCGCATCTGGGATCCGCTCGGAAAGATGAATCCCGGAAAGCTCGTGGATGCGCTGCCCGTAGACGCAAACCTTCGTCTCGGCCCCGGCTACGAGCCCGTGACGCTGCGGACCCGGTTCGCATTCCTCTCCGACGTGGGTGACGGATTCGCGCGCGCCATGGAGCGCTGCGTAGGGATGGGCAAGTGCCGCGCAGCCTCGGGCGGCACGATGTGCCCGAGCTACCGCGCGACCCGGGAGGAGCGCCATTGCACGCGCGGGCGCGCGCGGCTCCTGGCCGAGATGCTGCGCGGCGAGGTGATCGCGGAGGGCTGGCAGAGCGAGGACGTCAAGGAGGCGCTCGACGGGTGCCTCGCCTGCAAGGGCTGCCGCAGCGACTGCCCCACGCACACCGACATGGCCGCGTACAAGGCCGAGTTCCTGTCGCACTACCACGAGCGCCATCCGCGCCCGCGCCAGGCGCACTTCATGGGGCGGATCGGTGAGTGGGCGCCCTGGGTCTCGAGGATGTCGGGTTTCGCGAACAGGCTTCTCGACATCGCTTTCGTGGAATCCGTTGCCAAGAAGATCGCGGGAATCTCCTCGAAACGCGATCTTCCCCGCCTCGCGGGACGAAGCTTTGTTTCCGGGTTCGAAAAGACCGCATCGGGTAACGCAGACCGCGTGCTTCTCTTTCCCGATACCTTCAACAACTATTTCCGGCCCGCGACCGCGCACGCCGCGGCTCGGGTGCTCGCGGCGGCGGGCTGCGCGGTGGAGGTGCCGCGCGCGAAGCTCTGCTGCGGGCGCCCGTACTACGACTACGGGATGCTCGACGAGGCGAAGCGTGCGCTTGAGCGAATCCTCGACGCGCTTGGGCCCGAGATCGACGCCGGGATGCCGGTCGTGGTGATCGAGCCGGCGTGCCTCTCGGTGTTCCGCGACGAGATGCGGCAGCTCCTGCCGGGGGACGGCCGCGCCGCAAGGCTCGCAAAGCAGGCGACCTCGCTCGGCGAGCTGCTCGCCGCGCGCGCCTGGACGCCGGGGCCGGGCCGGCTTGAGGGGCGTGCGCTGCTTCACGGCCACTGCCACCAGAAGTCGCTCTGGGGCACGGCCGCGGACGCGAAGCTTCTTTGCGCCGCCGGCCTGGCGGTGGAAGCGCCCGACATGGGCTGCTGCGGAATGGCCGGCGCATTCGGTTTCCGGCCGGAGACATACGAAGTGTCGGTGCGGGTGGCAGGGCATTCGTTGCTCCCGCGAATTCAAGAGGCCTCTCCCGGGACCCTGATCGTCGCCGACGGCTTCTCCTGCCGCGAGCAGGTCGAGGACCTCGCGCAGCGCGAGACCCTGCACCTCGCCGAAGTGCTGGCGAAGACGCTTACGTGACGCTCGAGGCGCTCGGCGCCGGGCAGCTCGCGTTTGTGGCGGTGGCGATGCTCGTCGCGGGCTTCGTGCACGGCGCGCTCGGCTTCGGATTTCCGCTGATCGCGACGCCGCTTGTGGCGCTCGTGATCGACATCAAGACCGCGATCCTGCTGGTCGCGCCGGTAACGCTCGTCGTCACCGTGCTCTCGGTCGTGCGCGGCGGCGGCTGGCGGCGCGCGCTCGCCGAGCACTGGATCCTGCCGCCCACGATGGCGCTCGGCGCCTACGCGGGCACGCGCCTCCTGATCGTGGCGAAGCCGGCGCCGTTCCTCCTCGTCCTCGCGGTGCTGATCTTCGTCTATCTGGGACTCGACAGGCTGCGGCGCGGCGAGAGCGCGGCGGTGAAGCGCTGGCGGCTTCCGATCGGCGCGGGCGCCGGACTCGTGGCGGGCGTGTTCGAGGCGACCGCCAACGTCGCCGTGCCGCCGCTCATCATCTACCTGTCGCTCCTCGGCCTTTCGCCCGTGGCGCTCGTGCAGACGCTCAACTTCTGCTTCTCGATCGGAAAGGGCGTGCAGGTCGCGACCTGGGCGGTCCACGGCGACGTCGCGGCGTCGCTGTGGCTCGCCGCGGCGGCGTTTACAGTCCCTTCCGTCATGGCGCTCTTTTTCGGCATGCGCATCCGCGACCGGATCGACGCGCCGACCTACCGCAAATGGCTTCGCGGCGCGCTTTGGGTGATGGCGCTATTGCTCGTAGCGCAGTATGCCTACTTGGAGACCTTTCGCGCGAGCGGCGCGTAGCAGTGGCAATCTACCGTGTGGTCGTTCACCATCCCCACCGCCTGCATGAAGGCGTACATGATCGTCGAGCCCACGAACCTGAACCCGCGCCGCTGAAGGTCGCGGCTGAAGGCGTCCGATTGCGCCGTGCGCACGGGCACCTGCTTCATCGTTCGCCAGCGGTTCACGCGCGGCGCGCCGCCCACGAATTCCCAGACGTAGGCGTCGAAGCTCCCGTGCTCGTCCTGCACCGCGAGAAACGCGCGCGCGTTGCGCACGGTGCTCTCGATCTTCAGCCGGTTGCGCACGATTCCCGGGTTGCCGAGCAGCCGCTCGATCCGCGCCGGCGTGAAGCGCGCCACCCGCGCCGGATCGAACCCCGCGAACGCCTCGCGGTAGCCCTCGCGCTTCTGCAGGATCGTCTCCCGGCTCAAGCCTGCCTGCGCGCCCTCGAGCGTGAGGAATTCGAACAGCACGACGTCGTCGTGCACCGGCACGCCCCATTCGCGGTCGTGGTACGCGATCCCGAGCGGCGTCTTCGCCCAGGCGCAGCGCGGCGGCGGGAGCTTGCCGTCCTGGATCTGCCGGAAGAAAGCGTTTCGGTCCATCGGCGGATTTTCCTAGAATGAGGCGGTGCGGGGGATTCTTTTCGCTATCTTGCTCGCGGCCGCGGTCACTGCCCGTGGGCTTGAACCTGGTGATCACGAGATCGCGCTCGGGGAGCGGCGCTATCTCGCGCACGTGCCGGCACGGCTCGAGGCGAAGCCGGCGGTGATCCTGAATTTCCACGGCGGCGGCGGGCACGCCGAAGCGCACCGGAAGTACGTGCGCATGGACGCGCTCGCCGACCGGGAGGGGTTCGTGGCCGTCTATCCGGACGGAAGCGGCGGCGGGGGGCGAAGGCTCCTCACCTGGAACGCGGGCACCTGTTGCGGACCCTCGGCGCGGAGCAACGTGGACGACGTCGGATACGTGCGCGCGCTGCTCGACGATCTCGGCGGGCGCATCGACTACGACCGCTCGCGCGTGTACGCGACCGGGCTCTCCAACGGCGCGATGATGAGCTACCGGCTTGCGGTAGAGCTCCCGGACCGGATCGCGGCGATCGCGCCGGTCGCCGGGGCGATGGTGCTCGAGGGCGCCGCGCCGCCGCGGCCGGTGCCGGTGATGCACATCCACAGCGTGGACGATCCGCGCGCGCTCTATGCAGGCGGCCTGGGGCCGCCGTTCCCGCTCACGCGCCAGCGCGTGCAGCACCCGGGCGCTGAAGAGAGGCTTTCGTGGTGGGCGCGCTGGAACGGCTGCGCCAGCGAGCCACGCGAGATGGAGCGGCGCGAATGGCAGGCGCATACTGCCACGCGGTTCGAATACCGTGGCTGCCGCGCCGAGACGGTCCTCTGGAAGCTGACCGGCGCGGGCCACGTCTGGCCCGGCGGCGTGCGCGACTACCTCCCGCGCATCCTCGGCGAGGGCACCGCGGTCATCGACGCGAACGAAGAGATGTGGCGCTTCTTCCGCAGACAGCGGCTGCCGGTGCGCGCGGGCGGCTAGAATCGCCGCGTGCGGAAGTCACTCGCCTTCGTTCTTCTCGTGCACTTCGGCGCAGCGCTCGCGCAGACGCCCGAAGAGCAGCTCTTTGCCGCGATCGAGGAATCGAAGCCCCTGGTCGCCGAGGGCCTGGTGGCGCGCGGCAAGGCCGACGTGCGCGCCAAGAACGCGCAAGGGGAGACGGCGCTTCACCTCGCGGTGGAAAAGGGCATGCGCGAGCTCGCTGCGCTTCTGCTCAAGGCCGGCGCGAGCCCGATGGCGCGCTCCAAGAGCGGCGAGACGCCGCTGCACCTCGCGGCGTTGAACGCCGATCCGTGGTATGCCACTCTGCTCCTCGAGGCGCGCGCCGACCCCAGGGCACGCAACGACGACGGCGAGACGCCGCTCCATTGGGCGGCGCTCTCGGGGAACGCGGCGACCGCGCTCAAGCTCCTCGAGCGCGGGGCCGACCCGAACCTCGCCGACATCCGCGGCAACCTCCCGCTGCACGGCGCGGCGGACGGGGGGCATGACGAGGCGGTGCGGTTGCTGCTCGGGCGAACCTCTGACGCGAAGAAGAAGAACCGCGAAGGAAGAACCCCCGCCGACTTCGCCCGCGAGCGCGGCCACTCGGCCCTCGCGAAGCTGATCGACGGCGCGCCGGCTGGCGCGCCTCCGGGCGGGCAGGGCTTCCGCACCTACGACGTCGACGACCCGCGCCATCCGCGGTTCCAGAAGTACTAGAGCGTGATGACCCCCGCCAACAGCTCGTAGGAGCGCGCCCGCGAGGCGTAGTCGCCGGTGATCGTGAGCACCATCAGCTCGTCGGCCGAGTACTGCGAGGCTAGCGACAGCAGTCGCGCCTGGCAGGTTTCCGGGCTGCCAAGGACGATTCGGCCCCGTTGTGACCGGATGTATTCGTATTCCTTCTCCGAAAAATCTCTCTTCGATGCCTGCTCGAGCGTCGGCACCGGGGTATCCAGGCTGTAGGCCATTTCCAGGCGCCGCACGTCGATCACGCGCGCGAGGCGCCCGGCCTCGGCGTCCGATTCGGCGCAGATCACGAAGCGGCTAAGGAGCGTGCGCGGCCGCGGCTCGAGCGCCGAGGGCTGATAGCGCTCCTTGTACAAGCGCATCACCTGGTCGCCTCCGCGCGGGTTGATGAAGTGCGCGAAGGCGAAACGGAGCCCCAGCTGCGAGGCGAGCGCGCCGCTGTAGTCCGACGACCCCAGGAGCCAGATCTGCGGGACTCCGTCGCCGCCCGGCTGGAGCCGCACCCCCCGTTCGGGGTGGTCCTCGGGCAGCGTTCCCGCGAGGTGGTTCGCGAGCTCCCAGACCTGTTGCGGGAAGGCTTGCGCGTCGGGAAGGCGCCCGCCGCCCACGGCGCGCGCGGTGCGCGCGTCGCCCCCCGGGGCGCGACCGATATGCAGCACCTCGGGGCAAGGGTCGGCGAGGGCCGCGATGGCGTGGTGCTCGGCGAGCCAGTAACGGTGGTAGCCGAGCGCCTCGGCACGGCGCGCCAGCGCCAGGGTCTCGGCGATCGCCTGCGCCGGGCTATGGCCCGAGATCACGGGCGACTGGTCGAGGATCGAGAGCCTCACTGCGGGACAAGGGCCGGTTGCTGCGCTGCATCCATTATCAGGCCCGAGTCGTAATCCGCAGGGGGGTCGTTTCGACCGAGGTGCATATGGGGAAGGCGGGACCGCTGGTCTTAACAGGATTGCTTCTTCTGACCGGGCAGGCGATGGCGGGCGTCCAGTGCAAGGCGACCTCCCCCGAAAGCACGACGGCGCTGGTGGAGCTGTATACGTCCGAGGGCTGCAGCTCCTGCCCGCCGGCCGACCGGTGGCTCTCGTCGCTCGGCGCGCGCGGTTACGCGCCCGCACGGGTAGTCCCGATCGCCCTTCATGTCGATTACTGGGACTACATCGGCTGGAAGGATCCCTTCGCGAAATCCGCCTTCAGCGCGCGGCAGCGAAAGCTCGCGCAGGTGATGAAGGCGCGGGCCGTCTATACCCCGCAGGTGCTGCTCCAGGGTCGCGATTTCCGCGGCTGGAGCGGCGCCGGGTTCGACCGCGAGGTGGCGCGGATCAACGCGCTTCCGGCACGGGCGCGGATTTCGTTGACGCTGGACGCTGCGCGCCGGGACGCCCTCGAGGTCTCGGTCGAAGCGGCGGTCGCGGACCCCGCTCAGAGGACGGCCGCGGGGCTCTATCTTGCGAGCTACGAGAACAAGCTCCTCTCGCAGGTGCGCGCGGGGGAAAACGAGGGCCGGACTCTGGCGCACGACTATGTAGTCTTCGAGTGGGTCGGGCCGATCGCCTTCAGCCCCGAGGGGCGGGTTTCCGAGCGCCGCCGGCTCCCCCTCCTGCCCCGGGCGGTGGCGGCGAACTCCGGCGTGGTGGCGTTTGTCCAGCATCGAGAAACGGCGGAGGTGCTCCAGGCTCTCATGCTCCCGGCCTGCTCCTCGTAGGGGTTTCGGGTATATTCCGGCGGGTCCAGCCGCCCTGGGGGCGGGCCAAGAAAGGGGTTGGCCGTGCAAGCCACGCAGATCCGCCAGAAGGACGGGATCTTCTATTTCGTCAGCTACCGGGCGAAGGACCTGCTCGCCCGCGTGCGCTTCATCAGCCGGTTCTACGGCGAGGGCGAGGAGATCGCGGCCGCGCGCATCGCGCACGACGACGACGTCGCGCAGTTCATCTCCCGGATCGAGCGCACCGATCACGCCTTCCAGCGGCAGCTATCGCGCTCCAAGGTGCGGCAGCTCACCAACTTCTACGAGACCGCGGTGACCCAGCCCGCGATCCCGGGAACCATCCTCCTCTACACCTCGGAAAAGCTCAATTTCCGGGCCAACGGCGACGGCGTGGGAACGCTCACCGAGCCCTCGTCCAAGTTCCTGATCATCGACGGCCAGCACCGCCTTGCCGCGCTGCATTTCTACATGCACGAGCGGCCGGCGGACGCCGCCACGATCAACGTGCCGTGCATCATCTTCGACGGCAGGAGCGAAGACTTCGCCGCCGAGATGTTCGTGATCATCAACTCCACCCCCACGCGCATCAACAAGAGCCACCTGATCGACCTCTACGAGCGCGTCTCCTGGGCCGCGCCGGACCGCAAGTTCGCCGCGCGCCTGGTCGAGCGCCTCTACAGCGAGGGCGACAGCCCGCTTCGCTACCGGATCAACCGGCTGGGCGGCCGAAGCCAGCGCGACAAGTGGGTGCTGCAGGCCGAGCTCTTCAACGAGCTGCACCGCTGGGTGCGCGGCAAGTGGCGCTCGATCCAGCTCGCGGGCGGAAGCGGCAAGGAAGTCCCGCGCTACTACGCGATCGTGCGCGATTTCCTGAAAGCCTCGCGCGCCGCGTTCGGCGATGCGGTGTGGGGCAACGACAAGTACATGGTCACCAAGCCCGTGACCATCAAGGCGCTGATCCGCGTGTGCGCCGACCTCGCGAAGGAGGATGCCGAGCCCGATTCCGGGCGCCCCGAGCGCTGGGAGGCTCGCCTGGCCCCCTGGGCCGAGATGGGCAAGCTCTTCCGCGAGGAGGGCTTCTACGAGCGCTTCCCCGCCAAGGGCGAAGTCGAGCGCGTCGCGCGCGTGCACCGCGACCTCGGGCGCGCGATCGGTCTGGAAACCTCGAAGAAGGTCTGATCAGATCGCACCGGCGGCGGCGAGGCGCTCGATCTCGTCGCTCCCGTAACCCAGCTCGGCGAGGATCTTCCGGCTGTGCTCGCCGAGCGCGGGCACGGGATCCAGGCGCGGCTCGAAACGGTCGATATTGAAGGGCGGCGCGAGCATCCGGAGCATCCCCGCAGGCGAGCCCACGTCGCACCAGCGCGAGCGCGCCGCGAGCTGCGGGTGCTCCCAGAACTCCTGCATTGAATTCAGCCGCGCGTTCGCGATCTCCGCTTTTTCGAGTTTTTCGATCAATTGAGGAGTCGTGAAACGGGAGAACGCTTTTTCGATCTCGCCATGCATCTCCTCGCGATTGCGCGCCCGTGCCGGGCCGTTCGAAAACCGCGAATCTTCCCTCAGGGAGGGGCTCTCCAGGACAAGATCGCAGAACCGTCCGAATTCCCGCTCATTCTGAATCGATAAGAACACGGTGCCGCCGTCGCCGGCGCGGAACGGTCCGTACGGCACGATGGTCGCGTGATACGCCCCGGAGCGCGGCGGCGCTTCGCCCCCGTGGGCGGTGAAATACGCGGGGAACCCCATCCACTCCCCGAGCGCCTCGAACATGGTGATGTCGAGGGTTGCGCCTTCGCCTGTTTTCCCGCGGCGGACGAGCGCGGC
The DNA here is from genome assembly GCA_037443705.1 of Betaproteobacteria bacterium. Classification (GTDB taxonomy): domain Bacteria; phylum Pseudomonadota; class Gammaproteobacteria; order Burkholderiales; family SG8-39; genus 2-02-FULL-66-14. Next base: position 48,573 of record JBBINV010000014.1, on the reverse strand, counting down.
GAGGATCGAGGAAAGCGCGTACATGCCCGCGGCGATGTCGGCGACCGGTATTCCGGCCTTGGAGGGCGCCTCGGGCGTTCCCGTGACCGATAGCAGCCCCGCCTCGCACTGAACGAGCAGGTCGTAAGCCTTCTTTTCGGCGTACGGGCCTGCAGGGCCGTAGCCCGAGATGCCGCACCAGATCAGGCGCGGGTGCTTCTTTCGCAGCTCCGCGGCGCCCAGGCCCAGGCGCTCCGCCGCGCCGGGAGCGAGGTTTTGGAGGAAGACGTCCGCCTTTCGAATCAACCTGTCGAGAATCGGTCGCGCGTCCGCGTGCTTCACGTCGAGCGAAAGGCTTTCCTTCGAGCGGTTGACCCACACGAAATGCGACGACAGCCCCTTTACGGTCCTGTCGTAGCCGCGCGCGGCGTCGCCCGTTCCCGGACGCTCTACCTTGATCACGCGCGCGCCGAGCTCGGCCAGCTGCCGCGTGCAGAACGGACCCGCGATCACCTGCTCGAGCGCGACGACCGTAATCCCGTCCAGGGGTCTCATCGAAATCGAATTTCCAGCCCGGGGAGCGCAATCCCGTCGATTTCCGTGCGCCACCTTTCCCCCGGCGCCACCGGATGCGCGTCGGTCAGGACGCCGGTGGTGACGATCTCGCCCGCGGCGAGCGGCGGCGCGCCCGCGTCGCGCGCGAGCACCGCGGCGAGGTGCGCCAGCGACGCCAGCGGGCTTCCGAGCACGTTCGCGCCCGTGCCTCGATCCACGAGGGTATCGCCTTTGAAGAGTCTTGCTTCGATTGCCGGCAGGCGCTCGGCGAGGCCGGGAATTTCCCTTGCGTCTGCTGCTTCTCCCACGATCAATCGTCCATGCAGCCCGTTGTCCGCGCAGCAGTCGGCGATCGTCACCTTCCATTTCGGGTGATGGCATTGCACGATCTCCACGCAGTGAGCGGCCCATTCGATGGCATCGAGCAGCTCGGAGGGCCGCGGTGCGCCCTTCACGTCCGATTTCAGCTTGAAGCAGATCTCGGGCTCGATGCGGGGCTGGACGAGACCCGCGAGCGGAACTTTGGCGCGGTTCCCGATCGCGAACTGAAGGGTCCGGTCGTACACCATGCCCCACATCGGCTCGAACACGCCGTAGCGCGCCCAGAGCGTGCGATTGGTGAAGCCGATCTTGCGGCCGGCCGGCCGCCAGCCCTGCGCGACGCGATGCGCGTGCAGGTGGCGCGCGGCACGGTATCCGTCCTCCGGCGTCAGACCCGGAAAGCGCTCGCTGAACGGCGCTACTTCGCGCGGGGCGTCGTGCAGCGCGATCAGCTCGCGCTCGAGTGCGGTTATCATGGTTGCCTCGATCATGGACTGATTCTAAATTACGCGGCGTGGAACCCTACCTGGCCTGGGCGATCGTCGGGCTGACGCTCGTGATCGTGGAGCTCGTCACCGGCACGTTCTACCTGCTGGTGCTCGGCGCGGCCGCGTTCGGCGCCGCGGCCGCGGCCTGGGCAGGGCAGGATTTCGCGGTGCAGGCGATCGTCGCGGGGGTGGCCGCGGCCGCGGGGACCTACTGGGTGCACGCCTACCGGGCGAAGAACGCGCTCAGGCAGATGCCGCCGATCGATGCCGGGCAGCCCGCCCGGTTCGAGAGCTGGATCGATCAGGGGGCGCGCCTTGCGCGCGTGCGCTACCGCGGCGCCTCGTGGGATGCGCGCGTCGAGGGCTCCGAAAGCGTCGATGCGGACGCGGTGCTCTACGTGACCAGCACCGACGGCAGCACGCTCAAGGTCACGGCGAAGCGCCCGGCCTGAGGGGGAGGGGAGCGATGCTCTGGAAGCTGATTGCCGCAGTCGTGGTCTCGATCGCCGCATGGTTCTTTCCGCCGACCACGGGGTTCGCGGTGTGGATCTTCTTTCTCGGCGTGATCGTCGCGTTCGTGGTCGAGGGCGTGCGGATCGTGCCGCAGCAGTACGCGTTCGTGGTGGAGCGCTTCGGGCGCTTCCACGCCGTGCTCGAGCCGGGCCTGAACCTGATCATCCCGTTCCTCGACCGCGTCGCCTACCAGCATTCGCTGAAGGAAGTTCCGCTCGACGTGCCGGAGCAGGTCTGCATCACGCGCGACAACACGCAGCTCGGCGTCGACGGCATTCTCTACTACCAGGTGACCGATCCCCGCCTCGCCTCGTACGGTTCGTCGAATTACGTGCTCGCGATCACGCAGCTCGCGCAGACGACGCTCCGGAGCGAAATCGGCAAGATGGAGCTCGACAAGACCTTCGAGTCGCGCGAGGACATCAACCGCCAGATCGTCGCCTCGCTGGACGAGGCGGGCCGCAACTGGGGCATCAAGGTGCTGCGCTACGAGCTGAAGAGCCTCACGCCGCCCGAGTCGATCCTGCGCGCGATGCAGCAGCAGATCACCGCCGAGCGCGAAAAGCGCGCCGTGATCGCGAAGTCCGAGGGCCAGCGCCAGGAGCAGATCAACATCGCCGAGGGCGAGCGCCAGAGCGCGATCCTCGAGTCCGAGGGCGAGAAGCAGGCCGCGATCAACAAGGCGCAGGGCGAGGCGACCGCGATCCGCGTCATTGCGGAAGCGAACGCGGCTGCCGTGCGCGCCGTGGCCGAGGCGCTCGCCGACAAGGGCGGCATGGATGCGGCGAACCTCAAGGTGGCAACTCAGTACGTCGAGGCCTTCGCCAACCTGGCCAAGACGACCAACACCCTGATCATCCCGGCGAGCGCGGGCGACGTCGCGGGCTTCGTTGCCACCGCGATGACCGTGCTCGACAGGGCGAAGCAGGGCCAGGCCGTGGCGGCGAAAGGAAGCTGACATGCCCGTGACGGCGATGAACCACTTCACGATCCTCACCGACGATCTGCCGGCGACGCTCGCGTTCTACGAGGAGCACCTGGCGCTCAAGCCCGGCCCGCGCCCGCCGTTCACGTTTCCCGGCGCGTGGCTCTACGCTGAAGGATCGGGCGACCCGATCCTGCACATCGTAGCCGGCAAGAGCCGCGAGCTGCTGGTCAAGGGTGTGATCGATCACATGGCCTTTACCGGGAAGGGCCTGGTTTCGACCGTAGATCGCTTGAAGAAGAATGAGGTCGCATACGAGCTGCGCCGTCTCCCGGCCTACGGTACGTGGCAGCTCTTCTTCCACGACCCGAACGGCGCCAAGGTCGAAATTGATTTTGACCCGGCAGAGGCGGCACCCGGTAGTTGAAGTACGCCTTCTACCTGGCCGTCGTCCTGGCCGGATTGCTCGTAGCCGCGCTTCTCGTCGTCGCCGTCGTCGCGGCCCTCGCGACGATGCGGGACGAATGGCGGCGCCGGCGCGAGAAGGACCTCCCGCCGCGCGCGGCGCTCGCGAAGGCCGGACGGCCGCTCGAGCCGGGGTGGGACGGCTACACCATAGAAGGTCCGGACGACGCGCTCGAGACGGTGCTCCTTGGCGAGCAGCGCGTGGCGATCCTGCGCGAAGTCCTCGCGCGGCTGAAGTCCGGCTCCGCCGAGCCGATTCCGATGCGGATCTAGATGCGCCAGTGGCTTGTCATCGCCGCCATCGTGGCCGGCGGCATCCTGGTCATCTCGAGCCTGACGCTGATCGCGGTCATTCTGGGAATCGTATTGCTTCCCGCGGCGATCTGGATGTGGCTCACCGGGAAGCTGAAGTCGTCTCAAGATAGCGTGATCGAGGGCAAGGCGCGGCGCGTGGACGAAGGAGCCGTGGTTCTGCCTTCCTTGAGCGAAACGGAAAAGGCGACCCTTGAAAACACGCCCGTCTGGATCGTGCGCTACCGCGACGAGTTCACGCACGACGAGAACCCGCACAGCTACGAGCGCTATGCCTACGGCGTGGCGGTGTGCTTTTCCGAGGCGGACGCGGAAGCGGAGGCGCGAAGGCGCGGGGAGCCCTTCAAGCCCGGCTGGGCGGGATACGACTTCTACGGTCCCGTGTCGCCGCTATCGGAATTCCGCGACGACGGGCATCCGGACAACGTGCTTCGCATCATCCTCGCGCGGCTCGCGGCGCAGTCACGAGAACCGATCAGCATTCGCGACTAGAGCAACGCGAGGAGCTTTCCGTCCTCGATCTTGCTGGGAAGGGTGCGCAGCGGCCGGTCACCCTTGGCGAGGCAATGACCGGTGCGCACGTCGAAGGTCCAGCCGTGCTTGGGGCAGACGAGCTTGTTTCCTTCGAGCGCCTGGAGCGGAATGTCGGTTGCCTGGTGCGGGCAGTGCACGTCGTAGACGCGGCAGCCCTCGTCGTCGCGCCAGACGAACACGGCGCGCCCGTCGCGCTCGAGGCGCTCGAGCCTGCCCTTGGGGATGCTCTTCAGGAGCCCGAGCTCGCGCCACTTCGGCGCGCCCATGCGCTCGGGGTCGAACTCGGGCAGCTTCATCGCGAGGAGGATGTCCACCGCCCAGACGATCCTGGCGAGCCCGAGCGCGGGAAACGCCATCAGGAGCGCATCGAGAATCTCGGCGCCGCTGCAGCCGGCTGCAAGCGCGCGTTTCGTGTATTGCTTCAGCCCCCTCTCGGTCTGGCCGTGCACTTTGGTGATGACCGAGATGAGCGCCCGGGTCCTGGGGTCGAGGCGGCTCCCCGCGTCCTTGAGGAACGCGAGGTAATGGCCCATCGCCTCGGGCCGGGTCTTCACGAGGTAGGAGAGCGCGTCGCTCATGCCGGTGTGGCTTCCCTGGAGCGCTGCAGTTTCTGCGCCGCGGCCACTGTCGCGAGCAGGACGAGGCCGATGGCGTCAGTGTACAGCCCAGGCTTGATCAGGCACAGCGCCGCGATGAAAAGCAGCACCCGCTGCCAGGGGCTCGCGAGCGTGAGAAGCCACCCGAACAGGCTCGCCGCGAGGCACACGACGCCGATCGAGGCCGAAATCACCGCCCAGACCGTGGCGAGCCATTCGGATCCCCAGTCCTTCACGATCAGGAGCAGGCTCGGCTCGTACACGAACATGAAGGGCACGATGTAGGCGGGCGCAGCGGCGCGCATCGCGGCGAAACCCGCCTGCCACATGTTCGCCCTGGCGAGACTCGCTGCGGCGAACACGGCGAGCGCCACCGGCGGCGTGATCGCCGAGAGGATCGCGAAATAGAACGCGAACATGTGCGCCGCGGGCGTCACCGCGCCCAGCTTGATGGTCGCTGGCACGAGCAGCGCCACCATCATGATGTACGCAGGCGTGGTCGGCATGCCCATGCCAAGGATGATCCCGGCCAACGCGGTGAGCATGAGCGCGAGGATGAGGGAATCCTGCGACAGGGCCACGACGAACTGCGTGAACACGATCCCAAGGCCCGTGATCGTCACCACGCCGATCACGATCCCGGCGCAGGCGCAGGCCATCGCCACCGCGAGCGTGTTGCGAGCGCCGTCCTCGAGCGCCTCGAGCACCGTGCGCCAGCCGATTCCGGCGCGCGTGGCCTTGCGGAGCAGCGCGAGGGGCAGGCACGAGAGGGCGCCGGCGAGCGCGCAGAGCGGCGCGGAATATCCCGCCATCAGCCCCGCGAGCACCACCAGGATCGGCACGAACAGGTGCCCGCGCGCTCCCATCACGGCGCCGAAGGCGGGGAGCTCGGATCTGGGCACCCCGGCGAGCCTGTAGCGCTTCGCCTCGAAGTGCACCGCGAAGAACACCGCGAGGTAGTACAGGAACGAGGGCACGATCGCCCACACCGTGATCTGGGCGTAGGGCACGGCGAGAAACTCCGCCATCACGAACGCGGCCGCGCCCATGATCGGCGGCATGAGCTGCCCTCCCGTGGAGGCGACGGATTCGACCGCCGCCGCGAACGGCGGCCGGAAGCCGGTGCGCTTCATGAGCGGGATCGTGATCGGGCCGTCGACCATCACGTTCGCGACCGCGCTGCCCGAGACGGTACCGAAGAGCGACGAGCTCACCACGGCCACCTTGCCGGGGCCGCCCGCGGTGTGGCCGGTGATCGACATCGCGAAGTCCATGAAGAGCTGCCCGGTGCCGCTTCGCTCCATGAAGGCGCCGAAGAGCACGAACAGCATCACGTAGGAAGCCGATACCCCGAGGGTCGAACCGAAAATGCCCTCGAGCGACAGGTACACCTGCTCCATGAGCGCCGGCATCTGCACGTTGGTGAAGCCGAGCGCGTAGGCGAGGAACGCGATCGCGGTGAGCGGCAGCGCCCAGCCGATCACGCGCCGCGTCGCTTCCAGCACCACGAGCACCGAGACCACCGCCCAGAATTTGTCCGCGCGCGTGAGCTCGTCGATGTAGATGATGCGGTTGGTGAAGGACTCGTAGTTGAGGAAAATGTTGAGGACGAACCCCCACCCGGCCGCGAGCAGCACGAAATCGAGGATCCGCCATCCGATTGCGCCGTTCTCGCGCAAGGGATAAAGGAGGAAGACGAGCGTCAGGGCGAAGATGAGATGCGTGCCGCGGAAGATCATCGCCTCCGGCGGCCCGAAGGCGGCGACGTACATGTGGTAGAGCGACATCGCGACGGCGATCGCCGCCACGGCCAGACGGAACAGCCGCGACGCGGGCAGCGTCGCGGTCCTTTCGTCCGAAAACGCCTCCGTTCCCTGGCTCAAGAGGGAGCCGCTAGAGCGCGCCGGCTTCCTTGTAGAACTTCGCCGCGCCCTTGTGGAACGGCACGCCGATGTCGAGCGCCATGTCCTTCGGCGTGATGCCCTCGATCGCCTTCACCACCGCGGCCATCGCGCCCACGTTCTTCGCCATCGTCTTCGCCATGCCGTAGACCGTGGCCTCGGGCAGGTCGCAGGCGACCACGACGTGCGTGGAGTAGCCGATCACCGGCACGTCCCTGTCCTGCTTGGGATAGGTCCCCGCCTTGATGACGAGCTTGTTGTAGCCCGGGTTCATCTTCTTCAGCTGCCCCATCACCTTGTCGTCCACCGGCACGAGCTTGATGTCGCGCGCGCTCGCGAGGTCCATGATCGCGGAAGCCGGCGCCGTGGTGCCGAGCGTGAATACCTGAGCGTGACCGTCCTTCATGAGCGCCACCGACTCGGTGTAGCTGTTGAAATTCACCTTGGAGAGCGACTGGTAGTCCAGGCCGTTCATCTTGAGCACGAGCGCGGTGAGCAGCTCGCCCGTGTTGCCCTTCGCCTGAGTCGTGACGGACTTGCCCTTGAGATCCGCGAGCCCGTTCACGCCCGCGTTCGCGAGCGCGACCACCTGGAAGTACTGAGGATAGAGGTTCGCGAGCTGGCAGACCCTGGTGACCTTCTTCGGATACGGCGGCCGGCCCTCGAGACCGTCGACCGTGGTGCTCGAGTTCCCGAACCCGATCTGGGCCTTGCCCTCGTCCACGCCGCGCACGTTGGAGATGCCAGCGCCCGGCAGCTGCTGGATCTGCAGCCCCGCGACCTCCTTCTCCCACATCCCTTTCAGGGCGCCGCCGAGCGGGATCCACGAGCCGCCCTGCGGCCCGGTCATGAAGGTGACTTGCTGCGCCGCGGCAGGTCCCGCCAGGACGACGCTTGCCGCGAATGCAAATGCCTTGAGCTTCATTTGTTCCTCCTCCGTGGTGAACGGGGAGGAATGATAGCTCAGGACTTCGACCGGCCGGCGGCCCTGAGGCTCGAAACGGCGATCCAGGCGAGCGGCGCAAGCACGAGCGCCGCGCTGACCACCTGCGCGCGCGCTCCCTCGGCCCAGTCCTCGGTGGCGACGTGCCAGCGCGCGTTGTCGATCGGAAGCAGCCCCGCCTCGGTGAATTCGTGGAACGCGTAGAGCAGAAGCTGCGCGGAAAAAAGCAGGAGAAAGATCGAGGTCGCCTGGAAGAACGCGCCGAGGTTGACGCGATGGCCATAGCGCGCCCAAGCCCACGCGAGCAGCGCGGCGAGCGCCGCGCCCGCGAGCGCGCCCGCGACCATCGCACCCGATCCTTCGTTCTTCGAGATCGCCGCCGTGATGAAGGCCATCTCCGTGCCTTCGCGCGTGATCATGAGCACGGTGAAGGCGAAAACGCCGAGCCAGGCCGCGGCGCCCGCTTTCTGCGCGGCGGCTTCGATGCGCTCGCCGATTTCCGCGCGCAGGCGTTTCGCGGCCTTCAGCATGTAGATCACCATCGAGATCACGAGGATCGCCGCAACGCTCGCGAGCGCGCCTTCCCAGAGCGGCGTGACCACGCTTTCGGCCAGAAAGAGTCCGATCAGAAGCGAGAACACCGCCGCCGCGCCGGTGCCCGACCACACTGCGGGCAGGAGCGCCGCGCGACCGGTCTTCCGCAGGTAGGCGGCGGCGATGGCGACGATGAGGAACGCCTCGATCCCCTCGCGCAGCGTGACGACGAGCATTTGGCCCATATGAGAACGATATTCGTTTGTACCGCGCGCCGACAGGGGCGCTATTGAGCTAAATCAAAAGGTTATGGGTCCAAAGGCCCGCTACGAACGCGGGTCCCGCGGCAAAGCTGGAAAACGCGGCGAGCCGGCGCCCGAGCGGCGCCGGCTCGACGAACAGGCGCCGCGCGCCGAGCGACAGCGTCCACGCGGTTCCGGCGCCGAGCAGCAGCGCTCGCGCGGCGGGGACCCACGCGAACGTGAGCCCTTCGGCGCGAAGCTGCGACAGCGTGAGCATCGACAGCCCCAGAAACACGCTTGTCCCCGCGAGCGGGACGAGGCAAAGCGCGAGCGCTCGCCGTCGAGCCACGTGAACACGTCGTTCGCTTCCGGGTAGTGGGTCAGGATCCATCAGGGCGCGTTGTCCTTCAGGAGCCAGAACGAGTCGCGCTCGATCAGCCACCCGGCGATTCGCTGCTTCGCGGCGACGAGCCAGGGGCTCGCCGACCAGTGGAACGCGCCGAGCGCAATGCCGAGCAGCCCGAAGAGGAGCAGCAGCGCCTCGCCGTTCGAGACTTCGCCCGCGCGCGCGGCGAGGATCTCGCGGTTCGACGAACGCGCGGCGAGCCGAATCGCGCCCCGATGCCCGCTGCAGCGCCCGCAGGCGTGGCACGATGCCGCGCTCTTCAGGTGCCGCAGGTCCACGAGGGGTGCGCAGTCCACGCGCGGCGCAGGCGATGCGGTCTAGTGACATACGTTCTCCCTGGGATTGGTCTGCGGTTCGGAATGGGTCGCTGCGGAACTCCACGCGCCGTGCATCGAGGCGCAGATGTCCCGCACGACGGGGGAGGCGTCCGGGTGCAAGGCCAGGCACTGCAAGTGGCGCGCTACGCACACCGCGAGCCGCGGGCAGCCGGTGCGCGCGTAGTGGGTCATCAGGTAGAGCAGCGCCGCGGTGATCGTGTCGGCGCGGCTCGCGTCGGCTTCGGGGTGCGTCATTCGCCAGCTCCTTTCGTTTGCGAAAAGACGCTGGCTGGCCTGGCGCGGCTGCGCCTGCTGGCTTGCGTTAAATCCGCCTCGCAGGTCCCGGCCTCGAGGAGGCGAGAGCCGGGACGCGCTTCGCTAGGCGGTGAGAATCAGCTTTCCGTTCTGCGTCACCCGGAGGCGGTACTCGCGCCCGTTGTGCACGATGACCAACTCCCTGGTCTCCCTGGTCGGTCCGAATAGCGCCTCGCTTGGCACGCGCCGCGGAGATTGCACCTGGCGCGGCTTCTCATTCATGCCTTTATTTTCAATGCGTTGCATGTAAGCGTGCGCTTGCATTTATATCAATGAGAATTAATCCTATCTGAGAATTTTTCCCATTGCAACCCTCAAGCTTGGCTTGTCCAGCCGGCGCAGGGGTCCTTGCGAGCGGCGCGCGGGGTGAACCAGAGGTAATCGAAGCTCGCGGCGGTGGCGAAGCCGTCGAGGTAGGCCCTGGGGTCGGCTTCGCCTTCCCGGACTTCAAGCAATCCTATCGACAAAACATCTTCCCCGGGGAGATAGACCGGTGCGCCGCGGTCGCGGCGCGCGTGCCCGTTGCCGGTGACGAGCACGGTCTTCTCGTGCGGCTCGAGGGACCTGGCGAGCCTCGCATCGCGCGCGCGCTGGGCTTCCACCATCCCCGTCAGCCGCTCCGGGTCAGGCCGCTGCCGGCAGTGGCTTTCGGCAATGTCGGTCTCCAGCGCATTCTTCAAGGAAGCATCCGCGGCGGGCAACCCCGAGCGCGTCAGATCGGCCACGATCGCGCGCGCCTCGGGGCGCGAGAGGTTCGCCGCCACGAGCGGCCAGCCGCGCGCGCGCGCGAATTCCACGAGCGGCCGGTAGAGCGGCCAGTCCCAGCCTTCGCGATCGAACCGTCCCGCGTCGGCGATCGCCTCCGCGTCGGCGCCTTTCGCGATCGCCGCGTCGATCGCCGCCTGGTGTTCGCTGTCGAACTGCTCCATCGCGAGCACGCGCTTCGCGCCGCGCGCCGCCAGCGCCTCGAGCACCTCGCGCTGAAGGCGATGGTGCTCCGGGTTGTCGTGCGTCTCACCGAGAATGACGTGCCTGACCGCGGCCGCGCGCGCCAGCAATTCGCCCTTTTCGATGAACGCCCCGGCGCGTACATCCCAGATGCGTCCCGAAAGGGGGTGATCCTGAAGTTGAAGCACAGGGACGCAGCCCGCGCAAAGCAGGAGAACCGCGGTTGCGAAAAAACTCCTCACACCACCCGCGTCAGCACGGGCTTGCCGGCGAAGTGCGCGCGCAGGTTTTCGACCTGGAGCATCCCCATCGCGTAGCGCGTCTCCTGCGTGGCGCTGCCTACGTGGGGATAGAGCACGGCGTTTTGCAACGCGAAGAACTCCGGGTTGACGTTCGGCTCGTTCTCGAACACGTCCAGCCCCGCGCCCGCGATGCGCTTTTCCTTCAGGTACCGGATCAGCACCGGCTCGTCGATGGTCGAGCCGCGCGAGATGTTGACCACGTACCCTTTCGGCCCGAGCGCATCCAGCACCTGCGCGCTCACGATCTTCGCCGTCCCGGCGCCACCGGGCGTAGCGACCATAAGGACGTCCGAGTTTTTCGCGAGCGTCACGGGATCCGGATCGTACGGGTAGGGGACGTTCTTATTGCTTCGGTTGTGGTAGCGGATCTTCATCCCGAAAGCCACCGCGCGCTTCGCGATCGCCTCGCCGATGCGCCCCAGGCCCAGGATCCCGAGCGTCTTGCCGCCGAGCGCGGTCGTGAGCGGATAGATGCCTCGGCTCGCCCAGTAGCCCGACCTGAGGTGCGCTTCCGACTGCGGGAACTCGCGCATGACGTTCAGCACGAGCGACATCGCAGTGTCGGCCACGCAGTCGTTGAGCACGTCGGGCGTGTTGGTGACGATGATGCGGCGCTTCTTCGCCGCGTCGAGGTCGATCGAGTCCACGCCCACCCCGAAGTGGCTGATGATCTCGAGCTTCGGGAGCGCTTCCATGAGCTTCGCGTCCGCGCCCCAGGGGCCGAAGGAAGCGAGCGCGCGCGTGCCGGGCGCCGCTCCTGCGAGGAACGCGTCGCGGTCGGTCGCTTCCCAGAGCTTGAGCACGTTGAACTCGCGCTCGAGAATCTCCTGCGTGCGCGGCAGGACCTTCGCAGTCATGACGACGTCGGGCTTCACGCGAATTTCGCTCTCAGGGCTTCGGCGCCGCGCGCAAGCAAGCCTACGTCCGCGCCTACCGCGACGAAGAGCCCGCCCGCGGCGAGCATCTTCTTCGCGTCGGATTCCACCCCGGAGAGGTAGCCGGGCGCCTTGCCGGCCTTGCGAATGCGGCGCATCGCTTCTTCCATCAGCGGCATCACCGCGGGGTTCGCGGTTTCGCCGGTGTAGCCAAGCGAGGCGTGCAGGTCCGCGGGCCCGATGAATACGCCGTCCACGCCCTCCACCGCGCAGATCCCCTCGATGTTGTCCAGCGCCTGCTTCGTCTCCACCTGCACGAGCACGCAGATTTCCTCGTGTGCCTTCTTCGCGTAGCCCTGCACGCGCCCGAAGCGTGTGGCACGCGTGGTGCCGGCCACGCCACGCACCCCCGCCGGGGGATAGCGCGTGTAGGCAACCGCGTTTTTCGCCTCCTCGGGGGTGGAGACGTAGGGCACGAGGATCGACTGCGCGCCCACGTCCAGCACGCGCTTGATCGCGACCATGTCGTTCCAGGGCACGCGCACCACGGGCGAGGTGGGATAGGGCGCGGCGGCCTGGAGCTGCGCCATCAGCGACTCGAGATCGTTCGGCGAGTGCTCCATGTCGAGCAGGATCCAGTCGAACCCCGCGCCGGCGATCACTTCCACCGTGTAGTTGGAGGAAAGGCTCGACCAGAGGCCGATCTGCGGCTTCGCGGCCTTGAGCGCACGCTTGAAGCTGTTCGGGGGCAGTTCCATGGCAGGGGCCGCATTGTAAACTGATCTCCATGGCGAAAGACCGCCGTTCCGATCCCCTTTACCGCCGCGTGCACGGCGAGATGCTCGACAGCTTCGACGAGGAGCTCGAGATGGAGGTCGACGACCGGCGGCTTGCGCGGCTGCTGGACGAGCTCGCGGGAGAGCGCGGGCGCGAGACGCTCGGGCGGCGGCACTACTTCCGCGAGCTCTTTCGCCTGCAGGGCGAGCTCGTCAAGCTCCAGGACTGGATCGTGCGGGAGAAGCGAAAGCTCGTGGTGCTCTTCGAAGGGCGCGACGCCGCGGGCAAGGGCGGGGTCATCAAGCGCATCACCCAGCGCCTCAATCCGCGCGTGTGCCGCGTGGCGGCCCTTCCTGCGCCGAGCGAGCGCGAAAAGACCCAGTGGTATTTCCAGCGCTACGTGGCGCACCTGCCCGCCGGCGGCGAGATGGTGCTGTTCGATCGCAGCTGGTACAATCGCGCGGGCGTCGAGCGCGTGATGGGCTTTTGCACCGACGACGAGTACGAGGAGTTCTTTCGTACCGTGCCCGAGTTCGAGAAGATGCTGGTGCGCTCCGGGATCGTGCTCGTCAAGTACTGGTTCTCGATCAGCGACGAGGAGCAGCACCTGCGCTTCAAGATGCGCATCCACGACCCGCTCAAGCAGTGGAAACTCTCGCCGATGGACCTCGAATCGCGCCGCCGCTGGGAGCAGTACACCAAGGCGAAGGAGCTCATGATCGAGCGCACCCACATCCCCGAGGCGCGCTGGTGGATCGTGGAGGCCGACGACAAGAAGCGCGCGCGCCTCAACTGCATCCACCACCTGCTCGGGCAGATGCCCTACCGCGAGGTTCCGCACCCGCCGATCGAACTGCCCGCACGCGTGCACAACCCCGAATACCATCGCGCCCCGATCCCGGACGAGCTGTACGTCCCGGCGGTTTATTGAAAAAAGGTAGTGTTGTCGTCCCCGAGTGCTTCTATCGGGGACCCAGCCTTGACAAACTGTTTAGTAGACTTGCGTGGTGGCCGAAGACCGAATCTTCAAGACAGAACCGCTCGTCCGCGCAATCGCCGCAGTGGTCGCCGCGGGCGGCAGCGACGCGCGCGAAGCGAGCCTCGTAGCCGGGAACCTGGTCGAAGCGAATCTCCAGGGCCACGACTCGCACGGCATCGGCATGGTGCCGCGCTACGTGGCGGCGCTGCTCGAAGGGGGGCTCCATCCCAATCGCCACGTCTCGGTGAAGCTCGACGCGGGCGCGCTTCTGACGCTGGAGGGCAACGCAGGCTACGGCCAGGTCGTGGGCAAGGAAGCGATGGAGCTCGCCGTGTCGCGCGCGAAGCAGCACGGCAGCTGCGTGATGGTGCTCGGCAACGCGCACCACCTCGGACGCATCGGCCACTGGGCCGAGATGGCGGTGAGCGCGGGGCTCGTTTCGATCCACTTCGTGAACGTCATCTCGCACGCGCGCGTTGCGCCGTACGCGGGGGCGGATGCGCGCTTCGGCACGAACCCCGTCTGCATCGGCATCCCGCTGCCGGGCGAGCCGCCGCTGATGCTCGATTTCGCGACGAGCGCGGTGGCTCAAGGGAAAATGCGCGTGGCCCACAACAAGGGCGAGAAGGTCGCGGACGGCCTCCTCATCGACGACAAGGGCAACCCCACCAACGACCCGCGCTACGTCGTCGTGCCGCCCTGGGGCGCGCTCCTCACCACCGGCGCGCACAAGGGCTACGGCCTCTCGGTCGTGTGCGAGCTGCTCGGCGGCGCGCTCTCCGGCGGCGGCACCTGGCACTACGAGGACCATACGCGCATGCGCGTCTACAACGGCATGTTCACCGTGCTCCTCGATCCCGCGCGCCTCGGCACGCGCGAGACTTTCGAGCGCGAAACCCGCGCCTACCTCGACTGGCTGCGCCGCTGCCCGCCCGCCCCCGGCCACGACAAAGTCCGCATCGCCGGCGAGCCCGAGCGCGAGTGGAAAGCCAAGCGCACGAAAGAAGGAATTCCCGTGGACGCCACGACGTGGGAGGAGATCATCGCGGCGGGAGCGAAGCTGAAGGTTCAGCGGGAAGTGATCGAGAAGCTCGCGGCGGGCGGATAAGCCTGCGGGTCAGGGCGCGTCAGCCCGGCGTCCAGGGACCCGCGACGCGGACCGCCTCGTCCTCGCCCGGCCACGGCGGCATCGTCACGGCGATCACGGCGACGGGCTCCGAGGCCGAAGCTCTGAGTTGGAAGTGCGCGCCGGGAGGAATGGTGAGACAGACGCCCGGCTCGAGCGCCACGGTCTCCTCGCGCCGGCCGTGCCTGCGCCACATTTCGCCGCGCCCGGAGACGACGTACCAGATTTCTTCCACGCTCCGGTGCGTGACCGCATGCGAGATCTTGCCCGCAGCGAGCTCGAAGTGGGCCATGCTGCCGCGGGGGAGGGTGAGCAACTTGCGAACGATGGTGCCGTCCGGCGCGGTTTCGGTCGGTGCCGTCTGCAAACGCGTGGTGGCGAGGTCACTCACACCGAATGCCGCCTCAGGGCTCTAGTGAATCGCCGGCTCCGCGGTCGGCGCGGTGCCTTCGAGGAAGTCGAAGTCGCAGCCTTCGTCGGCCTGCTTGATGTGCTTCGAGAAGATCGCGCCGTAGCCGCGCTCGTATTTGGGAGAAGGCTGTTTCCAGGCGCGGCGGCGGGATTCGAGCTCTTTTTCGCCGACCTTCAGATTCAGCACCTTCCTTTCCACGTCAAGCTCGATCAGGTCGCCGTTCTTCACTAAGGCGAGTGGGCCCCCGATAAAGGCCTCGGGGGCGACGTGCAAGATGCACGTTCCGTAACTCGTGCCGCTCATCCGCGCATCCGAAATGCGCACCATGTCTTTCACGCCCTGCCTGAGGAGCTTCTTCGGCACCGGGAGCATGCCCCACTCGGGCATGCCGGGGCCGCCCAGCGGGCCGGCGTTGCGCAGCACCAGGACGGAGCTCGCATCGGCGTCGAGGTCGTCGCGATCGATGCGGGCGGCCATGTCGTTGTAGTCCTCGAACACCACCGCGCGGCCCGTGTGTTTGAGGAGCCGTGGGCTCGCTGCGCTCGCCTTGATGACCGCGCCGTTCGGCGCGAGCGAGCCGCGCAGCACGACGAGGCCGCCCGACCGTTTCAGCGGGTTCGAGCGCGCGCGGATGACGTCGGCATCGAAGATGCGCGCGCCCTCGAGATTTTCGCCGAGGGTCCTTCCGTTGACGGTGCGGCAGTGGAGATTCAAAAGGTCTCTCAACTCGAAAAGCAAGGCACGCAGTCCGCCTGCATAGTAGAAGTCCTCCATCAGGTACTTCTCGCCCGAGGGCCGCACGTTGGCAAGCAGGGGCGTCTTCGCCGAGATCTCGTTGAAGCGCTCGAGCGGGAGCCTGATTCCCGCGCGGCCGGCCATCGCCACGAGGTGGATCAGCGCGTTGGTGGATCCACCCATCGCCATGAGCGTGACGATCGCGTTGTCGAAGGATTCGGCGGTGAGAAGATCGCGCGGCTTGAGGTCCTCCCACACCATGTCGACGATGCGCTTTCCCGTGAGCGCGGCGAGCTTCGAGTGGTTGGAGTCGGGCGCCGGGACGGAAGAAGCGCCGGGAAGCGCCAGGCCGAGCGCCTCCGCGATCGCCATCATCGTCGCCGCTGTGCCCATGGTCATGCAGGTGCCGGCCGAGCGCGCGATGCCGTCCTCGATCTCCTGCCAGTCGCGCTCGGAAATCCGCCCGGCGCGCAGCTCGTCCCAGTATTTCCAGGTGTCGGAACCCGAGCCGAGCGTCGATTCGCGCCAGTGGCCTTTCAGCATCGGCCCCGCGGGGAGATAGATCGCAGGCAGATTCATGCTGGTGGCGCCCATGACGAGCGCGGGCGTGGTCTTGTCGCAGCCACCCATCAGGACGGCGCCGTCCACCGGGTACGAGCGCAGCAATTCTTCCGTCTCCATCGCGAGAAGGTTGCGATAGAGCATGGTCGTGGGCTTCTGCATCGGCTCGGAGAGCGACATCGCGGGCATCTCTACGGGGAAGCCGCCCGCCTGCCACACGCCGCGCTTCACTTCTTCGGCGCGCTGCCTGAAGTGCGTGTGGCAGGGATTGATGTCCGACCAGGTGTTGATGATCGCGATCACGGGCTTGCCCGCGTAGTCGCTGCGGTCGTAGCCCATCTGCGCGGTGCGCGAGCGGTGGCCGAACGAGCGCAGGTCTCTTGCGCCGTACCAGCGGTGCGAGCGCAGCTCCTCGGGCTTCTTTTTCATGCGCGGGATTGTATTAGACTGCCGAGGATCGATGGGACTCCTCGATCCGGCGCTCTTGTGGCTCGCAGCGTGGGGGCGCGCGGTGCGCTTCGCCGGGATCGCGCTTGCGGCCGCGCTCTCGCCCTCGACCTACCGGGCGCGCACGCGCGACGTGGCATTGAAGCAGATCTACTTCACCGCGTGGCAGATCCTGCCGGGGTTCGTGCTGTTCGCGGCCGTTTTCAGCCTGATCGTGATCCGGATCTCGGTGACTGCGGCGCGCGAGTACGGGCTCGCGCAGTACGCGCTCGAGATCGTGCTCCGGACGCTCGTGCTCGAACTGATTCCGCTCGTGACGGCGCTCTTCGTGGCGCTGCGCTCGGGCGCGGCGATCGCCACCGAGGTGGCGCTGATGCAGTCCTCGGGCGAGATCCGGCGGATGCAGGAGGAGGGCGAGGATCCGGTGGTGCTCGAATTCGTACCGCGCGTGGCCGCGGCTGCGGTCTCGGTGTTGTCGCTTACGGTCGTGAGCTGCGGCGTGGCGCTCGTGCTCGCCTATTACGCGATGTACGGCTTCTCGCCCTGGGGTGCGCAGGAGTACACGCGCACCATCGCGCTCGTGTTCGACATGGCGGCGCTCGGCGGCTTCACGCTGAAGTGCATGCTCTTCGGCGCCGCGGTAGCGGTGATCCCGATCGCTGCGGGGCTGCACGCCACCGAGCGCGTCAAGTCTGTCCCCGTGGCGGTGCTCGGCGGCATGGTGCGGCTTTTCTTTGCGCTCGGCGCGATCGAGGTGGCGGCGCTGGCGGTAAAGTACGTCTAGAGCGATGGAACGCGAGCCCGGATTCACGCCGGTCCCCAGGAACCTCTCGTTCAGGGTGGCGCTCCTGCTCGCGCTCACGCTCGTGATCGGCATCGGGTTCGTGGGGTACGTGCTCTACGCGCGCGGCGTGTTCGAGGCGACGCAGCGCCTCACGCTCGTAGCGGAGAACGCGGAAGGCGTGAGCGTGGGCATGGACCTCACGTACGCGGGCTTTCCGGTGGGGCGCGTGAACCGGATCTCGCTCGGCGAAGACGGAAAGGCCCGGATCGACATCGCGGTGCCGAAGGTGGACGCGCGCTGGCTGCGCGCGACCACCATCTTCACGCTCGAGCGCGGCATCGTGGGCGGCGCGAAGCTGAGGGCCTACACGACGAACCTGCAGGATGCGCCGCTTCCCGATGGCGCGGTGCGCCAGATCCTGCGGGGCGACGCGACCGAAGAGATACCGCAGATGGTCGCCACGATGCGCGCGATCCTGGAGAACCTCGAGAACGTGACCGGCACGGGCGGAAGCCTTCAGGCGAACCTCGGGAACCTGCGCACCATCACCGGGCGGATGGCGGGCAGGCACGGCGTGCTCGGCGGGACGCTCGGCAACGACGAGGATGCGAAGAAGGTGATCGCGGTGATCGAGCGCGCGAACGCGCTGCTCGCGAGCCTCGCCGAGTCGGCGAAGAAGCTGGACAGCGTTCTCGCGAAGACCGACCAGCGCGTGTTCGGCGCGGGCGGCGTGATGGACGAGACGCAGAAGGCGGCGCAGCAGGCGAACGCGATCCTCACCGAGGTGCGCGAGAGCCTGAAGCGCGTGGACACGATCCTCTCGAACGCCCAGACGGTGAGCGAGAACGCCAGGGCCGCCACCACCGACCTTCAGGCGCTGCGCGCCGAGGTCGACGCAAGCATCCGGAAAGTGGGGCAGCTGATCGACGAGATCAACCGCAAGTGGCCGTTCGAGAGAAAGACGGACATCAAGCTCCCGTGAGTGCCGTGAGGGTCAGGTCTTTCATTTACGCATTTCTTCTCGCCGCTTGCGCGGGCGGCCCCGCGCCCCCGGATTGGCAATTGAATGCGGTGGGCGCGCTCAGGATCTTCCAGCAACACTACCTCGCGGGCGACACGAAGCTCGCGGACATGGAGTTCGCGGCGGCAAAGGCGCAGATCGCTCGCACCGGCCGCGCCGATCTTCTCGCGCGCGCGGAGCTCATCCGCTGCGCGGTGCGCACCGCAAGCCTCGAGCTCGACGACTGCCCGGGCTTCGAGCGCCTGCGCGGCGAGGCCGGCCCCGAGGAGATCGCCTACGCCGACGCGCTCGCCGGCAAGCGCACGCGCGCAGAGGGTGAGGATGCGCTTTCCCGACTGGTTTCAGCAGGAATTCTTCTGAAGACGGGAAGGATCACGCCGGCGCAGATCGCGGCGGCGGCGGAAACCGCCTCTGCCGAGGGCTGGCGCCGGCCGCTCCTTGCCTGGCTCGGCGTGCAGGCAAAGCGTGCGGAGGAAGCGGGCGACAAGGACGCGGCGGAGCGGATCAGGCGGCGGATGGGGTTGATAACCGGGCGCGAATGAGGTCGTAAGTGTCGCGCAAAATGTTGGGGGTTGCGCATAAGTCCCGACGTTTTGTAGAATTCGCCACCTATGGGCCGCTCCCGGAAATCCCCTGTCGTTCGTCTCATCCGGCGCCTTGGTCTCGTCCGGCCAGTCGAGCTCGAGGCGTACGGGGTCCCGCGGCGGCAGCTCTACGAGCTGGAGCGCGAAGGCCTGGTCGCGCGGCAGACGCGAGGCGTCTACACCGTCCGCCAGCACGCGATCACGACGGAGCATGCGCTCGCGCAGGTCGCCAAGCGCGTGCCGGCGGGCGTGTTCTGCCTCCTCACTGCGCTTCGCTTTCACGGCCTGACGACCCAGAATCCGGCCGAAGTCTGGATCGCCCTTCCCGAGAAGGCGAGAAAGCCGCGGCTCGACTACCCGAGGCTTCGGGTAGCGCGCTTTTCAGGAGACGCGCTTTCTGAAGGAATTGAGATCCACCGCCTCGAGGGCGTCGAGGCACGCTACTATTCAGCGGCGAAGACCGTCGCCGACTGTTTCAAGTACCGCAACAAGATCGGCATCGACGTCGCGGTCGAGGCTCTGCGCGACTTCAGCCGCCGCCACCGCGGCGGCGCGAACGAGCTAGCCCGCTTCGCGCGCATCTGCCGAGTGACGCGCGTCATGCAGCCTTACCTGGATTCGATCGCATGACCGCAGGAAAGGCAAATCTCCCGGCCTCGATCGCCGCACGACTGCTCAACCGCGCGAAGCGGACGGGAGACGACTACCAGAACCTTTTCACGCGGTACTTTTTCGAGCGCTTCCTTTACCGTCTCGGCGCCTCCGATCTGCGCGATCGCTTTGTGCTCAAAGGGGCGATGCTCCTGCGCCTATGGTCTGATCGTCCCTACCGTGCGACGCGGGACCTCGATCTATTGCGCCGCGGTGACGCCTCATTCGATTCGATCCGAGACGATCTGCGGGCGATTTGCGCGGTCTCCGTCCAGTCCGACGGGGTCGTCTTCGAAGCGGAAGGGGCGAACATTGAGACGATCCGCCCCGAAGACGAGTACGCCGGCGCGCGCGCGACCCTCTGGGCACGCTGCGGCACGGCGCGGCAGATGCTCCAGTTCGATCTGGGAATCGGCGATGCGGTGTGGCCGGCGCCGCAACGCTTTGCATATCCGGCCTTGCTCGACTTCCCAGCGCCCGAAGTGCTCGTCTATCCGCGCGAGTCAGTGGTCGCCGAAAAGCTCGAAGCAATGGTGGTGCTCGGCGATCGGAACAGCCGGATCAAGGACTTCTTCGACCTGCATTATCTGGCCAGCCGTTTCGAGTTCGACCGAGCGACGCTGGCGGAAGCGGTGCAAAGGACCTTCACGCGGCGCCGAACGCCTGTTCCCGCCACCGATCCGATCGGGCTGACGGCAACTTGCTGGGAGAATCCGTCGCGCCCGGCGCAAGTGCGCGCGTTCGCGCGCCGCGCCGGGCTCGCCGTACCCGAGTCGGCGGGCAAGGAATTCGCACCGCTGCTCGGCGCATTCCTCTTGCCGATCCTCGACGATTTGCGCCGCGGCGATGTCGGCGGCGGAACGTGGCGCGCGGGAGGGCCGTGGACATGATTGCGAGCGCCGGACGCCCGGGATCGTGAAGAGCAATTCGTGGACAATCGAGCTTGAGAATATTTTGAACGGGTCGGGGGAGAGCGTGAATACGGAACAAGGTGATGCACATGGCAACGTGATCCGGTTTCCGTTAACGGCGACGGCGCGCTGTTTGTCTCAATTCGACACCGATTCCGATCCAGCGGTGTTCCTCGATGCGGTCGAGGAAACATTCAGGTCGAAGGAGAGCCTCGAACCGCTGAAGGGACGTCTCGCGGGCTTCCGATCCTCGGTACGGGTAAGTAAGGAGCGCGATAAGCTGTTTCGGAAAGCCTGCAACCTCCTTGCGCGCCTCGATTTCTTCGCTCTCCTTTCGAGGGCACCAAGCCCGAGTGGGACACGCAGCTTCACCTTGAGGCCGTCCTCTTGGAGGACGAGGAGTCAGGGAAATGGTTCCATGGTACAGACGACTACGGTGACGACTGGCGAAATGGCCATCGAAGCTTTGTGCTTCACCGGAATTTCTGGATTGCCGCGGACCGGGAGGGATACCCGGAGTTTGGAAACGCGCTGTTTGCGTTTTACCTGATGCGGAAAGCGATCTGCGACTTCAAGGATCATGATCAACTTGACGTGGATTGGCCCGCGTTCTCGGAGCAGGTACGACAGGCACTCGCGCGCCCTGGCCATCAATGGGTGCGAAAGGCCGTGGAAGTCATGATGCGCGCATGCCGCGACAAAGGGTGGCAGATCAGCCTCCTACGACTCAAGAACCTGTTGCCGAAAGTCGCCCAGATCCGCACGCTCCCGTCGGTAGCGAAGCTGGAAACCAGCGTGGCGCGCGACGAAAAGGAGAGAAGGCTTGCCAAGGAGATCGGTGAGGATCTGTGGTGCAGATGGTCGGAAGGAAGCAGGCATGCGTTTCTTGACGCGGACGTGCGCTATGAAATGCACGCGCAGGACTTCGGCAAACGCATCATTCACTTTGGTCCTGAGGTCGTCGCGTATGCTGCACCGTATGAGCGCGAGCTCAATCTCCGGCTAAAGGATCTCTACCTGTCCGAGGAGATGAAGGTATTCTGGGAGAAGAGATTCAATGGCCGGCGCCAGAGCAGACCGACATTGGGCTCTTACCTGAAGATGCTTGAGTGCACGAAAGAGATGCCGAACAGCTTAGCGTCGCAGATCGACTCCGGGGGCGTGGCCCTCCATCGGAGCCCAGCAGTACTACGAAAGCTTGGGATACTTCAGGAAAGGCGCAATGTAGGCGCGCATGAGGAAAGCGGCGCGGCGCAGCTCGTCGATCTGCGCGAACGGCTGTTCGCCGGCGGGCTTCTGCGAGAGTTTCTCAGCCACCTCAGCCCGATTTAGGCCGTCCGGGTCGGCGGAAGCTTTACTCGCCGGGCGGAAAGGACAAGCTGCCACCCGGTTCAACATGATTGCAAATCGATGGCGCGCGCCAGTAGCGTCGGGTCCCCGCGCAGCTGGAACTTCTGCACGCGCTGCGTAGGCGTCAGAGGAAGCGAATCGACGAACGCTACGTAACGCGGCACCTTGATCGCCGCGAGGCGCTCCCGGCACCAGGCTTCGAGGTCCTTCGCCGTTACGTCCGACCCGGGTTTCCGAACGACGGCAATCAAAATCTCATCTTCCCCCAGCTCGGATGGCACCGGAATCGCGGCGCATAACAGGACCGCGGGATGGTCGCCCACGACGCGGTCGATCTCGGCGCCGGAGATGTTCTCGCCGCGGCGGCGGATAATGTCTTTTTTCCGCGCGACGAAGTAGTAGTAGCCGCCGGCGTCGCGGCGCACGAGGTCGCCGGTCTTGAACCAGCCGTCCTCGATCGAAGCGGCCGTCTGCTCGGGATCGCGCCAGTAGCCCTGCATCAGGATGGGCGTCTTCACCCGGAGCTCGTCGTCCACGATTTTCAGCTCGGCGAAATTCACCCCTGGATCGGGATGCTTCGCGGGCAGGCCGAAGCTCCCCGGCCGCTTCTCGCCGTCGAACGGATTGTTCGCCGCGCCCGGGATCTCGGTCATGCCGTAGCCCTCGATCACGACCGGAATTCGGAATTCCTCGCGCAGCACGCGCTCGAGATCGGGCGAGATCGGCGCGCCGTAGAGCACGCGCAGCTTGTGGCGGGGATCGAATTCGCTCCGCGGCCTTCGCGCGAGGATGTTGCCGATCGCGGCGATGATGTTCACTTGCGTGGCGCCCGTTTCGGCCGCGGTCCGCCAGAAGCCCGATGCGGAAAACTTCGGCACGATGACGAGCGACGCGCCCGCGGCGAGCGCGCCCGCGAGCGAATAGAAGAGCGCGTTGATGTGGAACATCGGCAGTACGCACAGCAGCCGGTCTTGCGGCTGCAGCCACAGGCGCGCCACGAACCCTTCACCCGCCATCACGAAGTTCTTCTGGCTGTGCATCACGCCCTTCGGAAACCCGGTCGTTCCCGAGGTGTAGAGGATGAGACAGGTCGCCTCCGGCCTGGGCTCGGGAAGCGCGGCGGGCGCGTCGGTCCCGGAGATTTCGTCTTCGAGAGAAAACAGCCACGGCGGCCTCGCCAATGACCGCGCAGCTTCGGCCGCGACTGTACGCGTCGACGCAGCCGTCGCGATCGCGCTCACTCCGGCGTGGCCGAAGATGTAGCGCGCTTCCTCGACGCCGAAGTCGGGATTCACCGGAACGAGGATCGCGTTGATGCGCGCAGCCGCAAAGAGCAGCCGCACGTACTCCAGGCTGTTCGGCGCCATCGCCGCCACGCGCTCGCCCGGGCCGATTCCGCGGGCTACGAGCAAGCGCGCACAGGCGTCCACCTCGCGCGCGAAACCCTGGTACGAGCGTTCCCTTCCCTCGCAGAAAACGAAGCCTTTCTGCGCGTTTCGGGTCACTCGGCTCGAGAGCAATCCCGACAGCGTGCCGTCGTGGCTCGGATGGCGCTGCAGGACATCGAGGGGAGGGAGCATCGGGCGGCGACTGTAGCACCGGCGCCATGCTGAGTGCTAATAAACGACATTCAGTAAATCTCTCAACTAATTGATTCTTAAGGATATAAGAAACCGGAGAACCGATCTCTTAAACCGCCGCTAAGTCTTTGTTGGACCTAGGAAAAACCCAATATTTCTCTTGACCCTCCCCGCCGATTCTCTTAAAGTGGGAAAACGTAGCGAAAAGTGGCAGAAGCTCGAAAAACAGCGGGCCAGCCGAGGAAGAAGAGGGGATGGGCGAGACGTTTCACGGCGCAACCGTCATCACGCTCGATGCCAAAGGCAGGCTCGCGATCCCTACGCGCCATCGCGCGGCGCTGCTCGATTCCGGCCGGACGCTCGTCCTCACGGCGCATCCCGAAGGCTGCGCGCTCCTTTATCCGGAAGCGGCGTGGGAGCCGGTCCGCTCGCAGGTCGAGCGCTTCCCCGCGTTTCATGCCCAGGCCTCGTGGTGGAAGCGGCTGCTCCTCGGGTTCGAAGAGCACGTGCAGCCCGACGGCTCGGGCCGGGTCCTGGTTTCGCCCGCGCTGCGCCTGCACGCCAAGCTCGAGCGCGAGGCGATGCTCGTGGGACAGGGCCATTACTTCGAGCTCTGGGACGCGGGCGTGTGGAGCGCGAAGCTCGCGGGCGCGCTCGGCGGAGCGGCGATGCCGCCCCCGGGGATGGAGGATTTTTCGCTGTGAGCGCAGGAGATCCCGATGCGCGCCGCGCATCAGCCGGTGCTGCTCGAGGAAGCGGTCGATGCGCTCGCCATCCGTCCCGGCGGCGTTTACCTCGATCTCACCTTCGGCCGCGGCGGGCACGCCGAAGCGATCCTTGCGCGGCTCTCCGCCGCGGGGCGCCTGATTGCGATCGACCGCGATCCCGAGGCGCGCGCTGCGGCGCAGGCGCTCGCGGACCCGAGGCTTTCCTTCGAGCACGCGAGCTTCTCGGAGCTCGAGCGCGTGCTCGATTCGCAGGGCATCACGCAGGTGCACGGCGTGCTCGCGGACCTGGGCGTGTCTTCGCCGCAGCTGGAGGACGCGGCGCGCGGATTCTCGTTTCGCGCCGACGGCCCGCTCGACATGCGGATGGACCCCACGCGGGGGGTTTCGGCGGCCGAGTGGCTGGCGGCCGCGAGTGAAGGCGAGATCCGGGAGGCGATCGAAAAATATGGGGAAGAACGGTTTGCTAAACAGGTTGCAGCGGCGATTGCTGCTGCTCGCGCACGCCAGCCAATCACCCGTACGCGGCAACTTGCCGAGCTCGTGGCGCAGGCCGTCGGCACACGCGAGGCTGGCCAGGATCCGGCGACGCGCACCTTTCAGGCTCTACGGATTCTCGTCAATCGGGAGCTTGAGGAAGTGTCGCTGATGCTGCCCCGGGCCGCAGCGCGCCTCGCCGCCGGCGGGCGGCTCGCGGTGATCGCGTTCCATTCCCTCGAGGACCGCATCGTCAAGCGTTTCATGCAGCGCCTCGCGCGCCCGGCGCTGCCACGGCATTTGCCGATTCGCGCCAGCGAAATGCCACAACCCGCGCTGAGAATGGTCGGCCGGGTCATTCGGCCGCGCGAGACAGAAATCCTTTCCAACCCCCGGGCACGGAGCGCCCGCCTGCGCGTCGCCGAGCGCACGGACGCCCCCTTCGACCCGGCGCCGTATCTTCGAATCGAGCCCGACGCGTGGCGAAGCTGAACCTTCTCCTCCTCCTCGTTCTCCTCGCCTGCGCGCTCGGGCTCGTCACTTCGCAGCACCACCAGCGGAAGCTCTTCGCCGAGCTCGAGCGGGAAAACGCGCGCGCCCGCGAGCTCGACATCGAGTACGGGCAGCTTCAGCTCGAGGCGAGCACCTGGGGGCTGCACGCGCGCGTGGCGCGCATCGCCGCCGGCTCGCTCGGGCTGGCGGCCCCCGACCCGCGGCGCGTGCGCGTGGTTGAGCTTCCGGCGCAGGAGACCGCCCGGTGAATACGGCCGCGGCCTCGATCTACGTGCGGCTTCCGGCGTGGCGCGCGCGCTTCGTGCTCGCGGTCCTCGTCGCCGGTTTCGCGGTGCTGGCGGGCCGCTCGGTGCACCTGCAGACGCTCGACACGGCCTTCCTGCAGGGCAAGGGCGAGGCGCGCTACTCGAGGGTGCTCCAGGTGCCGGCGACGCGCGGGAGGATCCTCGATCGCCACGGTGACGCGCTCGCGATCTCCACGCCGGTGAAGTCGGTGTGGGCGATCCCCGAGGACGTGAAGGCGAGCCCGGAGCAGCTTCGGAGCCTCGCCTCGCTGCTCGGGATGGACCGCGGCGAGCTCGCGCGCCGGATCGGCGATACCGAGCGCGATTTCGTGTACCTCAAGCGCCAGATCCCGCCCGAAGCGGGCGACCGGGTGGCCGCGCTCGGCATCCCGGGCGTGTACCAGCAGCGCGAATTCCGGCGCTACTACCCCGGAGGCGAGACCACCGCGCACGTGCTCGGTTTCACCGGGGTGGACGACGCCGGCCAGGAAGGCGTGGAGCTCGCGTTCGAATCGAGCCTGCGCGGCACGCCTGGCAGCCGGCGCGTGATCAAGGACCGCCTCGGCCGCGTGGTCGAGGACATCGAGTCGATCCGCGTGGCCGAGGACGGTCGCGACCTGCAGCTCGCGCTCGACGGCAAGCTCCAGAGCCTCGCTTTCGGTGCGCTGAAGGAGACGGTGCGCGCGCACAGGGCGCGCGCCGGCGCGATCGTCGCGCTCGATGCGCGCTCGGGCGAGGTGCTCGCGCTCGCGAATGTTCCGGCCTACAACCCGAACAGCCGCACGGGGCTGGGCGGGCCGCAGCTGCGCAATCGCGCGATCACGGACACCTTCGAGCCGGGCTCCACGCTCAAGCCCTTCACGGTGGCGGCCGCGCTCGAGCTCGGGCGCGTGACGCCGCAGACGGTGATCGACACCGCGCCCGGCCGGCTCACCATGGCGAGCTACACGATCCGCGACGCCCATCCCGGCGGCGCGATGACGGTCGCGCAGGTGATCCAGAAGTCCTCCAACGTAGGCGCCGCCAAGATCGCGCTCGCGCTGCCGCGCGAGGAGATGCACGCGCTTTACCGGCGCCTGGGTTTCGGCGCCGCGCCGCAGCTCGGCTTCCCGGGCGAGGCCGGCGGGCGCGTTCGCGAGGCGAAGACCTGGCGTCCGATCGAGCAGGCCACCATGGCCTACGGCCACGGTATCTCGGTGAGCCTGCTTCAGCTCGCGCGCGCCTATACGGTGTTCGCGCGCGACGGGGAGCTCGCGCCGCTCACGCTCGTCAAGACTGGCATGCCGGCCGCAGGCCGGCGCGTGCTGAGCGGCGAGACCGCGCGTGCGGTGCGCGCCATGCTCGAGCTCGCCGTGCAGCCCGGCGGCACCGCGCCGCGCGCCCGCGTCGCGGGCTGGCGGGTGGCCGGCAAGACCGGCACCGCGCACAAGCAGGAGAACGGCGGCTATGCCGCGCACAAGTACATCTCGTCGTTCGTCGGTCTTGCACCGGCGAGCGATCCGCGGCTGGTGATCGCGGTGATGATCGACGAGCCTTCGGCCGGCCAGTACTACGGCGGCGCGGTAGCGGCACCCGTGTTCGCGCAGGTGATGCAGGGCGCGCTGCGGCTGCTCGCGGTGCCGCACGACGCGCCGCTCGAGCCGATTCCGCTTCCGGGCGAGGGCGAGGAAGCCGGGGAGAGCACCTGATGCGGGAACGCGCGTGGAACTGCTCGAGCGGCTCAAGGCGCGCGGCGCGATGATCGAACGCCTCGCCTCCGACAGCCGGCGCTGCGCACCCGGCACGTGCTTCTTCGCCTGGCCGGGCGAGCGCGGGGACGGCCGGCGCCATATCGCGCAGGCGATCGCGCGCGGAGCCTCCGCAGTCCTCTGGGAGGCCGAGGGCTTCGCCTGGCGCGACGAATGGAGCGTGCCGAACGAGCCGGTCGCGGACCTGCGCAACCGCGCCGGCTTCCTCGCGCACGGGTTCTACGGCCGGCCGTCGGAGTCGATGTGGGTGTGCGGCGTCACCGGCACCAACGGCAAGACCTCGTGCTCGCAGTGGCTCGCGGCGCTGCTCGGCCCGAACACCGGGATCATCGGCACGCTCGGCTCGGGCTTTCCCGGCGCGCTTTCCGAGGCCGCGAACACGACTCCGGACGCGCTTGAAGTTCACAAGATTCTTTCCGACATGAAAAAGGCGGGAGCGCCTGCGACGGTCATGGAGGTTTCCTCTCACGGTCTCGTCCAGGGCCGGGTGAACGGCGTGGCGTTCGACTGCGCGCTGTTCACGAACCTGTCGCACGACCATCTCGACTACCACGGCTCGATGCAGGCGTACGGCGAGGCGAAAGCGCGGCTGTTCGAGACGCCCGGCCTCGCGGCCGCGGTGCTCAACCTCGACGACGTGATGGGCGTGGAGCTCGCGCGGCGCCTCGCGGGGCGGGTGCGGACGATCGGCTACAGCCTCTCGCGCAGCGCGATTGCGCCCGGCTCGGTATCGGAGTGGGTCGCGGCGAGCGCGATCGCCCCCGGAAGGATCGGAATCGAATCCGCCTGGGGCGCGGCGGAAACCGCGTTTCCGGCGCTCGGGCGCTTCAACGTTTCCAACGCGCTCGGCGTGCTCGGGTGCCTCGTCGCGAGCGGCGTGCCGTTCCGGGACGCGGCGGCGCGGCTGGCGCAGGTGCCTGCGGTACCGGGCCGCCTGCAGCGCCTCGGGGGCGACGCGCGCCCGCTCGTGGTGATCGATTACGCGCACACGCCCGACGCGTTCGAAAAAGTGCTCGCCGCGCTTCGCCCCGTGGCCGAGGCGCGCGGCGGGCGCCTCGCGATCGTGTTCGGCGCGGGCGGCGAACGCGATCCCTCGAAGCGCCCTCTGATGGGCGCGGCGGCGGCGCGCGGCGCCGACCGCATCGTCCTCACCTCGGACAACCCGCGCGGCGAGGATCCGCTTGCGATCATCGCCGCCGTGCGTTCCGGCGTCGTTTCCGGGGAGGTCGTCGAGGAGCCGGACCGCGGGCGCGCCATCGCGCGCGCCGTCGCGCAAGCGGATGCCGCCGACGTCATCCTCCTCGCCGGCAAGGGCCACGAGCCGTACCAGGAGATCGCGGGCGTCCGGCGTCCCTTCTCCGACGCCAATGAGGCGCGGCGCGCGCTTGACGCCTGGGCGCGGCGATGATGAGCATGGCGGAGGCTGCGCGCATCCTCGGTGGGCGGCTACGCGGGCCGGACGCGCGCTTCGGGGGCGTGTCCACCGACAGCCGCACGCTCGCGGCCGGCGAGCTGTTCGTCGCGCTGCGCGGCGAGCGCTTCGACGGGCACGCGTTCCTCGAGGACGCGAGGAAGCGGGGGGCCGCGGGGGCGATTGTCGACGAGAGTTTTTCGGGTTCGAGCGCGCTTCCGGTTCTTGCCGTAAGGGATTCCCTCGATGCCCTCGGTGAGCTAGCACGGCATTGGCGCGAGCGCTTTGCGCCGGCGCTGATCGCCGTGACCGGGTCGAACGGCAAGACCACGGTGAAGGAGATGCTCGCCGCGATCCTGCGCGCGCATGCCGGCGATTCCCGCGTGCTCGCCACCGCGGGCAACTTCAACAACGCGATCGGGCTGCCGCTCACGCTCCTTCGGCTTCGCGCCGAGCACACGCACTGCGCGATCGAGCTCGGCATGAATCACAAGGGCGAGATCGCCGGCCTCGCGGCGATCGCGCGCCCGACCGTGGCGCTCGTCAACAACGCGCAGCGCGAGCACCTGGAGTTCCTGGGCTCGGTCGAGGAGGTCGCGGCCGAGAACGCCTCGGTCTACGAGGCGCTGCCGCCCGGGGGCATCGCGATCGTGAACGCGGACGACCCGCACGCGGCGTATTTCCGGGAGCGGGCCGGAGGTCGCGCAGTGATCGATTTCGGCCTGGAACACAAGGCCGCCGTAAGGGGTGCGGCGAGCGCGGACGCGCTGGCCGTGCACGTCCGGATCGCCCTTCCTTCGGGCGAGGCGAATGCGACGCTCGCGATCCCGGGGCTGCACAACGCGCGCAACGCGCTTGCCGCGGCCGCCTGCGCGCACGCTGCGGGCGTGCCGCCGCGGGCGATCGCCGCGGGGCTCGCCGCGTTCCGGCCGTATTCGGGGCGCCTGCAGGTGCTGCGCCTGCCGGGCGGCGCGACCCTGATCGACGACAGCTACAACGCCAACCCCGACTCGGTGCGCGCCGCGATCGACGTGCTCGCGGTGGCCGGCGGCGCCACGGCGCTCCTGCTCGGCGACATGGGCGAGGTGGGCGAGCGCGGCGCCGACTTCCACCTGGAGGTCGGCCGATACGCCGCGAGCCGGGGCGTGGGGGCCCTCTACGCGATCGGCGAGCTCACCGCGCACGCGGTCGCCGGGTTCGGCGCCGGCGCGCGCCACTTCGCCTCGGCAGAGGAGCTGATCGAGGCCGCGCGCGGCCGCGCCGCCTCGGGCGGCACGCTCCTCGTGAAGGGATCGCGCTTCATGAGGATGGAGCGGGTCGTCGCGGCGCTCGCGGGCGCGGCCGCGGGGCGGGCGCACTGATGCTGCTCGAGCTCGCGCAATGGCTCGCGAAGGACGTGCGCCTGTTCAACGTCTTCGGCTACATCACGCTGCGCGCCGTGCTCGCGTGCCTCACCGCGCTCGCCATCTCGCTCATCCTCGGCCCGGCCCTGATCCGCAAGCTGACCGCCTACAAGATCGGGCAGGCGGTGCGCGACGACGGCCCCAAGTCGCACCTCACCAAGGCCGGAACGCCCACCATGGGCGGCGCGCTGATCCTGCTCTCGATCGGCATCACGACGCTGCTCTGGATGGACCTCGGGAACCGCTTCGTCTGGGTGGTGCTCTTCGTGACGATGGCCTTCGGCGCGATCGGCTGGATCGACGACTACCGCAAGGTCGTGCAGCGGAACCCGAAGGGGCTGTCGGCGCGCACGAAATTCTTCTGGCAGTCGGTGACGGGCTTCGCGGCGGCGGGCTTCCTCGCGTGGATGGCGCAGGGCATTCCCGCGCTCAACCAGCTGATCGTTCCGTTCTTCAAGTTCGTCGCCTATCCGCTCGGCACCGCGGGCTTCATCGTCCTCACCTACTTCGTGATCGTGGGCACCTCGAACGCGGTGAACCTCACCGACGGGCTGGACGGTCTCGCCATCATGCCGACCGTGATGGTCGGCGGCGCGCTCGGCATCTTCGCGTACGTCGCCGGGAACGCGGTGTTCTCGAAGTACCTGGGACTGCCGTACATCGCGGGCGCGGGCGAGCTCGCCGTATTCTGCGGCGCGCTGGTCGGGGCGGGCCTCGGGTTCCTGTGGTTCAACGCCTATCCCGCGGAAGTCTTCATGGGCGACGTGGGCGCGCTCGCCCTGGGCGCCGCGCTCGGCACGATCGCCGTGATCGTGCGCCAGGAGATCGTGCTCTTCATCATGGGCGGCGTATTCGTCGCCGAGACGCTCTCGGTGATGATCCAGGTGCTCTACTTCAAGTGGTCGGGCGGCAGGCGGATCTTTCGCATGGCGCCGCTGCATCATCACTACGAGCTCGAGGGGTGGAAGGAGAGCCAGGTCGTGGTGCGCTTCTGGATCATCACCATGATGCTGGTGCTGTTCGGCCTGTCCACCCTCAAGCTGAGGTGAGCCGGTGATGCGCGAGCCCTTCTTCAGCACGCTGCCGCGGCCCCGCCCGGGGCCGCTCGCGGGCCGCCAGGTGCTGGTCCTCGGCATCGGCGCGAGCGGCCTGTCGGCAGCGAAATGGATCGCCGCGCAGGGCGGCAAGGTGCGCGGGGCCGACACGCGCGCCGCGCCGCCGCGCGCATCCGACTTCCGCGCGACGCTGCCCTGGGCGGAGCTGCGCCTGGGCGCCTTCGGGCCGGCGCTGCTCGAGGGGGCAGACCTCGTGTGCGTGAGCCCCGGACTTTCGCTCGGCGAACCGGTGCTGCGCGAGGCGGTGGCGCGCGGCATCCCGGTGCTCGGCGACATCGAGCTTTTCGCCTGGGCGCTGCGCGCGCGCCCGGGGCCGAAGGTGCTCGCGGTCACCGGAACCAACGGCAAGACCACCGTCACCGCGCTCACCGGGCACCTGCTGCGCGCTGCGGGCGTCGACTGCGAGGTCGCGGGCAACATCGGTCCGGCGGCGCTCGATGCGCTGATGCGCCCGCGCGAGCGCCCGCCCGCCGCCTGGGTGCTCGAGCTCTCGAGCTTCCAGCTCGAGACCACCTGGTCGCTCGACCCGGACGCGGCGGCGCTGCTCAATCTCGCCGAGGACCACCTCGACCGCTACGCGGACATCGACGAGTACGCGGCCGCGAAGGCGCGCGTCTTCCTCGGCGCCGGCGTGCAGGTGCTCAATCGCGATGACCCGCGGTCGCGGGCCTGTGCGCTTCCCGGGAGAAGGGTTGTGACTTTCGGGCTCGATGTTCCCGAACGGCCGGAGGATTTCGGCCTAGCCGGCGGGAACCTCGCCTGCGGCAGGGAACCAGTGCTTCCGGTCAAGGACCTGCCGCTGCACGGATCGCACAA
Organism: Betaproteobacteria bacterium; assembly: GCA_037443705.1. Lineage (GTDB taxonomy): Bacteria > Pseudomonadota > Gammaproteobacteria > Burkholderiales > SG8-39 > 2-02-FULL-66-14. The sequence goes on along the minus strand of JBBINV010000014.1, from coordinate 16,692 downwards.
CGCGGCGAACGCCCTCGCCGCGTGCGCGCTCGCGCAGGCCGCAGGCGCGCCGCTCGCCGCGCTCGCCGCAGGGCTGCGCACGTTCCGCGGGCTGCCGCACCGCACCGCGCTCGTAGCCGAGAAGCGCGGCGTCGCGTGGTACGACGATTCCAAAGGGACCAACGTGGGCGCGACGATCGCTGCGCTCTCGGGCCTGGGCAGGCGGGCGGTGCTCATTCTCGGCGGCGAGGGCAAGGGGCAGAACTTCGCGGCGCTGCGGCAACCGGTGGAGCAGTTCGCTTCCCGCGTGCTCCTCATCGGGCGCGACGCGCCGTTGATCGAGAAGGCGCTTGCCGGTCTGCCGCTCGAGCGCTGCCGGACGCTCGAAGAGGCCGTGGAACGCGCGGCGGCGCTCGCCCGGCCGGGCGAGGCGGTGCTGCTTTCGCCGGCTTGCGCGAGCTTCGACATGTTCCGGGACTACGGCCACCGGGGCGAGGTCTTCGTTCGAGCCGTAAGGGACCTGAGCGATGGCTAGCTACGTCTTCGCCCAGGACGCGCCCGCCGCGGAATACGACCGGTCCCTTGCCTGGGCGGCGCTGCTCCTCGCGGCGCTCGGCACGGTGATGGTGTATTCGGCCTCGATCGCAACCGCCGAGGCGAGCCGTTACACCGGCCACAACTCGGCGTACTACCTCGTGCGCCACGGCCTGTTCCTCGGCGCCGCGCTCGCCGCAGCCGTCGCCGTGTTCCTCGTGCCGGTGCGCCTGTGGCAGCGCGCGGCGCCATGGCTGTTCCTTGCGTCGCTCGCGGCGCTTGCGCTCGTGCTCGTTCCCGGGGTGGGACGCGAGGTCAACGGGGCGCGGCGCTGGCTCAGCTTCTACGTCTTCAACGTCCAGCCCTCCGAGCTCATGAAGCTCGCGGTCGTGCTCTACGCCGCGGACTACACCGTGCGCAAGCACGCCGTGATGAGGAGCTTCAAGCGGGGGCTGCTGCCGATGCTCGGGGTGATGCTGCTCGTGGCGTGGCTGCTGTTGCGCGAGCCCGACTTCGGCGCGCTCGTCGTGATCGCCGCGGCCGCATTCGGGATCCTGTTCCTCGGCGGCATGAACGGGCGGCACTTCGTGCTCCTCACGGCGATGCTCGCGGCCGGCTTCGCGGTGCTGGTGCTTTCGTCCCCCTACCGCATGCAGCGCATCTTCGGCTTCATGGACCCGTGGTCCGACGCCTTCGGCAGCGGCTACCAGCTTTCGCACGCCCTGATCGCGTTCGGGCGCGGCGAATGGCTCGGCGTGGGCCTGGGCGCGAGCGTGGAGAAGCTCCTCTATCTTCCCGAGGCGCACACCGATTTCCTGCTTGCGGTGATCGCCGAGGAGCTGGGTCTCGCGGGCGTGGCAGCGGTGATCGGCCTGTTCGCCTGGATCGTCCTGCGCGCGTTTGCCATCGGGAGGCAGGCAGCGCTGCGCGAGCGGCATTTCGCGGCGCTCGTCGCGCAGGGCCTCGGCACCTGGACCGGCTTCCAGGCGCTCATCAACATGGGCGTCAACATGGGGCTCCTGCCCACCAAGGGCCTCACGCTCCCGCTGATGAGCTTCGGCGGCTCGGGGCTGGTGGCCAATTGCGTCGCGATCGCGATCCTGCTCCGGATCGACTGGGAGAACCGGCAGCTCGCGAGAGGTCTCAACGCATGAGCCGCACCATCCTCATTACCGCGGGCGGAACCGGCGGGCACGTGTTCCCGGGGCTCGCGGTCGCCGAGGAGATGCGCGCGGCGGGCTGGCGCGTCGTGTGGCTCGGCGCGAGGACCGGAATGGAAGCGCGGCTCGTGCCTTCGCGCGGCATCGAGATGGCGTGGGTGCGCGCAGCGGCGCTCCGCGGCAAGGGCTGGCTCGCGAGGCTGCTGCTGCCCACGAACCTCCTCATCGGCTTCTGGCAGGGCGCGGCCGCGATCCTCCGGCACCGCCCCGACGTGGTGCTGGGACTCGGCGGCTATGTCGCGTTCCCCGGCGGCATGATGGCCTCGCTGCTCGCGCGGCCGCTCGCGGTGCACGAGCAGAACGCGGTGGCGGGCCTCACCAACCGGATCCTCGCCGGCGTCGCCGACCGCGCGTTCGTGGCATTTCCCGGGGCGCTTCCGAACGCCGAGTGCACCGGCAACCCGGTGCGCGCGGAAATTGCGGCCATCGCCCCGCCGGCGGAGCGCTTCGCGGGCCGCAAGGGGCCGCTGCGTCTGCTCGTCGTGGGGGGGAGCCTGGGTGCGCAGGCGCTGAACGACGTGGTCCCGGCGGCCTTGTCGCGAATGAAAGAGCAGGAGCGGCCGGACGTCGTCCACCAGTCCGGAGAAAGCCACCTCGAATCGCTGAAGCGCAATTACGAGGCTGCGGGCGTGCGCGCGGAAACGGTCGCGTTCATCGACGACATGGCGGCTCGCTATGCCGAATGCGATCTCGTGATCTGCCGCGCGGGCGCGATCACCGTGGCCGAGCTCTCGGCGGGCGGCGTCGCCTCGCTGCTCGTGCCCTTCCCGCACGCGGTGGACGACCACCAGAGCGCCAACGCGCGCTATCTCGCCGAGCGGGGCGCAGCGATCCTGATCCGGCAGAAGGATCTGGATCCGGAGAGCCTTGCCGGCATCATTCGCTCGCTCGATCGGCCCAGGCTTCTCGAGATGGCGCAAAACGCCCGTTCTCTCGGCAAACCGGACGCGGCGCGCGTGCTCGCGGCGCGCTGCAGGGAGATGGCGCGATGAGGCACAAGGTGCGCCATATCCATTTCGTGGGCATCGGCGGCGCCGGCATGAGCGGCATCGCCGAGGTGCTCGCGAACCTCGGCTACGAGGTGAGCGGCTCCGACCTCGCCGAGAACGCGGCGACGCGGCGCCTTGCGGGCATGGGGGTGAAAATCTCGCTATCCCACGAAGCCTCCCACGTCGAGGGCGCAGACGCGATCGTGGTCTCCACGGCGGTCCGCGCGGACAACCCCGAGGTGACCGCGGCGCGCGCCGCGCGCGTGCCGGTGGTGCCGCGCGCGCTGATGCTCGCGGAGCTCATGCGCCTGAAGCAGGGCATCGCGATCGCCGGCACGCACGGCAAGACCACCACCACGAGCCTCGTCGCGAGCGTGCTCGCGGAAGGGGGGCTCGATCCCACCTTCGTGATCGGCGGGCGGCTCACCGCCGCGGGCTCGCACGCGCGCCTGGGCTCGGGCGAGTTCATCGTGGTCGAGGCCGACGAGTCCGACGCGAGCTTTCTCCACCTGCAGCCCGTGGTCGCGGTCGTCACCAACATCGACGCCGACCACATGGAGACCTATCAGCACGATTTCGCTCGCCTGAAGGGCGCGTTCGTGCAGTTCCTGCAGAACCTGCCCTTCTACGGGAGCGCGGTGCTGTGCGCGGACGACCCGAACGTGCGCGAGATCCTGCCGTTCGTCTCCAAGCCCGTCGTGAGCTACGGCTTCGCGCACGAGGCTGCGGTGCGCGCCGAGCGCGTGGAGCACGCGGGCGGCGCGATGCGCTTCACCGCGCTGCGCGAGAAGGCCGCCGCGCTTTCCGTGACGCTCAATCTCCCCGGCATGCACAACGTGCAGAACGCGCTCGCCGCGATTGCGGTCGCGACCGAGCTCGGCGTGTCCGATGGCGCGATCCTCAAGGCGCTCGCGGAGTTCCGGGGCGTGGGACGGCGGTTCCAGCGCTGCGGCGAGGTGCCGTGCGCGGGCGGCGCGTTCACCCTGATCGACGACTACGGCCACCATCCCGCCGAGATGGCGGCGACGCTCGCGGCGGTGCGCGGCGCCTTTCCGGGGCGGCGCGTGGTGCTCGCCTTTCAACCGCACCGCTACACGCGAACGCGCGATCTCTTCGAGGACTTCGTCAAGGTGCTCTCGAGCGCGGACGCGCTGGTGCTCGCCGAGGTCTACCCCGCGGGCGAGGCGCCGATCGTGGCCGCCGACGGCCGGTCGCTCGCTCGCGCGGTGCGCGTGGCGGGGAACGTCGAGCCGGTGTTCGCCGAGGACGTGCCCGGCATCGCGGCAGCGATCCGGCGCGTGGCGCGCGCGGGAGACATCGTTCTCACCATGGGCGCGGGCTCGATCGGCGGCGTGCCGGCGCTCCTCGCTGCGGGAGACGGCTGAAACGATGCACATGCCCGAGCCGATCCGATTCGCGGGACTGCGCGGCGAGCTGAAGGCGGACGAGCCGATGGCGCGCCACGTCACCTGGCGCGCGGGAGGCGCCGCGAAGCGGTGCTACGTGCCCGCGGACCTCGACGACCTTGCGGCATTCCTGCGCCGGCTCCCGCCCGGCGAGCCGTTGCTCTTCGTGGGCCTCGGGTCGAACCTGCTGGTGCGCGACGGCGGCTGGCGCGGAACGGTGATCCTCACGCACGCCGCGCGCCGCGCTCCCGAGCTTGCCGACGGGCGCATCTACGCCGAAGCCGGGGTCGCGAGCCCGAAGGTCGCGCGCTTCGCCGCGATGCACGACCTCGCGGGCGCGGAATTCCTCGCCGGCATCCCGGGCACGGTCGGCGGTGCGCTCGCGATGAACGCCGGCTGCTACGGCGGCGAGACCTGGGCGATCGTGGACCGGGTTCTCACCATCGACCGCGCGGGCGATCTGCGCAGCCGCACGCGGCAAGACTTCGAGATCGGGTACCGCCACTGCGCCTTGAAAGGCGGCGGCGAGGCGTGGTTTGTGGCGGCCTGGTTTCGCCTCCTGCACGGCGACGGCGGCGTCGCGCGCGAGAAGATGAAGCTCATGCTCGCGCGCCGCGTCGCTTCGCAGCCGCTCGGGCTGCCGAACGCGGGAAGCGTTTTCCGAAACCCGCCGGGCGAGCATGCCGCGCGCCTGATCGAGGCCTGCGGCCTCAAGGGCCTCGCGCGCGGCGGCGCGCGCGTCTCGGAGAAGCACGCGAACTTCATCGTCAACGCGGGGGGCCGCGCGAGCGCCGGCGACATCGAGGGGTTGATAGGGGAGGTTCAGCGCAGGGTGCGCGAGGAAAAGGGCGTGGAGCTCGTTCCCGAAGTCCGGATCGTCGGGGAGGCGGCATGAGCTTCGGAAGAGTCGCCGTGCTGCTGGGCGGGAAGTCGGCGGAGCGCGCGGTGTCGCTGAAAAGCGGCTCGATGGTGCTGCGCGCGCTCCGCAGCCGCGGCGTCGACGCGCACGCCTTCGACCCGGCCGAGCGCGGGCTGGAAGCGCTCATCGGCGAGCGCTTCGAGCGCGTGTTCATCGCCCTGCACGGGCGCTTTGGAGAGGACGGCACGGTGCAGGGCGCGCTCGAGTTTCTCGGCCTGCCGTATACCGGCAGCGGCGTGCTCGCATCCGCGCTCGCGATGGACAAGCTGCGCACGAAGCGCCTGTGGACCGCCGAAGGCCTGCCGACGCCGCCCTTTGAGGTCCTGCACGCAGCGAGCGATTTCGGCGCCGTCGCGGCCCGGCTCGGGCTCCCGCTCATGGTGAAGCCCGCGAACGAGGGCTCCTCGATCGGCATGACGAAGGTGCGCGAGGCGGGCGCGCTCGAGGAGGCGTACGCGCTCGCGGTCAATTACGACCGCGCCGTGATCGCCGAGAAATTCGTGGAGGGCGTCGAGCTCACCGGCGCGATACTGGGCGAGGAGCCGCTGCCGCTGATACGGCTGGAGACGCCGCGCGACTTCTACGACTACGAGGCGAAGTATCTCGCCGACGACACCCGCTACCTCCTGCCCTGCGGCCTGCCGCAGGCGGCCGAGCGCGAGCTGCGGCAGCTTTGCCTCGCGGCCTTCCGCTCGCTCGGCTGCCGCGGCTGGGGGCGCGTGGACCTGATGCTGGATCACGCCGGCAATCCGTTTCTCCTCGAGGTGAACACGGCGCCGGGCATGACCGATCACTCGCTCGTGCCGATGGCGGCGCGCGCGGTCGGGCTCTCGTACGAGGACCTCTGCCTGCGCATCCTGGAAGGCGCCCATGTGGGATAACCCGAGGCTCCTCAACACCGCCGCGGGATTCCTCGCTGCACTCGCTGCCGCGTTGCTCCTGTTTGGCGCGCTGCGGCTGCTGCTCCGCTCGCCGCTGTTTCCGGTTCGCGAAGTCACGGTCGCGGGCCGGCTCGCGCACACCGGGCGCGCCGAGATCGAGCAGGCGGCGCGCGCGCGCCTGCAGGGCAATTTCTTCGGCGCCGACCTCGCCGCGGTGCGCGAATCGTTCGAGCGGCTCCCGTGGGTGCGCCGCGTGGAAATCCGTCGCGCCTGGCCCGACCGGCTCGCGGTGCGCCTGGAAGAGCACGTGGCGCTCGCGCGCTGGGGCGACTCGGGCCTGGTCAACGTGCATGGCGAGCGCTTTGCGGCCGAAAGCGCCGAAAAGCTCCCGGTGTTCGCCGGCCCTGCCGGCACCGAGGCGCTGGTGGCCGAGCGCTTCCGGCGCTTCGCCGGGCTGCTCGCCCCGCTCGGCGACGCGCCCGAGCGCGTGATCCTCACGCCGCGCCACGCCTGGCAGCTGCGGCTCGCGAGCGGGCTCACCGTGGAGCTCGGGCGCGACGGGGCCGATGGCGTCGAGCGGCGGCTCGCGCGCTTCGTCGCCGCTTACCCGGCGACGCTCGGCCGCATCGCCCGGCGCCACGAGCGCGTCGACCTGCGCTACCCGAACGGGTTCGCGCTGCGGATTCCGGATCTGAAGGGCTAGGGGAACATGGCCAAGGAAGCGAAGAACCTGATCGTCGGCCTCGATATCGGAACCTCGAAGGTGGCGGCGCTGGTGGCCGAGCTCGGGGCCGAGGGCGCGCTCGAGATCCTGGGCATGGGCAGCCACGAGTCCAGGGGGCTGAAAAAGGGCGTCGTGGTCAACATCGAGGCGACCGTGGCGGCGATCCAGCGCGCGCTCGAGGAAGCCGAGCTCATGGCCGATTGCAAGATCGCCGCCGCCTACACCGGAATCGCCGGCAGCCACATCAGGAGCTTCAACTCGACCGGCATGGTCGCGGTCAAGGACCGCGAGGTGAGCGCGATCGACGTGGCGCGCGCGATCGACACCGCGCGCGCGGTGAACATCCCGACCGACCAGCAGATCCTGCACGTACTGCGCCAGGAATTCATCATCGACGGCCAGGAGGACGTGAGGGAGCCCATCGGCATGTCGGGCGTGCGCCTCGAGGTGAAGGTGCACATCGTCACCGGCGCGGTGTCGGCGGCGCAGAACATCGTGAAATGCGTGCGCCGCTGCGGCCTGGAGGTGAACGACCTGATCCTGCAGCCGCTCGCGTCCTCGCGCGCAGTGCTCTCCGAGGACGAAAAAGACCTCGGCGTGTGCCTGATCGACATCGGCGGCGGCACCACCGACCTCGCGATTTTCACGCACGGCGCGATCCGCCACACCGCGGTGATCCCGATCGCGGGCGACCAGATCACCAACGACATCGCGATGGCGCTCCGCACGCCCACGGCGGAGGCCGAGAGCATCAAGATCCGCCACGGGGTGGCGCTGCGGCAGCTCGCCGATCCCAACGAGATGATCGAAGTGCCCGGCATCGGCGACCGCGCGCCGCGCGTGATGTCGCGCCAGACGCTCGCCGAGGTGATCGAGCCGCGGGTGGAGGAGCTCTTTTCGCTCGTGCAGCAGGTGCTGCGCGAGTCCGGGTTCGAGGAGCTGCTGTCCTCGGGCGTGGTGCTCACCGGCGGGTCTTCCGTCATGCAGGGCATGGTCGAGCTCGGCGAGGAGATCTTCCACATGCCGGTGCGGCTCGGCGTGCCGCGCTACGCCGGCGGCCTCGCGGAGGTGGTGCGCAGTCCGCGCTACGCGACCGCGGTGGGGCTGCTGCTCGAGGGGGTGCAGCAGGTGCAGCAGGGCAGGATCTCGCGCCAGAACGGCTCGGTGCGCGCCGTGCTGGCGCGGATGAAGGACTGGTTCCAGAGGAATTTTTGACGCTGTCACAACCGGCAAGGAGGCAAGGACGATGTTCGAGATCGTGAACGACCAGGCACATGGGCCCGTCATCAAGGTGATCGGCGTGGGCGGCGCCGGCGGCAATGCCGTCAACCACATGATCCGGCGGGGGGTGGAGAAGGTGGAGTTCATCGCGGTGAACACGGACGCGCAGGTGCTCGCGCGAAACCAGGCGCGCAACCAGATCCAGCTCGGCTCGAGCGGCCTCGGTGCGGGCGCCAAGCCGGAAGAGGCGCGCACCGTCGCGCTCGCCGAGCGCGAAAGGATCGAGGAGGCCATCGCGGGCGCCAACATGGTGTTCATCACCGCGGGCATGGGCGGCGGCACCGGCACGGGCGCGGCGCCGGTGATCGCGGAAGTGGCGCGCGGCCTCGGGATCCTCACCGTGGCGGTCGTGACCAAGCCGTTCACCTGGGAGGGCTCCAAGCGCCTGAAGCTCGCGGAAACCGGGATCGGCGAGCTCGCGCCGCATGTGGACTCGCTCATCGTGATCCTGAACGACCGGCTGGAGGAAGTGCTCGGCGACGACGTGACGCAAGTGGAAGCCTTCGCGGCCGCGGATAACGTGCTCTGCAGCGCGGTCGGCGGCATCGTCGACATCATCCACCGCGACGGGCTGGTGAACGTGGACTTCCAGGACGTGCGCACCGTGATGCTCGAGCAGGGCATGGCGATGATGGGCTCGGCCGCAGCGGGCGGCATCGATCGCGCCCGAATTGCCGCCGAGCAGGCGATCGCCTGCCCGCTGCTCGAGGGCGTCAACCTTGCCGGCGCGCGCGGCGTGCTCGTCAACATCACCGCTTCGGAATCGAGCCTGAAGCTGCGCGAGACGAAGGAAGTGATGAACACCATCCGCGCGTTCGCCGCCGAGGACGCGACCATCATCTACGGCGGCGTGTTCGACGACGCGGTCGGCGACGAGCTGCGCGTGACGGTGATCGCGACGGGGCTGGGCGCACCTGTCACCGCACGCCAGGGCAAGCCGCAGCTGGTGGTGGCGCAGAAGACCGGCACCGACAACCAGCCGGTGGCGGCCGGCGCCGCGGTCGATTACGGCGCGATCTCGGAGACGCCGGCCGTGTTCCGCCGCCGCGACCGCGCCGCCCAGGTCGAGGCGCTTGCGCAGAGCGGGGTGGACAAGTACGACATCCCGGCGTTTCTGCGCAAGCAGGCCGACTGAGCGCCCTCCGCGGGACCGCCGCCGCCCGCCACCTTGCCGGGGGCGGCGGCTGTTAACGTCGGACGCCCCGCGCTGAATCGCGGCCCCGTGCCCAGCCCGGGGCGCGCGATTTTCGAGCGCGGCGAACGAACGGACGGACAAGAAGTTCCTTCCGCGCCGTGCGGCCTGCGCGATGCTCGTCGGGCGTCGTGGCGCCGCCTGGTTGCGTCTCGAGCGGGAATGGCAGGCCGAGGCGAGCCCGGGGGCCGTGGCACAACGGGCGTAATGGCAAACAATGTCAGAAGCTACGCGGACAGAGCCGTCTCGACGAGCGCCTGCCGGACGAGCCGGACCGCCGCAAGGCGCTCGCAGTCCTTGCGCGTCACGACCGACACGGGACTGCGCCCGAGATCGAGTCCCGGGCCGGCCAGCGGCCGGACCATGCGCAGGCGCGCGTAGTGCCGTACGGCGACATCCGGCGCCACGGCCAGCAGTCGCGTCGCGCTGACGATGCGCAGCATCGTGTCCAGCGTCGTGCATTGCACCGCGACAGGCGGTGCGGCAGACCCGGCGTGAAGGAACAGACGCACGTACGCCGCGTGCGTGCGCGAACCGGGCGGAGGCACGATCCAGCGCGAGCGCACGAGATCGGCGACGGGAACCGTCTTCGACTTGGCGAGCGGATGCGAGCTCGAGGCGACGACGAGCATCCTCCCTTGCCAAAGCGGCTCGATGGTCAGCTCGGCCGCCGGCAGCGACTGCGCGACGGACTCGTCGACCCATCCGACCACGCAGTCGAGCTCGCCCGCGTACAGCGCGGACAGCAACTCGTGCGCGCGGCCTTCGTGCAGCCGGATCTGGCCGAGCGTGCCGGCCCGCTCAAGGCGCGCAAGCGCCGCTGGCAGCAGGCTCACGCCGGCGACCTGGACGCAGCCCAGCCGCACGGGCGGAGCGCCGGCGTCGGTCCGCGCGGCCTCGATTGCGCGCTGCACCGCCGACAGGGCGAGGGCAAGCCGCTCGAGCGCCAGTTCGCCCGCCTGCGTAAGGCGCGCGCCCCGCGACTCGCGCACGACAAGGCGCGTACCGAAGACGGTCTCGAGCTCGCGCAGAAGCAAAGTCGCCGCGGGCTGGCTGATCCCGAGGTTGCGGGCGGCGCCGCCGAGCGAACCGCAGTGGCGGATGCGCTCGAGCAGGCGCAGGTGCCGCAGCCGAAGGCGTTCGAGCCGGTGCGACTCCCTCAACGGCTCCCGGCCATCCTCGACGGACTCGTGCTCGCTGCGCCCTCGCGCTGGCAATGTCATAACAAAAACGCAATGATCATTCAACAAGTCATCATTGAAACATAATTTGTCGCCGTCTAGACTGCGACGCGGATGAACGATACGGCGCTGCCTCGGTCGACCCGGACGGGCGCCCTGCGGGTCCGTCGCGTCGAGTCCTTCGCGCTCGAAGCTCCCCTGCCGCGGCCCGTCGACACGCCGATGATGACGATCCGCAGTTCGGTCAGCCTGCTGGTCGCGGTCCGGGACGACGACGGGCTCGAAGGGTGGGGCGAAATCTGGTGCAACTTTCCGCGCTTCGGGATCCGCCATCGAGCGAAGCTCCTGGGGGAAGTGTTCGCGCCGATGCTCACGGGGCGCACGTTCGCCTCGCCGGCCGAAGCCTGGCAACGGCTCACAGCCGCAAGCAACGTCCTGCGACTGCAGTCGGGAGAGCCCGGCCCGATCGCGGCAGTCATCGCCGGAATCGACATCGCGCTGCATGACCTTGCGGCGCAGAAAGCCGGATTGCCGCTTTGGCGCGCGCTCGGCGGCGAAAGCGGGAAAGTGCCGGTCTACGCGAGCCTGGGTCGAGGCCTCGAGCCGTGCTCTGCCATCGAGCGCTTGCTGGAACGCGGCTTTCGCGCATTCAAGCTGCACTCCGCTGGCGGGATCGCCGAGCACCTCGAAGCGGTGCGACCGGTTCGCAGGCTCGTCGGTGCCGCGTGCGAGCTCATGCTCGATGTCAATTCGTCCTGGGATCCGGATGCGGCGATCGCCACGATCGGCGAGCTGCAAGAGGATCGCTTGGCGTGGCTCGAGGAACCCATTCCCGTGGATGCGCCGGAGCCGATCTGGCGTCGCCTCGCGCGGGCGGCACCGATGCCGCTGGCGGGAGGCGAGAACATGCTGAGCGCGACGGCGTTCGACACCGAGCTCGCGACCGGCTCGCTGCGGGTGCTGCAACCGGACATCACCAAGTGGGGCGGATTCTCCGGCTGCCTGCCCCTTGCGCGGCGCATCGTCGCGGCAGGCCGTCGCTTCTGTCCGCACATGTTTTCCGGGGCCGCGGGTGTGCTCGCTTCCGCGCACCTGCTCGCGGCGAGCGCAAGCCCCGACGGGTTGCTGGAGTTCGGCGTGGCCGAAAACCCGCTGCGCGACGCGCTGTCCGGGTTGGAGGTGCGCGACGGCTTTTTCGAGCTGGGCGAGTCGCCCGGACTCGGGCTGCGGGTCGAGCGCAAGCGACTGGAGAGGTACCGGATCGCCGTGTGACGCGGGCGGCGTCGTCCAGGCGAATTCCGGACGGGCGAGGAGGAACACGGTGGAAACGGAAATCGGCATCGACGTGCGGCTGGCGAATTACGCGACCTCGGCGCTGTCCGATGCGCTCGACGAGCTTGGCGTGCGCGGCGCGTTGTCCGGGCTCTCCGCCCAGCGCGCGGGGATCGGGCGAGTGTGCGGTCGTGCGCTGCCGGTCCGGTTCGAACGCAAATCGGCCGACCCGGCCGCCTACCGTTTCGGCGGCGGCGTGGGCAAGCCGCTCGAGAAGGTGCTGCAGACGATGCGTTCGGGCGATATCGTCGTCATCGACCTCGACGGCGCGAAGGATGCCTCGGCCTGGGGTGGTCTTGCCTCGCGGCTTGCGCAGCGCCGAGGCGTGCGCGGCACCGTGATGTGGGGCGCCTGCCGCGACCTGGAAGAAATCCGGGCGGTGGGCTATCCGGTCTGGGCGGTCGGCGTGTGCCCGCGGCGCAGCCGCAACGAGTTCACCTTCGGTTCGATCAACGAACCGCTGCGCATCGCCGGCGTGGACATCGCGCCGGGGGACTACATCGTCGCCGACGAAAGCGGCGTGGTCTGCGTGCCGCGCGCGCGGGCGGCCGAAGTGCTCGAGCTGGCGGCGAGAATCGAGCAACAGGAACAACTGCTCCTGGAGCAGGTGCGCGACGACGCGGTCTCGTCGTGGGACCAGGTATGAGGCCGGAGGCGCTTGCTTGATCCGGCCGGCCGGCAGGTTGGACGCCATGCTCTCGCTCGATGGGCGCACTGCGCTCGTGACGGGCGCATCGCGCGGCATCGGCGCCGCGATCGCGCGGGTGCTCGCCGAAATGGGCGCGAACGTGGCAATCAATCACCATGGCGATGGCGCGGCGGCGGCTGGTCTGGTTGCAGAGCTGCAGGCGATGGGCCGCCGCGCGGCAGCGTTCGACGTCGACGTGGGGCGCCGGGACATCGCCGCGTCGCTCCTTGCGCCGGTCGTGCGCACGCTGGGCGAGATCGACGTGCTGGTGGTCTGCGCGGCCCGATCGATCCAAGCGACCCTCGAACAGGCGAACGAAGAAGACATCGACGCGCAGATCGAGACGAACTTCAAGGCGACCGTGCGCCTGCTGAAAGCGGTTGTCCCGGGAATGACGCAACGCCGCTTCGGGCGGGTCGTGACCATCGGCAGCATCGTCCAGGCGGCGCCCCTTCCGACCCTGCCGATCTACGCCGCGATGAAGGCCGCGCACGACAACCTGATTCGCGGGCTGGCGTGCCGCTGCGCGCCGTGCGGAGTGACGCTCAACAACGTCTCGCCGGGGCTCACCCGCACCGAGCGCAACGCCTGGCGCCGGCGGCCCGGCGGCGGCTGGGACGAGTTCGCCCGCACGGCAAGCTACGCGCGACGCGCTGGAGAACCGGAAGAGGTGGCGTTCGCGGTGGCCATGTTCTGCGCACCCGGCGCGTCGTTCATCACCGGCGAGAACCTCTACGTGGCGGGCGGCGCCCAGATCCCCGGGCGCCGGAACGTCGCGGAAGAGTCGCCGATTCAGTGAGGAGGCAAACGATGAAACAATCCGCTTTCGAAAGACTGCTCGTGGCGGCGACCCTGACAATCGCCGCCTGCACGGCTGCGCAAGCGCAGCCGGTCGTCAAGGTCGTGGTCGGCGGGCCGCCCGGAGGGCTGTTCGACATCGCCCTGCGCATCATCTCGGACCGGGTCGGCCGCGAGCTCGGCAGCACGGTCGTGATCGAAAACAAGCCGGGTGCAGGCAACACCGTGGCCCTCACCTACGTGCGTAACTCGAAACCCGACGGCAGGACCGTCGCGATGGTCAACGTTTCGGCGGCCGCGAACGAGTCGATCATCCGCAATCGCGGCTACGACCTGCTCGCCGATTTCGAGCCGGTCGGGCTGTACGCCTATCCCGCCAACATCCTGATCGTCAACCCGTCGCTGCAGGCAAACGACGTCACGGAACTGATCCGCCTGCTGAAAGGACGCGAGGCCGCGACCAACTACTCGTCAGGCGGCGTGGGCAGTCCCGGCCACCTCGCTGGCGAAATGTTCAAGGCACGCACCGGCTCGCGGCTCGTGCATGTCCCCTACAAGGGGGCGCCTCCGGCGGTGCTGGCCGTGGTCACCGGCGAAGTGGGCTTCATGTTCGCAACCGCCTCGTCAGCGATCGGTCAGGTCAAGGCGCAGAAGGTGCGAGCGCTCGCGGTGACGACCGTCGAGCGATTGCCGCAGCTCGGGGATCTGCCGACGATGGCGGAGTCCGGGCTCGCGGACTTCGACGTGAGCGACTGGATCGGGTTCCTCCTGCCGAAAGGCGTCCCCGCGGCCGCGCGCGACGAGCTGCATTCGGTACTGCTGCGGGCGTTCGCGGACGCGGAGATCCGCGAGCGCCTGCGCGGCGCGACCTTCATACCGGCGGCCAAGCCGCTCGGGCCGGCCGAATTTCGGGCGTTCCTGGACTCGGAGGTGCGAAAGTGGGCAAGGGTCGTGGAAAACGCGAAAATCACCGCGCAGTAAACGTGTCGCCGAGGCTCGAAAGACCGCGTTGGCCTGCCGGCGCCCGGTTGCGTCTCGAGAGGGAATGGCAGGCCGAGGCGAGCTCGGGGGCCGTGGCACAACGGGCGTCATGGGAAATTGGGGGATTCCAGGATTTTCACGCGCCGCCGAGTTGTCGGCCTTGCGCTGCTGTCTTGCGCAAGCGCCGTCGCGCCTGTGCGCGCGGCAAGGGTGATCGAGTGATCGCTTCAGGCGCCTGCTTCGTCGAGGACGCGCGCAAGCGCCCGCGCGGGCGCGAGCACCAGGACGCCGCGGAGGGTGCGCTCGTAGAGCGCGCCGAAATCGCGCGCGTCTCCCGTCACCAGCACGTCGGCACCCGCGTGCACCGCGGCGGCCAGGATCGGCGCGTCCTTGAGCCGAAGCCCCTGCTCGCGCGCCCATTCGACCAGCGCTGCGGGCGCTTCGGGCACCATCTCTGCGATCGCCAGCAAGTCGGCGAGCCGCTTTTCGTAGTCCTTCGATTTGAGCGCCAGGTTGCGCCGCGCTTCTTCCAGCGCGTGAGCCGAGGTCTGAAGCACGCACCTGCCCGCGCGCGCGAGCGCGACGAGCGCCTGGGCGTTGCCCGCCTCCTGATGCGCGGCGCTGAAGACGACGTTGGCTTCGAGTAAAAGCTTCAACGCCGGCGCCGACGGAGCGCCTTCTGCACGCGCTTCGCGTTCGCGGCGGTGATCCGGTTCGCGTCCTCGAACTCCTTGACGCGGGCATCCGAGTAGAGCTCGACCGGGTACACCGCCGCCGGCCGCAGGATCACCGCGCCGTCGTCGGTCGCCTCGACCAGCAGCGTCGCCCTGCCCTCCAGCCCGAGCTTGCGCAGCACCGCGGCGGGCAACGAGACCTGCCCCTTCTTGCCCAGCTTGACGACGTCCATGGCGAGCCCCGAGTTCCGGATTTCCGGATTATGGCATATCCGGCGCCGAGGCGACGCGCCGTACGCCGATCGGGTGATCGACGGATAAGAAGTTCCTTCCGCGCCGCACGGTCTGCGCGATGCTCGTAGGGCGTCGTGGCGGCGCCTGGATGCGTTTCGAGCGAGAATCGCATATCGCGGATGGTTCAGGGCGTTGCGGTACAACGGGCGTTATGGGAAATAACACCGTGATCGGCGTCTATGGCATGTCCAAGGCTGCGGACCACCACCTCGTGCGCAACCTCGCCGCCGAGTGGGGGGCGAAGGGCGTTCGCGTCAACGCCATCGCGCCCGGCCTCATCAAGACCGATTTTGCCAAGGCGCTGTGGGAGGACGAGGCGCGCCGGAGGGAGCGCGAGGCGAACACGCCGCTCAGGCGCATCGGCGATGCCGCGCGACATCGGCGGCATTGCGGTGTTCCTTGCCTCCGACGCGGCGGCGTTCATCACCGGGCAGACCATCGTGGCCGACGGCGGGGTGACGATCCTGTAACGGGTTGCATGCTCGCTGGGGATGGACTAAACTAGTCAGACTTAGTTCAATCAAGGTGTGCCGTGCGGACCGTCAATATCCATGAAGCCAAGACCCAGTTGTCGCGCCTGGTCGAGCAGGCCGCCAAGGGGGAGTCCTTCGTCATCGCGAAGGCGGGCAGGCCGCTGGTGAAGGTCACGGCCCTCGATGCGCCCGGCCCGGGGAAGGCCAAGCGCCTCGGTTTCATGGCCGGGGAGATCGAGGTGCCGGACGACTTCGACCGCATGGGTTCGGCGCAGATCGCCCGGCTGTTCCGCGGCGGCAAGTGAGGCTGTTGCTCGACACCCACCTGCTCCTTTGGGCGGCGGGTGCGCCCGACAAGCTGCCTGCAGCGGCCCGCCGGCTGATCGGCGACCAGGCCAATGAACTCTGGTTCAGCGTCGCCAGCCTGTGGGAGGTTGCCATCAAGCGCAGCCTGGGCCGCGCGGACTTCCGCGCCGATCCCCGGCTGTTGCGCCGCGGCCTGCTGGATAACGGGTACGTTGAGCTTGCGATCGCAGGCGAGCATGCGAGCGCGGTGGATGCGCTGCCGCCGCTGCACAAGGACCCGTTCGACCGGATGCTGGTGGCGCAGGCGCAGGTGGAGGGCGTCACGCTGCTGACGGCGGATCCGCAGGTGGCGGCGTACGCGGGGCCGATCCGCAAGGTCTGACCGCAGCCCGCGTGATAGCCTTTCTTGAGGGGAGGGCGCGGAGGGCGTGCTCGAGAGGATAGGCAAGTACGAGATCCGGCTGCCGCTTGGCCGCGGCGGCATGGGCGTGGTCTACGAAGGCTTCGACCCGGCCATCGGCCGGCGCGTCGCCGTCAACGGATAAGAAGTTCCTTCCGCGCCGCACGGTCTGCGCGATGCTCGTAGGGCGTCGTGGCGGCGCCTGGATGCGTTTCGAGCGAGAATCGCATATCGCGGATGGTTCAGGGCGTTGCGGTACAACGGGCGTTATGGGAAATAATCGACCTCATAGACCTTGCGGATGAGCCTTGCCCACGCGGCTCGAGCCGCCTGCGCGGCGCGGCTCGGCGGCTCGGGCGCGGCAAGCTCCGTATCGTCCGGCCAATCGCGCTGCGCGCCGCGCGTGCGGCTGGAGTAGCGGCCGTAGTAGCGCACCATGT
>JBBINV010000013.1:0-59937 GCA_037443705.1 Betaproteobacteria bacterium | reverse complement strand
CTCAACGCATGAATCCGGAATCCGCCGACCTCACCTCATGAAAAATCCGGGCTAGGGGATGCGGTCATGCTGCAAGCGACGATCGCGACTTCGTCATCGCGATATCGAACAAGACCTGCGTCGCCGCGCCCAGAGCTCCAAGCGTAAGCAGCCCCACTAGCATCCGTTCGGTCTGGAGTGCGAACCGAGCATCCATGATGATCTGTCCGATCCCGCTGTTCGCCGCGATGAGCTCGGCGGACACCAGTGCCACGAACGCGAACCCGATCGCGGTCCGCATGCCCGACACGACGTAAGGCGCTGCGGAAGGCAGAACGATCCGTGCAAAGATCGCGCCCCGACTCAGCCCAAGAAAGCTGCCAGCACGGAGGCGCACAAGCGGAACTTCGCCTGCCCCGACCGCAGTGCTTGTTCCCACTACGATCCATACGATGTAAGCGATGACGGCGTATTTCGACGGCTCGCCGATGCCCAACCACATGATCGCCAGGGGCACAAGCGCGATCGGTGGAATGCCCTTCAGGAACTCAACGATCAGACCCACCGTGCTGTTTATGGAACGTACGCTGCCGAGCAACAAGCCTGTAGCGATGCCTCCGATCGTTCCGATCCCGTAACCCACCGCCACGCGCTTGAGGCTCGCGAACGCCGCGGCGGTGAGTTCGCCGGAGCGGAGCATCTGGATGAGTACAGCGAGCACTTCGGCCGGCCGCGGGAGCAGTTCTGGCTTTACCGTCAGATGTACCGCCACTTCGAGTGGGATCCCCTCACGCATCTTTCATGATCGATCGACATCTATCGAGAACCGTCGGTGCTTCCACGATGGCCTGCTTTCGATATCTATCGACATCCATCGAGTCCCAGGACCGTCGGTGATCGCATCGACGCGCGTTCATTTCGGCCAGGTACACGCCTAAGAAGGGCCGGCATCAAACGCCATAGGCTATTGTCCCGACTCACTTTTCAGCCTGTTTTTTTACCGTCAGGTGTATCAATCAAGGCGCACTCGGATGTATCGATTGAGGCATGACCTGCATGACGGTCTGCGCTTCGGCAATCCGATAGCCCATCGTACGGTAGCCGCGCTGGCGCTTGTCCCACATTCGCAGTAGAGCCGGGTGCCCGGCGTCCACGAAGTCGATGATCCGAACGCCGGCCTTGTTGGCGTGCTCTCGATGCAACCGCCCAGCGTACTGCTGCAACGTTCCCTTCCACGAGATGGGCATCGCCAAGACCAGGGTGTCGAGGGGCGGATGGTCGAATCCTTCGCCGACGAGTTTGCCGGTGGCCAGCAGAATACGCGGCGCATCGGGTGGCAGCGCATCGAGTTCTGCGATGAGCGTGGCGCGCTGTTTCCTGGACATCCGTCCGTGGAGAACGAAACGTGGCGGGGCCTCGGCACCCAACGCCACCTGGATGGCGTCGAGGTGCTCGGTGCGTTCGGTCAGGACCAGCACCTTGCGGCCCTGCTCGAACGCATTCCTGATTTCTGCGGCAATTGCCGCCGTCCGCGCCCGATCGCTTGCGAGGTGCCGAAACACCTCCTGAATCCCAGACTCCAGCGACTGATCGATTCGAGCAAAGCATGATCGAGGCAGCACCTCCAGGTCTTGGGGGGCGTCGAGAGGTCTCGCCGCCGTGTGCCGGATCGGGCCACACTGCATGAAGATGATCGGCTGCTGACCGTCTCGGCGAATCGGCGTCGCAGTCAGTCCGAGCACGTACCTGGCCTTGGTTCGCTTTAGGATGGCGTCGAACGAAACCGCGCCAACGTGATGGCACTCGTCCACGATGACGTGGCCGTAGTTCTCGACGAGGGCATTGACCTCGCCTTGGCGGGACAGCGACTGCATCACCGCGATGTCGATCTTGCCGGTGGGCTTTGCCTTGCCGCCGCCGATGGTCCCGACCACATCCCCGCCCACACCAAGAAACGTCTGCAATCGCTCCTGCCACTGCTTGAGAAGTTCGGTTCGATGCACCAGTACCAGGGTGTTTACGCCACGGCGCGCGATCATCGCGGCAGCGGTGACGGTCTTGCCGAACGCGGTTGGGGCGCACAGCACGCCCACGTCGTAACGGAGCATCGCGGCAGTAGCCACCTCCTGATCGGCTCGAAGCGTTCCGACGAAACGGACATCGATCGGCTCGCCGGCGTTGCGTTCGTCCCTCAGATCACCGCGGATTGAGTTTTCGCGCAGCAAGTCCTGCGCGGCATCGAGGCAGCCGCGCGGCAGTGCAATGTGACGGGGATAGTTCTCGGCGCAACCGATCACGCGCGGCTTGTCCCACACCGACAGTCGCATGGCCTGTGCCCGGTAGAACTCCGGATTCTGAAACGCCGCGAGTCGGATCAGTCGGTTGGCCAATGGCTGAGGGAGCTCGGCCTTCTCGAAGTAGACGAGGTTCGCCAAGGTCACGGTGAGTGAGTGCGGCATCGCGCCCGGGATCTTCGCAGGCGGTGGCGAAGTGCGCTTCCACGGCGTCGCCAGATCCTCATCGTCGATGAAAGTTACGTCGAGGGGATGCACGCCGCCTGTGGCCCGAACGATCGTCGGCTCGATGTCGTGCGGCGACATCGGCTGGATCGACGCCAGGAACGCCCACTGGTCCGGGAGTGGTCGCAGGTCGGAGTCGACAAACACAGTGAAGCCGTTCTCCCGCGGCTTCTTCTGCAGCGGCAGGGCGATCAGATTGCCGAAGCCGCCCTTGGGCACGGTGTCCTAATTGGGAAACAGTCGGTCGTAAGACGAGAGTTCCAGTTGCCGCGTGCGCGCGCAGGTGTGACTGATGATGGCCGTGCCCAACCGACGGGCGTCCCGGGCCGATACGCGATTTGCGAAGAAGATCCAGGCGTGCGCCCCGTTTCCCGAACGGGAAATCTCGACCGCAACCGGTACACCGAGATCGGCGCACGAACCGGCGAAGGATCGAACATCCTTGCTCCAGTCGGCGTCGTCGAAATCGATCGCAAGGAAGTAACAGCTGTCGTCCTCCAGCAGCGGGTAAACACCGATCGTCTGATCACCGGCCAAGTGGGCGTAGATGGCAGCGTCCGAAAGCGGGATCAACGAGCGATTCGGGCAGTCTCCGCACTTGATTCGTGGCTTCTCGCAAACGCCGGCGCGCCACTCGTTCGCGCAGGCAGGTGCGTAACCCGACTTGCCGGTCGTCCTGCTCTCCCAGCGCACAGGGTAGACATCCGTGCGACCTTGAAACCGCCGGCGAAACAGTGCCACTTTCGCCTCGGTGGACAGTCGCGACGATTCGGATTGCGGAGGAGACGTTGTGGGTTCAGGCGTCAGACGCCACTCGATTCCGTGTGCCTCCAGGAGCGCAATCAGTCGCTCGTTCTCCGCCTGCAGCACGGCCAAGGAGTTGGGCTCCGACGTCAATCCCTTGGTGGGAAGTGGTCTCCCGTAAACCGTCATTGCGACCGTTCCCGATCTTGGGACATCAACAACGTCGGATACCGCTTTGCACGCAGTTCCGCGATGACTTCACCGGAGAGCTTCCATCCGTCTCCGCCGATTCGCGCGATCAACTCGGTCCAGACGCGCTCGAATGCCCGGATCGCATCCTGGTTGGTCCAGCGCACGCCCGCAGGCAGCATCGGCGCGACGTCTTCGGTCAGGCTTCGGGTCAACTTCTCCAGCATGCGCTGCTCCGCCATCGCTCGCGTGATCGGTTTGCCCTCCAGGGCCAGGTAGTGGTCGAGGCAGGCGACGACTTTCTGCGGGGCCAACGGCAGCTGTTCGAGTCCCTGATGCAGATCGAAAAGGTCTCGGTTCCTGCGCCGCTGCAGCAGTGCGCGCAGCTTCGTGGCGAACAGTTCTTCGGGCTCGAAGGAGGCGATCTCCGCCGTTCCGCGGTACCAGTCGCTTTCCATAGCAAACGGGTACCGTCGAACACCAAGCAAGCTCGCGTGCTCCCGAGTGTTGATCTCGACCTTCAGCTTGAGCGTCGCCTGCGCATCGATCTCGGGCCTGAACTTGAACACCAGGTGCATCGAGTGCCCGGCCTGCGCCCGGCTGCATTTCCCTAGCCACGACAGCGCGGCGCGAATCGCGTCGACCGTGCCACCGATGGGCTCGGGCTGCGTCTGGACCAGGTCGATGTCCTCCGAGTAGCGCAGCGGTTGCTTGAAAAGCAGCTTGTGAATCGCCGTACCGCCGCGGAATGCGATCTTCCCCGCCAACGACGGGGCGTTGAACAGGTCGCACAGGGCGCGACAGATGATCAGGTCTTGCTCGACCTGCCGCAGATCCGGCCACGGCGCTTTCGTACTCCACGCCTGCAGGAAGGCGGTGGGAATCACTCTGCGATCTCCACCGCTTCATTGATCAGAAGCCGCCACCTCGGATTTCGCTCGCCGGCCCCCGCCAAGGTCTTCACGAGCGGCCTGACGGCCGGATCGAGCGGCAGTGCCGTCCTGGCACGTTTCACGAAGCCTTGCAGTGCATCGGCCTGGCGCGCGTGTCCCGCCAGATCGAGTAGGTATCCAAGCCGACGGACCGCCGAGTTCTCGTAGGCGCCGGCAGCCTTCTGCAGCAAGCGCGGGCTGGCCTTGGCGCCAATGTCCTTGACGATCTGCGCGACGCCGTTGATGCCCGCCGCCTTGTGGAAGTAGCGCACGCAGTCGAGCAGCGTCAGCTCGATGCCAGCCACTGTGGCGAAGCCGGCGTCGCTCTTCATCTGTCCGACCAACGCCGGCTGATTGACCTGGCTGAAGATCGTCGGAGCCTGATACAGAAACTGCAGCCGATGGCGGCCGAGGTCGAAGTCGCGCAACTGCCTCGGGACGACAACCTGGAAGACCATGCTGGCCTGGTGCGAGGCGCCGTGGAACGCCGCCGCGCGCAGCAGCGAAATGCGGTAGTCGATTCCCTGATGCTTCATCAGCGGGTCGATCCATTTCACCGGGTCCGGCGCGCCGGCGACCTGATCTTCAGGGCGCAGGATGAGATAGAAGCCGTGCCTAGGGTTCGCCAGACGGCGCTTGTTGACCGAACGGGTGATCGCCGCGGCGAGCGCCGAGGGCTTCAGCCCGAGCGCCGCAACGGCCTCATCCCGGGAGAAGTAGACTCGGCCGCGGGCGAGCAGATCGTCGAGGTAGGACTCAAAGGAAGCCATGCCAAAACATACGCAAAACTCGACAATAAATCAAGAGTTTTGCATATGATTTGGGTCACTCCCACTCGATCGTCGCGGGCGGCTTGGAAGAGACGTCGTAGACGACGCGGTTGAGGCCGCGCACCTCGTTGATGATGCGGTTGGAGACGCGCGCGAGAAGTTCGTGCGGCAGCTCGGCCCAGTGCGCGGTCATGAAATCGGTGGTCTGCACGGCGCGCAGTGCGACCACGTGCTCGTAGGTGCGGCCGTCGCCCATCACGCCCACCGAGCGGACGGGCAGGAAGACCGCAAAGGCCTGGGCGGTCTTGTCGTACCAGCCGGAAGCTCGCAACTCGTCGATGAAGATCGCATCCGCGCGGCGAAGCAGGTCCGCGTACTCGCGCTTAACCTCGCCGAGGATCCGCACGCCGAGCCCCGGCCCGGGGAACGGGTGCCGGAACACCATCTCGCGCGGGAGCCCCAGCGCGAGCCCGAGCTCGCGCACCTCGTCCTTGAAGAGCTCGCGCAGCGGCTCGAGGAGCTTCAGGTGCAGGGTCTCGGGGAGCCCCCCCACGTTGTGGTGCGACTTGATCGTGGTCGCCTTCTTCGTCTTCGCGCCCGCCGACTCGATCACGTCCGGGTAGATGGTGCCCTGCGCCAGCCAGCGCGCGTTCTTCAGCTTCTCGGATTCCCTTTGAAAAACCTCGACGAAGTGCTTGCCGATGATGCGCCGCTTCTGTTCCGGATCGGCCACACCGGCGAGGGCGGCGTAGAACTCGGCAGAGGCGTCGACATAGTCCACCTTGACGTGCATGTGCTTTGCGAAAGTGTCCATCACCTGGGCGCCTTCGTTCAGGCGCAGCAGGCCCGTGTCGACGAACACGCAGGTGAGCTGATCGCCGATCGCGCGGTGAATGAGCGCGGCCGCGACCGAGGAGTCCACGCCGCCGGAAAGACCGAGGATGACGTCTTCCGAGCCGACCTGCTGCCGGATCTTTTCGACGGCTTCCCCGACATAATCCGGCATGTTCCAGTCGCGGCCGCAGCCGCAGATCTCGTGCACGAAGCGCTCGAAGATCCTCGCGCCCTGCTTCGTGTGGGTGACCTCGGGGTGGAACTGCACGCCATAGAAGCGGCGCGTCTCGTCGGCCATGCCCGCGATGGGACAGGACTCGGTCGAGGCCATGAGCTTGAAGCCGGGCGGCATCTCGGCCACCTTGTCGCCGTGGCTCATCCACACCTTCAGCATGCCGTGCTCCTCGGGCGTACGGAGGTCCTCGATGCCCTCCAGCAGCTTCGTGTGGCCGCGCGCGCGAACCTCGGCATAACCGAACTCGCGCACCTTGCCGGCCTCGACCCGGCCCCCGAGCTGCTGCGCCATGGTCTGCATGCCGTAGCAGATGCCGAGCACGGGAACGCCGAGGCTGAAGACCGCTTCGGGGGCCTTCTCGGTCCCGGCGTCGTAGGCCGACAGGTGGCTACCGGAGAGGATGATCCCCTTCGCCCCGAAGGAGCGGACGAACTCGTCGCTCACATCGCAGGGATGGATCTCGCAGTAGACCTTGGCTTCGCGTACCCGGCGCGCGATCAGCTGGGTGTATTGGGCGCCGAAATCGAGAATCAGGATTCTCTGATGCACTACTCCACCCGGTAGTTGGGGGCTTCCTTGACGATCTGCACGTCGTGCACGTGCGATTCGCGCATGCCGGCGGCGGTGATCTCCACGAACTGGGCCTTCGAGCGCAGCTCCTCGATCGAGGCGCAGCCGGTGTAGCCCATGCTCGCGCGCACGCCCCCGATCAGCTGCTGCACCACCCAGAGCGCGCTGCCCTTGTACGGCACGCGGCCCTCGACCCCCTCGGGCACCAG
Organism: Betaproteobacteria bacterium; assembly: GCA_037443705.1. Taxonomy (GTDB): domain Bacteria; phylum Pseudomonadota; class Gammaproteobacteria; order Burkholderiales; family SG8-39; genus 2-02-FULL-66-14. Next base: position 52,956 of record JBBINV010000013.1, on the reverse strand, counting down.
CTTGTCGACATTCATCTCGGAGTCCTGGAAGTAGCGGTCGGCGGCGCCCTTCTGCATCGCCCCGAGCGAGCCCATGCCGCGGTAGGACTTGTACGAGCGCCCCTGATAAAGCTCGATGTCGCCGGGGGATTCGTCGGTTCCTGCGAAGAGCGAGCCGAGCATCACGGCATGCGCGCCCGCCGCGAGCGCCTTGGCCACGTCGCCCGAGTAGCGGATGCCGCCGTCGGCGATCAGCGGCACGTCCGACTTCTGCAAGGCCTCGGCGACGTTCTGGATCGCGCTGATCTGCGGGACGCCTACGCCCGCCACGATGCGAGTGGTGCAGATCGAGCCCGGCCCGATGCCCACCTTGACGCCGTCGGCGCCGTGCTCGACGAGCGCGCGCGCCCCGTCCGCGGTGCCGACGTTGCCGCCGATCACCTGGAGCGCCGGGTAATTGCGCTTGATCCACCGGACCCGGTCGAGCACGCCCTGCGCGTGCCCGTGCGCGGTGTCGACGACGAGCACGTCGGCCCCGGCCTCCACGAGCGCCGCGACCCGCTCCTCGGTGCCCTCGCCCACGCCGACCGCGGCGCCGACACGGAGCTTGCCGTGCGCGTCCTTGCAGGCGTTCGGGTGCTCGGTTTCCTTCTGGATGTCCTTGACCGTCACGAGGCCCTTCAGCTGCCATTCCGCGTCGACCACCAGCACGCGCTCGAGGCGGTGCTCGTGCATCAGGCGCATCGCCTCCTCGCGGCTCGCGCCCTCGCGCACGGTCACCAGGCGCTTGTGCGGCGTCATGATGTTCCTGACCGGCTGCTCGAGCCGCGTCTCGAACCGGAGGTCCCGGTTGGTCACGATCCCAACCACCCTGCCCGCCTTCACCACCGGGAAGCCGGAGATCCGGTGCTGTTTCTGCAACGCGATCACCTCGCGCACCGTCATCTCGGGCGAGACCGTCATGGGGTCGCGCAGCACCCCCGATTCGAAGCGCTTCACCTTGGCGACCTCGGCGGCCTGCGCCGCGGGTGGCAGGTTCTTGTGGACGATGCCGATGCCGCCCTCCTGCGCGATCGCGATCGCGAGGCGCGCCTCGGTCACCGTGTCCATCGCGGCCGACACGAGCGGGATGTTCAGCTCGAGGCTTCGGGTGAGGCGGGTTTTCAGGGAAACTTCGCGCGGCAGGACGCGCGAGTGGGCGGGAAGGAGGAGGACGTCGTCGAAGGTCAGCGCCTTCTGAATCACCCGCATGGAAATCCTTTCACCAAAGACGCATTATACTGGAGACGAGGTGCAGACATGAAACGACTGTCGGTCGTACTCTTTTCCGCCTTCCTCGCGGCGCCGGCGCACGCGCAGATCAAGTGCTGGACCGGCACCGATGGCAAGCGCGCGTGCGGCGACACGCCGCCGCCCGGAGCCAAGGTGACCACCGTGAAGGCGCCCTCCGGGCCGTCCGCACCGTCGCCTTCGGCGAAGGACGCCGCGGCGAAGGACGCGAAGAAAGGTCCCCTCACGCCCGCCGAGCAGGAGCAGGAGTTCCGCAAGCGCCAGGCCGAGGCGCAGAAGGCTCGCGACAAGGCCGCGCAGGCCGAGCAGGAGGCCGCGGCGAAGAAGGAGAACTGCCAGCGCGCGCAGGAAAACCTCCGGACGCTGGAAAGCGGTCAGCGCATCGCGCGCACCGACGCGCAGGGAGAGCGCTACTACATCGACGACGCGCAGCGCGCGCAGGACACCGCCAAGGCGCGCGACCTCGTCCGGCAGTGGTGTAATTGACGGATTAGCGCCTGCGGGCGCGCCGGCGGCGGGCTTCCTTCGGGTCGGTCGCGAGCGCCCTGAGCAGTTCCACGCGGTCGCCGTCCTTCAGCCGGGTCTGCGGCGGGATTTTTCGCCCGAACGTTCCCAGCGCAACGAACCCCTCCCTGAACCCGGATGCCCTGACGGCGTCCGCGGCTGTGGCGCCCTCCTCCAGCTCCACGGCGACCACGCGCTGCTCCGAAGGCAGCGCGAGGACCACCTCAACGCGGATCTTCGCCATGGAGTGTCCCGGCGCGCCGGGTGAACGCGTCCACCATGGTATTCGCGATCGACTCGAACAGCGGGTCGAGCGCCCTGGCGAGCATCCGGCTCGAGAATTCGTAGGCGATCGAGAACTCGATCCGCGCCGCGCGCGCCCCCAGGGGCGCGAAGCGCCAGTGCGCCTGGAAGCGCCGGAACGGGCCCTCGAGCAGGCGCATCTCGATCGATTCGCCGGGGCGGTTGGCGTTCTCGGTGGTGAACGACTGGCGCAGCGCCCTCATCCCGGCGGTGATCGTGGCGACGGTGCGTCCGGGCGAGCGCTCGCGCACCGCCGCCGCGAGGCACCAGGGCAGGAACTGCGGGTAAGACTCGATGTCCTCTACCAGCGCGTACATTTCCGCGGCGCTTCGTTCCACGATCGCGGAGCGGGAAATGCGCTTCATGGGAAAATCGATCCTGTTCCATGTCCATCGTCCAGAACCGCAAGGCGTTCCACGACTATTTCGTCGAGGAGCGCTACGAGGCGGGCATCGTGCTCGAGGGCTGGGAGGTGAAGGCGATCCGCGCGGGACGCGCGCAGATCGGCGACGCGTACGTGATCGTGAAGGACGAGGCGCTCTGGCTGATCGGCGCCCACGTGAGCCCGCTTCCCACTGCCTCCGCTCACGTCACGCCCGATCCGATGCGCACCCGAAAGCTCCTGCTTCGCGCCGAGGAGATCCGGCGCCTGATCGGCAAGGTCGAACAGCGCGGCTACACGCTGATCCCGCTCGACCTGCACTACACCCGCGGCCGCATCAAGGCCCAGATCGCGCTTGCCAGGGGCAAGCTCAGGCACGACAAACGGGCGTCGGAGCGCGAGAAGGAGTGGCGCCGGGAGAAGGAGCGGCTGATGCGCGCTCGCTGAGCGCGAGCCAGGTCGAGACCACGGTATCGGGATTGAGCGAGAGACTTTCGATGCCGTGCTCCATCAGCCACCGGGCGAAGTCGGGATGGTCGGACGGCCCCTGGCCGCAGATGCCCACGTACTTGCCCTGCCGGCGGCAGGCGCGAATCGCCATCTCGAGCATCGCCTTCACGGCGCCGTCGCGCTCGTCGAACGAGCCGGCCACCAGGCCCGAGTCGCGGTCCAGGCCCAGCGTCAGCTGCGTGAGGTCGTTCGAGCCGATCGAGAAACCGTCGAAATGCTCGAGGAAGGCGTCCGCGAGCACCGCGTTCGAGGGCACCTCGCACATCATGATCAGCCGCAGGCCGTCCTCGCCGCGCCTCAATCCGTTTTCCGCGAGCAGCGCGACCACGCGCTTCGCCTCCTCGAGCGTGCGCACGAACGGCACCATCAGCTCCACATTGGTGAAGCCGAGCTCGCCGCGCACCTTGCGCATCGCGGCGCATTCCAGCTCGAAGCAGCCCCGGAAATCCGGGGCGATGAAGCGCGAGGCGCCGCGGAAACCGAGCATCGGATTCTCCTCGTCGGGCTCGTAGCGCGCCCCGCCGAGGAGCTTCTTGTACTCGTTCGACTTGAAGTCCGAGAGCCGGACGATGACCGGCTTGGGCCAGAACGCCGCGGCGATGGTGGCCACGCCCTCGACCATCTTGTCCCGGAAGAACGCCTTCGGATCCGGATACCCGCGCGCGGCGCGCTCGACGCGCGCCTTCAGCTCCGGCGGCAGGTCCGGGTACTCGGTGCACGCCTTGGGATGGACCCCGATTTCGTTGTTGATGATGAACTCGAGCCGCGCGAGGCCCACCCCGGCGTTCGGCAGCTGCGCGAACTCGAATGCAAGCTGGGGATTGCCGACGTTCATCGCGATCTTGACCGGGATCTCCGGCAGCTCGCCGCGGTGCGTGGTCGCGACCTCGAACGGCAGCTTTCCCTCGTACACGTTGCCGGTGTCGCCCTCGGCGCACGAGACGGTGACCTCTCCCGCCTCGGCCAGCCGGCGGGTGGCGTCGCCGCAGCCTACGACGGCAGGAATGCCGAGCTCGCGCGCGATGATCGCCGCATGGCAGGTGCGCCCGCCGCGGTTGGTGACGATCGCCGCGGCGAGCTTCATCACCGGCTCCCAGTTCGGGTCGGTCATGTCGGTGACCAGCACGTCGCCCTTCCTGACGCTCGCCATGTGCGAGGCGTCGGGGACCACGCGCACCGTCCCCGCACCGATCTTGTGGCCGATCGCGCGCCCGCTCGCGAGCACCCGGCTTCGGCCCTTCAGGTGGAAGCGCTCCTCGGCATCGCCGCGCTTGCGGGACTTGACCGTCTCGGGGCGCGCCTGCAGCACGTAGATCCGGCCGTCGAGCCCGTCCTTCGCCCACTCGATGTCCATCGGCCGGCCGTAGTGCCTCTCGATGGCGCAGGCGTAGCGGGCGAGCTCGAGCACGTCGGCATCCGTGAGCGAGAAGCGGTCCCGGTCGGCCTCGGGTACGTCTACGGTGCGCGTGGAGCGCCCGGCTGAAGTCGCGTCCGCGAACACCATCTTCACGAGCTTGGAGCCGAGCACGCGGCGCACGATCGCGGGACGGCCGCGCGCGAGCATCGGCTTGTGCACGTAGAACTCGTCCGGGTTCACGGCGCCCTGCACCACGGACTCGCCGAGGCCCCAGGACGCGGTGATGAAGACCACGTCGCGGAAGCCCGACTCGGTGTCGAGCGTGAACATGACGCCGCTCGCGGCGAGGTCGCTGCGCACCATGGTCTGCACGGCGGCCGACAGTGCCACCGTGTCATGCTCGAACCCGTGGTGCACGCGGTACGAAATCGCGCGGTCGTTGTAGAGCGACGCGTAGACGTGGCGCATCGCCTCGAGGATGTTGTCGGCGCCGTGAACGTTGAGAAACGTTTCCTGCTGCCCGGCGAAAGACGCATCGGGCAAATCCTCGGCCGTGGCAGAAGAGCGAACCGCAAACGAGACTTCGCTCGAGCCAGAATCCACAAGCCATTGATAGTGCGTACGAATCTCTTTCTCTATCGCGGGCGGAAACGGCGCCTTCGCGATCCAGCCGCGGATCTCGGCGCCGCAAGCCGCGAGCTCCCGCACGTCGGTCGGATCAAGGCGCTTGAGGCGCGCCGCGATTCGACCGTCGAGCCCGCTCGCGGAGAGGAATTCGCGATAGGCAAGCGCCGTGGTGGCAAAGCCGCCCGGGACACGGACGCCGGCGCCTTCCAGCGCGCCGATCATCTCGCCCAGAGACGCGTTCTTGCCGCCGACCTGATCGAGATCGGCCATGCGCAGGTCCTTCAGCCAGGCGACGTACACGTCGGGTTGCGCTCCGTATGGGAATACACCTATTTTATCGCCCATGCCGCACCGCCGCACCGTGTTTTTCGTCTCCGACGGCACCGGGATCACGGCGCAGATGCTCGGCCACAGCCTGCTCACGCAGTTCGAGGGCATGGACTTCAATCAGGTGACCATGCCGTTCGTCGACAGCGTCGACAAGGCCGAGGCGTGCCTCGACCGGATCGGGAAGGAGGCGGAGCGCGGCAACGGCCCGCCGATCGTGTTCTCGACGCTCGTCAACGCCGATGTGCGCGAGGTGGTGCGGCGCGCGAACGCGATGTTCATCGACTTCTTCGAGACCTTCATCGGCCCGCTCGAAGCCGGGCTCGGAGTGAAATCGAGCCACACCATCGGGCGCTCGCACAGCGCGATCGACCGGCAGGAATACAAGCAGCGCATCGAGGCGATCAATTTCGCGATGGCGCACGACGACGGCGCCTCGCACCGCGAGCTCGGGCAGGCCGACGTGATCCTGATCGGCGTCTCGCGCAGCGGCAAGACCCCCACGAGCCTGTATCTCGCGCTCCAGTTCGGGGTGAAGGCGGCGAACTATCCGCTCATACCGGAGGACTTCGCGCGCAAGCAGCTGCCCGAGCCGCTGCGCCACCACAAGGCGAGCATCTACGGCCTCACGATTGCGCCCGAGCGCCTGCGCGAGATCCGGCGCGAGCGCCGGCCCGACAGCAACTACGCCGACCTCGCCAACTGCCGCTACGAGGTCGAGCAGGCCGAGACGCTGATGCGGCGCGAGGGGATCCGCTGGATCAACTCGACCGCGAAGTCGATCGAGGAAATCGCGACCACGATCCTGCGCGAGCTCAGAATCGAGCGCCACATCTACTGACGGAAAACCGGAAAACCGGGACAGACCCGGTTTTCCGGGTCTGTCCCGGTTTTCCGTCGCGCCCATTCGTAGAAGCAGATCGCGGCCGCGGCCGCGACGTTGAGCGACTCGGCCGCGCCGGGCATCGGGATCGTCACCGCGAGCGTCGCGCGCGCGGCCAGCTGCCCGCTCACGCCACGCCCCTCCCCGCCGAGAATCCAGAGAACGGGACCCGAGAGATCCGCCTTCGGGAGCGGAGTTCCGTTCCGGGGTACCGTGCATATCGAAGTGCCGCGAAACAATCTGACGTCTTCGAAAAGATCCCGCGATACCCCGACTCGCAACGCGAAATGCGCCCCCATGGCGGCCCGCAGGACTTTCGGCGACCAGGCGTCGGCGCAACCCGGCCCCAGCACCACGTCGTGCACGCCGAAGGCCTCTGCGCTGCGAAGAATCGTGCCGACGTTGCCCGCGTCCTGTATGCCGTCGAGCAGCACCGCACACGGGGAGCTCGCGAGGTCCGGACGTTCCGCTGGAATCGCCACCTCGGCCGCGATCCCCTGCGGCGTTTCAGCGTCCGCGATCGACCGGAAGACGGAGTCGGAGATCACGACCGGATCGAGTTTCGCTTTCCGGACGAGCGATCGCACCTCGCGCGCCGTGGAGCTGCCCTCGCTCACGAGAAGATCGACCGGAACCCTGCCGGAACTCAGATAGGCATCGAGGAGACGGATCCCTTCGATGAGCGCGCGCCGCTCGCGCTTGCGCGCCCGCGCATCGCGCACGAGATCTGTCCAGCGGCGAACGCGCGGGTTGTCGCGCGAGCGCAATACCGTCATTCTCCCTCGAGCGCGCAAGTGCGGAAGCCCGCGAAGATGTCGGCGCGGTCGGGCGTGAAGAAATTGCGGTAGGTCGCGCTCGCGATGCGCGGCGAGGTGGTGAACGCGCCGCCGCGCAGCACCTTGTGGGTGCCGAACCAGGGCTCGGAGTATTCCTTGTACGGATCCCGCAGGAAGCCGGGATATGGCAGGAACGTCGTTTCGGTCCATTCCCAGACATTGCCGATCATCTGCCGGACGCCCCAGCGGCTGTCGCCGGCCGGATAGGCGTGCACGCTCGCGGGCGCGGCGTTGCAGAGATTTGCGCGCCCGGGCGCCCAGGGCGGCACGCCCTCGGCGGCCATCTCCCATTCGGCCTCGGTAGGCAGGCGCCGCTTGGCCCAGCGGCAATAGCCCTGCGCCTCGTACCAGCTCACGTGGATCACCGGCTCATCGTCCACGAGCGGCACCCAGCGGTCGAAACGGCGCTGGTCCCAGCCGCCGCCGGTCCGCCGCCAGTAGCGCGGCGGCTTGCCACCCGCCTCCACGTACTCGCGGTACTGCGCGTTCGTCACCGGCGCGCGCGCGATGCGGAACGGGCGCACCAGGACCGGGTGCGACCATTTCTCGTTGTCGAAAGCGAAGCCCGCCTCTTCGCGCGCGCCGAGGCGCATGACACCGCCGGGAATTTCGGCGTCGCCCGATACCCGTTCGCCCTGGGGATGGGCGCGCGATTCCACCTCCGGCGCCTCGTAGCCGAGCGTGTGGCGCGTGTAATGAAAGGCTTCCGCGTGCATGTCCTCGTGCCGCGCCGCAAGCCGCGCGAAATAGAAGTCATCGGGGTCTCCGGTCTTCGACAGCTTTTCCATCACCTGGGCGAAAACCCGGTCCCTGTAATCGAGCGTCTCGGAAAAGCCCGGTAGCGGCAGCGACCAGCGCGCGTCGTGCGGCACCGTCGCCGAGTTGTAGAGCGCGTCCGCGTTCGGCAGAATCGAGGCGCGGCGCTCGGGGGCGTACCGCCCCGGCGCCGCGCGCCTCAGACACCAGTACTCCTGGAACCAGCCTACATGCCCCAGCTCCCAGCGCGGCGGATTCACGATGGCAAGCAGCGGGCCGAGCTCGCGCTCGCCGCCGAGGTCGTCGGCGATTGCACGGGTTCGCGCGCGTGCGCTCCGCAGCTCCGCTTGCGGCGACTCGAGCATGGCGCGAAGTCTAGCGCATGCGTATCGCCCTGATCACGCCCGCGCGCGCCGGCTCGCGCGCGGGCAACCGCCACACCGCGCTCCGCTGGGCCGCGATGCTGCGGGCTAGCGGGCACAAGGTGTCCGTATCCACTTCCTGGAATCCCGAAACGAATCCCGATATGATGCTCGCGCTGCACGCCCGCCGCAGCCATGGGCCGATACGGCGGTTTCACGAGGTCTTTCCGGATCGGCCGATCCTGCTTGCGCTCACGGGCACCGACATCTATCGCGACATCCATACCTCGCCCGAGGCAAAGGAGTCTCTCGAGCTGGCGAGCCGCTTCATCGTGCTCCAGCCGAAGGCGATCGAGGAGCTCCCGCGCCGCCTCCGCGGCAAGGCGTCCGTCGTGCTCCAATCCTCGTCCACGCGCCTGCGCCACCGGCCGGTGAAGAAGGGCTTCCGCGTCTGCGTCCTCGGCCACCTGCGCGAGGAAAAGGATCCCTTGCGCACTCTGGAGGCGCTTTCGGTCATCCCCGCGAAAGCGGGGATCCACGTGATTCAGGCGGGGGATTCGCTCGACGATTCGCTTTCGCGGCGGGCAACACGGGCCATGAAAATCGATACCCGTTACCGCTGGCTCGGCGGCGTGAGCCACGCGCGCGCGTTGAAGCTTCTCGCCTCGAGCCATGCCATGGTGATCAGCTCGCGCATGGAAGGCGGCGCCAACGTGGTATCGGAAGCGATCCGCATCGGCGTCCCCGTCCTCGCTTCGCGCATCCCGGGCAACCTGGGACTGCTGGGGGACAGTTACCCTGGGTACTTCCGGCTCGCCGACGCTCGGCAGCTTGCCTTGCAGCTTCGCCGGACGGCTACGGATCGCCGATATTACGAGTCGCTGCGACAGAGAATTTTCGAATTGCGCCCGCGCGTCAAGCCCGAAAACGAAGCGCGCATGCTCCGTGCCGCCGTGATGGCGACGGCGGCGACCCCGGACAGCTAGTTGCGTTCCGGACCGCTCCAGGGATCGACGACGGGGACCTTCAGGTCCGCAAAGTGCCGCCGATTTCGCGTCGCGAGCGTGGCGCGGCGCGCGAGGACGATCCCCGCGATCAGCGTGTCGCGGACGTCCACCGGCCTGCCGATTTTCTGGCGCGCGGCAGCGAGCGACGCCGATTCGGTCGCGGCGGCGGCATCGAAATCGAGCACGCGGTTCTCAAGGTCCTCGTCCAGCAGGCGCGAGAACGCGGATTCGAGCGCCCTGCGCCGTCGGCCTGACGGCAGCAAGGCCAATCCGAGGCGGGTTTCGAACAGCGTGACGCTCGTAATCCAAATCGACTCGGTCGGCTGACGATCGAGCCACGCGACCACTTTCGCTTCCGGCTCCGTGCGCATCAGTGCCGACAGCACGTTCGTGTCAAGGACGATCACTTGTCGAATTCGGCGTACCGGACTTGCTGCCCGTGCAACTCGGGCAGATCCGCCAGCAGGCCGCGTTTCGCGAAGCGGGCCGCGATACGTGATCCAAGCTTGCGTGAGCTCCGGCTCTCGCTTTTCAATGCATTCCGAAGGATGAGCCGAACCTCCTCTTCCATGCTGCGCCCGGTCCGCGCAGCGCGCCGCTTCAGGCGCGATTTCACGTCGCTCTCGAGGTTTCGGACGATCAGTTGCGCCATGGTCGAATCTCCGCAGCCGTACGCTCAGCTATCATGATATCAGAAGTCGCGACACCGGCGCGAAGCTGCGGCGGTGGATCTCGCAGGGGCCGTGGCGCTCGAGGAGCGCGAGGTGCTCCGGCGTAGGATAGCCCTTGTGCCGGTCGAAGCGGTACCGGGGGTAGCGTGCGTGCAGCTCGAGCATCTCCGCGTCGCGCGCGGTCTTGGCGAGGATCGAGGCGGCGGAGATCACGGGGTGAAGCGCATCGCCGTCGACGATCGCGCGCACGGGAAACGCGACCTGCGGGCAGTGCGTTCCGTCGACCCACACCTCCCCGGGCGCCATCTTCAGCGCCTCGACGGCGCGCCGCATCGCGAGCAGCGTCGCCTGCAGGATGTTCAGCGCGTCGATCTCCTCGACGGACGCGAACGCGACCGCCCAGGCCAGCGCGCGCGAACGGATCTGCCCGGAAAGCCGTTCGCGCTTCGAGGGCGACAGAAGCTTCGAGTCGGCCAGACCCGGGATCTCGTGCTTCGGATCGAGGATCACCGCCGCCGCGAAAACCGGTCCTGCGATCGGGCCGCGCCCGGCCTCGTCCACGCCGCAGACGCTACGCGGCGCGCGCATCGAGCACCTTGAGGACGGCGTCGGCCGCCTTCTCGGCGGTGTTCTGCCGAAGCATCGCGTGAATCGCGCGGAAGTGCTCGATCTGGCGGCGCTGCGCGGCGCCGTCGCCGATGAGCGCGAGAAGCGCCTCGGCGATGCGGCCCGGATTGGCGCGGTCCTGGATGAACTCGGGCACCACCGGCTCGCCCGCGAGGATGTTGGGCAGGCCGATTCTGTCCAGGTACAGCATCCGGCGCATCAGGAACCAGGTGAGCGGCGACTGGCGATAGGTGATCACCATTGGCGTCTTGAAGAGCGCCGCCTCGAGCGTCGCGGTGCCGCTCGCCACGAGCGCCACGTCGGCGGCCGCGAGCGCCTCGTGCGAATGCCCGAAAAGGAGCGTGAGCGGTAGCTCTTCTGCGCGGTGGCGCCGGATCGCCGCCTCGAAGAGCTCGCGGGTTTCGCGCGAGACGAGCGGGCACACGAAATGCGCGCCGGACAGGTCCTGCACGAGGCGCCGTGCGGTCTGCACGAACAGGTCCGCCATGTAATGCAGCTCCGAGCCGCGGCTCCCGGGGAGCAGCGCGACCACGCGCCCGGCTGCGGGCAGGCGCAGCTGCGCGCGCGCCTCGCTCTTCGCGGGTTCGAGCGGGATCAGGTCGGCGAGCGGATGCCCTACGTAGGTCACAGGCACGCCCGCGCGCTCGTAGATCGCCGGCTCGAACGGAAACAGCGCGAGGACATGCGTCACCGAGCGCGCGATGCGGCGGATGCGCCAGCCGCGCCACGCCCAGACCGACGGTCCCACGTACTGCACCGCCGGGATGCCCGCCTGCTTGAGGCGCTTCTCGATGTCGAGGTTGAAGTCCGACGAGTCGATGCCGATGAACATCGCCGGCGGGTCGGCAAGCAGGCGTTGCACGAGCGCGCGGCGCATGCGCATGATCTCGCGGTAGCGCCCGAGCACCTCGGCATAGCCGCGCACGCCCAGGCGCTCCATCGGGTACAGGCTCTCGAATCCCTGCCTCTGCATGCGCGGGCCGCCGATACCGGCGAAGCGCAGCGCCGGGCGGCGCGCCCTGAGCGCGGCGATCAGGTGCGCCCCGAGCAGGTCGCCGGAGGCCTCGCCGGCGACCATCGCGACACGGTTCGGTTCCGGCACGGCCCTAGCGAATGATTCCGCGTTCCGAACGCTCGAGGAATTCCAGGATTGCGCGCACTTCCGGGCACTCGGTCGCCTGCGCCCGGAGCTCCCGCCGGATGTCGTCGAGCGCAAGCCCCGCACGGTACAGCGTACGGTAGGCCTTCTTCAGCGCGGCGATCGTCTGCGGCGCGAAGCCGCGGCGGCGCAGGCCCTCGCTGTTGATGCCGAAGGGCTTCGCCATGTTGCCCGCGGCGCGCACGTAGGGCGGAAGATCGCGGTCGAGGTAGGTGCCCATGCCGGTGAAGCTGTGCTCGCCGATCCGGACGAACTGGTGCACCAGCGTGGTCGCACCGAGGATCGCCCAGTCACCCACATGGACGTGGCCGGCAAGCTCGCACGCGTTGGCGAAGATCGTACGGCTGCCGATCTGGCAGTCGTGTGCGAAATGCACGTAAGCCATGATCCAGTTGTCGTCGCCCACGCGCGTCACGCCCGCGTCGAGCGCGGTTCCCCGGTTGATCGTGACGTACTCCCGGATCGTGTTGCCGTCGCCGATCTCCACCGCCGTGTCCTCGCCCGCGTACTTCTTGTCCTGCGGCGGGCCGCCGATGCTCGCGAAGGGGTGGATCCGGTTGTGGCGCCCGATCCGGGTGCGGCCATCGATCACCACGTGCGGCCCGATCCAGGTTCCGTCCCCGATCTCCACCCGGGCGCCGATGATCGAGTACGCGCCGATCGAGACGCCGGCGCCGAGGCGCGCGCCGGGATCGACGATCGCGCTCGGGTGGATCATCCGCCCTCGCTTCCCGCCGGCCGCACCGTGCACAGGATCTCGGCCTCGCTCGCCACGGCGCCGTTCACGCGCGCGACGCAGGCGAACTTCCAGATGCCGCGCTTGGAGCCGAGGATCGTCACTTCGATCTCGAGGCAGTCGCCCGGCGCGACCGGGCGCTTGAAGCGCGCCCCGTCGATGCCGGCGTAGTAGTAGACCGACTTCTCGTCCGGCTTCGTACCGAGGGTCCGGAACACGAGGATGCCCGCGGCCTGCGCCATGGCCTCCAGAATGAGCACCCCCGGCATCACCGGGCGGTTGGGAAAATGCCCCGGGAAGTACGGCTCGTTCGCCGACACGTTCTTCACGGCCAGGATGCGCTTGCCGGGCTCGCACGCGAGCACCCGGTCGACCATCAGGAACGGGTAACGATGCGGAAGATGCGCCAGCACCTCGCGGACGTCCATCTCAGCCATGGGGTTCGTCCTTTGCAGGGAGACTCTGTTCCAGCGCCCGCACCCGCGCGGCGAGCTTCGCGAGGTGCCGAACGAGCGCGGTATTCCGGGCCCAGGACTCGTTGTCGTCGAACGGGTACATCCCGGTGTACGTCCCGGGCCTGTGAATCGAGCGGGAGATCACCGTGGCCGCGGACACTTCGACGTCGTCGCAGATCGAGAGGTGCCCGAGGATCAGCGCCCCGGCGCCGATGGTGCAGCGGCACCCGATCTCGGCGCTCCCGGCCACCGCGACGCAGCCGGCCATCGCAGTGTGCTCCCCGACCCGGCAGTTGTGCCCGATCTGGATCTGGTTGTCGAGCTTCACGCCGTCGCCGATGACCGTGTCGTCGATCGCTCCCCGGTCGATCGTGGTGTTAGCGCCGATCTCGACGTCGTCGCCGATCAGCACGCGCCCGATCTGCGGGATCTTGAGCCAGCGCCCCGCTTCACGCGCGATGCCGAAGCCGTCGGCGCCGATCACGACACCGGAGTGCAGGATCGCACGCGCGCCGATCCGGCAGCCGTGGTACACGACCACGCGCGGGTACAGGCACGTGTCGTCGCCGATCTCGACGCCCTCGCCGATCACGCAGCCCGCGCCGATCGAGACGCGCGCGCCGAGGCTCGCCGATGGCGCCACGACAGCGCTCGGGTGCACGCCGGGCGCCTGGACCGTCGCCGGGTTGAGCAGTTGCGACACGCGAGCGAAATACGCGTAGGGGTTCTCGCAGACGATGCGTGGCAGCGCCGTGAGAGACTCGGCGTCCGGTCCCAGGATCACTGCGGCGGCGCGGGTCGCCGCGAGGCGCGCGCGGTACCGCGGATTGGCGAGAAACGCGATCTCGCCCTCGCCCGCCCGCTCGAGCGAGCCGACCTGCCGGATCAGGACCCGCGGGTCGCCGACGACGCGGCCGCCGAAGCGCGAGGCGATCTCGGCCAGCGTGAACGCCATGTCATCGGGCGGGAGACTTGCCTTCCAGCGCCTTGATCACCTTGTCGGTGAGATCGATGCGCGGGTTCGCGTAGACGGCGTCCTGGAAAATGATGTCGTATTTCTCCTGCTCGGCGATGCTGCGGATGGCACGGTTCGCCTGCTCGAGCACCTGCGCCAGTTCCTCGTTGCGCCGCTGGTTCAGGTCCTCCTGGAACTCGCGGCGCTTTCTCTGAAAGTCGCGGTCGAGCTCGGTGAGCTCGCGCTCCCTGGCGCGGCGCGTGCCCTCCGCCATGGTGACCGCGTTCTTCTCCAGATCCTCCTGCAGGCGCTTGAGCTGATCGGCCATGCGCGAGAGGTCCTGGTCGCGCTTCTGGAACTCGCTCTCGATCTTCTTCTGCGCGCGCTGCGCCGGGACCGAATCGCGCATGATGCGCTCGGTGTTCACGAACCCGATCTTGCTCTGGGCTGCAGCTGGAATCGCGCCCGCGGCGAGAGCGGCGGCGAGCGCGAGGGGGGCGAGTTTCTTCATGCGTTCCCGTTCAGAAGCCGGTGCCGAAGGTGAATTGTAACCTCTGCACCCGGTCGAACCCCTTCTTTTCGTTGAGCGGCTGGCCTAAGGACAGCTTGAGCGGCCCGAACGGCGAGTTCCATGCGAGCGCGATGCCCGCCGCGTAGCGAAGCTGCGACAGGTCGACCTTCTCGGCCTCGCCGTAGACCTGGCCCGCGTCGAGGAACGCCGCGAGCCGCAGCGACCTGTCCATCCCGGCGCCCGGCAGCGGGAACAGCACTTCGGCGCTGCCCACGACCTTGCGCGTGCCGCCGAGCACGTTCGACTGCGTGTCCTGCGGGCCGAGCGTGAAGGCCCGGAACCCGCGCACCGACCCCGGACCGCCCGCGTAGTAGCCCTTGAAGAACGGCACCGGCCGGCCGCTCAGGCCATCGGCATAGCCCAGGTCGGCGTTGAGCGCGAGGGTCACGGTGCGCGTGATCGGGTGGAACCACTGGTGGCCGAAGTTGAGGCGGTAGTACTGCAGGTCGCCACCCGCGAGCTCGACGGAGGCCGTGGTGAGCGTGCCTCTGGTGGTGAAGATCGCGCTGTCGCGCAGGTCGCGCTGGATCCCCACGGTGCCGGCGCCGTAGGCGTACTTGCTGCCGAACTGGCTGACGAACGTGAGGTACTGGGCCGGGCTGTTGCTGAAAGTCTCCAGCTTCACGTTCTCGGCGTTCAGGCCGAAGCTGAGATTGATGTTTTCCGTGAGCGGATAGCCGAACTTGATGCCGCCGCCGAGCGCCCTGGTGGTATAGGGACCGATCGACAGGGTCGAGGCGTCGGTGTCGCGCTTGTAGATGTCGAATCCCTGGCTCACGCCGTCCACGGTGTAGTACGGATCGAGGTACGAGAGCGCGTAGGTCTGGTTCACGCGCCCGCTGTTCACCTGCGCGGAGATGAACTTGCCGCTTCCGAACACGTTCGACTGCGAAACCGACCCCGAGACGATGAACTTGTCGGTGCTGGAAAAGCCGGCGCCGAGGAGAAGCGCTCCCGTGGGCTTCTCTTCCACGGTGAAGTTGACGTCCACCTGGTCGGTGCTGCCCGCGACCGGCGCTGTCTCGACGTTCACGTCCTTGAAGTACTGCGTGCGGTCGATGCGCTGCTTGGAGAGCTGGATCCGGGAAGCGTCGTAGAACGCGCCCTCGAGCTGGCGCATCTCGCGCCGCACCACCTCGTCGCGCGTCCGGGTATTGCCGGCGATGTTGATGCGGCGCACGTACACGCGCCGGCCGGGGTCGATCAGGATTGTGAAGGCGACGGTGCGCTTGTCCTTGTCGAGCTGCGGCGCCGGATTGGCGTTCGCGAAGGCGTAGCCTTCGTTGCCGAGACGGTCCGTGATCGCCTTGACGCTCTCGGTCAGCCGGGCGCGCGAGTAGACGTCACCGGGCTTTACCTTCACCAGCTTCTCGAGTTCCTCCCGGGGAAGGAGCATCTGGCCGGCAAGCTGCACGTCCGAGACCGTGTACTTCTCGCCTTCCGTGACGTTGACGGTGATGTAGATGTCGCGCTTGTCGGGCGTAATCGAAACCTGGGTCGAGTCGATGCTGAAATCGATGTAGCCGCGGTCCTGGTAGTGCGAGCGCAGCGTCTCGAGGTCGGCGGCGAGTTTCTGCCGCGAATACTGGTCGTTCTTCGTGTACCAGCTGATCCAGTTCGGGGGCCGCAGCACGAAGAGATCCAGCAGCTCCTTCTCGGGAATGGCCTGCGCGCCCACGATGTTGATGGCGCGGATCTTCGCCACCTCGCCCTCGGTTACCGCGAAGTTGATGCCGACGCGATTGCGCTCGAGCGGCGTGACCGTGGTCTGCACCTCGGCGGCGTAGCGGCCGCGCGAGAGGTACTGGCGCTTCAGCTCCTGCTCGGCGCCCTCGAGCACCGCGCGGTCGAAGATGCGCCCTTCGGCGAGGCCGAGCTCGCGCAGCACGCGCTTGAGCGTATCGGATTCGAACTCCTTGACGCCGGAAAAATCGACCTGTGCGATGGCGGGACGCTCCTCCACCAGCACCACCAGCACGTCGTTCTCGACCTCCAGCCGCACGTCGCGGAAGAATCCGGTCGCGAACAGGGCCCGCAACGCGGCCTGTGCCTTTTCCTCGGTCATGGTCTCTCCGACCTTGACCGGCAGATAGCTGAACACCGTGCCGGGTTCGGTGCGCTGCAGCCCCTCGACGCGGATGTCGCGCACCACGAACGGCTTGAAGGTCTGCGCCCATGCCGCGGCTGCGGCGGCGAGGCCCAGCAGGAGGGCGAACAGGCGCAGTCGCACGTTCTAGCCTGAGAAAAGCCGGTTCAGATCGTTGTAGAAGGCGAAGGCCATCATGAACAGCAGCAGCGCCAGACCCACGCGCTGCCCCACCTCCATGGCCCGTTCGGAGACCGGGCTGCCTCTTATTATCTCGACCAGATAATACATCAAGTGCCCGCCGTCGAGCAGCGGGATCGGGAGCAGGTTCAGTACCCCCAGGCTCACGCTGATCAGCGCGAGGAACGCGGCATAGGCGATCCATCCGAGCTGCGCCGACTGCCCGGCGTAGTCGGCGATCGTGACCGGGCCCGAAAGATGCCTCCACGACACTTCGCCCAGCACCATCTTGGCGAGCATCGTCAGGCTGAAGAGCGAGATCTCCCAGGTCTTCTCGACCGCCTTGGCGATGCTCGCGAATGGCCCGTAGCTCACGCGCTGGTAGAACTTGTCGAGATCGCGCGGGCCCACGCCGATGCGCCCGATCTCGTGGTCGCCTGCGAGCACGCGCTCCGGCGTGACCTCCACCGCGAGGCGCGCGCCGTTGCGTTCCACGCCGAGGACAAGCGGCTTGCCGGGGCTCGCCTGGATCGCCTTCACGAAATCGCCCCAGCTCCGGATCGCGACCCCTTGCACGTGCGTGACGCGGTCCCCGGACTTGAGCCCCGCCCGATCCGCGGCGCCGCCAGGCTCGATTCGTCCGAGCGCAGGCTCGAACTTCGGCTGGTACAGCCGCAGCCCGATGCGCTCGAGCGCGTTTTTCTCGACGTCCTCTGGCGCAACCGCGCCCAGGTCGAGCACGGCTTCGCGCAGGTGGCCGCGATCGCTCGCGATTTCCAGGCGCAGCGAGCCGCGCTGGATCGCCGCCTGGACCACGCGCCAGCGCAGTTCCTGCCAGGTCTCGACCGGCCGGCCGTCGATCGCGCGCACCGTGTCTCCTGCGCGCAGGCCTGCGGCCTGCGCGACCGTTCCCGCGGGCGGCTCGGCCACTACCGGGCGCGCCTCGGGCAGGCCGTGCATGAAAAGACCCGCGTAGACTGCGATCGCGAAGGCAAAATTGAACGCCGGTCCCGCGAACACGATGAAGAATCGCCGCCACACGCTCTGGCGGTTGAAGGCGCGCGGCGCCTCGCGCCGCTCGACCGGCCCCTCGCGCTCGTCGAGCATCTTCACGTAGCCGCCGAACGGCACCGCCGCTATCGCCCACTCGGTGGCGTCGGGGCCGAGCCGCCATACCGCAAGCGGCCGCCCGAATCCTACCGAGAAGCGCAGCACCTTCACCCGGCAGATTCGCGCCGCGAGGTAATGCCCGTACTCGTGCACCACGATCAGCACGCCGAGCGCCACCAGGAACGCGACAACCGTCTGCAGGAGGCTCACGCCGCGCGCCCCATCAGCGCCGCCACTCCTGCGCAAGCCGCGCGGCGCGCGCCGGCGTCGGCCGCGAGGACCTCCTCGAGCGAGGCGCCGTCGCCGGCCGCGACCTCGCGCATCGCGCGCTCGATCACGCGCGGGATCGCGGTGAACCGGAGCCGTCCCGCGAGGAAGGCCTCCACCGCGACTTCATTTGCGGCGTTCAGGATCGCCGGCGCGGTTCCGCCGCGCCGCAACGCGTCGTAGGCGAGCGCAAGGCACGGAAAGCGCTCGAGGTCCGGGCGCTCGAACCCGAGGTTTGCGACGGCGCCCAGATCGAGCGCCCGCGCTCCCGACTCGATGCGCTCCGGAAAGCCGAGCGCGTGCGCGATCGGCACCCGCATGTCGGGATTGGAGAGCTGCGCGATCACCGAGCCGTCGACGTACTCGACCAGCGAGTGCACGATGCTCTGCGGGTGGATGAGAACCTCGATGCGCTCGGCCGGCAGGTCGAACAGCCATCTCGCCTCGATCACCTCGAGCCCCTTGTTCATCATGGTGGCGGAATCGACCGAGATCTTGCGTCCCATGACCCAGTTCGGATGCGCGCAGGCCTCCTCCGGCGTCACCCGGTCGAGCCGCTCGAGCGGCGCCGTGCGAAACGGGCCGCCCGAGGCGGTCAGCATGATGCGCCTGACCCCCTCGCGGCCGGAGAAGCACTGGAACACCGCGTTGTGCTCGCTGTCGATGGGGAGCAGCCGCGCACCGGAAGCGCGCACCGCGTTCATGAAGACCGCGCCCGCCATCACCAGCGCCTCCTTGTTGGCGAGCAGCAGGCGCTTTCCCGCGCGCGCCGCGGCAAGCGTTGGGGCGAGCCCCGCAGCGCCCACGATCGCCGCCATCACGGTGTCGCATTCCGGATGCGCGGCGACCGCCTCGAGCGCGGGCGCGCCGAAGAGCAGCTCCGTTCCCGCGGTCTCGGCGAAGCGGCGCCGGAGCCCCTCGCCGGGCGCTGCGCCCGCGAGCACGGCGTAGCGCGGCCGGTGCCGGCGGCAAAGAGCGAGAAGATCGTCGGCGGAGCCGTTCGCGGTCAGCGCGAAGACGCGAAAGCGCCCGGCGTGGCGCGTGATCACGTCGAGCGTGCTCGCGCCGATCGAGCCGGTGGCACCAAGCAGCGTCAGCGAGCGCGTTCGGTCCGCTTCACGAGTCATGTTGCACCCATCCACGCGAGCAGCAATGCTCCGACCGGGAGCACGGCGGTGGCGCTGTCGATGCGGTCGAGCACGCCGCCGTGCCCGGGCAGGAGCGCGCCGCTGTCCTTGACGCCGGCGCCGCGCTTGACCGCCGATTCGAGCAGGTCTCCGGCAATGCCCGCTGCACTGAGGAGCCCCGCACCCCCGAGGTACAGCACCCACCCGGGGCCGCCTACGCGCTCGCCGATCTCGGGCACGGCGGACTCGACGATGATAGCGTAGGCGAGGCTTGCCAGGAGGGCGCCGGCAACCCCTTCCCAGGTCTTGCCCGGGCTGATCGCGGGCGCAAGCTTGCGGCGGCCGAAGGCGCGTCCCGCGAGGTACGCGGCGGTATCCCCGATCCAGACCAGGCCGAGCAGGGCGAGCAGGAGCCGCGGCGAGATCGACATTGCGGCGAGGCCCGCCGGCACCAGCACGACGAGCCCTGCGGGGGGCAGCAGCCAGCCTGGGGCGCCGCGGGCGAGCCAAAGCGGGACGGCGCCCCCCCAGAAGAGAGCGGCAAAGACGTGCAATCCGAGGACCGGTTGCGTCCGGGCCTCGAGCGGCCACCATGCCCACGCCAGCGCGCCATAGAGTGCCGCACAGGTCACGGCATAGGCAAGGCAGGAGGCGCGGCGAAGGCGCGCGAGCCGGCCCCATTCGTGAGCGCCGAGCGCCATCACCGCACCGATCATCGCGGCGAACCACGCGCGCTCCAGCAGGAGAAGCGCCGCGGCGAACGCCGCCAGCAGGACTGCCGCCGTAAGGGCGCGCAGCGCGAGCAATCAGGTGCCGCCGGCGGCCGAAAGCACCCCGGCAATCGATGCGCGGCGCGCCTCCTCGACCTGCTCGCTGGTGCGCCCGAAGCGGCGCTCGCGGCCGCGGTACCAGGCGAAGGCTTCCTCCAGCGCCTCGGCGCCGAAATCGGGCCAGAGCCGGTCGGTGAAGTAGAGTTCGGTGTAGGCGAGCTGCCACAGCAGGAAGTTGCTGACCCGCTGCTCGCCGCCGGTGCGGATGAAAAGATCCGGCTCGGGCGCGTAGCTCATGGCGAGATACGGAGAAAGCATCTCTTCCCGGAATTCCGTCAGGGAAGGATGCTCCTTTCTCAACTTCGAGAGCCCCTGCAATATGTCCCAGCGCCCGCCGTAGTTCGCCGCGACCGTGAGCGTGAGGCCGGCGTTCGCCGCGGTCAGCGCCTCGCCCTCCGCGATGAGCGACCGGATCTTCGGATCGAACCGCGACGTATCGCCGATCACCCTGAGGCGGATGCCGTTGCGGTGCAGCTTCCGGACCTCGTGCGTGAGCACCGCCACGAACAGCTGCATCAGGAGCTCGACCTCCTCGGGCGGACGGCGCCAGTTCTCCGAGCTGAACGCAAAAAGCGTCAGGTATTCCACGCCGCGCTCGGCCGAGGCCTGCACTACGCGCCGGACCGCCTCCACGCCGCGCTTGTGCCCGGCGAAGCGCGGCAGGTGACGGCGCCGCGCCCAGCGGCCGTTTCCGTCCATGATGATCGCGACGTGGCGCGGCACCGCCCCGTGAGCGGGGATCGCGAGCGTCGAGCTGGCGTTGTCCATGGGCGCGGCTCAGACCGCCATCAGCTCGGCTTCCTTCTGCGCGAGCAGCTTGTCGATCTGAGCGATATGCTGGTCAGTCAGCTTCTGCACCTCGTCCTGTGCGCGCCTCTCGTCGTTCTCGGAGACCTCGTGCTTCTTGAGCGCCTCCTTCATCGCGTGAATCGCGTCGCGGCGGACGTTTCGCACCGCCACGCGCGCGCTCTCGGCCTCGTGCCGCACCACCTTGGTGAGCTCCTTGCGCCGCTCTTCGGTCAGAGGCGGCATCGGCACCCGGATCGTGTCGCCCATCGCCGCCGGGTTGAGGCCGAGGTCCGAGTCGCGGATCGCCTTCTCCACCGCCTGCACCATCTTCTTCTCGAAGGGCGCGACGCCGATCGTGCGCGCATCGAGCAGCGTCACCTTGGCGACCTGGTTGATCGGCGTGGGCGTGCCGTAATAGTCGACCGTGATGTGGTCGAGCAGCCCCGTGTGCGCGCGTCCGGTCCGGACCTTCGCGAGGTCGGCCTTGAACGCCTCGATGGTCTTGTTCATCTTCGCATCGGTCGTCTTCTTCACGTCGGCGAGATTCATGCAGCAGCTCCTTTCTTACACGTGCACCAGCGTGCCCTCGTCGTCCCCGGCCACCACGCGCCGCAGGGCATTCCTGCGGAAGATGCTGAACACGTTCACCGGCAGCTTCTGGTCGCGGCACAGCGTCAGCGCGGTGGCGTCCATCACCTTGAGGTTGCGGCCGATCGCCTCGTCGAAGGACAGGGCGCGTAGCGCCTGGCGGCCGGGTCCTTCCTGGGATCGGCGGTGTAGACGCCATCGACCTTGGTCGCCTTGATCACGATCTCCGCGCCCACCTCGCTCGCGCGCAGCGCGGCCGCGGTGTCCGTGGTGAAGAACGGGTTGCCGGTCCCGGCGGCGAAGATCACGATCTTGCCTTCCTCGAGGTAACGAATCGCCTTGGCGCGGATGTAGGGCTCGACCACCTGCTCGATGTTGAGCGCCGACTGCACGCGCCCTGCGAGCCCGGCGCGGCGCATCGCGTCCTGCAGCGCGAGCGCGTTCATCACCGTGGCGAGCATGCCCATGTAGTCGGCGGTAGCACGGTCCATGCCGGCGGCGCCGGGTGCGACCCCGCGAAAGATGTTGCCGCCACCGATCACCACGCCGATCTCCACGCCCAGGCGGGCCACCGAGGCGATCTCGGCGACGATGCCGTCGATCGTCTCGCGGTTGATCCCGTACGGATCCTCGCCCATGAGCGCCTCGCCCGAGAGCTTGAGGAGGATCCGCTTGTACCGGGGCGTCATCGCGCCTCTATCGCGCCGCCTCCGCCGTCGCCCTCACCTCCGCGGCGAAGTCACTGCTCTTCTTCTCGATTCCCTCACCTACGACCAGCAGGCGATATCCCAGGACCCTGCCCTTCCTCGCGGCGAGCATCTTCTCGACCGACTGCCTGTCGTCCCTGACGAACGGCTGGCCGAGCAGCGTGATCTCGTTCAGCGCCTTGTTGACCGCTCCGTCGACCATCTTCGCTGCGATCTCGGGGGGCTTTCCGGACTCCGCCGCCCGCGCGGACGCGATGTCGCGCTCGCGCGCCACCACGTCGGCCGGAATCTCGCTTCGCGCCAGATACTGGGGCTTGAACGCGGCGACGTGCATTGCGAGGTCCTTGCCGAGCTCGTCCGTGCCCTCGTAATCGACGAGCACGCCGATCTTGCTGTTCGAATGGACGTAGAGCGCGACCCTGCCGGAGGCCTCGACGCGGGCGAATCTGCGAACCGAGAGGTTCTCGCCGATCTTCTGCACGAGCGCCTGGCGCTTCGCCTCGAACGCCTGCGCGAGCGCACCCGCGTCGGCAGGGTTGGTCTTCGCGGCGGCTTCCGCGAGCTCGCGCGCGAACGCCGCGAAGTCCGCGTTCTTCGCCACGAAATCGGTCTCGCAGTTGAGCTCGACCATCGCACCGAGCTTCGCATCCGGCGAAAGCCACGCCCCGATAACGCCCTCGGCGGCGACGCGGCCCGCGGCCTTGCTCGCCTTCGCGCCGCTCCTGATGCGCAGGATCTCCTCCGCCTTCTTCAGGTCGCCGCCGGACTCGGCGAGCGCCTTCTTGCAATCCATCATGGGAAGCCCGGTCAGGTCGCGCAGCTCCTTGACCAGGCTCGCGGCGATTTCAGCCATCGATGCTCCGTTCCTTGCCCTTTGGGTTCAAAAAAAGGGGCTCGCGGCCCCCCTTTCGCTGCTCGCGCCGGGCGCGCTCAGCCCCGGCCTTCCTCCTCCTCCACCTCGACGAACTCGTCGCGCGAGGCGGACACCACCTCTTCGAGCGACTGGGTGCGCCCTTCGAGCACCGCGTCGGCAATGCCGCGCGCGTACAGACGGATCGCGCGGCTCGAGTCGTCGTTGCCCGGGATCACGTGGCTGATCCCGTCGGGCGAATGGTTGGTGTCGACCACCCCGACCACCGGGATGCCGAGCTTGCGCGCCTCGGCGATCGCGCCCTTCTGGTAGCCGACGTCGATCACGAACATCGCGTCCGGCAGGCTCGCGAGATCCTTGATGCCGCCGAGCGACCGCAGCAGCTTGTCCATCTCGCGCTGCACCCCGAGCGCTTCCTTCTTGGACATGCGCTCCAGGGTCCCGTCCTCGCGCATCGCCTCCATTTCCTTCAGGCGCTTGATCGACTGCTTGACGGTCTTGAAGTTGGTCAGCATGCCGCCGAGCCAGCGGTAGTCCACGAACGGCATGCCGCAGCGCTGCGCCTCCTCGCGGATGATCTCGCGCGCCTGGCGCTTGGTGCCAACGAACAGGATCGTTCCCTTGTTGGCCGTGAGCTGGCGCACGAACTTGAGCGCGTCCTGATACAGCGCCAGGGTCTTCTCGAGGTTGATGATGTGAATCTTGTTGCGCTGGCCGAAGATATACGGCGCCATCTTCGGGTTCCAGTAGCGCGTCTGGTGGCCGAAATGAACGCCGGCCTCCAGCATCTGGCGCATCGTCACGGACATGCGTGCTCCTTCAGCAGGGTTGGTTGGCTGCCGCGCCGGTCAAAGTCGATCCCCGATTCAAGCGCTCGGGGACACCCTTGCAGTGCCGGGCGGGAAATTCGCTCCGGAATCTCTCCGGAACGGCTTTTAATTCTAGCATAATCAGCGTTTTTTTAGCGCGACACGATGCCGGTCAGCCTGAAAACCGAGGACGAAATCGCCCGGATGCGGGTCGCCGGTCGGCTCGCCGGCGAGGTGCTCGATTACATCGCGCCCCACGTCAAGCCCGGCGTTACCACCGGGCGGCTGAACGACCTGTGCCACGCCTACATGGTGGAGGTCCAGGGCACGATTCCGGCGCCGCTCAACTATGCGCCCCCGGGCTACAAGCCCTACCCGAAGTCGATCTGCACCTCGGTCAACCACCAGGTATGTCACGGCGTGCCGGGCGAGCGGGTGCTGAAGCCCGGCGACATCCTGAACATCGACATCACGGTGATCAAGGACGGCTTTCACGGCGATTCCAGCCGCATGTTCTTCGTGGGCGAGCCGAGCATCCAGGCGCGGCGCCTCGTGGAGATCACCTACGAGTGCATGTGGTACGGCATTCTCAGCGTGCGGCCCGGCGCGCAGCTCGGCGACATCGGCGCCGCGATCCAGGCACATGCCGAGAAGCACGGCTACTCGGTGGTGCGCGAGTTCTGCGGCCACGGCATCGGGCGCAAGTTCCACGAGGAGCCGCAGGTGCTGCACTACGGCCGCGCGGGCACGGGTCTGCGACTCGAGCCGGGGATGACCTTCACGATCGAGCCGATGATCAACGCCGGGAAGCCGGCGATCCGCGAGCTTGCCGACGGCTGGACCATCGTCACCAAGGATCACAGCCTCTCGGCGCAATGGGAGCACACGGTGCACGTGACGGATTCCGGCTTCGAGGTACTCACGCGCTCTGCCGGCGCGCCGCCGCCGCCCGCGTTCGCGGCCTGAGACGATGAGCGCGGTGCCGCGCCCCGAGCCACTCGCCGCAGAGCGCTGGCGCGCGCGCCTGGCCGAGGGACGGCAGGCGCTGCGTACGGGCTATGCCGCGGCGCCCTCCCCCGCGCGGCTGCTGCGCGCGCACACGCGGCTCGTCGACCGGACGCTGAAGGAGATATGGCGCGCCGCCGCTCCCGCGGCGGAAGCGGCGCTGGTCGCAACCGGCGGCTACGGCCGCGGCGAGCTCTTCCCGGCTTCCGACATAGACCTGCTGGTGCTCCTTGCGCGCGAGCCCTCGCCCGACGAGCAGGCGCGCCTCGAGCGTCTGGTCGGGCTGCTTTGGGACATCGGCCTGGAGACTGCGCACAGCGTTCGCACGGTGGAAGCCTGCGTGGAGGCGGCGCGCGGCGACATCACGATCCAGACCACGCTTCTCGAGTCGCGCTACCTCGCGGGCAGCACTGCGCTCTGCCGTCGATTCGCGCGCGCAATGCACGACTCGCTCGATCCGGCGGCGTTCTTCAAGGCGAAGAAGCTCGAGCAGGAGCAGCGCCACGCCAAGCATCAGGACACGCCGTACGCGCTCGAGCCCAACCTCAAGGAGGCGCCGGGGGGCCTGCGCGACCTCCAGGTGATCGGCTGGATCGCGCGCGCGAGCGGCATGGGGCCGCGCTGGTCGGACCTCGAGCGGCGCGGACTCGTTCAGCGCGCCGAGGCGCGGCAGCTCGCGCGCCACGAGGCGCTGCTGCACGACCTGCGGATCAGGCTGCACTATCTCGCAGGGCGGCGCGAGGACCGGATCGTGTTCGACTACCAGAACCCGCTCGCCGAGAGCCTGGGGCTGCGCGCGGGCGCGAGCCGCCGTGCCGGCGAGCGCCTGATGGAGCACTACTATCGCACCGCCAAGGCGGTGACGCAGCTGAACGTGATCCTGATGCAGAACCTCGAGGCGCTGATCGCGCCCGAGCCCGAGACCCCGCCGCGGGCGCTCAACGAGCGCTTCCAGGTGCGCGGCGAGCTGCTGGAGTCACGCGACGAGCGGCTGTTCGAGCGCGAACCGCGCGCGATCCTCGAGAGCTTCCTCCTGATGCAGCAGCACCACGAGCTGCGCGGCATGACCGCGGCGACGCTGCGCGCGCTGTGGCGCGCGCGCGCAAGGATCGACGCGCGCCTGCGCCGCGACCCGGTCGCGCGAATGATGTTCCTCGATTTCCTCCAGCAGCACCGCGGCATCGTGCACGAATCGCGCCGCATGAACCAGTACGACGTGCTCGGCCGCTATCTGCCCGAGTTCGGCCGGATCGTCGGCCAGATGCAGCACGACCTGTTCCACGTCTACACCGTGGACCAGCACATCCTCATGGTGCTCCGGAACCTGCGGCGCTTCACGATGCCCGAGTTCGCGCACGAGTTTCCGCTCTGCAGCCAGCTGATGAGCGGGTTCGAGCGGCGCTGGCTCATCTATATCGCCGCGCTCTACCACGACATCGCCAAGGGGCGCGGCGGCGATCATTCCGAGCTCGGCGCGCGCGACGCGCGCGCCTTCTGCAGGCGCCACGGCCTCGCGCGCGACGACGAGGATCTGGTCGCGTTCCTGGTTGAGTACCACCTCGCGATGTCGCGCGTCGCGCAGAAGGAGGACGTGCACGACCCGGAAGTGGTGCGCGCGTTCGCCGCGACGGTCGGGAACGAGCGCCGCTTGACCGCTCTGTATCTCCTTACCGTAGCGGACATCCGCGGCACGAGCCCCAAGGTGTGGAACGCGTGGAAGGGCAAGCTCCTCGAAGATCTGTTCCGCGCCGCGCGGCGCGCGCTCGCGGGCGAGGTGCCGCAGCTCGAGGCCGCGGTCGCCGAGAAGCAGGCCGAAGCCGCGCGGCTGCTGCGGCTCTACGCGCTTTCGGAACACGTGCAGGACAAGCTCTGGACCCAGCTCGACACTCCCTACTTCCTGCGCCACGACCCGCAGGAGATCGCCTGGCAGACGCGCAACCTCCACTACCGCGTGGAGCCCGCGGGGCCCGTGGTGCGCGCGCGCCTCGCGCCAATCGGCGAGGGCCTGCAAGTGATGATCTACACGCGCGACCGCGAAGGGCTGTTCGCGCGCATCTGCGGCTACTTCGAGCGTACCGGCTACAACATCGTGGAGGCGAAGATCCACACCACGCGCCACGGCTACGCGCTCGACACCTTCCTCGTGATGGGACACGCGCGTGCCGTGCACTACCGCGATCTTATCAACCTGATCGAGAAGGGCCTCGCCGAGGAGCTCGAGTCGCAGGCCCCGCTCGCGCCGCCGCGCGGCGGGCGCGTCTCGCGCCGCGTGCGCCACTACCCGATCACGCCGGTGGTCGACTTGCGCCCCGACGAGCGCGGCGCCTACCACGTGCTATCCATCGTAGCGGCCGACCGCCCCGGCCTCCTCTACGGCATGGCGCGCGTCCTAGCCGGCCACGGCATCAACCTGCACTCGGCGCGCATCAACACCCTCGGCGACCGGGCGGAGGACGTGTTCCTGGTTTCAGGGCGCGGCCTCTCCGACGCGAAGACGGTGCTCAACCTCGAGCAGGAGCTGCTCGCGGTACTGCAGATCCAGTAAGACAACGCCGTTGTCCCCCCGCAAGCGGGGATCCAGATTCGCAAGACTTGCCAACGCATGGGTTCCCGCTTTCGCGGGAACGACAATTCGCTCTCCTATTCCTCCGGCGGCAATTCCTGGCCGGGAAACAGCGCCTCGATGAATCCGAACTTCGAAAAGTCACGGATCCGCATCGGATAGAGAATCCCGTCGAGATGGTCGCACTCGTGCTGCACTACGCGCGCGTGGAAGCCCTCGACCGTGCGTTCGAAGCGCCTGCCGTTCTCGTCGAACCCTGAGTAGCGCAGGTGCTTGTAGCGCGGCACCATGCCGCGCAGGCCGGGGACGGAGAGGCAGCCTTCCCAGTCCTCTTCCATGTCGGAGGCGAGCGGCGTGATGGTCGGGTTGATGAGGACGGTGTCCGGCACTTCGGTCGCGTGCGGGTAGCGGGGATTCGCCTTCACGCCGAAGATCACTACGCGAAGGCTGACGCCGATCTGCGGCGCGGCGAGGCCGGCGCCGCTCAGGTGCGCCATGGTGTCGCGCATGTCCGTGAGCAAGGTCCGCAGCTCTTCCGAACGAAAATCCTTCACCGGCGAGGCCACGGCAAGCAGGCGCGGGTCGCCCATCCTGAGGACTTCGCGGATCATGCCGCGGCCAGCGCCTCGATGATCCGGCGCACGCGGCCCATTGCCTGCGCGAGCACCGCTTCGATCGCCTCGAGCGCGATCTTCCGCGCGCTGTCGCCGCGGCCCGCGGCTTGGTTGGCGACGACCGCAATCGCGGCGTACTCGAGCCCGAGCTCGCGCGCGAGCGCAGCCTCGGGCATGCCGGTCATCCCCACCATGTCGCCGCCGTCGCGCTCGAGGCGGTTGATCTCCGCGGCGGACTCGAGGCGCGGACCTTGGGTCGCGGCGTACACGCCACCGTCGATCACCGGTTCGCCGCAAGACTTCGCCGCCGCGAGGATGCGCGCGCGAAGATTCTCGGAGTACGGCTCGGTGAAATCCACGTGGGTCACCGGCGCGCCCGCGCCTTCGAAGTAAGTGGCGCGGCGGCCCCAGGTGTAATCGATGATCTGCGATGGCACCGCGAGGACGCCGGGCGCGAAATCCTTGCGGATGCCACCGACCGACGCCACCGACACGACGCCTTCGGGCCCCTCCTCCTTCAGCGCCCAGAGGTTCGCGCGGTAGTTGACTTCGTGCGGCGGGATCGTGTGGCCGTAGCCGTGGCGCGCGAGAAACACCAGCTCCCTGCCGCGGATCGCGCCGAAGGTGAGCGGGCCCGAGGGCTCGCCGTAGGGCGTGCGCACCACCTTTCGCCGCGTGACTTCGAGATTGGCAAGCTGCGACAGGCCGCTTCCGCCGATGACCGCGATCATCTCAATGCCCTTTCATGGCGCGGATCTCCGGAAGGTTGCGCCAGTATCCCTTCGCGTCCATGCCGCAGCCGAAGACGAACCGGTCCGGAATCGTGAGCCCGACGAAATCGGCACGAATCGGCTTGGCGTGCGCGAGGCGCTTTTCGACCAGCACCGCACACAGGAAACGCGCCGCACCCTGCGCGAGAAGGGCTTCCCGAATGGCGCTCATGGTGTGCCCGCCGTCGAGAATGTCGTCGAGCACGAGCACCGTGCGCCCGCGCACCCCCGGCGGCGGCGCCACGCGCCAGTCGATCCCGCCACCCCGGGTCGCGCGCCCGTAGCGCGTGGCGTGGATGTAGTCGAGATCGAGGGGAAATCGAAGGAGGGGCAGCAGCTGCCCCGCGAACACCACCGCGCCGCCCATCACCACGAGCACGAGCGGGTAGGCGTCCGCGAGCGATTCGCCGATGCCGGCGGCCACGCGATGCAGCGCGGATCGAACCTCGTCCGCACTCGCCACGAGATCGGAATTCTCGAGGAACGCCCAGGCCGCGGCCGCGTCGGGCGCGTTCATTTCGTCTTCTCGCGTTGGCCGAGGTAGGCGCGGAAATCCGCTCCGATTTCGGGGTGCTTCAGACCCAGCTCCACGGTTGCCTTGAGGTAGCCGAGCTTGGCGCCGCAGTCGTAGCGCCGGCCGTGCAGGCGCATCGCGAGCACGCGCTCGCGCGCAAGAAGCCCCGAGATCGCATCGGTGAGCTGGATCTCGCCGCCGCGCCCGGGCTGCGCGCCTTCGAGCAGGTCGAACACCGCTGGCGTGAGCACGTAGCGCCCCACCACCGCGAGCGTGGAGGGCGCATTCGCGGGATCGGGCTTCTCCACGATCCCCTTCACCGCGCTCACTTGAACGGCGGGGTCGGCCGCGCTCACGATTCCGTAGCTCGCGGTCTGCTCGCGCGGCACCTCTTCCACGCCGAGGATCGAGCAGCCCTCGGCGGCGAAGCATTCCGTCATGCGGCGCATCTCGGGCGGATTGCCGTCAATCAGGTCGTCGGCGAGCAGCACGGCGAAGGGCTCGTCGTCCACCGCAGGGCGCGCGCACAGAACGGCGTGGCCCAGGCCCAGCGGCTCGGGCTGGCGGATGTAGATGCAGCGGCAGCCCGCGGGGAGCACGCCCTGCACGATGTCGAGGAGCTCCCGCTTGCCCTTGGCGGCGAGCTCGCTTTCGAGCTCGTGCACGCGGTCGAAATGGTCTTCGATCGCGCGCTTGTTTCGCCCGGTCACGAAGATCATGTCGCTGATCCCCGCGGCCGCGGCCTCCTCCACCGCGTACTGGATGAGCGGCTTGTCCACGATCGGGAGCATCTCCTTCGGGCTCGCCTTGGTCGCGGGCAGGAACCGGCTGCCGAGGCCCGCCACCGGGAACACCGCTTTTCGGACGCGCTTTGTCATGGCTCAACGCTCTCCTAGGATAGCGAGAAACGCACGCTCGTCCAGAACCGCGACCCCCAGCTCGCGCGCCCGGTCGAGCTTGGCGCCCGGATCGGCGCCCGCGACCACGTAGTCGGTCTTCTTCGAGACCGCGTCGCTTACCCGCGCGCCGAGCGCCTTGAGGCGCTTCTTCGCTTCGTCGCGGCTCATCGCCTCGAGGGCGCCCGTGAGCACGAAGGCCTTCCCGGCGAGCGGCTGCCCGGCGCGCGAGCGCGCCGTCGCGGCCGGCCAGCGCACGCCGGCCTTGCGCAGTGCCGCCACCACTTCGCGGTTGTGCTCCTGCCTGAAGAAGCGCGCCACGTCCTCGGCCATGCGGGGGCCGATCCCGTGAACCGTCTCGAGCACCTGCGCGTCCGCGTCCATGATCGCCTCGATCGAGCCGAAGTTCTCGGCCAGCAGCTCCGCGGTCGCCTCGCCCACCTGCGGGATGCCGAGCGCGTGGAGGAAGCGCGCGAGCGTGGTGTCCTTGCTGCGCTCGATCTGCGAGAGCAGGTTCCGTGCCGATTTTTCGCCCATCCGGTCGAGGTCTGCGAGCGCACCCTCGTTCAGCCGGTAGAGGTCGGCCACGGTCTTCACCATCCCGGTCTCGGTCAGTTGCTCCACGAGCTTTTCCCCGAGACCCTGGATGTCCATCGCCTGCCGGGAAGCAAAGTGCAGGATCGCCCCCATGCGCTGCGCCGGGCAGTACAACCCTCCCATGCAGCGGTGCGCCGCCGAGCCCTCTTCGCGCACCACCTCGCTCCCGCAAACCGGGCATTTGCGCGGCATGCGCCAGGGCCGCGCCGAAGCCGGGCGCTTGCCGGAAACCACTCCCACGACCTCCGGGATCACGTCGCCCGCCCGGCGCACGATGACGGTGTCCCCCGCGCGCACGTCCTTGCGCTCGACCTCGTCCTGGTTGTGCAGCGTGGCGTGCGTCACCGTCACGCCGCTCAGCTGCACCGGACGGAGCACCGCGACGGGCGTCACCACACCGGTGCGCCCCACCGAGGCCACGATCTCCTCGACCACTGTCGTCTCTTCGCGCGCGGGGAGCTTGTGTGCGATCGCCCAGCGCGGCGCACGCGCGGTATGGCCGAGGCTCTCGCGCGCCGCCAGGTCGTCCACCTTGTAGACCACGCCGTCGATCTCGAACGGCAGCGCGTCGCGACGCCCGAGCATGTCGCGACAGTAGTCCAGGCAGGCGTCGATTCCGCGCACGGCGCGGAAGAACTCGCTCACCCGGAAGCCCCAGTCGGCGAGGCGCGCCACGACCTCGGAGTAGCGTCGCGCCACGGGCTTCGACTGCTCGCCCAGGCCCCACGGGAAGAACGCGAGCGGGCGCGAGGCGCTCACGCGGGGATCGAGCTGCCGGAGGCTTCCGGCGGCGGCATTGCGCGGATTGGCGAAGACCTTCTCTCCGCGCGCGAGCTGCTCGGCGTTGAGCCGCTCGAATTCCTTCTTCGGAATCACGACCTCGCCGCGCACCTCCAGCACGTCGGGCCAGCCGTGCCCGCGCAGCCGCAGCGGTACGGTCCGGATCGTGCGCACGTTCGCGCTCACGTCCTCCCCCCGGCTGCCGTCGCCGCGCGTGCCCGCGACCGCGAGCGTTCCGCCCTCGTAGCGCAGGCTCACCGAAGTGCCGTCGAACTTGGGCTCCGCGGTGTACTCGACCGAATCACGCTCGAGCCCCTGGCGGCAGCGCCGGTCCCATTCGCGCGCCTGTTGCTCGTCGAACGCGTTGTCGAGCGAGGTCATCGGCACGCGGTGCCGTACCTCGCCGAATGCCTTCGACGGCTGGGCGCCCACGCGCCGGGTAGGCGAATCGGGGGTGCGCAGTTCCGGGTGCTCCTCCTCCAGCGCGGCAAGCTCGCGGAACAGCCGGTCGTACTCCGCATCGCTGACCTCCGGTGCGTCCTTGACGTAATAGAGGTAGTTGTGGCGCTCGATCTCGCGCCTAAGCGTCTCGGCGCGCTCGCGGACTTTCCCGGGTATCACGAAAACAGGCGGATCGCCTCGGGGCTACCCGGGGCGATGCCGCGGGCCTCGAACGCCCCCCGGATCGTCTCCAGCTGCGCGGCGATCGCCGCCACGGCGCGCTCGTCGAGCGCATTGCCCGCGTCGTCGACCATCGCGCCGCCGACCACGGCGGCGAGGCGGCTCGCGAACGACGCCATCTGCCGGAACGAGCGGCGCGTATCCGGCGTGCGCGGCACGTCGAACGTCAGCGCCGCGCCCTCGTGCAGATCGAGCGCATAAAGCGGCGTACCCTCGGCGTCGCGGTGCAGGAGACGGGCGTCGCCCTCCGGCGTCATTCCGGCGGCTTGAGCGGCGGCACGCGCGCGCTCGAGCGGGAATTCCTGTCCGGGCGCGGCCTTCACGTGGATCACGACCTGCACGTCGGATTCGGCGCAGAACCGGTCGAGGTCGCGGGCCGTCTCGACCGCCTGGCGCATTTCCGGCGCGGCAACGGTCGCGCCCGTGGCCGCCGCGAGCGACTCGATCGCGGTGCGAAACTCGATCAGCTCCGCCTCGCTTACCGGGCCCTCGCGCGTGACGAGCTGCAGCCCGGCGCGCAGCTTCCGCGCCCCGGGCAGGCCGAACAGCACGCGGCCGGCATAGCGGCGCTCGTGCGCCTTCCATTGCGCGGCGAAGACGCTCTCCGACACGACCTGCGGAAACTCGAGCTCCACGACGTAGTCGATCCGCGGATCCGGAACGGGCGCGGCCGCCGCGACCTCGCGTACGGCGGCGCTCTGGCCCGGGCCTGGTCCGGTCTCATGGCGCTCGGCGGCCGGCTCGGCCAGCACGTCGAGGTGGCCGGGGCCGAACGCGAGCCCGCGCCCGGCCTCCCGGCGCGCGCCGCGCTCCTGCCAGCGGTTGTACGCGAGAACCCCCGCCACCACCAGCGCGCCGATCGCCAGGAGCCCGAGCTGGAGCTCGCTCATGCGACCCTACGCCGCCAGCTCCTCGCGGATGCGAAGCGCCTCTTCGATATCCACCGCGACGACGCGCGACACCCCCGATTCGGGCATGGTCACCCCTATCAGATGGCTCGCCATCTCCATCGTGATCTTGTTGTGGCTGATGAAGAGGAACTGGGTCTGGCCGGACATCCTGCGCACCAGGTCGCAGAAGCGCCCCGTGTTGGTGTCGTCGAGCGGCGCGTCGACCTCGTCGAGCAGGCAGAACGGGGCCGGGTTCAGCTGGAAGAGCGAGAACACGAGCGCGATCGCGGTGAGCGCCTTCTCGCCGCCCGAGAGCAGGTGGATCGTGCTGTTGCGCTTGCCCGGGGGCTGCGCCATCACCTGGACGCCCGCGTCGAGGATCTCCTCCCCGGTCATGATGAGCTTCGCTTCGCCGCCGCCGAACAGCACCGGGAAGAGCGACCCGAAATGCCGGTTCACGCTCTCGAAGGTTTCGCGCAGCAGCTCGCGAGTCTCGCGGTCGATGCGCCGGATCGCGTCTTCCAGGGTTCGCACCGCCTCCTCCAGGTCCGCAGCCTGTGCATCCAGGAAGCCCTTTCGCTCGGTGCTCGTCTTCAGCTCCTCGAGCGCCGCGAGGTTGACCGCGCCGAGCGACTCGATTTCCTGGCCGAGCCGCGTGATCTCGCCCTGCAGCGTGGAGGGCCGCGGCGCACCGCCGGCCTCGGCGGCAAGGCGCGCCTCGTCCGCGCCCGCCTCGCGCAGCTGCGTGTCGAACTGGTCGTGACTGATCGCCGCCGCCTGCTCCCTGAGCCTCAGCTCGCCGACCCGGTCGCGCAACGGCCCGATCCGGCCTTCCACCCGCAGGCGCTCCTCCTCGAGCCCGTGCAGCACCCCTGCCGCCGCCTCCACGGCTTCGCGCGCCCCGGCAAGCATCTTCTCGCAGGCGATGCGCGCCTCGACCGCCTCGTCCAGCGCCGCGCGCACCGCGGGGACCGGGTCGACCGAGAGCTCTTCGACCAGCTTCGCGACCTCCTCGTCGGCGCGCCCGATCTGCTGGTCGATCATGCGCACCGAGTTGTCGATCTCGGCGATCTTCGCAGCGCACTCGCGCTCGGCGAACACCGCGTCCTGCGCCTGCCGGTCGGCGAGCTGCGCGACGCGGCGCTGCTCGGCGAGCGCGACCTCCGCGCCCGTGTGCTCGGCCTTGAGCGACTCGAGCGCCGCGCGCGCGGCGCCAATCTCGGATTCGATGCGCCCGATGGCAGCGCGGGCCTCCTCGAGCTTCTGCGCATCGCGCGCCTCCTCCGCCGCGATCCCGCCGATCTCGCTGCCGATGAGGCCGGAGCGCTCGCGGTGGCGCTCGAGCGCCTGCGAGAGCTTCAGGCGCTCGATTTCGGCCTCGTGGCGCGTGGCCTGGCGCGCCGCGAGCGTCTCACGCGCCTCGTTCAGCGCAGCCTGCACGCCTGCGGCGTCGGCCTCGACCCGCCCCGATGCCTCGCGCGCCGCGCCCGCCCGTGTCTCGAGCTCGCGGCAGCGCTCCTCGAGCGCGTCGATCTCGGAGGCGCGCGCCAGGAGCCCCGCGTCCGCCGGGTCAGGGGCGTGAAAGCTCACCGTATGGCGCGTGTACTGGTCGCCCTCGCGATTCACCAGCATCGTGCCCGGGGCGAGCGTGGCGCGCTCGGCCGCGCCCGGCACTCCCTCGAACGCGTACGCGCCCGTCAGCCAGTCCGCGAGCGCCCCGGCGATCGTGCGGTCCGCGGCGTGGACCTTGCGGGCAAGCGGAGCCCGAGAGCCTTCGTCCGCGGGCTCGCCCGCGCCGCCCGGCGCGAAAATGCTCGCCTTGACCGGCGGGCGATCGGCGCCGAGCGCGCCCGCGTCGGCGAACTGGAGCGCGTGCAACCGCTCGCGCAGCACCGACTCCACGGCGGTCTCCCACCCGTGCTCGATGCGGATCTTCTGCCAGAAGCGCGGCAGCCCTCCCAGCCGATGCTTGTCGAGCCAGGCGTTCAGCGGCGCGTTGTCCTCGGCGGCCGCCTGAACCTGCCTGAGCGTGTCGAGCTGCGCCTGCGCCGCGGTGTGCTCGCGCTCGGCCTCTGCGCGGGCGCCGGCGGCGGCGGCGACACGTTCTTCCAGCTCCGCGGCTTGCGCGAGCACCTGATCGAGCGCCGCCTGCGCCTGTGCCACGGCACCGTCCGCCTCCGCCACGCGTGCGTCCGCGGCTTCGAGCGCGCCGGCCTGCGGCTCCTCGAGTGACGCGAGCTCCGCCTGGAGCCGCACGCGCCGCTGCGCGAACGACTGAAGATTGCGCTCGAGATGCGCTGCAGCGGTCTGCTCGACCTGGAGACGGCTCTCGGCCTGCATTGCCCGGCTGCGTGCCTCGGTCAGGCGCTCCTGCGCCGCGCGGTACGCGCTCTCGGCCTGCGGCAGGCGCGCGTTCTCGCGCTCGAGGATCTCGCGCGCCTCGGCGACGCGCTGCTTCGCGCCGCCCGAGCGCGCCGCCCACATGTGCAGCGCCTGGGTGAGCTGCGCGCGCTGCTCGCGCCAGGAGGCGAGCTGCGCGCGGCGCTCGGTGTGCTGGCTCTCCAGCCGCTGGCGCGTCTCCTCCACGTGGCGCAGCTCCGATTCGTGCCGCGCGACCTCGGCGTTCGCCGCGTAGAGCGCCGCCTGCGCCGCGTTGAGCGCGTCGCCCGCCTGAAAGTGCGCGGCGCGCGCGGATTCCACCCGCGCCTCGACTTCGCGCAACCGCGCGGTCTCGGCCTCCAGGTCGTTGCCGGCGCGTGCGATCTCCTGCGCGTGCCGGTCGCGCTCGGCCGCGGCGTCCCGGCGCCGCAGGTACCAGAGCAGGTGCTGCTTGAGCTGCAGGCTCTCCTGGAACTCGCGATAGCGCGTCGCAACCTTCGCCTGCGCGTCGAGCTTCTCGATCTGGGCGCCGAGCTCGAGCCGTATGTCGGTGACGCGCGCCAGGTTCTCGCGCGTGTCGGCGAGGCGGTGCTCGGTCTCGCGCCGCCGCTCCTTGTAGCGCGACACGCCCGCCGCCTCCTCGAGGAACACGCGCAGCTCCTCGGGCCTGGCCTCGATCACGCGCGAGATCATCCCCTGCTCGATGATCGCGTAGGCGCGCGGGCCCAGGCCCGTGCCGAGGAACATGTCGGTGATGTCCCGCCGGCGAACGTGCAGGTTGTTGATGTAGTACGAGGACTCGCCGTCGCGCTGGAGGATGCGCTTGACCGCGATCTCGGCGTACTGGGACCACTGGCCCGCCGCGCGGCCGAGCGAGTTGTCGAACGTGAGCTCGACCGCCGCGCGCGCGTGCGGCTTGCGGTTCCCCGAGCCGTTGAAGATCACGTCCTGCATCGAGTCGCCGCGCAGCGCGGACGCGCGGGTTTCTCCCAGCACCCAGCGCACGGCGTCGATCACGTTCGACTTGCCGCAGCCGTTCGGCCCCACGATGCCGACGAGCTGGCCGGGAACGTGGATCGACGTGGGATCGACGAACGACTTGAAACCCGAGAGCCTGATCTGGGTGAGACGCACCGGAACGCCGCCGAAAAAACGGCCGCTATGATAGCATCGTCGCGCTCGAAGCCTTCCTGCGATTTCCCCTTTTTCGATGGCTACGCGCCCGAGCAAGCGCCTGCAGACGTTTCACAATCCGTCGCCCGGCCGGGACTACCGCATCCGGATGGAGATCCCGGAGTTCACCTGCCTGTGCCCGATGACCGGGCAGCCCGACTTCGCGACGCTCGAGCTCGAGTACGTCCCCGATCGCCTCTGCGTGGAATTGAAGTCGCTCAAGCTCTACGTCTGGTCCTATCGCAACGAGGGCGCGTTCCACGAGGCGGTGACCAACCGCATCCTGGATGATCTCGTGAAGGCGCTCGCTCCGCGCTGGATGCGGCTCGTGGCGCGCTTCAACGTACGCGGCGGCATCCTCACCTCGGTCGTTGCCGAGCACCGCAAGCGGGGCTGGAAAGGCGCCCCCTAGCCGGCGAATGCACGTCCTTTTCGTCCACCAGAATTTCCCGGCGCAGTTCCGCTACGTGGCCCCGCGGCTGGTCGAGAGGCACGGCTGGCGCTGCTCCTTCGTCACGCAGCAGCGCGAGCGCACGCTCCCGGGGGTCGAGAAGATCGTTTACCAGGCGAAGCATGGCGCGACGGCCGCCAACCACTTCTGTACCCGCAATTTTGAGAACTCCTTCGGGCACGCGCACGCTGTCTACCAGGCGCTCAAGTCCCGGCCGGAGATCCAGCCGGACCTGATCGTCGCGCACAGCGGGTTTGGCTCGTCGCTTTTTCTGCCCTTTCTTTATGACGCCCCGATCATCAACTTTTTCGAGTTGTTTTACGGCCCGAGGGGGCTCGACCTCGGCTACCGGCCGGAGCTTCCGGTCGAGGAAGAGGTGCTGCTGCGCTCCAAGACGCGCAACGCGATGATGCTGCTCGACCTGGTCAACTGCGACCGCGGATGGACCGCGACCGGCTACCAGCGGGACTTCTTCCCGAAGGAGTTCCATTCCAAGATCGACGTCATCTTCGACGGCATCGACACTTCCATCTACCATCGCCGCGCCAACCCGGAGCGGCGGCTCTCGGACAAGGTGGTGCTCGACCCGAAGACCCGTGTCGTAACCTACGCCGCGCGCGGCTTCGAGCGAATGCGCGGCTTCGACATCTTCATGAAGGCGGCGAAGCGCATTTACGAGCAGTACCCGGATGTCCTTTTCATCGTGGTCGGGTCAGACAACGTTCACTACGGGTCGGACCTGGAGTTCACTTCCGAGCCGAGCTTCCGAAAGCACGTGCTCAAGCAGGACCAGTACGATCTCTCGAAGTTTCTGTTCACCGGGTGGGTCGAGGAGCCGGTCCTCGCCGGCATCCTTTCCCTGTCCGACCTGCACATCTATCTCACCCAGCCCTTCATCGCATCGTGGTCGCTGGCGAACGCCATGGCCTGCGGTGCCGTGATCCTCGCCTCGGACCAGACCTGCGTGCGCGAGTACATCCGCCCCGGCGAAAACGGCCTGCTCGCCGATTTCTTCGACGTCGAGGGCCTCGCGAACGAGGCGCTGCGCGTGCTGCGCGACCCGGTCGCCGCCCGACCGCTCGGAGAGGCAGCCATGCGCGACGCGCTCGCGAAATACTCGGTTGAGGCGGCGCTGCCCCGATTGAAGACCTTCTTCGAGGAGACGGCGGCGCGGCGCCGCACGCCGAGTATGCTTATGAAGGACTTGGTGCGCCCCGGAACGCTCCGCCGGAGGGCGTCCGTCCAGCGCGCGAAGCGATGACCGGCTACACGCCGCCGGAGCGACGACGGATCGAGCGCACCGAACGCGGCCCCGGCGCTCTTCCCGAGCCCGGGCAGGACGCGGCGGCATGGGAGCGTACGACCTGCCGCGCGTGCGGCGCAACCGGCCTCCACGAGGTCCTGTCGCTCGGCGACCAGCCGCCCGCGAACGCCTTTCTTTCGCCGGGCGAGATTGGAAAGCCCGAGCCGCGGTACCCGCTGTCGCTGCGGCTTTGCGAAGTCTGTGGAATGGTGCAGCTCGGCCACGTCGTGCCACCCGAGCTGCTCTTCCGGTGGTACCTCTTCTTCACGTCGAGCTCGCAGCGCATGGGCGAGCACTTCGCCGCCCTGATGCGGGAAGCCGCGCGCGAGTTCGTGCCGGCGGGCAGCCTGATTGTGGAGCTCGGGTCGAACGACGGCACCGCGCTCGCCTCGCTCGCCGGCTCCGGAGTGCGTGTCCTCGGCATCGACCCGGCGCGCAACATATCGGTGGCGGCCGCGGCGCGCGGGGTGCCCACCATCGCGGAGTTCTTTTCCGAGGCGCTTGCCGCGGACGTGCTGCGCGCAGCGGGGCCGGCGCACCTGATCGTCGCGTGCAACGTGCTCGGGCACATCGACGATTTGGATGACGTTTGCCGCGGCGTGCGGACGCTGCTCGCCCCGTCCGGCGCCTTCGTATTCGAGGTGCCCTATCTCGCGCAACTCGTGGCCGGCAGCGAGTACGACACGGTCTATCACGAGCACCTTTCCTATTTCGCGGTCCGGCCGCTCGCAGTGCTCCTCGGCCGGCACGGACTTCGGATCGAGCGCGTCGAGCCTTTCGCAGTGCACGGCGGGTCAATCCGGGTCACGGCGCGCCCGGGGGCGGGCTGCGCGCCCGAGATCGACATCTGGTTGCGCAGGGAGGATGAGTCCGGCCTCGCGCGCCGCTCGGGATTCGCGGCGATGGCCGAGCAAACGCTCCGGAACCGGTCCGAGCTCCCGGCGCGCCTCGCCGAGCTCAGGAGTCGGGGGTTGAAGGTGATCGGGTATGGTGCACCCGCCAAGGGGACGGTGCGCATGAACTATTGCGGCATCGGCACCGATCTGGTTCCGGTCGTGCTCGACTCGACGCCCGCGAAGCAAGGCCTGCACGTTCCGGGAACGCACCAGATCATACGTCCGCCCGAGGCGCTCGCTGCCTTGGCGCCCGACGTGCTGCTGCTGTTCGCTTGGAACCACTCCGGGGAGATCATGCGCCGGGAGTCGGGTTTCGCGCGGCGGGGCGGAATCTTCCTCACTCCGTGGCTCGAGGAGCCGTCCCCGTCCGAATGAAGGCGTCGAGCGCGTCGCGCCCGTGCCGCGGCCTCGCAAACCCCAGCGCCTGATACCTGTTGGTCGAGAGCACGCCGTAGGCCGAACGCAGCGCCCGTCATATTCCGCCGAGGAGACCGGAACCGCGATTGCCGAAAGTTTCGCAAGCTCGAAAATCGCATGCACGAATCCGTGCTACGAGCATTCTCCCGCATCGGTCCAGTGGCAAAACCCGAAAGCGCGCGTGCCGGCAAGCGCGATCGCCGCATCGGCTGCCCGTTCGCTCCGATCACCAAAGCGCGCATGATGCGCCGAATATAATCGAGGTCGCGTGAACCCGAACCTCGCCCGCCTCCAGCCCTATCCGTTCGAGAAGCTCCGGAACCTGCTCGCCGGCGTCACGCCGAACCCGGCGCTCGCTCCGATCAACCTTTCGATCGGCGAGCCGAAGCACCCCACGCCCGAGATCGTGCGCGCCGCGCTCGCGGGTGCGCTCGACGGGCTCGCGGTCTACCCCGCCACGGCCGGGCTGCCGGAGCTCCGCGAGGCGGTCGCGGCCTGGCTCGCCCGGCGCTATGCGCTGCCGGCGATCGATCCGGCCGCGCAGGTGCTGCCGGTGAACGGCTCGCGCGAGGCGCTGTTCGCGTTCGCGCAGTCCGTGGTCGATCCGGGCGCCGGCGCGAAGGTCGTGATGCCCAATCCCTTCTACCAGATCTACGAGGGCGCCGCGATTCTCGCCGGGGCGACGCCCGGGTTCCTGAACGCGGGAATGAAATTGAACGAAATCGACTGGCGCGGGGTGCAGCTCGCGTACTTCTGCTCGCCGGCGAACCCGCACGGCCGCGTGATGCGGCTGGAGGAATGGAAGGAGATCTTCGAGCTTTCCGACCGCCACGGGTTCGCGATCGCCTCCGACGAGTGCTATTCCGAGCTCTATTACGACCAGCCACCCCTGGGCGCGCTCGAAGCGGCGCACAGGCTCGGTCGAACCGGATTTCGGCGGCTCGTGGTCTTCTCGAGCCTGTCCAAGCGCTCCAACGCGCCGGGGATGCGCTCGGGATTCGCGGCCGGCGACGCAATGCTCCTGAAGAGCTTTCTCCTCTACCGCACCTATCACGGCTCGGCGATGAGCCTCGCGGTGCAGCGCGCCTCGATCGCGGCTTGGGCCGACGAGAACCACGTGCGCGAGAACCGGACGCTCTACGCCGCGAAGTTCTCGGCGGTCCTGCCTTTGCTCGAAAAAACCGCCCTGAAAGCGGTGCGGCCCGAGGGCGGCTTCTACCTTTGGCTGTCCACTCCGATCGACGACGCGGAGTTCGCCCGCCGCTTGCAGTGCGACTATAATGTGCTGGTGCTGCCCGGGAGCTTCCTCGCGCGCGAGGCGCACGGGCGCAATCCGGGAAAAAATCACGTGCGCGTAGCGCTGGTTGCGCCGCTCGAGCAGTGCGTGGAGGCGGCGCGGCGCATCGCGCAGTTCGCCGAAAGCCTATGAACCGAGTCATCGAAGAAGCCTGGGAGAACCGTGCCTCGATCACGCCGGGCAACGCGCCGCGCGCCCTGCGCGAGGTGGTGGAGGAAGTGATCGCCGGGCTGGACGCCGGCAGGCTGCGCGTCGCCGAGAAGACCGCCGGCGGGTGGGTCACGCACCAGTGGATCAAGAAGGCGGTGCTGCTTTCGTTCCGGCTCGAGGACAACCGCGTGATGGAAGGCGGCGCCACACGGTATTACGACAAGGTTCCCTCGAAGTTCACATCATTTGATTTCGAGAGAAGCGGAATTCGCGTGGTACCGCCAGCCATGGCGAGGCGCGGCGCCTACGTCGCGAGGAACGTCGTTCTCATGCCCTCCTACGTCAACATCGGCGCCTACGTCGATGAGGGCACCATGGTGGATACCTGGGCGACAGTGGGATCGTGCGCGCAGATCGGCAGGAACGTCCATCTGTCGGGCGGCGTCGGGATCGGCGGCGTGCTCGAGCCGTTGCAGGCCGGGCCGGTGATCATCGAGGACAACTGCTTCATCGGCGCGCGCTCGGAAGTGGTCGAGGGCGTGATCGTCGAGGAGAACAGCGTGCTTTCGATGGGCGTGTTCATCGGCCAGAGTACGAAGATCTTCAACCGGGAAACCGGAGAAATCCTCTACGGCCGCGTCCCGGCCGGGTCCGTGGTGGTGCCGGGCACCCTGCCCGCGGGGGATCGCAGCTGCGCGCTCTATTGCGCGGTGATCGTGAAGCGCGTCGATGCCAGGACCCGGGCGAAAACCGGTCTCAACGAGCTGCTGCGCGGGGATTAGACTTACGGGATCGACACCGACGGGGGACGCGCCATGTCTGCGATGAAACGGCTGTTCCAGCTGATGGCCGACAAGAAGGCCTCGGACATCTTCGTCTCGGTCGGGGCGCCGATCAACATCAAGATCAACGGGGTCGCGGTCCCGATCAACCAGCAGATGATGAACGCGGACGGGGTGAGGCAGCTCCTCTACGAGGTGCTGACCGAGCGCCAGATCCGCGAGTACGAGGAAGAGCTCGAGCTCAACACCGGCTACACGCTCGAGGGCGTGGGCACCTACCGGATCAGCGCGTTCCGCCAGAAGGGTTCGCCTGCGGTCGTGGTGCGCTACATTCCGGGCACGATCCCGGCGATCGACACGCTCGGCCTGCCCGAGGTGCTCAAAGAGATCATCATGCAGAAGCGCGGCCTGATTCTGATGGTCGGCGCGACGGGCTCGGGCAAGTCGACCTCGCTTGCGGCGATGCTCGACTACCGGAACGGACTCAAATCGGGCCACATCCTGACGCTCGAGGATCCGGTCGAGTTCGTGTTCCAGAACAAGAAGTCGATCGTCAACCAGCGCGAGATCGGCGCCGACACCAAGGCGTTCCAGATCGCGCTCAAGAACGCGCTGCGCCAGGCGCCGGACTGCATCCTGATCGGCGAGATCCGCGACAAGGAGACGATGTCCTCGGCCCTGCAGTACGCGCAATCGGGGCATCTGTGCCTCGCGACGCTGCACGCCAACAACAGCTACCACGCGATGAACCGGATCATCAGCTTCTACCCGCTGGAGAACCGGCCCACGCTGCTGCTCGACCTGTCGGCAAGCCTCCAGTCGATCATCTCGCAGCGCCTGGTCCGCACCAAATCCGGCAGCCGGAAGGCGGCGATCGAGGTGCTGCTGAACACGCGCCACATCTCCGAGCTGATCGAGAAGGGCGAGATCAACGAGATCAAGGACGCGATGGAAAAAAGCATGGCGCCGGGCTCGCAGACTTTCGAGCAGGCGCTGTTCAAGCTGTTCATCGACGGCCAGATCACGCAGGACGAGGCGATGGCGAACGCGGATTCCGCGACCAACATGCTCTGGCTGATCAACCAGGCCACCGCCGGCCAGCTCACCTCCGGCCAGGTGCCGGTCGCCGCGCCGGATGCGAGGAAGGAAGAGAAGAGCGAAGGCCTCCTCTCGGCCGCATCGAGCAGCGGCGGCGCTTCGTTCACCGACATCAAGATCGACATGAATGCCTGAGTCGGGCGTCCTCGCTCTGGCGCGCGAGCTGATCGCGCGCCGCTCGATCACGCCCGAGGACGCCGGCTGCCAGGAGTTCCTGTCCCGGCGGCTCGAGGCCGCCGGATTCGCCTGCGAGGCGCTTCGCTTCGGCGAGGTGACCAACCTCTGGGCACGGCGCGGCGCCGGCCGTCCGGTCCTTTGCTTCGCCGGCCATACGGACGTCGTGCCGCCCGGCCCGCTCGGAGAGTGGGAAAGCGATCCTTTCACGCCCGAGGTGCGCGACGGCCGGCTCTACGGTCGCGGCGCCGCCGACATGAAGTCCTCGATCGCGGCCTTCGTCATCGCCGCGGAGCGGTTTCAGAGGGACAGGCCCGGCCACTCGGGCTCGATCGCGCTGCTGCTCACCTCCGATGAGGAAGGGCCGTCCGTCGACGGCACGGTGCGCGTGGTCGAGCGCCTGAAGGCGCGCGGCGAGAGAATCGATTACTGCATCGTGGGCGAGCCCTCCTCGGCCGAGGCGCTCGGCGACACGATGCGCATCG
The DNA here is from genome assembly GCA_037443705.1 of Betaproteobacteria bacterium. Taxonomy (GTDB): domain Bacteria; phylum Pseudomonadota; class Gammaproteobacteria; order Burkholderiales; family SG8-39; genus 2-02-FULL-66-14. The sequence goes on along the minus strand of JBBINV010000013.1, from coordinate 9,380 downwards.
GGCGCCGGGGGTCGCTCTCGGCGCGGCTCACCGTGCGCGGCGTGCAGGGCCACGTCGCGTATCCGGAGAAGGTGAAAAATCCGATCCATCTGCTCGCGCCGGCGCTCGCCGAGCTCGCCGCCACCGAGTGGGACCGCGGCAACGAGGCCTTCCCGCCGACCAGCTTCCAGGTCTCGAACCTGAATGCAGGCACCGGCGCAGAGAACGTGGTGCCGGGGATCGCCGAGATGCTCTGCAACTTCCGCTTCTCCACCGCGAGCACCGAAGCGTCGCTCAAGAGCCGCTTCGAGGCCGTGCTGAGGAAGCACGGGCTCGAGTACGCACTCTCCTGGACGCTCGGCGGCAATCCCTTTCTCAGCCGCGAAGGCAGGCTCGCGGACGCGGTCCGACGCGCGGTGCGGGCGCACGCCGGCATCACGCCCCGCGCCTCCACCGGCGGGGGCACATCCGACGGCCGGTTCATCATCGACCTCTGCCCGGAGATCGTGGAGCTCGGGCCGGTCAACGCCAGCGTCCACAAGCTGAACGAGCACATCGCGCTCGCCGATCTCGAGCGCTTGCCCGCGATCTACCTCGACGTCCTGCGGGCGCTCCTGCCTTGACCGCGGGCAAGCTGCTGCGCCAGACCGCGCGCGCATTTCGTGCCGCTGGCCTGCACTTCGGCCACGGCACCGCCAACGCGCGCGACGAAGCCGCGTGGCTGATCTCGAGCATTCTTGGGGTTATTCCGGGGGTGCCTTTGTCCGATCAACCTGTTTCCGCGAGCCAGCAACGGAAAATCAGAGAGCTCGCGGAAAGGCGAATTCGCGAACGAATCCCCCTCGCCTACCTCCTCGGGGAAGCGTATCTCGACGGCAGGCGCTTCTACGTGGACTCCCGCGTCATCGTGCCGCGCTCGTTCATATCGGAGCTGATGCGCGAGCGCTTCCGGCCGTGGCTGCGGCGCCCGGTGCACCGCACGCTCGATCTCTGCACGGGCTCGGGATGCCTTGCCGTACTGCTCGCGCAAACATTTCCGAAGTCGACCGTGGACGCGTCCGACTTCTCGGCCGGAGCCTTGCAGGTCGCACGAACCAACGTCCGGCGCTACGGGCTTTCCCGTCGAATTCGCCTGATTCGATCGAACCTCTTCGAATCGCTGCCGGATCGCTACGATCTGATCGTCACGAACCCGCCCTATGTCGACACGCGCACCATGAAGCGCCTGCCGCCCGAGTACCACTACGAGCCGCGCGCCGCGCTCGCGGCGGGCGCTGACGGCCTCGCGTTCGTCAGGACGATACTCGGGGAAGCCCGGGCGCATCTGAACCCGCGCGGACTGCTCGTGTGCGAGGTCGGCGACGCGCGCCGGGCGCTCGAGCGCGCCTATCCTTGCCTGCCCTTCCTGTGGCTCGAGACAAGCGAGCCCCGGAGCTGCGTGTTCGCGCTCGAGCGCGGTCAGCTTTCGAGCGCGATCCGGCGGCGCAGCTCCCGGTAGCGCGCTTCGGGCTCGGCGCCGGCGCGGTCACGATCCGGGACCGCTCGCGCAACGCCGGACCACAAGCTGCGATGGATCAACCTACCGGCTCACCCTGCGGCGGACGTCCTTCGCCCGGAAGCGCTCCGGATTGAGCCTGAGACCCAGTCCCGCCCCTGGCGGAACGGTGATCCGTCCGTCCTTCAGCGGCGGCAGCGCGGTGACGAGATCGCCGTACCAGCCGTAGTAGAACGCGCGCACGATCTCCTGGATGAAGCAGTTTCGCGCATGGATCGCGAGATGCGTGGATGCGGCGAGCACGACCGGTCCGGTGCAGTCGTGGAACGCGACGCTGCGGTGCCATGCCTGCGCCAGCGCGGCGACCTTGCGCGCCTCGGAGAGGCCACCGCACCACGCCACGTCCAGGATCGCCATGCCCGCGCCGCGCCGCTCGAAGAGATCCTTGTACTGCGCGAGGCCGCCGAGCGTTTCGCCCGTCGCGATCATCCGCGAGGTCCCCGCCTGCAGCTCGCCGAGGCTTCCGAGCTGGTCCATGAACACCGGATCCTCGATCCAGAGCGGCTCGTACGGCTCGAGCGCACGCACGATCGCCCTGGCGGCAGGCAGGTTCCAGAGCGCGTGCAGCTCGCACATCACATCGATCCGGTTGCCCGCGGCTTTCCGGACCTTGCCGAACGGCTCGAGCGCCTTCTCGAGATCGGCGGCGGAAATGTAGGCACCGTTCGACGCTTCCGCAGCGAAGTCGAACGGCCAGATCTTCATCCCGGTGATGCCCATTGCGAGCAGGCTTTCGGCGAGCTCATCGGCGCGGTTGAGGAAGGCATCCAGGTCCTCGTACCGTCCGGCGCCTGCGCCAAGCCCGAAATTGGCCGTGCCCTGCACCGGGCGCTGCTGCACGTAGCGCGTGCCCGCGCAGGTGTTGTAGACGCGGATATCGTCGCGCACCGCACCGCCGAGCAGCTGGTGGATCGGCTGTCCGCAGGCCTGCCCCCAGAGATCCCACAGCGCGATGTCCACCGCCGAGCGCCCTCGCTGCTCCGCGCTCGAGCCGCTGTAGCCCACGTAGCCGACGAGGTTCGCGTGGTGGCGCTCTACGCGGAGCGGGTCCTTTCCCAGCAGGTACGGCGCGATGACGCCGTGGATGTGGCCTTCGGCCGAATCGGGCCCGTAGAACGTCTCGCCCAGCCCGACCAGCCCTTCGTCGGCGTGCAGCTGCACCCAGAGCAGGTTCGGAAACTCCTCGACGCGAAGAGTCTCGATCGCAGTGATCTTCATTCGCACGCGATGGTGGGGTGGCCGATGGGACTCGAACCCACAACAACCGGAATCACAATCCGGGACTCTACCGTTGAGCTACGGCCACCACTGAAACCCCGCGCGATCTGGCCTGCCCGGCGGGACTCGAACTCGCAACCCCCAGCTTAGAAGGCTGGTGCTCTATCCGGTTGAGCTACGGGCAGCCACCGGCCGAGAATACTGGTCGGGGTGGAGAGATTCGAACTCCCGACATCTTGCTCCCAAAGCAAGCGCGCTACCTGGCTGCGCTACACCCCGGAAATCGGCCGCAATCATACCCTTTTTTGCTTGCGGCAGGGGGGGTTTTCTGCTACAAAGCGCCTTTTATTTTTCCGGCCTGCGCGCGGAAATGGCACTGGAATTGACCCGCAAGAGTTTCGCGCCCTACGTCCCGAAGAAGGGCGAGGAGTACATGAGCGCGAAGCAGCGCACGCACTTCCGCAAGATCCTCGAGGGCATCAAGACCGAGCTCTCGCAGGAGATCGACCGCACGGTCCACACCATGCAGGACGAGGCGACGGTGTTCGCCGATCCGAACGACCGCGCGAGCCAGGAGTCCGACATGGCGCTGGAGCTGCGGAACCGCGACCGCGAGCGCAAGCTCATCAAGAAGATCGACGAGACGATCGCGCGCATCGACGCGAACGAGTACGGCTACTGCGAGAGCTGCGGCGTCGAGATCGGCCTCAAGCGCCTCGAGGCGCGCCCGACCGCGACGCTGTGCATCGACTGCAAGACGCTCGACGAGATGCGCGAGCGCCAGGTCGCGAAGTAAATCCGTGGTACCCCGCTTTCGCGGGGGTAACGTTTCCGCTCAGCCCTGCTTCGCAGCCTCGTGCTGGCTGCCGACGGCCTTCATCGACAGGCGCACCCGGCCCTTGTCGTCGGCTTCGAGCACCTTGACCTTCACCTGCTGGCCTTCCTTCAGGTAGTCGGACACCGCGTTCACACGCTCGTGGCTGATCTGCGAGATGTGGAGCAGTCCGTCGCGCCCGGGCAGGAGCTGCACGATCGCGCCGAAATCGAGCAGGCGCAGCACCGTGCCGTCGTAGACCCTGCCGACCTCGACGTCGGCGGTCAGCTCCTCGATGCGCTTTTTCGCCGCCTCGCCGCCTTCGGCCGAAACGCAGGCAATGCTGACGGTGCCGTCGTCCTCGATCTCGATGGTGGTGCCGGTCTCCTCCTGCAGACCCCGGATCACGACGCCGCCCTTGCCGATGACGTCGCGGATCTTGTCCGGGTTGATCTTGATCTTGATGATGCGCGGCGCGTACGTGGAAAGTTCGCCGCGGGAGCCTTCGATCGCGCGGCGCATCTGCTCCAGGATCTGCATGCGGCCCTCGCGCGCCTGGGCGAGCGCCACGCGCATGATCTCCTTGGTGATCGACTCGATCTTGAGGTCCATCTGCAGCGCGGTGACACCCTTCTCGGTGCCGGCCACCTTGAAGTCCATGTCGCCCAGGTGGTCCTCGTCGCCGAGGATGTCGGTCAGCACCGCGAACCGGTTGCCTTCCTTGATGAGGCCCATCGCGATGCCGGCGACGTGTGCCTTGATCGGCACGCCCGCGTCCATCAGCGCGAGGCTTCCTCCGCACACCGAGGCCATCGACGACGAGCCGTTCGACTCCGTGATCTCGGAAACGATCCGCATCGAGTAGCCGAAGTCCGCGGGCGAGGGCAGAAGGCCCACCAGCGCACGCTTCGCAAGGCGCCCATGGCCGATCTCGCGGCGCTTGGGAGGGCCGACGCGGCCGGTCTCGCCGGTGGCGTAAGGCGGCATGTTGTAGTGGAGCATGAAGCGCTCGCGGTACTCGCCCGCGAGGGCATCGATGATCTGCTCGTCGCGCCCGGTGCCGAGCGTGACGGTGACGAGCGCCTGGGTCTCGCCGCGCGTGAACAGCGCCGAGCCGTGCGTGCGCGGGAGCACCCCCACGCGGATCGAGATCGGCCGCACCGTGCGCGTATCGCGTCCGTCGATGCGGGGCTCGCCGTCGAGGATCTGGCCGCGCACGATTCTGGATTCGAGTGCAAAGCACAGCTCCTTGACGGCCTGCGCGCTCGGGCCGCCCTCGGCGCCCACGCCCAACTGCTCGAATACCCGCGCCCAGATCGCGTCGATCGCCTCCGAGCGCTTCTGCTTCTGCGCGAGCCGGAAGGCCGCGCGCAGATCGGCCTCCGCGAGTTCCCGGATGCGCGCCTCGAGCGCCTCGTCCCTGGCGGGCGGCTTCCAGTCCCACGCGGGCTTGCCTGCCACCTCGGCGAGCTCGTGCATCGCCTGGATCGCGGCCTGCATCTGCTCGTGCCCGAACACCACCGCTCCGAGCATCACGTCCTCGGAGAGCTCGAGCGCTTCGGATTCGACCATCAGCACGCCCTGCTCCGTCCCGGCGACCACGAGGTTCAGCTGCGAGTCCTTCAGCTGCGACATGGTAGGGTTGAGCACGTACTGCCCGTTCAGGTACCCAACGCGGCACGCTCCGATCGGCCCGTTGAACGGGATTCCCGAGAGCGTGAGCGCCGCCGACACCGCGAGCATCGCCGGGATATCCGAGTCGATCTCCGGATTGAGCGAGAGCACCGTCGCCACGACCTGCACCTCGTTGAAGAACCCGTCCGGAAACAGCGGCCGGATCGGGCGGTCGATCAGGCGGCAGGTGAGCGTCTCCTTCTCGGTCGGCCGGCCTTCGCGCTTGAAGAATCCGCCGGGAATCTTGCCCGCGGCATAGGTCTTCTCGACGTAGTCGACGGTGAGGGGGAAGAAGTCCTGCCCGGCGCGTGGTTCCTTGGCGGCGACGACGGTGGCGAGGACGACAGTGTCGTCCATGGCGCACACGACGGCGCCGTGCGCCTGGCGTGCGATCTCCCCGGTTTCGAACGTGACCTGGTGGGCGCCGAAGTTGAATGTCTTCTTGATCGGGTTCAAAGCGAATCCTTTTTGTGGGGCCGAAAACGAAAAACGCTCACCGGCTGATGAGCGTCCATCGCTGCGGCATCGGAAGAAGCGCTACTTGCGCAGGCCAAGCCGCTCGATCAGCGAGCGGTACTTGTCGGCGTCTTTGCGCTTCAGGTAGTCGAGGAGCTTGCGGCGCTGGGAAACAAGCTTGAGAAGTCCGCGGCGCGAGTGAAAATCCTTGACGTGCGTCTTGAAATGCTCGGTGAGGCCGTTGATGCGCTCGGTCAGCAGCGCAACCTGGACTTCGGGCGACCCGGTGTCGTTGCCGGAGCGCCGGAACTGACTGACGACCTGCGCCTTCTGCGCAACCTGCAATGCCATACTTTCGCTTCCTCTCTTGTGAATCTGTCATTTTAGCCGCGAATTCCCTCGCGCCACAAGGTTTTCCCGCGATTTCAGCCGCTTGCGAGCAGTCTCCGGGGCTGGAGCCGCCCGTCTTCCCCGACTTCGCCCACCCCGAGCAGGCGCCCACCGCCGTCGCACACGCGGCAGCGCCCGCGAAGCGCCGAGGTCTGCGCAAGGGCCTGGCCTTGGCGAAATCTGGCCACGCTCTCGGCGGGAAGCACGATGCTCGGCAGATCCTCGAGCATGGAGTCGAGCGGGAGGACGTGCCGTACGCGTGCCGCGGGCTCGAGCGCGGCCAGCGCCTGGAGGGTCACCGCCCCGCCGATGCGCAAGCGCCCTGCGGCAGTCCGGCGCAACGCAGCGAGATGGGCGCCGCTGCCCAGCACCGTGCCGATGTCCTCGACGAGCGTTCGCACGTACGTGCCCTTGCTGCACCGGACGCGCAGCCGAAGGCAATCCCCGTTCCGCCCCAGAAACTCGAGCGCATGCACGGTCACCCGTCGAGGAGCCCGCTCGACGCTCGCCCCCTCGCGCGCCAGCCGGTAGAGCGGCCGCCCGTCGCGCTTGAGCGCCGAGTGCATGGGCGGAATCTGGTCGATCTCGCCGCGGAACCGCTCCAGCGCGCGCTCGATCGCGTCCTCGGAAATCCTGACCGCGCGCCGCTCCAGCACGGCGCCCTCGGCATCTCCGGTGGTGGTCGTCACCCCGAGCCGGGCCTCCGCCAGATATTCCTTGTCGGAATCGAGCAGGTACTGCGCAAGCTTGGTCGCTTCGCCGAGCAGAATCGGGAGCAGGCCGGAGGCGAGCGGATCGAGGGTACCTGCATGCCCTGCCTTGGCCGCACCGCAGAGGCGCCTGGCCTCCTGGAGAGCCGCGTGCGAGGAAATCCCTGCCGGCTTGTCGAGCAGGAGCAGGCCGTCCAGCCGGCGCGGCATTAGCGCTTGCTGCTGACGCTTTCGATCAGGCGCGCCAGCCGGTCGCCGCGCTCGACCGACTCGTCGTACGCGAACCGCAGTTGCGGTGTCGCGTACAGAGTCACGCGCCGGCCGAGCTGCGAGCGAAGGTAGCCCGCGGCGCGGTCGAGGCCCTTCAGGGTGTCCGCCAGGTCTTCCTTTCGCAGAAGCGTGAAATAGACGGTCGCGTGAGCGCAGTCCGGCGACATCTCCACTCCGGTCAGCGTGACCATGCCGACGCGGGGATCGCGCAACTCGCGCTGCAGGATCGCCGAAAGCTCGCGCTGGATCTGGTCGGCGACCTTCTGCGGGCGGTCCGCTTTTCGCCCGGTGGCCCGCCTCACAGGCTGCGCGCGACTTCGAGGACCTCGAAGACCTCGAGCTGGTCGCCCTCCTTCAGGTCCTGGAATCCCTTGAGCGACAGCCCGCACTCGAAGCCGGATTTCACCTCGCGGACGTCCTCCTTGAAGCGCTTGAGCGAGTCGATCTCGCCGGTGTGGATGACCACGTTGTCGCGCAGCACGCGCACCTGCGCACCGCGCCGCACCAGGCCCTCCTGCACGTAGCAGCCCGCCACCGTCCCGACCTTGGAGATGCGGAACACCTGCCGCACCTCGACCAGACCGAGCACGTTCTCCTTGCGCTCGGGCGCGAGCATGCCGGAGAGCGCCGCCTTGATCTCCTCGACCGCGTCGTAGATCACGTTGTAGTAGCGGATGTCGACGCCCGACGCTTCGGCGAGCTTTCTCGCGGCGCCGTCGGCGCGCGTGTTGAAGCCGACCACGACCGCGCGCGAGGCGAGCGCGAGGTTGACGTCGGATTCCGTTATCCCGCCGACGCCCGCGTGCACCACGGTGACCTTCACTTCCTCGGTCGAGAGCCGCGACAGTGCGTGCACCAGCGCCTCCTGCGATCCCTGGACGTCCGCCTTGATGAGGAGCGCGAGCGCCTTCTTCTCGCCCTCGCCCATCTGCTCGAACACGTTCTCGAGCTTCGCCGCCTGCTGCTTGGCGAGCTTCACGTCGCGGAACTTGCCCTGACGGAAGAGCGCGATCTCCCGCGCCTTGCGCTCGTCGGCGAGCACCACGATCTCTTCGCCCGCCGCCGGAACGTCGGACAGCCCCTGGATCTCGACCGGGATGGAAGGCCCCGCCGACTGTACGGGCTTCGCGTTCTCGTCGAGCATCGCGCGCACCCGCCCGAAGACCGCACCCGTCAGCACGACATCGCCGCGCTTCAGCGTTCCGGACTGCACCAGCACCGTAGCGACCGGGCCGCGCCCCTTGTCCAGGCGCGCCTCGATCACGACGCCCTTGGCGGGCGCCTCGACCGGCGCCTTGAGCTCCTTCACTTCCGCCTGCAGCAGGACCTGCTCGAGGAGCTCGTCGATCCCCTGGCCGGTCTTGGCCGATACCGGAACGAACGGCGAATCGCCGCCGAATTCCTCGGGCACGACGCCGTGGCCGAGCAGCTCCTGCTTGACCTTCTCGGGGTTGGCCTCGTGCTTGTCGATCTTGTTCATCGCCACGACCAGCGGCACTTCCGCGGCCTTGGCATGGTTGATGGCCTCCACGGTCTGCGGCATCACGCCGTCGTCCGCGGCGACCACGAGCACCACGATGTCGGTGACCTTCGCGCCGCGCGCGCGCATCGCCGTGAACGCTTCGTGACCCGGGGTGTCGAGGAAAGTGATCACGCCACGCGGCGTCTCCACGTGGTAGGCGCCGATGTGCTGCGTGATCCCTCCCGCCTCGCCTGCGGCAACTTTCGCGCGGCGGATGTAATCGAGGAGCGAGGTCTTGCCGTGGTCGACGTGGCCCATCACCGTGACCACCGGCGGACGCGTCATCAGTTCCGCCGAAGGCGCATCCTCCGTTTCGACCAGGTAGGCCTCGGGATCGTCGAGCTTGGCGAGCTTCGCCTTGTGCCCCATCTCCTCGACCACGATCATCGCGGTTTCCTGATCGAGGACCTGGTTGATCGTCACCATCGTCCCGAGCTTCATCAGCGTCTTGATCACTTCGGCGGCCTTGACCGCCATGCGGTGCGCGAGCTCGCCCACCGTGATCGTCTCGGGAACCGCGATCTCGCGGACCACGGGCTCGCTCGGGGGCGTGAACGCGGTCTCGCCCGCCGCCGCCGGCCGGTGCCGCGTTCCGCCGCGTCCATGCCAGCCCGAGACGCCACCACCGAGGTCGCCGCGCGTCTTGATGGTGCGCCGGCGCGCGGAATCGTCCTTGAGGATCGTGGTCGGCTTCGGTTTCTTGGCCTTCTTGTCGAGCTTGGCCTCGCCCTCCTTGGGCTTGGGCGCATGCAGCGTTCCCGCCGGCGCCGGGGCCTGCGCGGGCGCGGCGGC
>JBBINV010000012.1:0-61218 GCA_037443705.1 Betaproteobacteria bacterium | reverse complement strand
TCCGGCTCAAGGCCGAGATCATGGTGGACCACTTCCACGAGCAGGTGCTCGCGCTGAACAAGATCGGCGGCGAGGCGCGGGCGATGGTGGTCACGGGGAGCATCGAGCGGGCGATCCAGTACTTCCACGCCTTCCGCGAGTATCTGAGGGAACGCAAGAGCCCTTGCAAGGCGATCGTTGCATTCTCCGGCGAGCACGAGTATGGCGGCGCGAAGGTGACGGAAGCTTCGCTCAACGGCTTCCCGTCCAGCCGGATTGCCGACGAGATCACCGAGGACCCCTACCGATTCCTGATCTGCGCCGAGAAGTTCCAGACTGGCTACGACGAGCCGCTTCTGCACACCATGTACGTGGACAAGGTGCTGTCGGGGATCAAGGCGGTGCAAACGCTGTCACGGCTCAACCGCGCGCACCCCAAGAAGCACGACGTATTCGTGCTCGATTTCGCGAACGACACCGATACCATCCAGGCCGCTTTCGCCGACCACTACCGGACGACTATCCTCAGCGAGGAAACGGACCCGAACAAGCTGCACGACCTGAAGGCGGCGCTCGATGGGTATCAGGTGTACGTGCCCGAGCAGGTGAGAACGCTGGTTGACCTGTACCTGTCGGGTGCGGAGCGCGACAAGCTCGACCCGATCCTCGACGCCTGCGTGGCGAGCTACAAGGAGGAGCTGAACGAGGACGGGCAGGTGGATTTCAAGGGAAAGGCGAAGGCGTTCACCAGGACCTACGGCTTTCTCGCCTCGATCCTGCCTTACAACAACGCCGACTGGGAGCGGCTGTCCATTTTCCTGAACTTCCTGATCCCCAAGCTGCCTGCCCCGGTCGAGGAAGACCTCTCCAAGGGAATTCTCGAAGCGATCGACATGGACAGCTACCGTGTCGAGAAGCAGGCGATGGCGAGAATCCAGCTTCCGGATGCGGATGCCGAAATCGAGCCTGTTCCGACCAGCGGCGGCGGGCGCAAGGCCGAACCGGAGCTCGATCGCCTGTCCAACATCCTGAGGGCTTTCAACGAGCAATTCGGGAACATCCGCTGGTCCGACGCCGATCGCGTCCACAAGCTGATCACGCAGGACATTCCCGCACGCGTTTCCGCGGACGGCGCTTACCAGAATGCGCGGAAACACTCGGACAGGCAGAACGCTCGCATTGAGCATGACAAAGCCCTGGCGCGCGTCATGACGGCGGTGCTGAAGGACGACACGGAGCTGTTCAAGCAGTTCATGGACAACGAGTCGTTCCGCAAGTGGCTGACGGATACGATCTTCACACTTACCTATGAGAAGTCGAGCGCGTAGCCGTAGGGACCTGTCCTATGTCACTCACATTCACTCCGCGGGCGCCGACCGGGCTCTAGCTTTCCGGGGATGATGCGGCGCTGAAGGTGGACGCTCCGGCTGCAAAGCTCCCCTGGCGCGGCGCGCTGCTCGCGGTGCAACCGCGCATCCGGCTGACGCGCTCGTTCGACCAGCGCCACCACTCCTATCTCGGTTTCGTGCTGTTCCTGCGCGGCGCGGTCGCGGGCGCGACGCGCGAGTTTTCGGTCGGGATCGGCAAGTCGGCGCAGGCGAAGCATGCGTTTCGCGCCGGGGACGAAGTCTCGGGCGAGGCGGTGGCGGCGGCGGATCCGGAGATGGAGCCGGCGGAGTTCTACAAGGCGAGCGCGCTCAGGCTGCTCGCGCGCGGCGCGGAGCCGGTCGGTTCGCCGCCGCCGTGGCGCGGGACGCCGCCGGCGCTGGAAACCTTTCGCGCACGCGGGCACCGGCGGCTCGATGCGCGCACGTACGAGACGAAGTGCCGCGCCTGCATCTGGGGCTGCCGCATGCCGGTGGAGTTGATCGTCGATCAGTGGAATCCGCGGGTGCGCGGGCACCGCTCCGAGACGTTCTGTTACGGTCCGAAGTCCTGCGCCGCGTACCGCGCCGGGCCGACGCGCAAGGTGCCGGGCCGCAAGGGGATGCAGTGGGAGGAAGAGGACTGGGTGGACGAGGATGCGACCGCCCACCGCGGAGCGGATGAGTGATCCTTGCAGGCTGTTCCGCCGTGGTTTACCGACCACTCTCCTTGTAACCTTCAGGTTTACAAAGCGCCGAATTAACAAACTTGCGGTTGGTTTGAGGAACTGGTAATTTGTTAACTATGGGTTCTCAAACCAAGGGAAAGGCAAACCGCCTCCAGGAGCTTCTGGACGAGGGGCTCCTCGCGGAAACCTCCTGGCTGGAAGAGCACGGGTATTCGCGGCCGCTGCTCGCGAAGTACGTGCGCAGCGGCCGGCTGCAATCGCCCGCTCGCGGCGTGTATCGCCGCCCCGGCCCGCCGCTGAAGTGGCAGCACGTCGTGGCGAGTCTTCAGTTGCTCGCCGGCAGCTACCTGCACGTCGGCGGGCGCACGGCGCTCGTCCATCGAGGCCTCGCGCATTACGTGCAGATGAGCGGCGCGCAGGCGATCGCCCTGTACGGACCCGGCGCGCCGCCGGCCTGGGCGAACAGACTCGGCCTGCGCGAGCGCTTCGTCTATCGCCCCGACGCGATGCTGGGCGCCATGCGCGCGCGGCGCGACGAGGAGGGCGTGCTGCACGGTTTCGACGAACGGCCGCTCGCGCCGGGCAGACTCGACGAGCTGGGCCTGCGGGAGGAAAAATGGGGCGCCTGGGACTGGCCGCTCGTGTTTTCCACCGAAGAGCGGGCGATTCTCGAGGTGTTGCACGACGTTCCGGCGCACGAGTCGGTGTACGAAGCTGACGTGCTGATGCAAGGGCTCGCGAATCTGCGTCCGCAGCGTGTCATGGGCCTGCTCAAGGCCTGCGCGAGCGTAAAGGTGAAGCGGCTCTTTCTCGCACTCGCCGAGCGCCACGCGCATGCGTGGTTCAGGCATCTCGACTTGAAAGCTGTCGATCTGGGCAGCGGCAAGCGCATGCTGGTGCCGGGCGGGAAATTGCACCCGAGATATCTTCTGACGCTGCCCGCCGATCTCGATGCTCACGCCCGATAATCCGTTCTATCCGCAGGCGCGCCTGCTCGTCGGCGAATTCCTTCTTTCCTTCAAGCGCGGCGAACCGCGCTGGGAGCTGCTCGGCGTCGCGCACGCGCCGAACCTTCCGGCCGTGCGCTGGAAATTGCACAATCTCGATCGAATGGGCGCGGCGAGGCGCAGGCAGGCCGTCGCGGATCTGGAACACGCGCTTGCGGATTTCTGAGGCATGGTGAATACGGCAACCCTCGTCCAGAAGCTCTGGAATTACTGCAACGTGCTGCGCGACGACGGGATGAGCTATGGCGACTACGTCGAGCAGCTCACGTACCTGCTGTTCCTCAAGATGGCCGACGAGCGCGCGAGGCCGCCGTACAACCAGAAGAGCCTCGTTCCGGCACCGTACGCCTGGCCGACGCTGCTGGCGAAGGACGGCGACGACCTGTTCGACCACTACCGGCACGCGCTCGAGGCGCTCGGGAGCGGGAAGGGGACGCTCGGGCTCATCTTCGGCAAGGCGCAGAACAAGTTCCAGGACCCGGCGAAGCTGCGGCGGGTGATCGCGGACCTGATCGACAAGGAGAACTGGTCGGCGATGAGCGCCGACGTGAAGGGCGACGCCTACGAGGGGCTGCTGGAGAAGAACGCCCAGGACCTGAAATCGGGCGCCGGGCAGTACTTCACGCCGCGGGCGCTCATCCAGGGGATGGTGGACTGCATCGCGCCGAAGCCGGGCGAGCTGGTGTGCGACCCGGCCTGCGGCACGGGCGGGTTTCTGTTCACAGCGCACAACTACGTCGTTGCGCATAACAAGAACCTGACGCGCGCCGAGCTGCGTCAGTTGAAGGAGGCGGCGTTCCGCGGCTGGGAGCTGGTGCAGGGGACGGCGCGCGTGTGCGCGATGAACCTGCTGCTACACGGCATCGGCTCTTCGAGCCGCGTGCCGATCCGGGTGGCGGACGCGCTCGCGGCGGACCCGGGCGAGCGCTTCGACGTGGTGCTCGCCAATCCGCCGTTCGGCAAGAAGTCGAGCACGATGATCGTCGGCGAGAACGGCCGCACCACGACCGAGAAGGACATCGTCCAGCGCGACGATTTCTGGGCGACGACCTCGAACAAGCAGCTCAATTTCGTGCAGCACATCAAGACGCTGCTCAAGCAGAACGGCCGCGCGGCGGTGGTGGTGCCGGATAACGTCCTTTTCGAGGGCGGCGCGGGCGAGACGATCCGAAGGAAGCTCCTGCACGAGTGCGAGGTGCATACGCTCCTGCGGCTCCCTACGGGGCTTTCTACGCGCAAGGGGTGAAGGCGAACGTGCTCTTTTTCGACAAGAAGCCCGCCTCCGAGACGCCGTGGACGAAGAAGCTCTGGATCTACGACCTGCGCACGAACAAGCACTTCACGCTGAAGACGAGCCCGATGAAGCGCGAGGACCTGGACGAGTTCGTCGCCTGCTACAACCCGAAGAACCGGCATGAGCGCAAGGCCACGTGGTCGGAGAAGAACCCGGAGGGACGCTGGCGGGTGTACGGGTACGACGAGCTCATCGCGCGCGACAAGGCGAGCCTGGACATCTTCTGGCTGAAGGACGAGTCGCTCGCCGAATCCGACAACCTCCCGCCGCCGCAGGTGATCGCGCAGGAGATCGTTGAGGACCTTGAGGCGGCGCTGGAGCAGTTCCGCCTCATTGCAGGGGACCTGAACGGGGGGAAGGCGGAGGCCTGACGCCGCCGACCGGGCGTAGAATGCGGGCATGAAGTTCACCCGCATTACCGTCGACCCCGCCCAGATGGGCGGCGTGCCTTGTATCCGCGGCCTGCGCATCCCAGTGGCGACGGTGGTCGGGATGGTCGCCGACGGCATGACCGAGGCCGAGATCCTGAAGGCTTACCCCGATCTCGCGGCGGCCGACATCCGCGAGGCGCTGAAGTACGCCGCAGAGGCGGTCCGAGAGCGCGAGCTGCCGCTGGCAGCGCCGTGAGGTTCCTGGTGGATAACGCTCTTTCGCCCGAGGTGGCGGAGGGGCGGCGGCGCTCGGGTCACGACGCCGTTCATGTCCGCGACTACCGGATGCAGAAGGCGGGCGATCCGGCGGTGTTCGACCGTGCGGCGAGCGAGGACCGGATCATTGTGTCGGCCGACACCGATTTCGGATTGCTGCTCGCGCTGCGCGCCGCGGCCAGACCTTCGGTGATTCTTTTCCGTGGCGGAACCGAGCGCCGTCCCGAGAGGCAGCTTGCGCTGCTTCTCGCGAATCTCGGCGCGATCGCGCAGGCGCTCGAAAAGGGCGCGGTGATCGTGTTCGAGGAAGCGAGAATTCGCGTGCGGCCGTTGCCGATCGGGAGCACCGGGGACGACTCGATCGGAGGTTGACCCTGATCGGCTCAGTGCCTGTTTCACGTGCCGAAGATTCCATGGTCAGGCGAGATCCTCGGCGTTCAGCCGCGCATCGATCTCACGCGCTCGCTCGACGAGCGGTCGCATTCCTATCTCGGCTACCTCCTTTGGGTGCGCGGCGAGGTGGGTGGCGAGGCGCGGGAGCTCACGGTTCGGATCGGGCAGGGCGCGCAGGCGACGCAGCATCGGGGCCCTGACGAGTAGGCCATTCGGGAATCGGAACGGCTTGGAGCCTGTCCAATATCTTCTGCCCCGTATGCTGTATGCATACAGCAGTCGGAGGATTGATTCCGAAGACTCAGGCCGCAGCGAGATTTCTTCCGGCACTGCCCGCTCGAGCCGCGCCGTCAGGTCCGTAGGTAGAAGAGGGATTCGAGGAAAGCAGCGCGGCGAGCCGCGCGCTCACGTGGCGGCCGAGCATCGCGATGACGCGGCCGTTGGATTCGTTGAGGAGCTTCGCCTTGCGGGCCTTGGAACGCAGCAGCGGTTCGATCGAAGAACCGGTTCCCGGAATCGAGGACAGAACGAAGGCGAGCCGCTCTTTCTCGGCGGCGATTGCTTCGACGGCCTGCGCGTCCGCGGCGGCGAGCGCCGAGCGCTCGCGCTCGAGCAGCTCGATCAGGCGATCGAGCGCGAGAGTCTGCGCTTCGCCGGGCTTCATGCCTTTCCGGCGAGCAGCTCTTTCATGCTCTGGATCAGGCGCTCGGCGACGACTTCGGGGTTGACCTTGAAGCGGCCTTCCCGGATCGCCTGCTTGATCTCCTCGACCTTGCCGGCGTCCATCGGCGCGCCGGCTGCCATCTCGGCTTCGAGCGACTGGAGCCGTCCGGCGAGATCAGAGAGGCTGACGCTGTCCGAGCCGCCCCTTGCGGCGCCCTGGGGGCGCGCCGGTTCGGACTTGCCGGGACCCGAGCGCTCCAGGCGCGGTAAGTCGGTGAAGCCGTTGACTTTCATTCGTTTCTCCTGTTCCCTGCCGGTGTCCCGGGACACCCTGCAGCCCTGTTATCGGCGCGCGTCACGGGATCTTTAGCGACGGCTGGCCGAGCTGGACGATCCGGCCCGCGCGCGCGGTTCCGGAAAGCGTCTTGCCGGATGCGGTTTGCACGCGTACGGGCTGGCCCTCCAGCGCCGCGCCGATCGCGCGGCCCTCGGTGGACACCGTGAAGCCGCTTCCGGCGTAGACGAGTTTGACCGTGTCGCCCGGGGCAACCGCAGGACGGGCGCGGAAGTATTCGGGGCGCAGCATCTGCCCCGCCGCGAGCGGCCGGGCGAGCACCTTGTCACCGACGGCCGCCAGATCCGCGAGCGCGCCCGGGGCTTCCCGGGTGAGCTCGACTTCCTCGTCATGGACGTCGGAAGAATTCAGGGAAATCCCCGCAGGGAACGCCCGGTTCGCGACGATCGCACGGCCGAATATCTTCACGTGAACCGGGAAATAGGCGGTGATCGCGGGGCCGTCGGTGCAGCGCGCGCCGACCCAGGCGCGGCCCCAGAGGCGCGCGCCCTGCGGCAGGAACGGCTCCAGACGCCTGCAGGCGGCGAAGTCGACCCGCGGGTCGATCTGGCCGATGCTCACCTCCACGCGGCCGGCGATCGCGCCCGCGGCGTTCTCGACGTAGAGCTTGAGTTCGTGGGGGGCAGGGGTTTGAGCAGACGGGCTCGAAATCCCCGAGAGAGAAATCAGGACCGACGACAGCAGAACCCTGGCCATTTCCAGCCTCCTCGCCGGCAAGGCTACGCGCGCGCGGGGAGGACGGCGCGGCGAATAGGGGCGGGAATCGCGCCCTGATCCGGGGACCGCGCGCGCGGCGGCTTCGGATAATGGCCCGCAGCATGATCGACCGGATCGCGGATTCCCTGAGGGCGCAGAGCGAGGCGCTCGCGCTGCGCGCGAAGCGCCAGCAGGTGATCGCGGGCAACATCGCGAACGCCGACACGCCCGGATACAAGGCGGTCGATTTCGATTTCGGAAGGGCATTGGGTGAAGCGCTGAGAGGGGCCGGCAATGGCTCCTCGCGCCTGAACCTCCTTCAAACACCGTCCACCCAGCCTTCCGCCGACGGCAACACGGTGGACATGGACGCCGAGCGCGCGAAGTTCGCCGACAACGCGCTGCGCTACGAGGCGGCGCTTCGGGCGCTGAACGCGCAGATCCGCACGCTGCTCGACGCGATTCGGGGCTAGGCGTGTCTCTTTCCAGGGTCTTCGACATCGCGGGCAGCGCGGTCGCGGCGCAGAGCCGGCGCCTGAACACGGTCGCGAGCAACCTCGCCAATGCCGAGAGCGCGGCGGCGCCCGGCGCGCAGCCCTACCGCGCGCGCCACGCGGTGTTCGAAGCGGTGCCGGGAAAGGACGGTGCCGCCGGCGTGCGCGTCGCGCGCGTGGCGGAGGACGCATCCGAGCCGCGCCGGCATTACGACCCCAGGCACCCGCTCGCCGACGCGCAAGGCTACGTCACGCTCTCGAACGTGAACGTGGTCGACGAGATGATCGACATGGTCTCGGCGGCGCGCGCCTACCAGAACAACCTCGAGGTCATGAACACCGCCAAGAGCCTGATGCTGAAGACGCTGAATCTCGGGAACTGAGAGTACGAATGAGCGCGATCGCGGAAACTTCGTCGATTCCTTCCACTGCCGGGAAATCCCCGTCTTCCAATCCCCTGAGCAGTGGCGCCAGTGAAGACCGGTTCCTGACGCTGCTCGTCGCGCAGCTCAGGAACCAGGATCCGCTGAACCCGCTGGACAACGCGCAGGTCACCACGCAGATGGCGCAGATCAGCACGGTGAGCGGGATCGACCGGCTGAACGCCACGCTGAAGAGCCTCGCCGCCGCGTTCGCCGAGGCGCAGTCGCTCCAGGCGGCGGCGCTGATCGGGCGCGAGGTGCTCGTGCCAGGGGATGCGCTCGAGCTCGGCACGGACGGCGCGACCGGGGGTTTCGCGCTCGCGGAGGCCGCGGACGCGGTGACGGTGACGATCAGGGACGCGGCCGGGAACGTGGTGCAGCGCGTCGATCTCGGCGCGCAGGATGCCGGAGTCCATTCGCTCGCCTGGGACGGCGCGAACGACGCGGGCGAACCGATGGCGGCGGGCAGCTACCGCTTCGGCGTGAGCGCGAGCCGCTCCGGCGCGAGCGTGCCGGCCACGGCGCTTGCCGCCGCGCGCGTGCTCGGCGTGGCGCGCGACGCGGGCGGCACGCAGTTGGAGCTTTCCGGCCTTGGCCGGCGCGGCTACGCCGAGGTGAAACAGATTCTCTAGAGGAGAACGCGATGAGCTTTCAGCAGGGACTTTCGGGACTGAATGCAGCGGCGAAGAACCTCGACGTCGTCGGCAACAATGTCGCCAATGCGAACACCGTGGGCTTCAAGGGCTCGCAGGCGCAGTTCGGCGACGTGTTCGCGAGCGCGGTCGCGGGCGGCGGCACCCAGGTCGGGATCGGCACGAGCCTCACGAACGTCCTGCCGCTCTTTGGCCAGGGCAACATCAACGTGTCGGAGAATCCCCTCGACCTCGCGATCAACGGCCAGGGGTTCTTCCGCGTGTCCTCGGACGGCACAGTGACCTACACCCGCAACGGCCAGTTCAGCCTGGACAAGGACGGATACATCGTGGGCCCGTCGGGCGCGCGCCTCACCGGCTACCAGGCGACCGCCGCCGGCGCGATCGTGGCCTCTACCCCGACCGACCTCCAGATCTCGAGCGCGGACCTTCCGCCGGGGGCGACGGCGAACGCAAAGATCGTGATGAACCTCGATTCGCGCAACGGCACGCTTGCCGCCGCGGGATTCAACCTGAACGACACCACGACCTACCACAGCGCGACCTCGCTCGCGGTTTACGACGGCCTGGGCAATCCGCACACGCTGACCGCGTATTTCGTGAAGACCGCCGCGAACAACTGGAGCGTGTTCGCGGCGAACGACGGCGTGCAGGTGGGCGCCGGCGCGGTCGGTACGCTCGTGTTCAGGCCCGACGGCTCGATCGACACGACGGCCACGACGCTGCCGTTCGCGATGGCGCTTCCGGTCACGACCGGCGCCACGAGTCCGCTCGCATTCAATCTCGATTTCGACGGCAGCACGCAGTTCGGCTCGAGCTTCGGCGTGAACCAGCTCTCGCAGGACGGCTACGCCTCCGGGAAGCTGACCGGCTACGCGGTGTCGCCGGACGGCACGATCGTCGGCCGCTACTCGAACGGCCAGACGCGCGCGCAGGGCCAGGTCGTGCTCGCCAACTTCACCAACGTGCAGGGCCTGCAGCCGATGGGCAACAACCAGTGGGGCGAGACCGCCGCCTCGGGACAGCCGCTGGTGGGCGCGCCCTCGAGCGGCAACCTCGGCGTGCTGCAGTCCGGCGCGCTGGAGGAGTCGAACGTCGACATCACCGAGGAGCTGGTCAAGATGATCACCGCGCAGCGCATCTACCAGGCGAACGCGCAGACCATCAAGACGCAGGATTCGGTCCTCCAGACGATGGTGAACCTGCGATAAATGGACCGGCTCATCTACACCGCGGGGACCGGAGCGAAGCAGCTGATGCTGCGCCAGGACGTGGTCGCGAACAATCTCGCGCACGCCTCTACCCCGGGCTATCGCGCCGAGACGAGCGCGATCCGCGCCGTGCCGGTCGAGGGCAGGGGCCAACCGACGCGCGTGTTCGCGGTCCAGGCGACCACCGGCGCGGATCTCACGCCGGGGCCGGTCGAGCGCACCGGGAGGGATCTCGACGTTGCGGTCGAAGGCGAGGGCTGGATCGCGGTGCAGGGCGCCGACGGGCGCGAGGCGTACACGCGCAACGGCAGCCTCGTCGTGGGCGCGACCGGCGTGCTCGAGACGCGCGGCGGGTTTGCCGTGATGGGCGAGGGCGGGCCGATCTCGATTCCGCCCGAGCACACGGTGACGATCGCGCGCGACGGCACCGTTTCGGCGGTGCCGAACCAGCTCCCGCTCACCAACGTGATCCAGGTGGGGCGCATCAGGCTCGTCAATCCGCCGCCCGGCTCGCTGGCGCGCGGCGCGGACGGCCTTTTCCGCACGAACAACGGCGCGCCCGCGCCGGCGGATCCGGGAGTCGCGCTCGCCGGCGCGTCGCTCGAAGGCTCCAACGTCAGCGCGCCCGAGGCAATCGTGCAGATGATCGGGCTCGCGCGGCAGTTCGAGCTTCACCTCAAGCTCGTCACGCAGGCCGACGACAACGCGCGCCGCGCCGCGAGCCTGCTCAACCTCTCGGCCTAAAGGACACCGCATGATCCGGTCGCTCTGGATCTCGAAGACGGGGCTGGACGCGCAGCAGACGCAGCTCGACGTCATCTCGAACAACCTCGCCAACGTCGCGACCAACGGGTTCAAGCGCTCGCGCGCGGTGTTCGAGGATCTGCTCTATCAGACGCTGCGCCAGCCCGGCGCGCAGTCCTCGCAGACCACGCAGGTGCCCACGGGATTGCAGCTCGGCACGGGCGTGCGGCCGGTCGCCACCGCGCGCATCCACACGCAAGGCAACCTGCAGCAGACCGGGAACCCGCTCGACGTGGCGATCCAGGGCCAGGGCTTCCTGCAGGTCCAGCTGCCCGACGGCACGATCGCGTACACGCGCGACGGGTCGCTGCACCTCGATGCGCAGGGGCAGATCGTGACCTCGAACGGCTTCCCGGTATCGCCCGCGCTCACGGTCCCGGCGAACACCCTTTCGGTCACGATCGGGCAGGACGGCGTGGTGAGCGCCACGCAATCGGGGAGCGCCACGCCCACGCAGATCGGCCAGATCCAGCTCGCCAACTTCATCAACGCCGCGGGCTTGCAGTCCTACGGCCAGAACCTGTACCTGGAGACCGCGGCCTCGGGCGCGCCTGCCACCGGCACGCCGGGCACGAACGGCCTCGGGCTGCTCAATCAGGGCTACGTGGAGACGAGCAACGTGAACGTGGTCGAGGAGCTCGTGAGCATGATCCAGACGCAGCGCGCCTACGAGATCAACTCGCGCGCGATCCAGGTCTCCGACCAGATGCTCCAGCGCCTGTCGCAGCTGTGACATGAATCGAGAGTGGCTTTGGGTTTCGGCCATGACGCTCCTGCTTGCGGGATGCTTCATGACCCCCCAGGTGCGAGTGCACGAACCGGCGACCGCACGGCCGGCGCCGCCGCCCCCGCCGCCGCCGAGCGCGAACGGCGGCGCGATCTTCCAGCCCGCGTCCTACCGGCCGCTGTTCGAGGACCGGCGCGCGCGCTACGTGGGCGACACGCTCACCATCCTCATCAGCGAAAAAATCAGCGCCAACCAGAAATCGAACACCAGCGTCAGCCGCACCGGCAGCATCGCGCTCGACGTCCCCACCGTGCGCGGCGTGCCCGGCAAGACCTTCCAGGACGCGAAGATCGATGCGTCGTCGGCGAACAAGATGGACGGCAAGGGCGAGACGGCGTCCTCGAACACCTTCACCGGCACGATCACGGTCACGGTGATCGAGGTGCTCGCGAACGGCCACCTGGTCGTCTCGGGGGACAAGGAGATCGGCACCAACCGCGAGCTCGAGCGCCTGCGCTTCTCGGGCGTCGTGAACCCGGTCACGATCATGGCCGGGAACACGGTCAGCTCCGCGCAGGTCGCTGAAGCGCGCCTCGAGTACCGCGGCGAGGGGGCGATCGACTCGGCGCAGATCACCGGCTGGCTCGCGCGCTTCTTCCTCAGCTTCCTGCCGTTCTGAAGGAGAAACGGGAATGAGGAACCAGACGGAACGAAAGCGCGACTGGATCTTCCTGACCCTGTTCGTCCTCCTGTTTTCAATCCTTGCGGAATCGAGAGCCGAACGGATCAAGGATCTCGCGAGCTTCCACGGCGCGCGCGCCAACCCGCTCGTCGGCTACGGCCTCGTCGTGGGGCTGGACGGCAGCGGCGACCAGACGACCCAGACGCCGTTCACGGTTCAGAGCCTCACCACCATGCTCGGGCAGATGGGCGTGAATCTCCCGCCGGGGGTGAACCTGCAGCTGAAGAACGTGGCCGCGGTGATGGTGACCGCGACGCTGCCGGCGTTCGCGCGGCCCGGGCAGCCGCTCGACGTGACGGTGTCCTCGATGGGCAACGCCAAGAGCCTGCGCGGCGGAACGCTCCTTCTGACGCCGCTGAAGGGCGCCGACGGGCAGATCTATGCGCTTGCCCAGGGCAACGTCGTGATCGGCGGCGCGGGTGCCTCGGGCGGCGGCTCGAAGGCGCAGGTGAACCAGCTGAACGCCGGCCGCATCCCGGGCGGCGCGACCGTGGAGCGCGCCGTGCCGGGCGAGGTCGGAGCGAGCGGGCGCGTGCGGCTCGAGCTCCATGCCACCGACTTCGGTACCGCGCGCCGGGTCGCGGAGGCGATCAATGCGCGCTTCGGTCCCGTGGCGGCGCCGATCGACGGCCGTGCCATCGAGGTCCGCGCTCCCGGCGGCGAGACCGAGCGCGTGGCGTTCCTCGCCGAGCTCGAGAACGTGCAGGTCGAGGCGGAAATCGCTGCGGCCAAGGTGGTGATCAACGCGCGTACCGGATCGGTGGTGATGAATCGCGCCGTCACCCTCGAGCCGGTCGCGGTCGCGCACGGCAGCCTCTCGGTGAGCGTGAGCGCGACGCCCGAAGTCAGCCAGCCGGCGCCGCTTTCGCCGGGGCAGACGGTAGTGACGCAGCAGACCGACATCCAGATCCGGCAGGAGCGCGGCGAGGTGGTCCATCTCGAGGGAGGCGCCAGGCTCTCCGACGTGGTGAAGGCGCTGAACCTCCTCGGCGCGACTCCCCAGGACCTGCTCTCGATCCTGCAGGCGCTGCGCGCGGCGGGGAGCCTGCGCGCCGAGCTCGAGGTGATCTGATTGAGCGCCTCGCCGGTCGATCCCGCGCTTGCCGCGCTCAAGCGCGAGGCGCGCGCCGCGCCGCAAAGGGCCGCGCGCGCGGCGGCGGTCGAGTTCGAGCAGCTCTTCGTGCAGATGCTCCTGAAGAGCATGCGCGAGGCGAGCCCGCAGTCCGATCCTCTCGCGAGCGACGCTTCGCGCATGTTCCAGGGCATGCTCGACGAGCAGTGGGCGAAGCGGATCGCCGCGCGCGGCATCGGCCTCGCGCCCGTGATCGAGAAGCAGCTCGCGAGGAATCCGGTTCCTGCGAAAGAAGCGGTAAAGGGAGCGCCGGTTTCTGCCGATGGAGCCGAAAGGTCCCGGACCTTCATGAAGACAATGCTCGAGCCGGCGAAGGCGGCCTCACGCGCGACGGGCCTGCCGCCCGCGTTCATCCTCGGCCAGGCGGCGCTCGAATCCGGCTGGGGCAGCCGCGAGCCGCGCCTCGCGAACGGGGCGCCCTCGCACAACCTGTTCGGGATCAAGGCCGGAGGCGGCTGGCGCGGCGCGATCGTGGAGGCGACGACCATGGAGTTCGTGAACGGCCAGCCGCGGCGGACCGTGGAGCGCTTCCGCGCCTACGGCTCGTACGAAGAGGCCTTCGCCGATTACGCGAGGCTTCTCACCGCCTCCGGACGCTACGGCGGGGCTCTGGCCGAAAGCAGGAACCCCGAGCAATTCGCTCGCGCCATGCAGCGCGCCGGCTATGCCACCGATCCCGCGTACGCCGACAAGCTCGCGCGCACGATCCGCCACGCCCTCACGGTGATCGCATGAGCAACGAAAAACCGGGACAGACCCGGATTTCTTGCAACATGCGTGCGCTCGACAGAAATCCGGGTCTGTCCCGGTTTTTCGAATGAGCAACTCGATCTTCGGGATCGCGACGAGCGGGCTCGCGGCGGCGCAGGCGGGACTGCTCACGACCTCGCACAACATCGCGAACGTCAACACCGACGGCTTCTCGCGCCAGGAGGTCGTGCAGAACACGCCGGCGCCGCACTACAGCGGCGCCGGGTTCCTCGGCGCGGGGGTCTCCGTCCAGACCGTGCGGCGCGCCTACAGCGCGTTCCTCGAGCTCCAGGTGCGCGCCTCGGGCGCGCAGGCCGCGGCGGCGGAGGAGCTGCGGATGCAGCTCGCGGGCCTCGAGGACCTGCTCGCGGATCCCGCAGCGGGGCTCGCGCCGGCGCTGAACGACTTCTTCCAGGGCGCGCACGACCTCGCCGCGCACCCGGCCGATGCCGCCTCGCGCCAGGCGCTGATCGCGCGGGCGGACGCGCTCGCGGCGCGCTTCGTCGACCTCGATGCCCAGCTTTCGCGCCTGCGCGCCGGCGTCAACCAGCAGATCGAGTCGGTCGTCGGCACGATCAACGCCTTCGCCGCGCGTATTGCCGAGCTCAACCGCCGCATCGTCGAGGCGGGCGCGCGCGGCGCGCAGGCGCAGCCGCCGAACGACCTGCTCGACCAGCGCGATGCGCTGCTCCGGGACCTCAACCGCGAGATCGCCGCGACCGCGGTGGCGCAGGCCGACGGGACCATCAACGTGTTCCTCGGCAGCGGCCAGGCGATCGTGGTGGGCGGCAACGCCTACGCACTCGCCGCCGCGCCGGACCCCGAGTCGCCGCAGGACATCGCGGTCGGGGTGCAGACCGGGGTGACGCTGCTCAGGCTGCGTGGCGCCGACATCGCCGGCGGGCGCCTCGGCGCGCTGCTCGAGTTCCGCGAGCAGGACCTTCCGGCGGTGCGCAACGCGCTCGGCCGGATCGCGATGTCGCTCGCGGCTCAGTGGAACGACGTCCATGAGCTGGGCCAGGACCGCACCGGCGCGCCCGGCGCGGCGTTCTTCGCGGCGGGGAGCCCCGCGGCAATCGCGCGCTCCACGAACGCCGGCAACGCGCAGCTCGGTGTCGCGATCGCGGACTATTCGGCGCTCACCGCCTCGAGTTATCGCGCGCTCTGGGACGGCGCCGCGTGGCAGGTGACGCGACTCCCGGACGGCGCGAGCTGGAGCTTCGCGGCATTGCCGCAGACCGTCGACGGCGTCGCGATCTCGGTCGCCGCAGGCACGCCGCAGCCGGGCGACAGCTTCCGCATCGAGCCGACCGCGGCGGGTGCGGGAAGCTTTGCGGTGCTGGTGCGCGAGCCCTCGCGCATCGCGGCCGCCGCTCCGATCCGCACCGCGAGCGGCGCGGCGAACACCGGCAGCGGAACGGTCTCGGCGGGGGCGGTCAACGCACCGCCGCCGCCGAACGCCAACCTCGCGCAGACGGTGACCATCACGTTCACGGGCGCCGCTACGTTCGACGTCTCCGGAACCGGCACCGGAAACCCGACGGGCCTCGCGTACACGCCGGGCGCGCCGATCAGCTTCAACGGCTGGACGATCGAAATCTCGGGAGCGCCTGCCGCCGGCGACCGCTTCATCGTGGAGGCGAACGCGGGCGGCGTCTCGGACAACCGCAACATGCTGCGCCTGGCGGCGCTCCAGACCGGGCGCACGCTCGAAGGCGGCAGCGCCTCGTACGCCGACGCCTACGGCCAGCTTGCGGCGGCGATCGGTAACCGCGCGCGCGAGGCACAGGTCTCCGGCGAAGCGCTCGGCAAACTCGCCGAGCAGGCGCGCGTCGCGCAGCAGTCGCTCTCGGGCGTCAATCTCGACGAGGAGGCGGCCAACCTGCTTCGCTACCAGCAGGCCTACCAGGCGGCGGGCAAGGCGCTCGCGATTGCGGACGCGCTCTTCGGCACGCTGCTCGAGCTCGGGGGACGATAGCCATGCGCATCAGCACGTCGCTGCTTTACGGCCTGGGCGCCGAGCGCATCAGCCGCCAGCAGGCCGAGTGGGCGCGTACCCAGCGGCAGCTCTCCACCGGGCAGCGCGTGCTCTCGCCCTCGGACGATCCGCTCGCCGCGGCGCAGGCGCTGCGCACCGCGCAGTCGAAATCGCTCGCCGAGCAGTTCGCTGCCAACCAGGGCGCGGCGCGCGACAAGCTCGCGGCCGCCGAGTCGGTCCTGGGGCAGGCGGGCGAAGCGATCCAGGACGCGCGTGCGCTTCTCGTGCAGGCGAACGCCGCGACGCTCACCGACGCGGACCGCGCGGCGCTCGCGCTCGCGCTCCGCGGCCGGCAGGAGCAGCTGCTGGCGCTCGCGAACAGCCGCGACGCGAATGGCGACTACCTCTTCTCGGGCTACCAGGGGACGACGCGGCCCTTCGCGGCGAGCGCCGCTGGCGCAACCTACTACGGGGATGAAGGCGAGCGCAGCCTCCCGGTCGCGAGCGGACGCACGCTCGCGGTGTCGGCGAGCGGCGCGGCAGTCTTCGACCGCGTGCCGACCGGTAACGGCCGGTTCGTCGTCACCCCGGGCGCCGCCAACGCGGGAAGCGGAACGCACGACGGCGGTGCGGTCGCGGACGCCTCGCTCGTCACGGGAGACCGCTACCGCATTCGATTCGCGGTGGCGGCCGGCGTCACCACTTACGACGTGACCGACCTCACGACCTCGGCGACCCTCGTGTCCGGCGCCGCGTATGTCAGCGGCCGGGCGATCGTTTTCGACGGCCTGCAGGTCGCCATATCGGGCGCGCCGGCCGACGGCGATGCCTTCGACGTCGAGCCGAGCGGGGCGAAGAGCGTATTCGCCGCGCTGGAGGAGGCGGCCGACCTGCTCGCGGCGCCGGCGGCGGGTACGGCGGCGCGCGCGGCGCTCGCGAACGGCATCACCGCGGGGCTCCAGTCGCTCGACCAGGCGCTCGAAAGCGTGCTGGAGGCGCGCGCGCGCATGGGCGCGCACCTCGCGGAGCTGGACAGCCTGGGGGCACTCGTGTCGGCCGGCAAGATCCGCGACGAGACCGAGCTCGCGCGCCTCACGGGCCTGGACTACGCCGAGGCCGCGAGCCGCTTCGCCGCGCAGCAGACCGCACTCGAAGCCGCGCAGCGCTCGTACCTGAGGATCACCGGGCTCTCTCTGTTCCAGTTCATCTGAGGATGTCTGCGCAACCCGCCCCTTCCGACATCGCGCGCGAGACGATCCGTCAGCTCGGCGCGCGGCGCCTCGTGCCGACGCCGGAGAATTACCGGCGCGTGTACGAGGAGATCTCGGGCGGGCCGGGCGCAGGCGGCGAGCCGGAGCTCGAGTCCGAGGCGGGCCGGTTCCTTCGCGACTGCCTGGCGAAGATCCTCACCGACGCCGTGGTGCCGCGGCTCGGCTACACGGAAGACCTGACGCGCGAGGCGCAGGGACTCGCGGCGGGGTTCCGCAGCGCGCGCAGCCTCGCGGAGCTTCGCGCGCAGGCGCAGGCGCTGCGCCAGTTCTGGATCCACCTCGAGCTGCGCGGCGAAACGCTCGCCGACCTTCTCGCGAGCGCGCTCGCGCTGCTCCAGCTCGCGGTACGCAACTTCGGCGAGCTCGCGCCCGAGGAGCGCTGGCTCAAGCCCCAGCTCGAGCGGCTCGAGAAGATCCTCGCCCGGCCCCCCGATCTGCCGGCGATGCGCGAGGCCGAGCGGGGGCTGCGCGAGGTGCTGCTGCGCCAGGGCGCGATGCGCAAGAGCCTGGAGGACGCGCGCGCGGCGCTGAAGAGCATGGTCGCGGTGTTCGTCGACCGCCTTGGCGCGATGTCTTCCAGCACCGGCGATTACTCGGATCGGGTCGGCGAGTACCTGCGGCGCATCGAGGCGGCCGACGGCCTCGCGGGCCTCACGGGACTGCTCGCCGAGATGATCGCCGACACGCGCGGCGTGCAGGCCGACATGCTGCGCGCACGCGAGGAGCTGGTCGAGGCGCGGCGCCAGGCGCAGGCGCACGAGCAGCGCGTAGAGCAGCTCGAGCGCGAGCTCGAGTCGGTCGCGGGCCTGGTGCGCGAGGACGTGCTCACCGGCGCGCTCAACCGGCGCGGCCTGGAAGAGGCGTTCGCCGCCGAGTGTGCGCGCGGCGAGCGGCGCGAGACGGCGCTCTCGCTCGCGGTGCTCGACGTCGACGACTTCAAGCAGCTCAACGACCGCCTTGGCCACCAGGCGGGTGACGCCGCGCTCGCGCACCTCGCGCGCGTGCTGCGCACCGCTCTGCGGCCCTCCGACGTGGTGGCGCGCTACGGCGGCGAGGAATTCGTGATCCTGCTGCCGGAAACCGCGCGCGAGGAGGCCGTGAACGTCATGGTGCGCGTGCAGCGCGAGCTCACGCGCCGGTTCTTCCTGCACAACAACGACAAGGTGCTGATTACCTTCAGCGCCGGAGTCGCCGAGCGCCGTGCGGGGGAATCCCGCAGCGCCCTGGTGGAGCGCGCCGACCGCGCGATGTACGCGGCGAAGAAGAGCGGCAAGAACCGCGTCGCCGCGGCCGGCTAGGGAGCCTTTTCCGCGATTTCCAGGTTGTGCAGCTGCGCCCCGCAATTGGCGCATTGCACCGCGCCGCCCGGGTAGAGAAGGAACCGGTCGGTGTCGCAGCGCGTGCAGAAGTAGGCGTGCGACTGCAGCGGGCCGGCCGCCGGCTGCGCTGCGGGAGCGCGCTTGCGGCGGGATTCCAGACGGACGACTTGGCCCATGGGTCAGGGAGCGTTGATTCCTGCAGCTATTGGCGTCCGAATCCGGCATCGGCTGAACCGGAAAACGCGCCTGCGCTCGACGAGGCCGGACGCCTGCGCGCCCGGACGCCGGAGGCCGCGAGCCGGACGCAGCCCGACATGGCCACGGCGGTAATCCGGGAAGCGGTGGCGAACGCCCGCAGGAAGACCGCCGGAGCGCTGAACGTCGTTCCGATTGCAGATCGTGGTCTGGGTGTTCTCACCCATCGCTACCCATAGTGGGTGTAGCCCCGTGTCCTGTCAATATTCAGGGGTCGTCACTCGACCAGGCCGTTTTCCACCGCGTACCGGGTGAGCTCGGCGTTGGTCCGCACCTTCAGCTTCTCGAGCACGCGGGCGCGATAGACGCTCACGGTCTTGGGCGAGAGCGAAAGCTCCGCGGCGACCTCGGAGAGCTTGCGTCCGGCCGCGATCAGGCGAAGGGTCTGGAACTCGCGGTCCGAGAGCAGCTCGTGGGCGGGGCGCTGCGCCGGCTCGGCCACGCTCGCCGCGAGCGTCTCGGCGAACTGCGGCGTGATGTAGCGCCGGCCAGAGGCGACCAGGCGGATCGCGTCGAGCAGCTTCTCGGGCGCGCTCGACTTGGTGAGGTAGCCGGCCGCGCCCGCCTTCAGCGCGCGCAGCGCGTACTGGTCCTCCGGGTACATGCTGAGGATCAGCACGCGCAGCCTGGGGTGGCGAAGCCTGACCGATTTCAGGATCTCGATTCCGTTCTTGCCCGGCATCGCGATGTCGAGCAGCAGCACGTCGCACTCGCGGCTGCGGAGCAGGGCGGTGAGCTCGCCGTAGTCGGCCGCCTCGCCGACCACCTCGATGTCGCCGCCCTCGGCGACCACCTGGCGCATGCCGCGGCGGACGATGGCGTGATCGTCGGCGATGGCGAGGCGGATCATCGGGGAATTCCCACCATGACGGTCGTTCCCTTTCCCGGGATGCTCGCCACCTCGATCCAGCCGCCCAGCCGCTCGATGCGCTCGCGCATGCCGCGCACGCCGAACGAGCCGCTCTTCGCCAGCGCGGCGCCATCGAAGCCGCGGCCGTCGTCGCGCACCTCGAGCGTGACTTCGCCCTCGGTGGCGAAAAGCTCCACGTCGACGCGCGTGGCGGCCGCGTGCTTGGTCACGTTGGTCATCGCTTCCTGGAACACCCGGAACAGGGCGTTGGACGACTCGGGCGGCAGGCGCAGCTCCTCGTCGTTCGCGGCGAAGCGGCACGGGATGCCGAGCCGTCGCTCGAACTCCGAGGCCTTGACCTCGATCGCGGCGGCGATCCCGTAGTCGAGCTCGCCCGGCCGCAGCGCGCGCGCGAGGCGCGTGCTCGCCTCGAGGAGCGAGTCGACCAGGCGGTCCATGTCCTCGATCTTGGCGCGCAGGCCCGTTTCGGCGCCGGCGCGCCGCCTGAGCCAATCCACGTCCGCCTTGAGCGCCGCAAGTGACCCGCCGACATCGTCGTGCAGCTCGCGCGCGATGGAGGCGCGCTCCTCCTCGAAGCGCGCTTCCCAGTGCGCCGTGAGGTCGCGCAGCTTCGCTTCGGCGTGCTTGAGCGCCGTCACATCCACCATGATCCCGTCCCACAGGCGCACGTCGGCGGCGGCGCGGCGTGGCGTCGCCGAGACCGAGACCCAGCGGGCCGCCTCGCCTGCGCCGATGCGGCCTTCCCAGGCGAGCGGCTCGCCACGCTCGGCGCAGCGGGCGATGCGCTCCGCAAGCGGTTCGCCGGGCGCGTTGGCGGTCAGCGCGCGGATCCGGTCGGGATCGGCGAGCAGCTCCGACGGCGAATGGCCGAGCACGGCCGAGGCGCCGTCGGACAGATAGACGAAGGACGGCAGCACCGAGCCGCGCGCCTGGCGCAGCTGGAACACCACGCCCGGCAGGTGCGCCGCGATCGCCTCCAGGCGCGATTCGGTTTCCCGCTCCCGCGCCTCGGCGTCGAGCTTCTGGCGCCGAAGCTCCCGCCCGTCGAGGCAGCGCTGGATCGCGGGCCGCAGCCGCGCCAGGTTGTGCTTCATGACGTAGTCGTCGGCGCCGGCGAGCATCGCGTCGACCGCCACGTCCTCGCCGATCCGGCCCGAGACGATGACAAACGGCGTGTCGAGGTCGGCCTCGCGCACCACGCGAAGCGCCGACATGGAGTCGAAGCGCGGCAGGTTGTGATCCGAGATCACGACATCCCAGCCGCCCTCCGCGAGCGCCTCGCGCAGCCCCGGCTCGTCTTCTACGCGCCGCGCCTCCACCCGCCAGGGCCCGCGGCCCAGAAATGCCGCGAGCAGCTCGAAGTCGTCGGGCGAATCCTCGATCACCAGGGCGCGCAGCCGGGTCTCGGGTCGCGGCTTCCTCGTCTCGGATGGATTCATTTTCTCCGGCCTAGAGTATTGCGCGCGGCGGGCCGGCATGTCCCGGCGAAATGGCGGCCGAACGAGGGTCTTATTCCCCGATCCGGTGCCGATAACCGGGGGAAGAATACACGCCACCAACATGGAAGGTAAAGGGCGCGGGACGGTGCGCGATCCAATTCCCGGTCGCGAGTTCGAGTTCTCGGAGCGCGATTTCGAGCGAGTGCGGCGGCTCATCCGCCAGCACGCGGGGATCGCGCTCAACCCGGGCAAGCACCATATGGTCTATTCGAGGCTCTCGCGGCGCGTGCGTGCGCGGGGGATGGAGAGCTTCGCGGCGTACCTTGACGCGCTGGAAGGCCCGGATGCTGCCGAGTGCCAGGACTTCATCAACGCGCTTACCACCAACCTCACCGGTTTCTGGCGCGAGCCCCACCATTTTCCGGTGCTCGCCGAGCATCTGCGGCGGCGCGCCACGCACGGGGCCGAGCGGATCGGGCTCTGGTGCTGTGCCGCATCCACGGGCGAAGAGCCGTACACGATCGCGATTACGGCGATGCAGGCCTTCTCGAGCTTCGAGCCGCCGGTGCAAGTCCTGGCGACCGACATCGACACGCAGGTGCTCGAGACGGCTCGCCGCGGCGTGTATCCGGCCGAAGCCCTCGCGAGCGCAGATCCCGAGCTCGTTCGGCGCTACTTCGTGCGCGAGGGCGACGGCGCCGTGCGGGTGCGCCCGGAAGTCGCGGCGCTGGTGCGATTCCGGCGGCTGAACCTGCTCGAGCGTGCGTGGCCACTGCGCGGCGCCTTCGCCGCCGTGTTCTGCCGCAACGTGATGATCTACTTCGACAAGCAGATCCAGCACGAGGTGCTGCGGCGCATCGCGCCGCTCGTCGAGCCCGGCGGACTGCTGTTTGCCGGGCACTCCGAGAGCTTCGCCGACGCCAGGCGCCTGTTCCGCCTTCGCGGCCGCACTGTCTACGAACGGCTGGCCAATGAAGACAATGATCCTGATCGGCGCCTCTACCGGGGGAACTGAGGCGATCCGAGAGCTGCTCGGCGGCCTCACGCCCGAGGTTCCGGGAATTCTCGTCGCCCAGCACATGCCGCCAGGCTTCACGCGCAGCTTCGCGAGCCGCCTGAACGAATCCTGCCGTCTGGCGGTACGCGAAGCGGCCCACGGCGAGCGCGTGCGACCCGGGAACGTCTACATCGCGCCGGGCGGGCGCCACCTCGCGGTGGAGCGGCGCGGCGGCGGCTACGTGACGCGGATTTCCGACGGGCCGCCGGTCAACCGGCACCGCCCGTCCGTGGAGGTCCTGTTCCGCTCCGGCGCGCGCTGCGCCGGCCCCGAGGCGATCGGTGTGATGCTGACGGGAATGGGCCGGGACGGCGCCGCGGCGATGAAGGCGATGCGCGACGCCGGCGCCTACAACTTCGCGCAGGACGAAGCGAGCTGCGTCGTGTTCGGCATGCCGCGCGAGGCGATTGCGCTCGGCGCGGTGCACGAGGTGGCGCCGCCGAGGGAGCTTGCGCGGCGCGTGCTGGCGCGCCTTGCGCGCGCGCCCCGATGAACGCGCGCGCCTCCGCCCTGCTCGGCCGCGGCGAGGAGATCGCCGCCCTGCACCCGCTGCCTTCGCCACGCGGAGTCGCGCTCGAGATCATGCGCATGGCGGGCCGCGACGAGGTCTCGGTCGCCGAGATCGCGCGGCTCGCACAGGCCGATCCGGCGCTCGCGGGGCGCCTCATCAAGGCCGCCAACGCGCCGATGCTGGGGGCGCGGCGGTCGACAGCGTCGCTCCGCGAGGCGATCCTCAGGCTCGGCCTTCCGACCGTGCGCCAGCTTGCGGCCGCGTTCTCTCTGGTCAACGACTACCGCTCGGGACCCTGCCGGGGTTTCGACTACCGGAGATTCTGGCTCGAGGCGCTGCTGCGCGCGCTCGCCGCGCAGGTGCTCGCCGCGAGGCTTCGGCTCGCGGCGCCCGAGGAGGCGTTCTGCTGCGGGCTGCTCGCGCACGTCGGGCGCCTGGGGCTCGCGACCGCCCACGCTCAGGCGTATTCGGAGGTGCTCGCGCAGGCCGGCGCCGGGGACGAGGCGCGCCTGCGGGAGGCCGAGCGGCTGCGCTTCGCGCTCGATCACGCGGAGCTCTCCTGCGCGCTGCTCGAGGACTGGGGCTTTCCGGCGCCACTGCGGCGCGCGATCGAGGCGCATTTCGACGCGCGCCGCGCGAGGGCCGAGGAAGGCGATCGCGTCGAGCGCCTGGCGAGGCTGCTCGAGGCGGCGCACCAGGTGGCACACGCGGGAGCGGCCGCGCCGGAAATGAAGCGCGTGCGCTCCAGCGGCGCGCTCCTCGCCGCGGCGCGCATCGGACTGGACGCCGACGCGCTGCAGGCGCTCGCCGACGAGGTGCTGCGTCACGCCGCGGAATGGGCGGGGCTGCTCGGCGTGCCCGCGCCCGAGGAGCCGCTGCTCTCGCTGTCGGCGAACGCGGCGGCGGCCGAGCCGGGGCCCCGCGCGGCCGGCGAGGCGCCGTTGCGGGTCCTGATCGCCGAGGCGGATGCCGCGCTCGCCGGCCGATTGCGCAACGTGCTCGAGGAAGCCGGACACGCAGTGAGCTGCGCGCGCGGCGAAGGCGAGGCGCTCGCGTGCATTGCGGCATCGCCGCCGCATGTGGCGATCGTGGATTTCGCCACCTCCGGCCCGGGAGCCCTCGCCCTGGTCAAGGCGCTGCGCGCCACGCGCGCCGGCGGTGCGATCCACGTTCTCGCGCTCACCGGCGCCGAGCGCGAGGAGCGCGCGGTCGAGGCGCTCGAGGCGGGGGCCGATGACTTCCTCGCGAAGCCCTTCGCGCCGCGCGTCCTGCTCGCGCGCCTGCGCGCGGGGCTGCGCGTCATCCGCCAGCAGGAGGCGCTGGCGCAGGACATCGAGGCGATCCGGCAGTTCGCGACCGAGCTCGCGGTCAACAACCGGCAGCTGCGGCAGGCGGCGCTCACCGATTCCCTTACGGGACTTCCGAACCGGCGCTACGCGCTCGAGCGCCTGGAGCAGGAATGTGCCGCGGCGCGCCGCCGGGGCGGTCCGGTGGCGTGCCTCGCGGTGGATGCCGACCACTTCAAGCGCGTCAACGACGCTTGCGGTCACGAGACCGGCGACGCGGTGCTCGCGCACCTGGGCGGCGTGATGCGCGCCGCGGTGCGGCTTCAGGACGCGGTGTGCCGCTTCGGCGGCGAGGAGTTCCTCGTGATCCTGCCCGACAGCGGCGCGCGCGAGGCGCTCGTTCTCGCCGAGCGGCTGCGCGCCGCGGTCGCCTCGCAGCCCTTTCGCGCCGCCGGCGGCCGCGCGCTCGCCCTGAGCATCAGCGTAGGGGTCGCGGCGGACGAGACCGGCTCCTGCGCGCCCGGCGAGCTCCTTCGGCGCGCCGACGACGCGCTATACGCCGCAAAGCGCGGCGGCCGCAACCGGACCGGCGGACCCGGCTAGCGGCGCGGCTTCGCGCGCCAGAAGCTCGGCGAAGGCGTCGGCCGCGAGCGGGCGGGCGAGATGGTAGCCCTGCGCCCGGTCGCACCCTTCCGCGCGCAGGAACTCGAGCTGAGCCGGGGTCTCCACGCCCTCGGCGTGGCGCTGCAGCTTCATGGTCCGGCCGAGCGCGACGATCGTGCGCACGAGCGCGACGTTCTCGGCGTCGTGCGGCACGTCGCGCATGAAGGACTTGTCTATCTTCAGAATGTCGATCGGCAGGCGCTTCAGGTACGACAGCGACGAGTACCCCGTGCCGAAATCGTCGATCGCGACGCGCACCCCGAGCTGCTTGAGCGCGGCCAGGATGTCGACCGTGGTCTCGGCGTCCTGCATCGCCGCTCCTTCCGTGATCTCCATCTCGAGGCTGCGCGGCGGCAGGCCGCTCGCCTCGATGATCCGGCGCACGCGATCGGCGAAGCGCTCGTGCCGGAATTGCGTCGCGGAGAAATTGACCGCGACGCCGACCCCGTCGTGCCCGGCCTCGTGCCAGCGACGCGCGGCGGCGCAGGCCGAGGCGAGCACCCATTCGCCGATGCGGTGGATCTGCCCGGTGTCGTCGGCGAGCGCGATGAAGCGGTCCGGCGGCACGAGCCCGAGCTCCGGGTGGCGCCAGCGCAGCAGCGCCTCGGCGGCAACGACGCGGCGCGAGCCGAGGTCGTAGATCGGCTGGAACATGAGGAACAGCTGGTTGCGGTCGATTGCGTGCCGCAGCTCGTTCTCGAGCCTCAGGTTCTCCGACGAGGCCGCCTGGAGTTCGGCCTGGTACACCTGGCAGCTGTTGCCGCCCAGGCGCTTGGCGGCGTGCATCGCGCTTTCGGCATTCTTGAGCAGCGTCGCCGGATCCGTGCCGTGCGCCGGGTACAGGCTCGCGCCGATCGAGAGCGTGACGTAGAACTCCTGGCCGGCGGCGGCGAGCGGGGCGGCGAAGCGCCGCGCGAGCCGCGCGGCGAGCGATTGCGGGCCGGTATCGCCCCCGGCCGGCGAGAACAGCACCGCGAACTCGTCCTGGCCGAGCCGCGCCACGATGCTGCCCGGAGGCGCCGCGGCGCGCAGCCGCGCCGCGATCTGCCGGATCAGCCCGTCGCCTCCCGCGTAACCGAGCGAATCGTTGATCCGCATGAAGCGGTCGAGGTCGATGTAGAGCACGGCCGGGGCGCCGGCGCCGCCCTCATGCGCGGCGAGGCGAAGCTGCGCGAGCTCGCAGAACAGCGAGCGATTGGGCAGTCTCGTGAGCGTGTCGTACTTGGCGAGCTCGAGCGCGGAGCGCTCGGCGCGCTCCTTGTCGCGCCTCAGGCGCGCGCTCCGCAGCTCGCGCTCGACCACCGGCACCAGGCGGGCCGGGTCGTGCTTGTCGATCCAATCGCACGCGCCGATGCGCATCGCGGAAGCCCCGCGCCGCTCGTCGAGGCACCCCGAGTAGAGGATGAAGGGCAGGTCGCGCCCCGATTCGCGCAGCACCCGCAGCGCGCCCTCGGAGTCAAAGCCCGGCATCGAATGATCCGAGATCACGAGGTCCCAGTCGCCGGAGGCGAGCGCCGCGCGCATGTCGGCCGCATTGTCCACGCGCAGGCACTCGGCCCGCGGGATCGAGCGCCGGATCTGCCGGCAGAGCAGGTGCGCGTCGTCCTCGGAATCGTCGACGATCAGGATTCGTACCGGGTCTTTGTCGTCCATTCTGGCGCCTGGGGTCCTCGCCGACGCACCGGCGCATTTCCGGCCGTCGTTCGGACTATTTCGGCGCCCTGGGACGAAACTTTAGGGCGGGTTAAACTGGCGCTGGTGCCGAGGAAGGGACTCGAACCCCCACAGTGTTGCCACCGCTAGGACCTGAACCTAGTGCGTCTACCAATTCCGCCACCTCGGCAGGGGACGCGAATTTTAGGGGCCCACCCCGTTGATGTCAAAGAAAAACCGCGCCAGGAGCGCGCCGGAGCGGCGAGCGCAGGAAGCGGATTTCGGCGCCGCGATCCTCGCCGCGCTCGAGCGTGGCGGCGCACCGCTCGATCGCGACGAGCTCGCGCAGAAGCTCCATGCGCGCGGGCGCGCGCGGCGCGCGTTCGAGTCCGCGCTCGCGTCGCTCGAAGCCTCGGGGCGCGTGGTGCGCAACCGCGCCGGGAGCCTGCTCGCCGCGCGGCGGATCGCGCTCATCGCGGGCCGCATCGAAGGCCATCGCGACGGGCACGGTTTCCTCGTTCCCGACGAGGGCGGGCCGCCGGTGTTCCTGCCGCCCGGCGAGATGCGCCAGGTGCTGCACGGCGACCGCGCCGCGGTGCGCGTGACGGAAAGCGACGCGCGCGGCCGGCCGGCCGGCGAGATCGTCGAGGTGCTCGCGCGCCGCAACCCGCGCGTCGTGGGGAGGCTGCATTCGGAGCACGGAGTGCTGTGGCTCGCGCCGGAAGACCGCCGGATCGCGCAGGACATCTTCGTTCCGCCGCACGAGGCCGGCCGCGCCAGGCCGGGCCAGGTAGTGACGGTGGAGATCGTCGCGCCGCCGACCCGGCACGCGCAGCCGATCGGGCGCGTCGCCGAGGTGCTCGGCCGTTACGCCGATCCCGGCATGGAAATCGAGATCGCGGTGCGCAAGTTCGAGCTGCCGCACGAGTTCTCGAAGAAGGCCCGGGAGGCGGCTCGGGCGATGCCCGGGGAAGTGCGGGACGAGGATTTCAAGGGCAGGCGCGACCTGCGGGAACTTGCGTTCGTCACCATCGACGGCGAGAGCGCGCGCGACTTCGACGACGCGGTGCTCGCGCGGCGCGAGGGCCGCGGCTGGCGGCTGTGGGTCGCGATCGCCGACGTGAGCCATTACGTGCGGCACGGCGGGCCGCTCGACCTGGATGCGCGCGAGCGCGGCACCTCGGTGTATTTCCCGCGGCGCGTGATCCCGATGCTGCCCGAGAAGCTCTCCAACGGGCTTTGCTCGCTCAACCCGGGGGTCGACCGCCTTGCGATGGTCTGCGAGATGGCGGTCACGCCGCGCGGCGAGGTCGCGAATTACGCCTTCTATCCCGCGGTGATGCGCTCGCATGCGCGGCTGACGTATGCGCAGGCCTGGGAGAGCATTTCGAAAGGGAGCGCCGGTCCGGATCTCGAGATCCTCCACCAATGCTTCAGGGCGCTGGCAGAAGCGCGCGGCCGGCGCGGCGCGATCGACTTCGAGACGGTCGAGACCCGGATGGAGTTCGACGCGCACGGCAAGATCCGGCGCATCGTGCCCGAGCCGCGCACCGACGCGCACCGTCTGATCGAGGAGTGCATGCTCGCGGCCAACGTCTGCGCCGGCAACTTCCTCACCGAGCGCGCTCACCCGGTGCTCTATCGCGTGCACGACGTGCCGGCGCCCGAGAAGGTGGAGATGCTTCGCGATTTCCTCGCCGAACTCGGCCTGCAGCTGGGCGGAGGCGGGGCGCCGAGGCCGGGCGACTACGCGCAGCTCCTGGCGCGGATCCGCCGCCGTGCCGATTTCGCGCTGCTGCAGACGATCCTGCTCCGGTCGCTCAAGCAGGCGGTGTACAGCCCCGACAACGCCGGGCACTTCGGGCTCGCGTTCGACGCCTACGTGCATTTCACCTCCCCGATTCGCCGCTACCCGGACCTGCTCGTGCACCGGGCGATCAAGGCCGCGCTCGCCGGCCAGGTGTATGCCGGAATCGACTGGAATGCGGTCGGACGGCATTGCTCGGAGACCGAGCGGCGCGCCGACGACGCGAGCCGCGACGTCGAGAACTGGCTCAAGTGCTATTACATGCGCGACCATGTGGGCGGCGAGTTTGCCGGGACTGTCACCGGAGTGGCGCCGTTCGGCCTGTTCGTGACGCTCGACGATTATTTCGTAGACGGCCTCGTGCACATCTCGGAGCTCGGGCGCGACTATTTCCGGTTCGATGGCGCGCGCCACCAGCTGCTCGGCGAGCGCACCGGAAAGCGGTTCCGCCTCGCCGACCGCATCAGGGTGAAGCTCGTGCGCGTCGATCTCGAGAGCCGCAGGATCGATCTGGTTCCCGCATGAGCGTGGTACCATGATGTACGACAATGTCGTACTAGACCGACGCCATGACCACGCTGACTATCAGACTGAGTCCGAAGCTCGATAAGGAGCTTGCCAGGATCGCGAAGCGCACAGGACGGACCAAGAGCGAAATCGCACGCAAGGCGCTGGAGCGTCAGGTGACCGTTTCGCGTTTCCGGGAGCTGCGCGCCAAGGCGCTCCCGCTCGCCGAGGCCCAGGGACTTCTGACCGACGAGGACATCTTCCGCGCGGTCTCGTGAGGGTGTTTCTCGACACGAACGTGCTGGTGAGCGCGTTCGCGACCCGGGGTCTCAGCGCGGACATCTTCGAACTCGTTCTGATCGACCACGACTTGATCACCGGGCGGTGCGTTCTGGCAGAGCTCGATGCGGCGCTTCGCGACAAGATCAAGCTTTCCGCCGCGACTCGCGCAGAAATCATCGCGCTCGTGTCGAGCAAGGCCGAGACGCTCATCGAAGACGCTCCCGAAGCCGAATGCCAGGCTGATGAGAATGATCGACGCGTCCTCGGGGAGGCCCTTGCGGGTCGCTCCGAAATGTTCGTGACCGGAGATATCGAGCTGTTGCGCCTGGGGTCGATCGAGCGAATGCAGATTCTCAACCCGCGCCAGTTCTGGGAAACACTTCGCACCGGATGAGCAGGCACGGAGGCCGCGAGCCGCGCGTCGTGTTCGGCTTCCACGCCGTGCTCGCCCGCCTGCGGGCCGATCCCGCGTCGGTGCTCGAGATCTTTCTCGATGAAGGCCGGCACGATGCCCGCGCGAAGGATCTCGAAAACGCGGCGGACCGGGCGGGCATTCGCGTCATGCGCGTGCCGACGAGGCGTCTGGACGGCTTCTACGGGGGCGGGCGGCATCAAGGCGTCGTCGCGAGAATCGACGTCCGGGGCGCGAAGGAAAGCCTGGAGGAGATTCTCGGAGACCTTCAATCCCCGCCGCTTCTGCTCGTTCTCGACGGCGTCACCGACCCGCACAACCTCGGGGCCTGCCTGCGCGTGGCGAACGCGGCGGGCGCAAACGCGGTGATCGCGCCGAAGTATCGAGCCGCCGGGATCAACCCTACGGTGTCGAAAGTGGCGAGCGGCGCGGCCGAGTCGACCCCTTACCTGATGGTGACCAACCTCGCCCGGAGTCTGGAAGAAATCAAGCAGAAGAACATCTGGGTGGTCGGGACCGACGAGCGCGCCGAGAAGACGCTCTATCAAGCGGATCTGCCGGATTCGATCGCCTGGGTGCTCGGCGCCGAGGGCGGCGGGATGCGGCGCCTGACGCGCGAATCCTGCGACCTTCTGGTGCGCATCCCGATGGCGGGCGAGGTGGAGAGCCTCAACGTCTCGGTGGCGGCCGGGGTGTGCCTGTTCGAGTCGGTGCGGCGCCGGGCCTTGCGAAGACCTTGATCTCGCGTATAATTCGCGCCCTTCCTTGCCATACCACGTCGCATGGTGGATGGCTTTACCCGTAAGGAGAATCCAGCGCATGCGGCATTACGAGATCGTCTTCATCGTCCATCCGGACCAGAGCGAGCAGGTGCCCGCGATGGTCGACCGCTACAAGGGCGTCATCGCGCAGAGGAACGGCGTGGTGCACCGGCTCGAGGACTGGGGCCGGCGCCAGCTCACCTATCCGATCCAGAAGGTGCACAAGGCGCACTACGTGCTCATGAACATCGAGTGCGACCACGAGACGCTGCGCGAGCTCGAGCACTCGTTCAAGTTCAGCGACGCGGTGCTGCGTCACCTCATCGTCAAGATGCCGAAGGCGGTCACCGCGCCCTCGCCGATGATGAAGGAAGAGAAGTCGAGGTCGCTGATGGAACGCGGCGGCGAAGCGAAACCCGCCGCCGAACCCCAGCCCGCGGCTTGAACCGCGTAGCGCTGGAGGGGCGGCTGATGGAGCTCGGAGCATTGCGGCACACGCCCGCGGGCGTGCCGGTAGTCGAATTCCGGCTGCGGCACGAATCGGAGCGGACCGAGGCGGGCGCGGTGCGCCGCGTCGAGGCCGAGGTCGAGGCGATCGCGTTCGACACCGAGGCGCGCCTTATCGCCGGCGCGCCGCTGCAAAGCACCGTGAGAGTCGAAGGGTTTCTGTGCGCGAAGAGCCGGCGCTCCAGGCGGCCCGTGCTGCACGCGACCCGCGTCGAATTCGTTGAAGGAGCTTGAAATGGCACCTCCCCGCAGGGGCAAAGGCAAGGGCAAGTTCGGCAAGGACAAGAAGAAGGATCGCGGCCAGCGGGCGCTGTTCCGCCGCCGCAAGTTCTGCCGCTTCACCGCCGAGAAGGTCGAGTGGATCGACTACAAGGACATCGAAACGCTGAAGGACTTCGTGAACGAGACCGGCAAGATCATTCCGGCGCGAATCACCGGGACCTCGGCGGGCTATCAGCGCCAGCTCTCCGAGGCGATCAAGCGCGCGCGCTTTCTCGCGCTGCTCCCGTACACCGACCTGCACTGAGAGGCGCCCGATGCAAGTGATCCTCATGGAGAAGGTCGCCAACCTCGGCAATCTCGGCGACGTCGTGAAGGTGAAGGACGGCTTCGCGCGCAACTACCTGATTCCGCAGGGCAAGGCCAGGCGCGCGACCGAGGCGAACCTCAGGGCGTTTGAGGCGCGGCGCGCCGAGCTCGAGAAAGCACAGGCCGAGGCGCTCGCGCGCGCGCAGGAGCGCGGCGCGAGGCTCGACGGGCTCACGATCCAGATCGCGCAAAAGGCGGGCGTGGACGGGCGGCTGTTCGGCTCGGTCACAAACTACGACATCGTCGAGGCGCTGAAGGCGCAGGGGCACGAGGTCGAGCGCGCGATGGTGCGGATGCCCACCGGCCCGCTCAAGCAGATCGGCGACTACCAGATCCAGGTGGCGCTGCACACGGACGTCGTCGCGACGATCACGGTCTCGGTGCTCGGAGAAGCCTGAGAGCGCGCCGCCGGGCGGGATTCGGGAGTAGCATTCGCGGATGGCGCGCGCGCCGCAATCCCCGGCTCTTCGCACCGAGCCCGCCGACCCGCAGCTTCTCGCGCTGAAGGTTCCCCCGCATTCGGTCGAGGCCGAGCAGTCGCTGCTCGGCGCGCTGCTGCTGGACAACCAGGCGTTCGACCGAGTCGCCGACCTCGTCTCGGGCGAGGACTTCTACCGGGACGACCACCGCCGCATCTATCGCCACCTCGCGCGGCTGATCGAGGCGGGCAGGCCCGCCGACGTCGTCACGGTCGCCGAATCGATCGAAGGGAGCGAGGACAAGGACCG
Organism: Betaproteobacteria bacterium; assembly: GCA_037443705.1. GTDB lineage: Bacteria > Pseudomonadota > Gammaproteobacteria > Burkholderiales > SG8-39 > 2-02-FULL-66-14. The sequence goes on along the minus strand of JBBINV010000012.1, from coordinate 29,301 downwards.
CACCGGGGGGCCGGCGTATCTCGGGGCGCTCGCCCAGAACACACCCTCGGCGCTCAACATCCGGCGCTACGCGGAGCTCGTTCGGGAGCGCGCGGTGCAGCGGCGCCTTGCCCAGGTCGCCACCGAGATCGCCGAAGCGGCGCTCAGTCCCGCGGGGAAGGAAGTGGCGCAGCTGCTCGACGAGGCCGAGTCGCGCATCTTCGAGATCGGCGAAGCGGGGATGCGCGCCGGGCAGGGCTTCAAGGACATCAAGCAGGAGCTGGCGCGCGTCTTCGAGCGGCTCGATGACCTCTATCACCGGGAGAACCAGTCCGGGGTCACCGGCATCCCGACGGGCTTCGTCGATCTCGACGACCGCACCGCGGGGCTGCAGCCGGGCGACCTGATCATCGTCGCAGGCCGCCCCTCGATGGGCAAGACCGCGTTCGCGCTCAACGTCGCCGAGCACGTCGCGGTGGACAACGGGCTGCCGGTGGCCGTGTTCAGCATGGAGATGTCGGGCATGCAGCTTTCCGCACGCGTGCTCGGCTCGATCGCGCGCGTCGACCAGCACAAGATGCGCACGGGACGGCTCACCGACGAGGAATGGCAGCGTCTGTCGCACGCCATGGGCAAGCTCCACGAGGCGCCGGTGTTCATCGACGAGACCGCGGCGCTCAACGCGCTGGAGCTGCGCGCGCGCGCGCGGCGCCTCAAGCGCCAGTGCGGCAAGCTCGGGCTCGTCGTGGTCGATTACCTCCAGCTCATGTCGGCCTCGAGCCAGGGCGAAAACCGCGCCACCGAGATCTCCGAGATCTCGAGGTCCCTGAAGGCGCTGGCCAAGGAACTCGACGTGCCGGTGGTGGCGTTGTCGCAGCTCTCGCGCGCGGTGGAGAGCCGCAACGACCGCCGGCCGATGATGTCGGACCTGCGCGAGTCCGGGGCGATCGAGCAGGACGCTGACGTGATCCTGTTCATCTACCGCGACGAGGTGTATTTCCCGGACAAGCCCGAGGCGAGGGGCCTGGCGGAGGTGATCATCGGAAAGCAGCGGAACGGCCCGATCGGCAAGGTCGAACTGACGTTCCTGGGGCAGTACACGCGCTTCGAGAACCGGGCGCGAGAGGGATCCTACTAGGCGCGCGACGCGAAGGAGGCAGCACCATGGCCGAACCGATGATTCCCCAGAGGGCACCGTTCGCGGTGGAGCTCGCGCCCGGCGACTACTGGTGGTGCGCCTGCGGACGCTCGAAGCGCCAGCCCTTCTGCGACGGCTCGCACAAGGGAACCGGGTTCTCGCCGCAGAAGTTCACCATTGCGGAAGCGCAGAAGGTATGGCTGTGCGGCTGCAAGCACACCGCCGGCAAGCCCTTCTGCGACGGCACCCACAAGAAGCTGTAGCTACTTCTTGAAAAACCGGGACAGACCCGGATTCACGCAAAAACCGGGTCTGTCCCGGTTTTTCTTACTTCTTCGTCGCGGACCAGCGCCCCTCGGCGCCGTTGTCGGCGCGGAACGAGCCTTCCATCCGGTTGCCGGTCACGCGGCCGCTGAAGTCGCGGCGCACGCCGTCGTTGCCGACGTAGGCGAAGCTGATCTGGTAGCCGCGCAGGCGCGCCTCGCGCAGGCCCGCCTGCATCGCCGCGCCGATCGCCACCGTGCCGTCGATTTTCTGGTAGCGCTGCTCGAGCGTGAGCTCGTTCTTCGCGCCCCCCGCCTCAAGCGTCCAGCTGCCCATCACGTTGGCGGGAACGATCCACAGGTAGGCGCGGCGGCCGTCCAGGCTGGAGATCTCGTCGGCCTCCCAGTCGTCCATGTTGAACGAATGCGAGACCACGCGTGTGCCCGGGCGCATCTGAAGAATCTGGGGCCGCAGCTTCAGGTTGAGCGCAGGCAGCAGGTACATCGTCACCACGGTTGCCTGGGTGAAGTCGCTCGCGAAGATGTCGCCCTGCACGACCTTCGCCTTGCCCGCGACGCCGGCCTTTTCCACGTTCTTCTGCGCGTGCCTGGCCATGTCCGGGTTGTACTCGATGCCGAGCGATCGGGCCCCGAACTTTTTCGCCGCCGCGATCACGATCTTGCCGTCGCCGGCGCCGAGATCCACCACGTAGTCGTTCGGCGTCACCTGCGCCATGCGAAGCATGCGCTCCACCACCTCGTCGGGCGTCGGCACCCAGATCACGTCCTTTCCCGCCTGGCCGACCTGCGGCTCGTACTCCTTCTGTTGCTGGGCGGCGGCGGGAAGCGCCAGGACGGCCGCGGCGGCGATCGCCGCGAGAAAGCGGAACATGTGCACGGTACCTTTCCTCGCTGGGCAGGGACCGGAAAGAGTAGCAGAATCGCCACCCTGCTTGGCGAAACGCCCGTTCGACCGGGGTATTCCTACAGCGTGGTCGCGGCGTGGTCGGCAAGGCGCGATCGCTCGCCGCGCGCGAGCGTCACGTGGCCGGCGTGCGCCCAGTTCTTCATGCGGTCGACGACGTAGGTGAGGCCCGAGCTGCCTTCGGTGAGGTAAGGCGTGTCGATCTGCGCGATGTTCCCGAGGCACACCACCTTGGTACCGGGGCCCGCGCGCGTCACCAGCGTCTTCATCTGCTTGGGCGTGAGATTCTGCGCCTCGTCGATGATCAGCCACTTGTTGATGAAGGTGCGGCCACGCATGAAGTTGAGCGACTTGATTCGGATCCGCGAGCGCACGAGATCGCGCGTTGCCGCGCGCCCCCATTCGCCGCCGGACTCGTCCGAGGCGTTCAGCACGTCGAGGTTGTCCTCGAGCGCGCCCATCCAGGGCTGCATCTTCTCCTCCTCGGTGCCGGGCAGGAAGCCGATGTCCTCCCCGAGCGGCACCGTGACGCGCGTGACGATGATCTCGCTGTAGCGCTTCTCGTCCAGCACCTGCGTGAGCCCCGAGGCGAGGGCGAGCAGCGTCTTGCCCGTTCCTGCCTGCCCGAGCAGTGTCACGAAATCGATCTGCGGGTTCATGAGGAGGTTGAGCGCGAAGTTCTGCTCGCGGTTGCGTGCCGTGACTCCCCAGACCGAGTTCTTGGCATGGGTGTAATCGCGCACCGTCTCGAGCACCGCGACCCGGCCCTGCTTCTCCTTCACCAGCGCCTGGAGCGGCCGCTCCCCGGACTCGTCGTACACGAACTCGCTCACGTGGAGCCTGGGCACGAGCGGCCCGCGGATGCGGTAATAGGTGTGTCCGTCCTTCTTCCACGACTCCATCTCGCGGCCGTGCGTGTCCCAGAAATCGGCCGGGAGCCTGCGCATGCCGGTGTACAGGAGGTCGGTGTCCTCGAGCACCTTGTCGTTGAAATAGTCCTCCGCGGCGAGGCCGAGCGCCCTCGCCTTGATGCGCATGTTGATGTCCTTGGAGACGAGGATCACGTGGCGCGCGGGCTCGCGCTTCTGCAGGTGCCTCACCACCTGGAGGATCTGGTTGTCGGTCTTGCCGGCGGCGAGAGTCGCGGGAAGCTCGCCGTTGATCGCCTCGGTCTGAAGGTAGAGACGTCCGCGCGGGCCACGAGCGGTATTCCGGCCGAGATGTCTGCCACCTGGCTCGAGACGATCTCGTCGAGGAAGCGGCTGGCCTGGCGCGCATTGCGCGCCACGTCCGAGAGCCCTTTCTTGTGATTGTCGAGCTCCTCCAGCGTCCCGATCGGGAGGTAAACGTCGTGCTCCTCGAACCGGAACAGGCTCGTCGGATCGTGCATCAGGACGTTGGTGTCGAGCACGAAAAGCTTCGTGACACGGGGCTTGCGGGGAGGTGAGGGTCTTTTCGCCATCGGCGAGGAGGTGAAGGGGCTTTCGGTCGAACCGTCGCGTGCTTCCGGGGGAAGATCAGAGGGTCTTAACAAAGTCGAGTACCTCCTGTGCATGGCCGGGAACCTTGACGCCGCGCCATTCGCGCGCGACGTGCCCCTCGCCGTCGATGACGAAGGTGCTGCGCTCGATGCCGCGGACTTTCCTGCCGTAGAGATTCTTCAGCTTGATCACGCCGAAGCGCGCGCACGCCGCTTCGCCCGGGTCCGAAAGCAGCTCGAACGGGAGCCTCAGCCTTGCCTTGAAATTCTCGTGCGAGCGCAGCGAATCGCGCGACACGCCGATCACCTCGCAGCCCGCACGCACGAATTCCGGATGCAGGTCGCGGAACTGCTCGCTCTCCGCGGTGCAGCCGGGCGTACTGTCCTTGGGGTAGAAGTACAGGACCAGCGTGGTGCCGCGCCGCTCGGCGAGCCGGAACGTCTTGCCGCCCGTCGAGGGCAGGCTGAAGTCCTCGACCCGTTTGCCCGGCATCCCTGGCGGCTTTCTTCAAATTCCTTCTGAGCAATGCGATGCAACTGATTCATTGAACATGTTTTTTGTGGCCACCGCAAGTCTGGGTTCGGAGCCTTGATCTCAAAGCCTTTTTTCGTGACGCGCGAGAAACCGCCCGATTTCGCGCAGCGTCTGGCGCGGCGCCTCCTCGGGAAGGAAATGCCCGCAGTCGAGCGCGCGCCCGGTCACGCGGGAAGCGACTTCGCGCCAGTCGGCGAGCGGATCGAACATGCGTTCGATCACGCCGTGCCTGCCCCACAGGACAAGGACCGGCATCTCGAGCTTTTTCCGGAAATCCTTTCTGTCGTGCACCAGGTCGATGCTCGCGGCGGCCCGGTAGTCCTCGCAGGTGGCATGGATCGTGCGCGGATCGCGGAACGCACGCACGTATTCCCGCACGGCCCGCCTGTCGAAGACCTTGATCCCGCCCGGGCCCCGGCCGATGCGACCGAGGATGTAGTGCGGGACCCGGCCGGCGAGCAGCATCTCCGGCAGGGGCGGCTTCTGGATGAGGAAGAACCAGTGGTAATAGGCCGTGGCAAACGCCTGGTCGGTCGACTCGTACATTTTCAGCGTCGGTGAGATGTCGAGCACCGTGAGCGTGGCGACGCGCTTCGCGTGGTCGCGCGCCAGGCGATGTCCCACGCGCGCGCCGCGGTCGTGCCCGACGACGTGGAAGCGCTCGTGGCCGAGTGCGCGCATCACCTCGACCATGTCGAGCGCCATCGCGCGCTTGGAATAGTTGGAGTGATCGGGCAGCCCGCGCGGCTTCGAGGAATCGCCGTAGCCCCGCAGGTCGGCGCACACCACGGTGTAGCGCTTCGAGAGCGCGGGCGCCACCCGGTGCCACATCGCGTGCGTCTCGGGATAGCCGTGGAGCAGCAGCACCGGAGGGCCCTCGCCCGCGGTGACGAGGTTGATGGTCGCGCCCGGGGTTCTGATCTTCCGCCTGCGGAAATCCGGAAACAGACCTCCCATGGAAACCATCACCTCATCACGAGCGCCGCCGCGACCCTGCGGGACTCGGCCGCGAGGATGTTGTATGTGCGGCAGGCAGCGTGCACGTCCATCACCTCCACACCCACGCCCGCGTCCGAGAGGCGGCGCAGCAGCGCGGGTTCCGGGAAGCGCTGCCGCGCGCCGGTTCCGAGAAGCACGATCTCCAGGCCCATCGCCGCGAGCGGCGCGAGCCGCGCCTCGCTCAAGGCATCGAACGAGGCGACATCCCAGGGAAGGACGTGCTCCGCCGTGACGATCACGCTCGACTCGTGGCGCGCGCCGTTCACCACCACGTAGCCCTCGCCGTAGCCGGTGAACGCGTTCTGGCCGCGCGGGGCGGAGAGTTGAAGCTTCACTGCTAGAATTGTACCGTCATGAGAGAGTTCGAGCGCATCAGGCGGCTGCCGCCTTACGTCTTCAACATCACGGCGGAGCTCAAGATGGCGGCGCGCCGCCGCGGCGAGGACATCATCGACCTGTCGATGGGAAATCCGGACGGTCCTACGCCGCCGCACATCGTCGCGAAGCTCGTGGAGGCCGCGCAGCGCCCGGACACGCACGGCTACTCGGTGTCGAAGGGCATCCCGCGCCTGCGCAAGGCGATCTGCGACTGGTACGCGCGGCGCTACGCCGTGAGCCTCGATCCGGACCGCGAGGCGATCGTCACGATCGGCTCGAAGGAGGGTCTGGCGCATCTGATGCTCGCGTGCCTCGAGCGCGGCGACACGGTGCTCGTCCCCAATCCGTCGTACCCCATCCACATCTACGGGGCGATCATCGCCGGCGCCGACATCCGCTCGGTGCGCATGACGCCCGGCGTGGATTTCTTCGCCGAGCTCGAGCGCGCGATCCACGAGCTGATCCCGAAGCCCAAGATGCTGATCCTCGGCTTCCCGTCCAATCCGACCGCGCAGTGCGTCGAGCTGTCCTTCTTCGAAAGGATCGTCGCGCTTGCCAGGCAGCACGACATACTCGTGGTGCACGACCTCGCCTACGCCGACATCTGCTTCGACGGCTATTCGGCGCCCTCGATCATGCAGGTGCCGGGCGCGCGCGAGGTGGCGGTCGAGTTCTTCACGCTCTCCAAGAGCTACAACATGGCGGGCTGGAGGATCGGCTTCATGGTCGGCAACGCGGACCTCGTCAACGCGCTCGCGCGCATCAAGAGCTACCACGACTACGGCACCTTCACGCCGATCCAGGTCGCGTCGATCGTTGCGCTCGAGGGGCCGCAGGATTGCGTTGAATCGATCAGAAACACCTATCAAAAGCGCCGCGATGTGATGGTCCGAGGGCTGCACGACGCCGGCTGGATGGTCGAGAAGCCGAAGGCGTCGATGTACGTCTGGGCGAAGATCCCCGAGCCCTACGCGGCGCTCGGCTCGATCGAGTTCACCAAGCGCCTGCTCGCGGACGCGAGGATCGCGGTCTCGCCCGGGGTCGGCTTCGGCGAGTACGGCGACGACCACGTGCGCATCGCGCTGATCGAGAACGAGCACCGGCTGCGCCAGGCGGTGCGCGGGGTGCGCGACATGTTCAGGAAGGACGGCCTCCTCAAAGGGGCCGCCTGAATGAAGCCTATCAATGTAGGCCTGCTGGGAATCGGCACGGTCGGCGGCGGCACCTGGGACGTGCTCAGGCGCAACGCCGACGAGATCCAGCGGCGCGCCGGCCGCGCGATCCGGATCACGCGGGTGGCCGACAGGGACCTGAAGAAGGCGAAGGCGCTCGCCGGGCGAAAGGCGCGAGTCACCGCGGACGCCTTCGAGGTCGTGCGCGCGCCCGACGTCGACATCGTGGTGGAGCTGATCGGCGGCACCACGGTCGCAAGGGACCTCGTGCTCGAGGCGATCGGGCTCGGCAAGCATGTGGTCACTGCGAACAAGGCGCTGCTCGCCACGCACGGCAACGAGATCTTCGCCGCCGCGCAGAAGAAGGACGTGATGGTCGCCTTCGAGGCCGCGGTCGCGGGCGGCATCCCGATCATCAAGGCGCTGCGCGAGGGCCTCTCGGCCAACCGCATCGAGTGGATCGCCGGAATCATCAACGGCACCTCGAACTTCATCCTCTCCGAGATGCGCGACAAGGGCCTGCCGTTCGCCGACGCGCTGAAGGACGCGCAGGCGCGCGGCTACGCCGAGGCCGATCCGACGTTCGACATCGAAGGGATCGACGCCGCGCACAAGCTCACGATCCTTTCGGCGCTCGCGTTCGGCATCCCGATGCAGTTCCGCAAGGCGTACACCGAAGGGATCTCGCGGCTCACGCGGGAGGACCTGCGCTACGCCGAGGAGCTCGGCTACCGGATCAAGCTCCTCGGGATCACCCGGCGCGCGAGCAATGGCATCGAGCTGCGCGTGCATCCGACGCTGGTGCCCGCCCGGCGCCTGATCGCGAACGTAGAGGGCGTGATGAACGCGATCCTGGTGAAGGGCGACGCGGTGGGGGCGACGATGTACTACGGCGCGGGAGCGGGCAGCCAGCCCACCGCGAGCGCGGTGGTCGCCGACCTGGTCGACGTGACGCGCCTCATCACCGCGGATCCGGAGCACCGCGTGCCGCACCTCGCGTTCCAGCCCGACCGGCTCTCGGACGACCGCATCCTGCCGATGGGCGAGGTCGAGACGAGCTATTACCTGCGGATGCGCGTGCTCGACCGGCCCGGCGTGCTCGCCGACGTCACCCGGATCCTCGCGGACTCGCGCATCTCGATCGACGCCATGGTGCAGAAGGAGCCGGGCGAGGGCGAGGAGCGCGTGGACATCGTGCTGCTTACGCACCTCGCGCTCGAGAAAAACGTCGACGCGGCGATCCGGCGCATCGAGCGGCTGCGCACGGTGCTCGGAAAGGTGACCCGGATCCGGCTCGAATCGCTCCTTTAGTGCGTTACGTCTCGACTCGCGGCGAATCGCCGCCGAAGCGCTTCACCGAGATCCTCCTCGAAGGCCTGGCCCCCGACGGCGGGCTCTACGTGCCGGAGGAAGTTCCCGCGCTGGCGCTTTCGGAACTTCGAGGCAAGTCGTATCCGGAAATCGCGCATGCGGTTCTGTCCGTATTCATGGACGACATCCCCGATTTGCGGGCGATCGTTTCGCGTACCTACACGAAGGAGCGCTTCGGCAGCGACGACGTCACGCCGCTGCGCTCGCTCGCGCCGGAGCTGCACCTCCTCGGCCTTTCGAACGGCCCGACGCTCGCGTTCAAGGACATCGCGCTGCAGCTTCTCGGGAATCTGTTCGAAGAGGCCTTGAAGCATGAAGACCGAACCCTGAACATCCTCGGCGCGACTTCGGGCGACACCGGGTCGGCGGCCGAGCACGCAATGCGCGGCAAGCGCGGCGTCCGCGTGTTCATGCTCTCGCCGCACGGACGCATGAGCGCGTTCCAGCGCGCCCAGATGTACAGCCTTCAGGACGCGAACATCCACAACCTCGCGGTGAAGGGCGTGTTCGACGACTGCCAGGACCTGGTGAAGAAGGTGAACGGGGATGCCGGGTTCAAGGCGCGCTACCGGATCGGCGCCGTGAACTCGATCAACTGGGCGCGGATCGCGGCGCAGGTCGTGTACTACTTCAAGGGCTACTTCGCCGCCACGTCGCAGGACGCCCAGCCGGTGTCGTTTGCGGTGCCCTCGGGCAACTTCGGCAACATCTACGCGGGCCACGTCGCGCGCCGCATGGGTCTTCCGATCCGCCGGCTCGTGCTCGCGGCCAACGAGAACGACGTGCTGGACGAATTCTTCCGCACCGGGCGCTACCGCGTGCGGAAGCAGGTCGTGGAGACCTCGAGCCCGTCGATGGACATCTCGCGGGCGTCCAACTTCGAGCGCTACCTCTACGACCTGGTGGAGGAGGACGGTGCGAAGGTGAAGAGCCTCTGGAAGAAGCTCGACGCCGACGGCGAGATCGACCTTTCGGCCATCCCGCGCGGCGGCTTTTCGTCGGGCCGCAGCACGCACGCCGACCGGCTCGCCACCATCCGCGAGGTCCACGCCCGCTACGGCGTGACGATCGATCCCCACACTGCCGACGGCGTCAAGGTCGCGCTCGAGCAGCGCGAGCCGGGCGTGCCGATGATCTGCCTCGAGACGGCGCTCCCGGCGAAGTTCGCCGCGACCATCCGCGAGGCGCTCGGCCGCGAGCCCGCGCGCCCGCCCGGATTCGAGGGGCTGGAGGATCTCCCGCAGCGCTTCGAGGTGATCGAGCCGGACGCCGAGGCGGTGAAGCAGTACATCCGGTCGCATTGCGACTAGGGGATCCAGGCAGTAAGATTCGACTACCCATGTCGATCGCGGCCACCAGTCTCAAGCTCCCGCGCAAGCTCAAGTCGAGGATCGAGCGTCTGTCGAAGCGCTCGGGCGAATCCGCGCATGCCTTCATGGTGCGCGCGCTGGAGGAGCACACCGAGGCGACCGAGCGCTACCAGGCATTTCTCGAAGACGGAATCGAGGCCGACGAGGCGATGCAGCGCAGCGGGCTCGGCTACGCGGCGGCGGACGTGCATTCGTATCTCGCCGCGCGCGTGAAACGGCGCGCGGCGCGCCGGCCGAAGCCGGTCCGGTGGCGAAGGTAGTCTATTCGGCCGAAGCGCTGGCCGATCTGGAACGTCTTGTCGAATTCCTGCTTCAGAATGCGCCGGAGGCGGCGGCACCGGCGCTGACCGGGATCCAGAGCGCGATCCTCATTTTCGAATCCCATCCGCGGATCGGGCGGCGCGTGGACGCGCGCCGCCGCGAGCTGGTGATCAGCCATGGCGCTTCCGGCTATCTCGCACTCTACCGGCATGACCCCGGACCCGACGTCGTACGGATCTTGCGCCTGCGGCACCAGCGCGAGGCCGGATACCGGGATTAATCTGCCGGCTCCACCCTTATTTCTCCGCCGGTCGCGCCGGCGCGCAGCCAGCGCACCTGCGGCGCGCCGTAGACGATGATCCGGCGAAGGCCCGGCAGCGGCTCGTCGTCGCGAAACACGTGCGAGTCGCCGTGCACGAGCGTGAGCGGCGGGCGCGCGTAGCCGGCGAGGGTCCGTAGCACGCTGCGCAGGCGCGCGTAGCCGTCGGGCAGCCCCGCGCGCGGCGGCGTGAACGGATCGGCCTGGAACAGGATCACGGCGCGCTTCGCGCCGCGCTCCTCCGCGGCCGCAAGGCTCTCGTCGAGCCATTCGAAGGCCTCGCGCATGCGCTTCTCGTGCTCCGCGTCCATCGCGGCCGTGCGCCCCAGGTTGTTGTTGCTGCCCGGGACGTTGAGCCCCACGAACATCACGTCGCCGGCGCGCCAGCGGACGTTCTCGCAGTATTCGCCCGTCTGGCGCTCCAGGCCGATCGCGGGCTGCGGGACGCAGAACAGCCGGCGCCATTTCGCGAGCCGCTCGAGAGGATCGAACCCCGAGCGATGGCAGTCGGTCCACTCGTTGTCGCCCGGCAGCAGCACGAGCGGCGCGCGCAGCCTCGCGAGCTGGCGCGCGCGCGCCTCGAGCCAGGCGTCGCCGCACGGTCCCTCGCCCGAGGTGATGTCGCCCACGTGCGCGACGAAGGCGAGCGGCTCGGCGTTCATCCGGTCGATCATCGCGTCGAGCAGGTTCGCCTGCTCCTGCGTATAGGGAACGTCGCCCATGAGGGCGAACCGGAAATCCGCGGGCGGTACGCTCGCGCAGCCGGCGAGAAGCAGCACCAGTCCGAGAAAGATGCTTCTAGATGCCGTAGGCTTTCCTCAGAAGCGTCAGAGGATGCGCCTTGGCGGCGCGCCTCGCCTCGGCGCCCATTCCCTGAAGGATGTGGCGGCCGGCGATCGGGCAGTCCGAGCTCACCCAGTCGGGATCGCCCGCCGCCATCTGCCGGAACACCGGGCGGCCGATCTTCATCGAGTTCTCGTAGTACTCGCGCTTCACGCCCCAGGTGCCGTCGTGCCCCGAGCAGCGCTCGACCGTGCTCACCTCGGTACCCGGGATCGCCTCGAGCAGCTCGCGCGTCTTCTGGCCCATGTTCTGCACGCGCGAGTGGCAGGGGATGTGGTACGAGACCTTTCCCAGGGGCGCCGAGAAATCGGTCTTGAGAAGCCCGTCCTTGCGCCGCAGGACCAGATACTCGAACGGATCGAACATCGCCTCGGACACCGTCTTCACATCGGCGTCGCCCGGAAAGAGCAGCGGCAGCTCGTGCTTGAACATCAGCGCGCAGGAGGGCACCGGCGCGAGAATCGCATAGCCTTCGCGCGCGAGCCTGGCGAGCGTGGGGATGTTTCTCTCCTTGAGGGATTCCACGGCCTCGAGGTCCCCGAGCTCGAGCCTGGGCATGCCGCAGCAGGCCTCCTTCTCCGCGAGCACGTACGGGATCTCGTTGTGCGCGAGGATCGCGAGCAGGTCGTGGCCGATGCCCGGCTCGTTGTAGTTGACGTAGCAGGTCGAATACACCGCGACCTTGCCCGGCGTGTTCCTTCCGTCCTTGACGGGGAAGGGCTGGCTCATTGCGGCGCCGGGCCGGAAAGGGCGGTTCGCGTATTCCGGGAGGACGCGGTCTTTGTGAACGCCAAGGGTCTTTTCCATCAGCGTCCGCGAAATGGAATTCCGGTTCATTCCATTGACCATCTGCACCACGACCGGGATTGTCGCAAGCTTGCCGAGCGCGTCGGTGGACGAGAGCAGCCGGTCGCGCAATCGCGCGCCGCTCCTGCGGAACTTCACCGCCTTGGCGCGCAGCATCAGGTGCGGGAAATCGATGTTCCACTGGTGCGGCGGGACGTAAGGGCACTTCGTCATGAAGCACAGGTCGCAGAGGTAGCACTGGTCCACGACCTTCGCGTAGTCCTGCTTCGCGACGCCGTCGACCTCCATCGTGCTCGAGGCGTCGACCAGGTCGAACAGCGTGGGAAACGCGGTGCACAGGTTCACGCAGCGCCGGCAGCCGTGGCAGATGTCGAACACGCGCTCGAGCTCGCGCTCCAGCGCCCGCTCGTCGTGGAACGCTTCGCTCTTCCAGTCGAGCGGATGCCGGGTAGGGGCCTCGAGACTGCCTTCTCTCATCGGTTGGCACGCTAGCGCCCGGAGTCCGATAGCGCAAATGGAAAATTGCAATCCCGTGAATTGGGCCGGGCTATCGCCATTGACGTGGGTCAACCACGCCGGCGCGGCAGCGTCTAGCATTCTGCGGATAATGCGCACGGTGACCGACACCCGCCCCGCCGCCGGCTGCTTTCACTGCGGCCTTCCGGTGGCCGAGCCGGGGCGGTGGCGCGCCACCGTCCTGGGAATGCCGCGCGAGTTCTGCTGCGCCGGCTGCGAAGCGGTGGCGCGTACCATCGTGGCCGGCGGGTTCGAAGGGTATTACGAGACTCGCACTTCGTCCGGAGTGAAGGCGGAATCGCTTCCTCCGGCCGAAATCTACGACGACCCCGGCGCTCAGAAGCAGTTCGTCGCGCGCGCCGGCGCGAACCGCCGCACCGCGACGCTGATCCTCGATCGCATCCGGTGCGCGGCGTGCCTCTGGCTGAACGAGCAGTGGCTTCGCCGGCAGCCGGGGGTTGCGCGCGTGGACATCAACTACACGACGCACCGCGCGCAGATCGAATGGGACGAGCGCGAGACGAAGCTCTCTCGCATCCTCGAGGCGATCCGCGCGATCGGCTACGACGCCTATCCGTTCGACCCGCAGCGCCAGGCGAGCCTCGAGCGCGGCGAGCGGCGGCGCGCGCTCTGGCGCCTGTTCGTCGCCGGGTTCGGCGCGATGCAGGTCATGATGTACGCGTTTCCGGCCTACATCGACGATGGCGGAACGCTCGCGCCCGACACGGCGCAGCTGATGCGCTGGGCGAGCCTTGCGCTCACGCTTCCCGTGATCCTGTTCTCCTGCGGCCCGTTCTTCTCCTCGGCCTGGAGCGAGCTGAAGGCGCGGCGCGTGGGACTCGACACCCCGATCGCGCTCGGCATCGCGGCCGGGTTCGCCGCCAGCAGCTGGGCGACGATCACCGCCTCGGGCGAGGTCTACTTCGACTCGATCGCGATGCTCGTGTTCCTGCTGCTCGCGGCGCGCCATGCCGAGCTCGCGGCGCGCCAGCGCGCGGTGCGCGGTCTCGATCGCCTGTACCGCTGGATGCCGTCGTTCGCATTGATCCGCAAAGGCGAGGGGACCGAGCGAGTCCCCGCTCACACGCTCGAGGCGGGAGACCGGGTGGTCGTGCCCCCGGGCGAGCGCATTCCGGCCGACGGCGTCGTGCTCGAAGGCGCCTCGAGCGCCGACGAGTCGCTGCTGACGGGCGAGCCGATGCCGGTCCCGAAGGCGCCGGGCGCGGCGCTGGTCGGCGGCTCGGTGAACGTCGAGCAGCCGCTCGTCATGTGCGTCACGCGCGCCGGCGCCGAAACCGCCGCGGCGGCGATCGGGCGCCTGGTCGAGCGCGCCGCCGCGGCCAGGCCCGCGCTCGTCGCCGGCGCCGACCGCATTGCCGCGATGCTTACCTCTGTCGTGCTTGTCGTCGCGGGGCTCGCGTACGCGGTGTCGATGAACCCCTGGATCGCGGTCGCGGTGCTCGTCGTGACCTGCCCGTGCGCGCTCGCGCTCGCCGCGCCGATCGCGCTCACCCGGGCCGCGGCGCTGCTGCTCGAACGCGGCGTGGTGCTCACGCGCTCGCGCGCGCTCGAGACGCTGGCGCGCGCGACCGACGTGGTGTTCGACAAGACCGGGACGCTCACGCAGGGCCGCGTGTCGATTGCGGGCGTGCGGATTCTGGGCGGCCTCGACGAACCCGGGTGCCGGGCGCTTGCGCGCGCGCTCGAGTCCGCGAGCCCTCATCCGATCGCGCGGGCCTTCGATGACGGAGGAAATCCTGAAAGCGCGCACACGGGTCCCGTCACCGATGCGGTCAACTACCCGGGCCACGGCGTCGAAGCGCGCGTCGCGGGATGCCGCACGCGCATCGGTAGCGAGGGGTTCTGCGCCGAGATCGCCGGAGTGCCACTGGCCCTTTCAAACCGAGGGACCGGAGAGCAAAGTCCGGTGTATCTCGCGAATGAAGGCGGATGGCTCGCCGCGTTCGCGCTGGAGGATCCGCCTCGCGCCGATGCCGCGCGCGCGGTCGCCGAGCTGCGCGCGGCGGGGCTTCGCGTGCACCTGCTGAGCGGCGACGATCCGCGCGTGGCCGAGGCGCTCGCCGCCCGCCTCGGGATCGCGCATGCCGAGGGCGGCGCGACGCCGCAGGACAAGTTCGCGCGGGTCGAGGCGCTCCAGGCCGGCGCTAGGGTGGTCCTCATGGTCGGCGATGGCCTCAACGACGCGCCGGTGCTCGCGCGCGCCGACGTCTCGATGGCGATGGGCGGAGGCTCGGAGATCGCGCAGCTCAACTCGGACTTCATCCTGCCGGGCGAGCGCCTGGGCGCGGTGCTCGAGGCGCGCGCCGTGGCGCGCGCGGCGATGCGCGTGGTGCGGCAGAACTTCGCCTGGGCGATCGCCTACAATGCCGCAGCGCTGCCGCTCGCGGCGGCGGGCTGGGTCGGCCCCTGGGAGGCGGCGGTCGGCATGGCGGCGAGCTCGTTCATCGTGGTGCTGAACGCGCTCCGGCCTGCGGCGCGCGCGCACGGCGACTCGGCATGGAAAGCCTCTACCTCCTCGTTCCTCTCTCGGTCGCGCTCGTTCTCCTGATCGGCTGGGTGTTCTGGCGCGCGCTCCACGGCGGGCAATTCGACGACCTCGAGCGCCCCGGCTACCAGATCCTCGAGGACGACGACAGCCCCGGCGAGCACGCAAAATCGGGGCCGGAGCCCGATTTTCCGCCGAAGAAGAAAGAAGAGAAATGATGCGCGCGTGCGGCGCGGGCGATGCGGTACGCTCCGGATGGCCGG
This sequence comes from Betaproteobacteria bacterium, assembly GCA_037443705.1. GTDB lineage: Bacteria > Pseudomonadota > Gammaproteobacteria > Burkholderiales > SG8-39 > 2-02-FULL-66-14. The sequence continues at coordinate 14,176 of JBBINV010000012.1, read as the reverse complement.
CGACCCGGGATCAGCCGTCCCATGGGCCGGACCGCAAGCGAAGGCGGGGGGCGTCCTGGCGCAGGCCGGTCCGGTTCCGATGCTTGATTTTTCTCAACCACATGCCAGGATTGCCGCTTAGGATGGAATCGTGAACATGGATGCCCCTTCGCCCCCTGGCGCCGAGACGGCGCCGGGCTTCCGGCATCCCAAGGTCCGCTGCAGTCTGTGCTGCCTGAAGGAGTTCTGCGCGCCCGACGGCCTCGCGCGCGGCGACATCGATTTTCTGAAGACCTTCGTCAAGAAGCAGGAGCTTCGTCTGGCGCGCGGCGAGCAGGTGTACCGCCAGGGCGATCCGTTCCGGGCGCTGATCGCCGTTCACACCGGGTCGTTCAAGCGCGCCGTCGCGCTTTCGGACGGCACCGAGCGCGTGGTGGGGTTCGGGTTCGCCGGAGATCTGATGGGCATGGACGGGATCGACTCCGGGCGCCACGGCGATGCCGCAATCGCGCTCGAGGAAAGCGGGGCGTGCCTGCTGCCCTGGAACCGCATCGAGGAGGCAGCGGCGAAGATCCCGCTGGTGCGCCGGCAAGTGATGCGTATGCTCGCGCGTGAGATCCGGCGCGCCGAGGAGCTGGGCCGCGTGCCGGGCACTACCTCCGCGCAGGCGCGCCTTGCCGCGTTCCTCCTGGGGATCGGCGAGCGCATGGCCGAGCGGGGCTTCGACGGTGCGCGCTTTCGCCTGCCGATGTCGCGTCCCGACATCGGCAATTTTCTCGGCCTCGAGGCCGAGACCGTGAGCCGGCTGTTCACGCGGTTTCGCGAGCGAGGGCTGATCGAGGTGAAGGCCAAGTACGTGGAACTGCGCGGCGTCGAGGCGCTTCGCGGTCTCGCGAGTCAGAAAAATCTGATTTCCCCGCAAAACTGACGGCGGTCAGCATCGCGGGCCGGTCGCGCGGCTAATTTTCCGCGATGCATCAAACGGCGATTTTTCATAGGGAGCCTGAAGTTAGCGGGTTTGACGCAGATCAATAGCCCGCGGGCCCCGGGTCCTAGCATTCGAGCGTTTTGAAGCAGATCGAGGAGCGATTCGATGGCGTCCGAAAACACCTATAACTACACCGTCGTCCGGCAGTTCGCGATCATGACCGTGGTCTGGGGCGTCGTAGGGATGCTGGTCGGCGTGATCATCGCCGCGCAGCTGCTCTGGCCCGAGCTGCTGCCCTCCGTGCCGTGGCTTTCCTACGGGCGGCTGCGCCCGCTGCACACCAACGCCGTGATCTTCGCCTTCGGCGGCTCGGCGCTCTTCGCGACGTCCTACTACGTCGTGCAGCGCACCTGCCACGCGCGGCTTTTTTCCGACGGGCTCGCCGCGTTCACCTTCTGGGGCTGGCAGGCGGTGATCGTGCTCGCCGCGGTGACCCTGCCGCTCGGCATCACGACCTCGAAGGAGTACGCGGAGCTCGAGTGGCCGATCGACATCCTGATCGCGCTCGTCTGGGTCGCCTACGCGGTGGTGTTCTTCGGCACGATCTTCAAGCGCAAGATCCCGCACATCTACGTCGCCAACTGGTTCTTCGGCGCGTTCATCCTCACGATCGCGATCCTGCACATCGTGAACAGCGCGGAAGTTCCGGCCACGTTCTGGAAGTCGTACTCGGCCTACGCCGGCGCGCAGGACGCGATGGTGCAGTGGTGGTACGGGCACAACGCGGTCGGGTTCTTCCTCACCGCGGGGTTCCTGGGGATGATGTACTACTTCATCCCGAAGCAGGCCGGACGGCCGGTGTACTCGTACCGGCTGTCGGTGGTGCACTTCTGGGCGCTCATCTTCACCTACATGTGGGCCGGGCCGCACCACCTGCACTACACGGCGCTGCCCGACTGGGCGCAGTCGCTCGGGATGGTGTTCTCGCTGATCCTGCTGGCGCCCTCGTGGGGCGGGATGATCAACGGCATCATGACGCTCTCGGGCGCGTGGCACAAGCTGCGCACCGACCCGATCCTCAAGTTCCTGATCGTGTCGCTGTCCTTCTACGGGATGTCCACGTTCGAAGGGCCGATGATGTCGATCAAGACGGTCAACGCGCTCTCGCACTATACGGACTGGACGGTCGGGCACGTGCACAGCGGCGCGCTCGGCTGGGTGGGGCTCGTGTCGATGGGCTCGATGTACTACCTGATCCCGCGCCTGTTCGGCCGCGCCGAGATGTACAGCGTGCGCCTGATCAACGTGCACTTCTGGGTCGCGACGGTGGGCATCGTGCTCTACATCGCCGCGATGTGGATCGCGGGCGTGATGCAGGGCCTGATGTGGCGCGCGGTGAGCGCCGACGGCACGCTCACCTACACCTTCGTCGAGAGCGTGAAGGCGACCTATCCGTTCTACGCGATTCGCCTCCTGGGCGGGCTGCTCTACCTGGGCGGGATGCTGATCATGCTCTACAACACGGTGAAGACCGTGACCGGCGCCCAGGCGGTCGACGCCGCGATCCCGGCGCCCGCCGCGGCGCACGCCTGACCGAACCGGATTCGAGACGGAGAAAACATGCTGACCCATGACATGATCGAGCGCAACCAGGCGCTCATGATCGTCCTGATCGTCCTGCTGGTCGCGGTAGGGGGGCTGGTGGAGATCGTGCCGCTCTCGTTCCAGAAGTCGGTGACCGAGCCGGTGGCGGGCTTGAAGCCCTACACGCCGCTCCAGCTCACCGGGCGCGACATCTACATCCGCGAGGGTTGCTACAACTGCCACTCGCAGATGGTGCGGCCGTTCCGCGCCGAGGTCGAGCGCTACGGCCACTACTCGGTGGCGGGCGAGTTCGTCTACGACCATCCGTTCCAGTGGGGCTCCAAGCGCACCGGGCCGGATCTGCACCGCGTGGGCGGCCGCTACTCCGACGAGTGGCACCGGCTCCATCTCACCAACCCGAGGAGCGTCGTGCCCGAGTCGAACATGCCCGCGTATCCGTGGCTCGCCAGCAGCCCGGCCAATGCGGAGGACATCGAGGCGAAGATGCGCGCCTTGAGGGTCGTCGGGGTTCCTTACAAGGACGAAGAAATCTCGAAATCGAAATCCGAGCTCAAGGACAAGAGCGAGATGGAGGCCCTGATCGCCTACCTCCAGGTGCTCGGCACCTCGCTCAAGGCGAAGCAGTAGGGAGCGGCCATGGACATCAATCTGCTGCGAAGCGTGATCACGGTGGCGGCGCTCGCCGCTTTCCTCGGCATCGTGTGGTGGGCGTACGCGCCGGCGCGGAAGGACCGCTTCGAGCGCGACGCGATGCTTCCGTTCGACAGGGAAGACCAATGAGCCAATTCACCTCCGGATTCTGGGACCTCTACATCGCGATCGTCTCGCTCGTGTCGATCGTCGCCTGCGCCGTGTTCCTCAAGGCGCAGAGTGTGCGGCGCGCGGTCGAGGCCGACACCACCGGCCACGTCTGGGACGAGAACCTCCGGGAGTACAACAACCCGATGCCGCGCTGGTGGGCGTGGCTGTTCTACCTCACGATCCTCTTTTCGCTCGGCTACCTCGTGCTCTACCCGGGGCTCGGCGGCTGGAAGGGAACGCTCGGCTGGACGCAGGTCGGCCAGCTCGACGAGGAGAACAAGGCCGCCGACGCGCGCTTCGGGCCGCTCTACGAGAAGTTCGCCGCGGCGCCGGTGGAGCAGGTGGCGAAGAACGCCGAGGCCCTCGCGATCGGCGAGAAGCTGTTCCTCAACAACTGCGCGAGCTGCCATGCCTCCGACGCCGGCGGCAGCCGGCACTTCCCCAACCTCACCGACAAGGACTGGCTGTGGGGCGGCACGCCCGAGGCGATCAAGACCACGATCACCGAGGGGCGCATGGGCGTGATGCCGCCGTTCGGGCCCACGCTCGGCGCCGAGGGCGCCAAGGACGTCGCGCACTATGTGTTGTCGCTTTCGGGCAGCGCCCACGATTCCATCCGCGCCGCCCGTGGAAAAGAGAAATTCGCCCAGACCTGCGTCGCCTGCCACGGCGCGGACGGCAAGGGCAACCCGGCGCTCGGCGCGCCGAACCTGACCGACGGCATCTGGCTGCACGGCTCGGGCGAGGCCGCGATCCTGGAGCAGATCACCAAGGGGCGGCAGAACCAGATGCCGGCGCACAAGGAGCTGCTCTCGCCCACCAAGATCCACCTGCTGACGGCGTACGTCTATTCCCTCTCGCAGGGTAGCGCGCCGCCCGGCCGGTAGCCCGGGGGGAGAAGGCATGGCTCGGCCTTCCCTCAAGATCGTGGAAGCTCCAAGAAAAGAAGAAATCGCGGAAACCCAGCTCTACGAGGCGCAGAAGAAGATCTATCCGCGCGCGGTGCACGGCTGGTTCGCCGCGTGGCGCTGGCTCCTGGTCTGGGCGACGCAGCTCGTGTTCTACGGCGGGGCGTGGCTCACGTGGAACGACCGGCAGGCGATCCTGTTCGACATCGTCCACCGCAAGTTCTACATCTTCGGGCTGGTGTTCTGGCCGCAGGACATCATTTACCTCACGGTCCTGCTGGTCGTATCGGCGCTGTCGCTGTTCCTGTTCACGGCGGTCGCCGGGCGGCTGTGGTGCGGTTACGCCTGTCCGCAGACCGTCTACACCGAGATCTTCCTCTGGATCGAGCGCCGGATCGAGGGGGATCGCAATGCGCGCCTGAGACTGGACAAGGAGGGTCTTTCCGCAAGGAAGGCCGGCATCAAGTCCCTGAAGCACGCAGCGTGGCTCGTGGTCGCGCTCTGGACCGGCTTCACCTTCGTGGGGTACTTCTCGCCGATCCGCGACCTGCTCGACTCGATTCTCGCGCTCTCCGCGGGACCCTGGGAGACCTTCTGGGTCCTGTTCTACGGTTTCGCCACCTACGGCAACGCCGGGTTCATGCGCGAGCAGGTCTGCATCTACATGTGCCCCTACGCGCGCTTCCAGAGCGCGATGTTCGACAGGGACACGCTGATCATCACCTACGACCAGGAGCGCGGCGAGCCGCGCGGCGCGCGCGCACGCGCCGCCGACCCGGCGAAGCTGGGTCTCGGAGACTGCGTCGACTGCCGCGTGTGCGTCCAGGTCTGCCCGACCGGGATCGACATCCGCGAGGGCCTGCAGTACCAGTGCATCGGCTGCGCCGCGTGCATCGACGGTTGCGACCAGATCATGGACCGCATGGGCTACGCGCGCGGCCTGATCCGCTACTCGACCCAGCACGCCATGGAGCGAAAGCTCACTCGCGCGCAGATGTTCCGCCGCGCGTTCCGGCCGCGCGTGCTCGTCTATTCCGCGGTGCTCGCGGGCGTGATCGTGGCGGCGGCAATCGGCCTTTACGCGCGCGTTCCGCTCAAGGTCGACGTGATCCGCGACCGCGCGGCGATCGCGCGCGAGGTCGAGGGCGGCCGGATCGAGAACGTGTACCGGCTTCAGGTCATGAACACGGCCGAGGCCGAGCGCGTGTTCGAGATCCGCGCGACGGGCCTTCCGGGCCTGGCGGTGGCGGGCGAGTCCCGCATCGAGCTGGGACCTACCGCAACGCGCCTGGTGCCGGTGCGGCTGAGGATCGATGCCGGCGCCGCGGCGCCGGGCACGCACCGGATCGAGTTCCACGTCAGCGCAGTCGGCGTGGACGGTGTCGCCGTGCGCGAAAAATCGGTTTTCATCGTCCGATGAGCGCAAGACCCTGGTACCGCGAGCCCTGGCCCTGGATCCTGATGGCAGGGCCGGCCGCCGTCCTCGCCGCGGGTGCGGCGACGATCTGGCTCGCGGTGACTTCCGCCGACGGGCTGGTGGCCGACGACTACTACAGGCGCGGGCTCGCGATCAACCAGGACCTGAAACGCGAGCAGGCGGCGGTGCGCCGCGGCATCGACGCGGCTTTCGAGCGCCCGCCGGGCAGATTCGGGGTGAGGCTCTCGGGGGCGGCACCCGAGGCGGTGTTCGCGCAGCTGGTGCATGCCACGCGCGCGGGACACGACCGGCGCCTGCGCCTGGCGCCGGTCGCGCCCGGGTATTACGAGGCCGAGCTTCCGGCGCTGCCGCCAGGGCGCTGGCGCGTGATCCTGGAGGACCCGCGCCGCGAGTGGCGCCTGGTCAAGGAGGGCTTGTGAGAAAGCTGATCCCGATCCTGTGGCCGTCGTTCATCGTGGGCGGCATCGGCGAGGTGCTGTTCTTCACGGTTTTCGACCCGAAGGAGCTTTACCTTTTCGGTGAAGCCTCGAGCATGAGCCGGCTCGCGGTGTACTCCGTCGGGTTCTTTTTATGCTGGGCGTTCGCCGCGGCCTCGAGCGCCTTCACGTGTTTCCTGCAGCGCGGCGCCGACGAGGTGAACCGCTGCCCGCTGCCGCCGCCGGCGCGGCCGGACGGGTGCCCGAAGCGGGACGATCCGAATGCCGCGTGCTGACCTCGTGAGGGGTGGCAGGGCAGTGGCCGCGCTTGTTTGCGGCCTCTTTTCTCTCCCCGTTTCCTCTCAGGATGCGGATCGCGGCAGGATCCTTTACGAAACGCACTGCGGCGGATGCCACTACGAGCGCGTGCACCAGCGGCCGCGCGAACGCTCGCTCGTCAATTCGCTTGCCGCGTTGCGCGTCGAGGTCGCGCGGCGCGCCGGCGAGACGCGCGTGCCGTTCACGGCCGCCGACCTCGACGACATCGCCGAATACCTGAACCGGTCGCACTACCGGTTCGACCGGTGAAACTCGACTTTTTCGGCGCCGCCGGGGAGGTGACCGGCTCGTGCTTTCGCGTGCGCGCGGGCGAGCTGGAATTCCTGATCGATTGCGGGATGTTCCAGGGCGGCCCCGGCGGCCGCCGCTCCGCCGCGGCGCGCAACCGCCGGTTCGCATTTGATCCGCGACACATCGCGTTCCTGCTCCTGTCGCACGCGCACATCGACCACTCGGGCCTCATCCCGCGGCTGTGCGCGCTCGGATTCAAGGGGCCGGTCTACGCGACCGAGGCTACCGCGGAGCTCCTCGGGGTGATGCTGCCCGACTCGGGCCACCTCCAGGAGCGCGAGGCCGAGCGCGAGGGCGGCGAGCCGCTGTACACCGCGGCGCAGGCGCGCGCGTCGCTCTCGCACCTGATCGCGGCAGGCTACCGGCGCGAATTCAGGCCCGACTCCCGGGTGCGCTGCACGTTCCGGGACGCTGGCCACATTCCCGGCTCCTCGATCGTGGAGGTCGTGGCCGAAGGCACGAAGCTCGTCTTCTCCGGCGACCTCGGCCAGCCGGGGCATCCGATCGTGCGCGACCCGGAAGCGGTCGCCAAGGCCGACGTGCTGCTCGTGGAATCGACCTACGGGAACCGAAACCACAAGACGCTCCCGCAGACGCTCGACGAGCTCGCGTTCGCGCTCACCGATACGCTCGCGAGCCGCCGCGGCAACGTCGTGATTCCGGCGTTCTCGGTGGGCCGGACCCAGGACGTGCTCTATTTCATCGGCGAGCTGCGCCGGCAGGGCCGCGTGCCGCCGATGCAGGTGTACGTGGACTCTCCCATGGCGAGCGCCGCCACCCGCATCGCACTGCGCTACGGCGAGCGCGGCGAGCTGCCCGACCCGGCCGGGGTGTGCTTCACCGAGGATCTCGAGGATTCGAAGAAGCTGAACGCGATCCGTTCGGGCGCGGTGATCATCTCGGCGAGCGGGATGTGCGAAGGCGGGCGCATCCGCCACCACCTCAAGTACAACCTGCCGCGGCCCGAGTGCGCGGTGGTGTTCGTGGGCTTCCAGGCCGCCGGAACGCTCGGGCGCCGGATCGTCGACGGCGCGAGCGCGGTGCGCCTGTTCGGCGAGACCGTTCCGGTGCGCGCCCGGGTGTTCACGATCGGGAGCCTGTCGGTGCACGCGGACCGCGACGCGCTGCTCGGCTGGCTCTCGAAATTCCGGCGCGCGCCGCGCGCCTGCTACGTGGTGCACGGCGAGCCGCTCGCGGCGCATGCGCTGCGCGACGAGATCGAGCGCCGCTTCGGCTGGCGTGCGTCGGTGCCGGCGCGCGGGGACGCGGCGACGCTGTGAAAACCCCGAACCATCGCGAAACCGTGGGCGCGCACATGATCGCATCGGTGGCGCGCGCGAGCGCCGCCGACACGGCCTCCGCGGCGCTCGCGCGCATCGCCGCCGAGAAGCCCGCGTGCGCCGAGCTGCTCTGCGTCGTCGACGAGGCGGGACGCTTTCTGGGCGCTCTTCCGGTGTCCCGTCTGGTCGCTACCGATCCGGAAAGGCCCCTCGGGAAAGAAATCGCGAAGGATCATCCTCGAGTTCGCCCCGAGGAAGATCAGGAGCACGCCGCTTCGATCGCGCTGCACCACGGCGTCGACGCACTTCCGGTGGTCGACGCCGCGGGGCGGCTGCTCGGCGTGATGCCGGCGCAGGCGCTGCTGCAGACGCTGCGCCGCGAGCACGTCGAGGACCTGCACCTGCTTTCGGGTATCCAGCGCGAGACGTCGCGCGCGCGCCATGCGATCGAGGATCCGCCGCTGCGCCGTGCGCGCCACCGCCTGCCGTGGCTGCTCGTGGGGCTCGCGGGGAGCCTCGCCGCCGCGGCGGTCATGGCCGCGTTCGAGGCGACGCTTCAGGCGCGCATCGCGGTCGCGTTCTTCGTTCCGGCGATCGTGTACCTCGCGGATGCGATCGGCACGCAGACCGAGGCGATCGCGGTGCGGGGGCTGTCGCTCACGCGCGCCGGACTCACGCACCTCCTCGCCGGGGAGCTTCGCACCGGGATGCTGATCGGCGCGGCGCTCGGGCTCGCCGCCTGGGGGCCGATCTACGGGGCGTTCGGCGACGCGCGCCTCGCCGCGGCGGTTGCGACCTCGATCTTCGCCGCCGGCAGCATCGCCGCCGCCATCGGGCTGCTCCTGCCGTGGCTGCTCGCGCGCCTGCGGCTCGACCCCGCCTACGGCAGCGGCCCGGTCGCCACCGTCATCCAGGACATCCTGAGCATTCTCGTGTATTTCGCGGTCCTGGCTCTATTCGGGATCTAGGCGATGGCGATCCGCATCGAAACGGCAATCGAGGAGCAAATCCTCCGCATTACCCTGTCGGGAGAGGGCGACGAGGCGGCGGGGAACGCGATCACCGGTGACGTGATCCGCGCCGAGCGCGAATCGGGGCTGAAGAAGGTGCTGATCGACGTGCGCGCGGTGCGCGGGCGCCTCGGCCCGGGTTGGCTCTACTACAACGTGAAGAAATATCCGCCCGACCTGCTCGGCGTGCGCACCGCTGTGATCGATCTCGCGGAGAACCTGCGCCACGCCGAGTTCCACGAGGCCGCGGCTGCGAACGCCGGGTTCGAGCTGCGCTACTTCGCAGGCGAGGCGGAAGCGCTCGCCTGGCTGAGCGGCTAATTGTTCAGGACGGCCTGCAGGCCGGCGCTGTCGAGGATCCGCACGTGCTTCTGCTGCACCTCGATCAGGCCGTCGTCCTGGAACCGGGAGAACAGCCGGCTCACGGTCTCGAGCTTGAGGCCGAGGTAGCTGCCGATCTCCTCGCGCGTCATCCGGAGGTGAAAATCCGACTGCGAATAGCCGCGGTGGATGAAGCGCTTGGACAGGTTGAGCAGGAACGCCGCCAGGCGCTCCTCGGCGCGCATCGAGCCGAGCAGCATCATGACGCCGTGGTCGCGCACGATCTCGCGCGAGAGCACGCAGTGCAGGTGCCGCTGCATCGTCGGCACCTCGCGCCCGAGGTCCTCGATCATCGAGAAGGGCAGCACGCACACCTCGGCGTCCTCGAGCGCGACCGCATTGCCGTTGTAGCTGCCGCTGCCGATGCCGTCCAGGCCCAGCAGCTCGCCCGCCATGTAGAACCCGGTCACCTGCTCGCGGCCATCGTCGTTCAGCACCGTGGTCTTGAGGAAGCCGCTCCGGACCGCGTACACCGCGTTGAACGTGTCGCCCGCCTTGAAGAGCGACTCGCCGCGGCGCACCCGCCGGCGCGCGTACACCACCTGCTCGACGCGCCGGAGCGTGTCGTCGTCGAGTCCCTTCGGCAGGCACAGCTCGCGCCAGTTGCAGTTCGAGCAGGTGACCTCGAACTTGCGCGCCGCGGGCTGCGGCACGGGAATCATCACGGTCATGCGCGGGGACATGCGGGTGAGGGCGGCGGTTTGCATGGCGTCTCCGTGGTCTGTTCTAGCCGGGTCTTGCCGCGGCGCGCGCCGCAAGGACGTCGCGCACGCGCTGGAACTCGGTGCTCTTGTCGAAGAACTCGCGCGCGCCGAGCCGCTCGGCGAGGCGCCGGTAGGGTTCGGCGGCGAAGTTGGAAAGCATGTAGACCTCGATCGCGGGCGCCTGCTCGTGCAGCGCGCGCAGCACGTCGAAGCCGCTGCCGTCCGAGAGCTTGAGATCGAGCACCACCGCGTCGGGCCGCGCCGCGAGAATCCCGTGGATCGCCTCGCCGGCACTCGAGGCGTGCCCGGCCGCGACCGCGCCGCGGATCTCGGCGATCATGCGCTCCAGGCGCTCGAGCACCACTGGCGAGTCCTCTACGACGAAGACCTTGAAGGCGGGGGCGGGCGTGGCTTGCATGTCCGGCAGTGTGCCGATGCCAGCGGAGCGCCACTATCGGCGCAGGCTGATTCGCCCGGTAGGCAGGCGCGCCCTGCCTGTAGGAAACCGCCTACAGAAGCTTGTTTTCCACCGCGTAGCGCACGAGGTCCGCGGTGGAATCCATTCCCATCTTCTGCAGGATGCGCGCCTTGTGGGTGCTGACGGTCTTCACTGAAAGGTGCAGGCGGTCCGCGATGTCGCCGGGGCCCTGGCCGGCCACCAGCAGGCGGAACACCTCGAACTCGCGGTCGGAGAGCGAGGCGTGCGGCGGGGCGTCGCCGCGGGCGGCGGCGCCGACGAGCTGCGCCGCGGCGGCTTCCGTGATGTGCACGCCGCCCGCGGCAATCTTGCGGATCGCGCCCACGAGCTGCGCCGAGGCGCTGTCCTTGGTGAGGTAGCCCGAGGCGCCCGCCTTCAGGGCGCGCGCCGCGTACTGCTGCTCGGCGTGCATCGAGAGCACGAGGATCCTGAGCTTCGGCTTCTCGATCCGCAGGCGCTTGATGAGGTCGATGCCCGAGAGCCCCGGCATCGACATGTCGAGCACCGCGACGTCGAAGTCTTCGGCGCGCACGCGCGCGAGCGCCTCGTCGCCGTCGGCGGCTTCGGCCGCGACCTCGATCCCGGGCGCGCCGCCGAGGAGCTGGCGCAGCCCTTCGCGCACCAGGGTGTGATCGTCGGCGAGGAGCACGCGGATCATGCCGCGGCCCCCTGCACCGGGACGCGCGGCAGGCGCACCAGCACGCGCGTGCCGCCGCGCGGCGCGCGCCCGATCTCCACCGCGCCGCCCAGATAGATCACGCGCTCACGCATGCCCTTCAGGCCCAGGGAGCGCGGCCGCGCGAGGTCGGCGTCACCGATGCCGACGCCGTCGTCCTCGACCTCGAGCTGGAGGTTCGCGCCGTTAGCGTTCAGCACCACCCAGGCGTGCTTCGCCTGCGAGTGGCGCGCGATGTTGGTGAGCGACTCCTGCAGCACCCGGTAGATCGTGTTGGCGACCGGGCGCTCGACATCCTCGAGCGCGCCGTCCTTCGGCAGGTCGACCGACAGCTCGACCTCGGAGCGCGCGGCGAAGTCCTCGGTAAGCCAGTGGAGCGCGTCGTGCAGCCCCAGGTCGTCGAGCATGAGCGGGCGCAGGTTGGCCGAGATCCGGCGCACCGATCCGACCGTGCGGTCGAGGAGCGCGTTCATCTGCGCGGCCTTGGTCGCGAGCCCGGTATCCGCCGCGGGCAGGCGCTCGCGCATCCAGGCGACGTCCATCTTGAGCGCGGTGAGCAGCTGGCCGAGCTCGTCGTGGAGCTCGCGCGCGAGCACCGTCTTTTCCTCCTCGCGGGCCTCGAGCACCCGCGCCGAGAGCTCGCGCAGCTCCGCCTGCTGCGCCTTGAGCGCGTCCTCGTACTGCTTGCGGCGCGTGACGTCGCGCAGGATCACGGTGTAAAAGGGCGCCTCGCCCTCGCGCGTCTGCGAGATCGAGGCCTCGATCGGGAACTCCTCGCCGTCGGCGCGCAGGGCCCACAGCAGCGTCACGTCGCCCATCCGGCGGTTGGTGATCCCGGTGCGCCCGAAGTGCTCGATGTGGCCGCGGTGCGCCTCGCGAAATCGCGCCGGGATGAAGCGATCGAGCTTCGTGCCGAGGGCGTCCTCGCGGCGGCAGCGGAACACGCTCTCCGCCGAGCGGTTGAACAGGACGATGTTCTGCCCGGCGTCCACCGTGATCACCGCGTCCATCGCGGCGTCCAGAATCGCGGCCAGGCGCATCTGGCTTTCCTCGGCGCTCGCCTGCGCGAGCGCGCTCCTTTGTTCGGCATACAGCACGTAGCGGATCGCGCCCGCGATGCCGAGGAACAGCACCAGCATGTCCGCGATCACGATCCCGCCTAGGAGCCAGGGCGCGCGGTCGCCGAGATAGAATGCGTATACGTTGAGCGCCGCGAGCGCCGCGACCGCGCCGATCCCGACGCCGACCAGCGACCGGCCGAGAACGGCGGCGCCTTTCACGGGGCCCCCCCCGTTTGACTCAGGTCAAGGGGGTCGGCCGGGCGCGGCGCATAGTGCCGAAAATGCTTTATCCCGCCTCCGAACTCGTCATCGACCCGGTGCTGATCCGGAAGTACGACGTGAGCGGGCCGCGCTACACCTCGTACCCGACCGCGGACCGCTTCGTGGAGGCCTTCGGCGAGACGGATTTCCGGAGCTGGATTGCAAAGCGCAACATCGGCGGCATCAGCCAGCCGCTGTCGCTCTACTTCCACCTGCCGTTCTGCGACACCCTGTGCTACTACTGCGGCTGCAACAAGGTCGTGACGCGCGATCATGGTCGGTCGGGGAAGTATATCAAGTACCTCGGCCGCGAAATCGCGGCGCTCGCGCCGCTCCTGGGCGAGGACCGCCGCATCTGCCAGCTGCACTGGGGCGGCGGCACGCCGACGTTCCTGTCGCGCGAGGAGATGCACGCGCTCGTGCGGCTCACCGACGAAGCGTTCCGCCGCGAGCCGAACGCCGAATGCTCGATCGAGGTCGATCCCCGCCGCGTCGAGCCCGGTCGCATGGATTTTCTCGCCGGCCTCGGGTTCAACCGCGTCTCGGTCGGGGTCCAGGATTTCGATCCCGAGGTGCAGAAGGCGGTGCACCGCATCCAGGGCGAGGAGGAGACGCGGCGTGTGATCGACGAGGCGCGCGCCTCGGGCTTCCGCTCGGTCAACCTCGACCTGATCTACGGTCTGCCGAGGCAGACGCTCGACAGCTTTTCCGCGACGCTCGACAAGGTGCTCGAGATCGCGCCCGACCGGATCGCGCTCTACAGCTATGCGCACCTGCCGCGCGTGTTCAAGCCGCAGCGCCGCATCGCGCAGAGCGATCTGCCGTCGCCGGAGGCGAAGCTGCAGATCCTCACGCTCGCGATCGGGCGCCTGACCCGGGCCGGCTACCTCTACATCGGGATGGACCATTTCGCGAAGCGCGACGACGAGCTCGCGGTGGCGCAGAGCCAGGGGCGGCTGCAGCGCAACTTCCAGGGCTACTCGACCTACCCGGAATCCGACATGCTCGGCTTCGGCATCTCGGCGATCGGGCGCGTGGGCCCCACGTACTACCAGAACGTGAAGTCGCTCGAGGACTACTACGACGGGCTCGACGAAGGCAGGCTTCCGGTCTGGCGCGGACTCGAGCTCTCGCCGGACGACCTCGTGCGCCGCGCCGTGATCCAGCAGCTCATCTGCAACTTCCGCCTCTCGATCGAACGCATCGAAATCGCGTACCTGGTCGACTTCCGCCGCTATTTCGCCGAGGAGCTCGCGGACTTGAAGCGCCTCGCCGACGACGGTCTGGTCGAGATCCAGCCCGACTGGATCGTGGTGACGCCGCGCGGGCGCCTGATCGTGCGCGCGGTCTGCATGGTGTTCGACCGGTACCTGCGATCGAGCCGCGAGCGACAGGCGTATTCCCGGGTGATCTAGCGGTGTTTCTCCCGCCCGAGATGATCGCCGCCGCGCTCGTCGCCGGCCTCGCCTCGGGCGTGCACTGCGTCGCGATGTGCGGCGGCATCGTGACCGCGTTCAGCGCGCATCGCGTGATCGCGATCCGGCCGGCGCCGGAATGGGGGCGCCAGCTCGCGCTCAATCTCGGGCGCATCACGACCTACGTGGCGGCGGGCGCGGCGGC
>JBBINV010000011.1:0-68232 GCA_037443705.1 Betaproteobacteria bacterium | reverse complement strand
CGCCGCCGAGTGGCTCCCGAGGCTGTTTGCGCGCGATTACGATCCGCGCAACCTGCCGCTCTCCGGCAAGCGCGCCGCGCTCGTGGGCATGGGCATGACCGAGAAGCAGGGCGGTTCGGACGTTCGCGCGAACACCACGCGCGCCGAGCGGATCGGCGCCGAGGAGTGGCGGATAACCGGCCACAAGTGGTTCCTGTCGGCGCCGATGTGCGATGCCTGGCTCGTGCTCGCGCAGTCGCCCGGGGGGCTGTCGTGCTTCTTCCTGCCGCGCTGGACACCGGAAGGAGCGCCGAACGCAATCCGCATCCAGCGCCTCAAGGACAAGCTCGGCAACCGCTCGAACGCGAGCTCGGAGGTCGAGTTCGCCGGCGCGTACGCGACGCTCCTCGGCGAAGAGGGCCGCGGCGTGCCGATGATCCTCGAGATGGGCGTCTATACGCGCCTCGACTGCGCGATCGGCACGGCGGGGCTCACGCGCCAGGCGCTCGCGCAGGCCCTCTGGCACGCGACCCAGCGGCGCGCCTTCGGGCGGCTGCTCAAGGACCAGCCGGTCATGAGGAACGTGCTCGCCGACCTGGCGCTCGAGTCGGAGGCCGCGACCGCCCTCGCGATCCGGCTTTCGCGCGCCTACGACGCGCAGGTGGATGAGCGCGAGCGGCTGCTTGCGCGCGTGCTGACGCCCGCAGCGAAATTCTGGATCTGCAAGCGCGGCGCGCACTTCGCGCAAGAGGCGATGGAGGTGATCGGGGGCAGCGGCTACGTCGAGGAGTCGAGCCTCTCGCGCATCTTCCGCGAGATGCCCGTGAACTCCATCTGGGAAGGCTCGGGCAACATCATGTGCCTGGATGTGCTGCGCGCGCTGCGCAAGTCGCCCGAGGTGACGGACGCGGTCGCGGCGGAGCTGGACACGGCCCGCGGCGCGCACCGTGCCTACGACCGCTTCTGCGAGTCCCTCAGGTCCCGGCTTGCGGATGCGGCCGGCATGGAGGCCTCGGCGCGGCGCCTGACGCAGGACCTCGCGCTCGCACTGCAGGCGAGTCTGCTTGCGCGACACGCCCCCGGGTTCGTTCTTGACGCATTCTGCCGCTCGCGGCTCGAAGGCGAGGCCGGTGGCGCGTTCGGCACCCTCGCCTCGGACACCCCGTTCGATGCCCTCATCGCGCGCGCGTTGCCGGCCTAGCAACGGCAACCGTCGCGAAGCCCTGCTGCGCGTGTGCGCGCGTCTGTTTCGCGAGAAGGGCTTCGACGGCACCACGATCCGCGACATCTCGGCCGCCGCCGGGATGCATTCCGGGAGTCCGTTCTACCACTTCCGCAGCAAGCAGGAGATGCTGGTCGCGGTGATGGAGCAGGGCCTGGCCGAGGGGCTCAGGCGCTCGGAGGCGGTGCTCGCCGCGCCGCTCGCGCCCGAGGACAAGTTCCGGCGGCTGATCCGCGCGCAGCTCGACACGATCCTCGGCGAGGACGCCGACTTCATTCCGGTGCTGCTCTACGACTGGCGCTCGCTCACCCCCGCCAGCCGCCGGCGCGTGCTCGCGATCAAGGACCGCTACGACGCGCTCTGGCAGAGGATGATCGACGAGCTCGCGCGCGCCGGCCGCATCGATGGGGATGCGCATCTCGCGCGCCTGTTCGTGCTCGGCGCGCTCAATTGGAGCGCGACCTGGTACCGCGCGCGCGGCCGCGCCTCGCTCGACCAGATCGCCGACGAAGCCGCGCGCCTGTTTCTGCGATAATCGAAAAATCCGGACAGACCCGGCGAAAACCGGGTCTGTCCCGGTTTTTTTTCGATGAAACTCGCCACCCTGAAAGACGGCACACGGGACGGCACGCTCCTCGTCGTGTCGCGCGACCTGAAGCGCGCGGTGAAGGCCGATGCCATCGCGCCGACGCTCCAGGCTGCGCTCGACGATTGGAGCTACCTCGAACCCCAGCTGAAGGACCTTTTTTCCGCCCTTGAGGCCGGTCAGGCACGCAATGCCTTCGACTTCGACCCGGCCGCCGCGATGGCGCCGCTGCCGCGTGCGACGCAGTTCGCCGACGGCTCGAGCTACCTGGCGCACGCGGAGCTGATCCTCAAGTCGCAGAAGCTCGCGCTGCCGGCGGATGCCAGGCGCGAGCCGCTCATGTACCAGGGATGCTCGGCGCCGCTCCTCGGGCCCGCCGACGACATCGTCGCCGACCCGGGGAACGGGATCGATCTCGAGATGGAACTCGCCGTGATCACGGACGATGTGCCAATGGGAGCGCACAAGGACGAGGCGGGGAAGCACATCGTGCTCTTCCTGCTGATGAACGACGTCAGTCTGCGCGAGCTGGTGCCGGCCGAGCTTGCGCGTGGCTTCGGGTTCTTCCACAGCAAGCCCCCCTCGTCCTTCGGGCCGGTGGCGGTAACGCCCGAGGAGCTGGGGCAAGCGTGGGACGGAAAGCGCGTGCGCGGGACGGTGCGCGCGTGGGTCAACGGGGAACTTCTCGGCGAGCCCGATGCCGGAATCGACATGCAGTTCGACTTCCCGCGCCTGGTGGCGCACGCCGCGAAGACCCGGCCGCTCGCCGCCGGCACGATCGTAGGCTCGGGCACGATCTCGAACCGCGACCGCGCGAAGGGCGCGGGGTGCCTCTTCGAGCGGCGCGCCGAGGAAATCCTGGGTGGCGGCAAGGCGACGACGCCCTACCTCAAGCCCGGCGACCGCGTGCGAATCGAGATGCGCGACGCGCGCGGGGCCTCGATATTCGGCGCGATCGATCAATCGGTCGCGGCATCGAAGTGACAGGGAACCGGAGCCTTTTCTTCTCGGGAGCGATCGCCTGCGCGACGCTGCTCGCCACGGGCTATTACCTGCAGTACTTCCAGGGCCAGGAGCCCTGCCCGCTGTGCCTCGTCCAGCGCGGCTTTTATTACGGCGTGGGAATCTTATTCGCCGCGGGGGCGTTCCATGGCGCCGCCCCGGCCGCTTATTCCCTTGCGTCGACCGTTCTCGCCCTCGGCGGCTTCGGCGTGGCGGCGCGCCAGGTGTGGCTGCAGCACCTGCCGCCGGAGAAAGTCCCGGCGTGCGGGCCGGATCTCTTCTTCATGCTCGAGAACCTGCCGATTGCGCGCACGATCGAGAAGCTCTTCACGGGTTCAGGCCAGTGCGCCGAGGTGAAGTGGACCTTCCTCGGGCTGTCGATCGCCGAGTGGTCGCTCGCCTGGTTCGCCCTGCTGGCCGCGCTCGGCGCGGCCGTCCTCATTCGATCATTCCGGCGGCGACCGTCTGGTGCGTCGCTTCGTCCACGAGGATGAACGCGCCCGTAGGTCGGTTCTCGCGGTAGGGATCGAAGTAGACCGGCTGCTGGAGCGCGAGCTCCGCGTGCGCGATGTCGTTCGTTCGCACGCGGTCTTTCCCGGCTTCCTTTTCAAGCGTGTGGATGTCGAGGACGTGATCCACCGAGGCGACGCGCGCCTTGACCGTGCGAGTCGTGTGCCTGAGGACGTACCTGCGGCGCCGCTCGAGCGGCTCGCTGGCGAACCACACGAGCTTCGCCCCGAGCCTGGCGGCGCCGCGCGGCGGCTGCACCGCGGACGCAAGCAGGGCGCCGCGCGCCACGTCGAGCTCGCCGGCGAGCTCGAGCGCTACCGATTCGCCGGCCATCGCCAGGCCCCGCTCGCCGTCGTGGGTCCGGATCGCTTTCACCGAAGTGCTGCGGCCGGGCGGAAAGACAAGGAGCTCCGCGTCCGTGCGCACCGTGCCCGAGGCGACGCGCCCGAGGTACGCGCGGCGGCCGTTCGCGCGCTGCACGAGCTGCACCGGAAAGCGCAACGGCCGATGCACGGCATCCCTTTCCGGCTCGATCGACTCGAGCAGCTCGAGGAGCGTCGGCCCCTCGTACCACTGCATTGCCTCCCCTCGATCGACCACCATGTCGCCCCGCAGAGCCGACACAGGGACGAACCGCAGATCGGAAATCGCCAGCTTCGCGCCGAATTCCTCGAACCGGGATCGAACCTGATCGAACGCATCCTGGCGATAGCCCACGAGGTCCATCTTGTTGACCGCCACCACGAGATGCCGGATTCCGAACAGGTGCGCGAGGCAGAGGTGCCGGCGCCCCTGCGGCAGAAGGCCTTTTGCAGCGTCAGCGAGGATCACCGCGGCGTCCGCGGTCGAGGCCCCGGTCGCCATGTTGCGCGTGTACTGCTCGTGCCCCGGAGTGTCGGCGATGATGAACTTGCGGCGCGCGGTGGCGAAATAGCGGTAGGCGACGTCGATCGTGATGCCCTGCTCGCGCTCGGCCTCCAGCCCGTCGGTGAGGAGCGAAAGGTCGATCCCGTCGCACCCGCGCCGGCTCGATGCCTGCGCGAGCGACGCGAGCTGGTCGGCGAGCACGGCGCGCGAATCGTGCAGCAGCCGGCCGATCAGCGTGCTCTTGCCGTCGTCCACGCTCCCCGCGGTGATGAAGCGCAGCATCTCTAGAAATATCCCTCACGCTTGCGCCGCTCCATCGAGGCCTCGGACGCACGGTCGTCCATGCGCGTGGCGCCACGCTCGGTCCATGTCGCCCGCATCGTTTCCTCGATGATCGCATCGACGTCAAGGGCAGCCGACTCGACCGGGCAGGTGCAGCGGATGTCGCCGACGGTGCGAAAGCGGACCGACAGCTCCTCCGACGGTTCGCCGTTCAACGCGAGAACGAGAAGCTCCTTCTTTCGAACCACCCTTCTGCGATGCGCAAAATAGATCGAAGGCACGGCGAGCCGCTCGCGCGCGATGTACTGCCAGACGTCGAGCTCGGTCCAGTTGGAGATCGGGAATACGCGCACGTGCTCGCCGGGAGCTACGCGCGCGTTGTACAGGTCCCAGAGCTCGGGGCGCTGGTTACGCGGGTCCCACTGGCCGAACGAATCGCGGAACGAGAAGATCCGCTCCTTGGCGCGCGCCCTTTCCTCGTCGCGTCGCGCCCCGCCGATCGCGGCGTCGAAGCCGAATTCCGCGATCGCCTCGAGCAGCGTCACCGACTGCGCCGCATTGCGGCTCCTGTCTCCAGAGCGCAGTCTCACGGTTCCACGGCGAATCGAGTCATCTACCGATCGCACGATGAGCGTCTCGCCCAGCTCCGCCACGCGCGCATCGCGGAACGCGATAACCTCGGGAAAATTGTCGCCGGTGTCCACGTGAAGGAGCGGGAAAGGAAAGCGCGCCGGGCGGAACGCCTTCTCCGCCAGGCGCAGCAGCACGGCCGAATCCTTGCCGCCCGAGAAAAGGAGCACCGGGCTCGAGCACTCGCCCGCAACCTCGCGCAGGATGAAGATGGCCTCGGATTCGAGCCAGTCGAGATGGCTACGCTCGTGCGTCATGCGGATGGATGCCGCATTCGCGTGCACCGGCGCGCTCCCACCACCAGCGGCCGCTCCGCGGGTCCTCCGTCGGGAGCACGGGCCGGGTGCAGGGCGCGCAGCCGATCGAGCGGTAGCCCTGGTCGTGGAGCGGGTTGCGGGGCACCGCGTGCGCGCGCAGGTAGTCCCAGACGTCCTTCTCGCCCCAGTGCGCGAGCGGATTGAATTTGGGGATGCCGTGGGCCGAATCGAACTCTTCGAGCGCGATCCCGGCGCGGTCCGCCGACTGCTCGCGCCGAAGGCCCGTGATCCAGGCGCCTTTTCCGGCGAGCGCGCGCGACAGCGGCTCGAGCTTGCGGATCTCGCAGCAGCGCTGTCGAAGCGCAACGCCCCGGTAGAAGGCATCGGGTCCGTGGCTCGCAACGAATCGCGCGACCGCCCCGGTCTGCGGACGAAAAACCTTTATCTCCAGTCCGTAACGGCGCTCTGCCCGTTCGATCAGAGCCAGCGTGTCTCCGTGCAGGCGCCCGGTGTCGAGCGTGAAGATCTCGATCGGCAGGTGCTCGCGCGCGATGAGGTCCGTGAGCACCATGTCCTCGGCCCCGAGGCTCGAGGCGAGCGCGGCCGGAGGGTGCTCCCGTGCGATGCGCCCGAGCAGATCGAGTGCGGCTTGCGCCCGGCTCATGCCGCCCTGGCGCCGGTTTCGTACCGGAGCGGCAGCTCGGCGAGCGCCGCGAGCGCGTCTTCCGGATCCTGGTCGGCGCGAAGCGCCATCGCATCGAAGCCGCAGCGATGCATGAAGAGCAGGTGGTCGCGCAGAACGTCGCCGACCGCGCGCAGCTCGCCGCGATAGCCGTAGCGGCTTCGAAGCAGCCGCGCGCTCGAGTACGGGCGCCCGTCGGAGAACTTCGGAAAGCGCAGCGCGACGAGCGCGAGTCGCCCCAGATCCGGCGCGAGCATTGCCGGGTCCTCGTGCGGCTCGAGCAGCACGCCGGTGCGCCCGCGCCGCTCCAGGAGCTCGGCTTTCCGGGCGCGAAAGACGGCGAGCGGCACGAGCAGATCCGCGTCCTCCGGGAAATCCGGCACCAGGCCGTCTTCGCCTGGCGCCACCCAGCGCCCGGCGCCGCCCTCAAGCAGCTGCCAGCTGTCGGCCGCGACGCGTGCGTGCATCAGCAACGTTGCCATAGACCCTTTCCTTGAACGGCTCGACGCCGATTCGCTGCACGACGTCGACGAAGCGCTCGGCCTCCGAGTCGCGACGCTCGAGATAGACCGCGAGCAGACGCTCGATCACATCGGGAACGTCCGCGGCGGCGAAGGACGGGCCGATGATCGACCCGATTCTCCCGCGCTGATCGCCGCCGACGGTGACCTGGTACCACTCCTCGCCGTTCTTATCCACGCCGAGGATGCCGATGTGCCCCACGTGATGGTGGCCGCAGGCGTTCATGCAGCCCGAGATGTTCAGGTCGAGCTCGCCGATGTCGAATACGTGGTCCAGGTCGTCGAAGCGCCTCTGGATGCCTTCGGCGATCGGGATCGAGCGCGCGTTTGCGAGCGAGCAGAAATCGCCCCCGGGGCAGGCAATGACGTTGGTCAGGAGCCCTACGTTGGGGGTGGCCAGACCGAGCCGCTTCGCTTCGCGCCACAGCGCGGGCAGATCGCTCCGGCGCACGTCCGCAAGCACGAGATTCTGCTCGTGCGTGACGCGCAATTCGCCGAAACTGAAGCGCTCGGCCAGAATCGCCACGGCGTCCATCTGTTCGGCCGTGAGATCGCCCGGCGGGACACCGGTCTTCTTGAGCGAGAGCGTCACCGCGGCATACCCCGGCACGCGGTGCGGATGGACATTCCGCTTCAGCCAGGCGGCGGGAACGGGTTGGATTTCGAGAAGACTCTCGTCCCGAATCGCCTTGTAGTCAGGGCGCGAAAACCGGTTCTCGATCCGTTGCACGTCCTCCCCGGAGAGCGTTCCTTCGCGGTCCCTGAGGTTCGCCCACTCCGCCTCGACCGCGTCGCGGAACGCATTCACGCCCATCTCCTTCACGAGGATCTTGATCCGCGCCTTGTGGATGTTGTCGCGGCGCCCGAAGCGGTTGTAGACACGCAGGATAGCCTCGACGTACGTGAGCAAATGCCGCCAGGGCAGGAACTCGCGGATCACCTGGCCGACGATCGGCGCCCGGCCGAGACCCCCGCCGACCCGGACCCGGAAACCGGTTTCCCCGCCTTCGTTCTTCAGGGCGAGAAGCCCGATGTCGTGCACGGCAGTCGCGGCACGGTCCGCGGAGCTGCCGGAGATCGCGATCTTGAACTTGCGCGGCAGGTACGAGAACTCGGGATGGAGGGTCGACCACTGGCGCAGGATCTCGCACCACACGAGCGGATTGACCACCTCGTCGGGTGCGATGCCGGCGAAATGGTCGGTGGTGATGTTCCGCACGCAGTTGCCGGAGGTCTGGATCGCGTGCATCTGCACCGTCGCGAGTTCGGCGAGGATCTCGGGGACTTCCTCCAGGCGCGGCCCGTTGAACTGGATGTTCTGGCGCGTCGAGAAGTGCCCGTAGCCCCTGTCGTAGGTACGCGCGATGTGCGCGAGCATCCGGAGCTGCCGCGCGCAGAGCATCCCGTAGGGGATCGCGACGCGCAGCATCGGCGCGTGCTTCTGGAGGTACAGGCCGTTGCGCAGGCGCAGCGCCCTGAACTCCTCCTCGGAGAGCTTGCCTTCGAGGTAGCGCCGGGTCTGGCCGCGGAACTGCGCCACCCGCTCGTCCACCACGCGCTGGTCGATTCCGCCGTAGCGATACATGCCGCCGATGGTAGCGACCGGTCTTATTCCTTCAAAATACTGATGTGTTACATTTATATGCTCTGTGGTTATGACTCTCCGGCAACTCCGCTTCCTGTGCGAGATCGCCCGCCGCGGCCTGAACGTCTCGGCGGCGGCCGAGGCGCTGCATACCTCGCAGCCCGGCGTGAGCAAGGCGATCCGCCAGCTCGAGGACGAGCTCGGCGTGAGAATCTTCGTGCGCAGCGGCAAGCGCCTCACGACGCTCACCGAGCCCGGGCGCGCGGTGCTCGCGATCGCCGAGCGCATGCTCGCGGAAGCGGCGAGCCTCAAGCGCGCGGGCGAGGACTACGCGAGCCGCGACCGCGGCACGCTGACGATCGCGACCACCCATACGCAGGCGCGCTACGCGTTGCCCGCGCCGGTGGCGGCGTTCAAGCGGCGCTACCCGGACGTGTACCTCGTGATCCACCAGGGGAACCCGGCGCAGATCTGCGACCAGGTGGCCGCGGGCGAGGCGGATCTTTGCCTCGCGACCGAGCGCATCGCCGAGGACGCGCGTCTTGCCGCCCTGCCCTGCTACCAGTGGAACCGCTGCGTGGTGGTACCCCCGAAGCACCCGCTGCTTGGCGCGCGGCCGCTCACGCTCGAGGCGATCGCGCAGTACCCGATCGTCACCTACGACTACGCCTACGCCAACCGCTCGCTCGTCAGCCGCGCGTTCGAGCAACGGGGGCTTTCGCCGCGCATTGCGCTCACGGCGTTCGATGCCGACGTGATCAAGACCTACGTGGGGCTGGGGCTCGGGGTCGGAATCCTCGCGGCGATGGCGTTCGACGCGCGCCGCGACCGCCCGCTCAAGGCGATCGACGCCGCGCACCTGTTTCCCTCCTCTACGGCGCGCCTCGGCGTGAAGCGCGGCGCGTACCTGCGGCGCTATGCCTATGACTTCATCGAGCTCGTCGCACCCAGGCTTTCGCGCGCGCTTGTGGAGAAGGCCGTAGCGGGCGAGGCAGGCTCGACCTACGAGCTGTAGGCGCGGAGGAAGTCGCGCACCCGGGGGTAGATCGTCTCGCGCCAGCGCCGCCCCGAGAAGATCCCGTAGTGCCCCACGCCCGGCGCGCAATAGTGCGCGCGCCGCTCGCGCGGGATGTTCAGGCACAGCAGGTGCGCGGCTTCCGTTTGCCCGTTCCCGGAGATGTCGTCGAGCTCGCCCTCGATCGTGAGGAGCGCCGTGCGCCGGATCGACTGCGGCCGAACCAGCTCTCCGCGCACGAACATGCGCCCCCTGGGCAGAGCGAATTCCTGGAACACGGTGCGGATCGTGTCGAGGTAATACTCGGCGGGCATGTCGAGCACCGCGTTGTACTCGTCGTAGAAGCGCCGGTGCGACTCCGCGGAGCTGCCGTCGCCGCGCAGCAGATGGTTGTAGTACTCCCAGTGCGCCGTGAGATGCCGGTCGGGGTTCATCGCCACGAACCCGAGATGCTGCAGGAATCCCGGGTACACGCGCCGCATGAAGCCGGGGTACTTCGAAGGCACGCGCTGGATCACGTGGCTCTCGAACCACGAGTACGGCTTCTTCATCGCGAGATTGTTCACCGCCGTGGGCGATTTTCGCGCGTCGATCGGACCGCCCATCATCACCATCGTGGCGGGGGCTTTTTCGTCGCCGGCCTGCGCCATGAGCGAGATCGCCGCGAGCACGGGAACGGTCGGCTGGCACACCGAGATCACGTTGAGCTCCGGAGACAGCAGCGCAATGAACTCGCGCACGTAGTCCACGTAGTCGTCGAGGTGGAATGTCCCGTGCGCGAGCGGCACCATCCGCGCGTCGATCCAGTCGGTCACCCACACCTCGTGTTCGGGCAGGAACGCCTTCACCGTGTCGCGCAGGAGCGTCGCGTGATGCCCCGAGAGCGGCGCGACCACCAGCACCTTCGGGTCGTCGCGCGGCTCGTCGAGCGCGCGCTTGAAATGGATCAGGTTGCAGAACGGTTTCGCAACCGCGGTCTCGATCGTCACCGGGACGATGCGCTCGCCGATGCGGGTGGCCGCGATGCGCCAATCGGGCCTTTCGTAGCGCTGCGTGACACGAAGGAACAGGTCCGAGGACGCGGCGAGGCGCCTCGAGACCGGCATGTAGGCAAGAGGGCTGAAGGGATGCCCGAACCAGCCGCGGGTCAGCTCCGCGGCGTAGCGCAGCGGCGTGAGCGCCGTGTGGTGGGCTTCGTAGAGGCTGTAGAGCACCGCAGCTTCCCCTGCCGTGGTAACCGGCCGGTTATAACAGAAATGCGGCACTGCCGCATACGAGGAACGAACCGGGAAAAGGGTATTCTCCCGGCCGTGAGGCTGCTCGTCCGGGGCTTGTTCGCGCTGGTGCTCGGGGTCGCGCTCGCCGTGAGCGCGGGCTACCTCTATCTTCGCCAGTCGCTACCGCGCGTCGAAGGCGAGGTACGGATCCACGGCCTCGGCGCCCCGGCCGAGATCCGGCGCGACCGCTACGGCATCCCGCACATCCGCGCGCAGACGCTCGAAGACGCGCTCTTCGCGCTCGGCTACGCGCACGCGCAGGACCGGCTCTGGCAGATGGAGATGAACCGGAGGATCGCGGCGGGGCGCCTCGCGGAGATCCTGGGGCCGGGCGCGCGCGAGACCGACCGGTTCCTGCGCACGCTCGGCGTGCGCCGCGCAGCCGAAGCGAACCTTCGCCAGGCCGACGCCGAGACCCGGCAGCTGCTCGAGGCCTACGCTCGCGGAGTCAACGCGTTTCTCGCCGCCGACCCCGTGCTGCCGCCCGAGTTCTGGCTCACCGGCGCGCGCCCCGAGCGCTGGACGCCCGCCGATTCCGCCGCCTGGGTCAAGATGATGGCCTGGGATCTGGGCGGCAACTGGAGGAATGAGCTCCTCCGGATGCGCCTTGCGCGCACGCTGCCGCTCGCGCGCATCCACGAGTTCATCGCTCCCTATCCCGGCGAGCCGCCTCCCGAGATCGCGGACCTGAAGTCGCTCTACGGCCGGCTCGAGCGTGAGGCGGTGCAGCTGGCGGAGGAAAAACCGGGACAGACCCGGTTTTCCGAACAGCCAACCGCGAAAACCGGGTCTGTCCCGGTTTTTCCGGATTTCCTCGGCGACGGCGAAGGAATCGGCTCGAACAACTGGGTCGTTTCGGGCGAGCGCAGCGTCACGGGCAAGCCGCTGCTCGCAAACGACCCGCACCTCGGCCTCACCGCGCCGCCAGTGTGGTATTTCGCGCACCTTTCGGTTCCCGGCACCGACGTGATCGGTGCGACGCTGCCCGGGGTGCCGGCGATTGTGCTCGGGAGGAACGACCGCATCGCCTGGGGCTTCACCAACACCGGGCCGGACGTGCAGGACCTGTACCTCGAGAAGCTCGACGCGGCGGGCGGCTACGTCACGCCCGAGGGCCCGCGGCCATTCCAGGTGATCGAGGAAACTCTCAAGGTAAAGGGCGCACCCGACGAGCGCCTGCGCGTGCGCGTCTCCCGCCACGGTCCCGTGATCTCGGACGTGCTGCGAAGCGCGCAGGAGCTCGCGCCGCGCGGCTACGTGCTCGCGTTCGCGTGGACCGCGCTGCTCGAGGACGACAAGACGCTGCAGGCCGCCCACAAGCTCGCGCGCGCGCGCGACTGGGAAGGGTTCCTCGCCGCGGCGCGCGACTTCCACGTCCCGCAGCAGAACATGGTCTACGCCGACGTCGAGGGCAACATCGGCTACATCGCCGCCGGGCGCGTGCCGGTGCGAAAGCCCGAGAACGACTTGAAGGGCCTCGCACCCGCGCCGGGCTGGGACGCGAGATACGACTGGGCGGGATGGATCCCGTTCGAAGAGCTGCCGCGAACGTACAACCCGTCGAGCGGCCGGATTCTCACGGCGAACGAGCGAATCACGCCGCCGGGCTACGCGCACTACCTCACCAGCGAATGGCAGCCTCCGTATCGCGCAAACCGCATCGCGGAACTCCTCGAGGCGGCGCCCAAGCACTCGGTCGCGAGCTTCGCGCGCATGCAGGCGGATGTCGTGTCGCTTGCGATGCGCGAGTCACTCCCCCGCCTCCTTGGGACGCGCCCGAGGAGCGAGGAGGCGCGCAAGGCGCTCGCGATGCTCGCCAAATGGGACGGGACGATGTCGCCGGGGCGCGCCGAACCCGTCATAGCCTGGGCGTGGTGGCGGGAGCTCACGCGCGCGCTCTATGCCGACGAGCTGGGCGAAGCGTTTCGCGCCAACTGGGCGCCGCGCGCCCCGCTCGTCGCAACGGTGCTCGCGGGGAACGGCGAGGCTGCACGCTGGTGCGACGATCTGCGCACGCCGGCCGTGGAAACCTGCGAGGAACTGCTCGCGCTGTCGCTGGAGGCCGCGCTCAAGGACCTGACGCAGCGCTACGGCGCGGACAGCTCGCGCTGGCGCTGGGGCGAGGCGCACTTCGCTCGGCTCGAGCACCGGCCGTTCGGTCGCCAGCCGCTCCTGGCGCGCCTGTTCGACATTACCGCGCCCACGCCGGGCGACACCTACACCATAAACGTGGGCCGCAAGGACTTCCACGACGACGAGCGCCCGTTCGCCAACCGCCACGCCGCGAGCCTGCGCGCGATCTACGATCTCTCCGACCTGGAGAACTCGCTCTTCATCCACTCCGGCGGACAGTCGGGCAACATCCTCTCGCCGCACTACGCCGCGTTCACCGAGGCCTGGGCGAAGGGCGAGTACATCCGCATGGCCACCGACCGCAAGACGCTGGATTCGCAGCCGCACAAGACGCTGCGGCTCGTTCCGGCTCGGTGATGCTTCGTCAGAACAGGGTCGATATCGGCGCTGCGAAGAGCCGGTCTCCGAAAGGCGCCGTCGAACCGCCGTCGTAGAAAACGACGCCGAGGGCAAAGCCGCGCCCTACGGCTTTCGACAGCCTGCGCAGGCCGCGGAAATCGGAAAGCCCGACACTTGCCGCAGCCTTGACTTCAACGCCCACGACCCGGCCACGCTCGTCCTCGAGCACGAAGTCGACCTCGAGCTGGTCCTTGTCGCGGTAGTAGTGGATTGCGGGAGGCGACTCCAGGATCGCCGCCTGCTTGGCAAGCTCCGAAAAGACAAACGTCTCAAGCGCTCGCCCGAACGCCGGACGATCTCCCGACACGGGCGATATCGCGCCGAGCAGCCCCGAGTCGAGGAAATGAAGCTTCGGCGCCTTGACCACCCGTTTCAGCCGATTGCGCGACCATGGCGCGACCCTTTGCACCAGGTACAGGCGCTCCAGAACGCCCACGTACTTCCGGGTCGTCTTGTCGTCCAATCCGATCGCCGCACCCAGGCGGGTGAAATTCGCGAGCTGCGCGGCGTTATGCGCCATTGCGCGAAGCAGGCGCGGGAGCTGGTCGAGCTTCTCGATATCCGCGGCGTCGCGGGCATCGCGTTCAACGACCGACCGGAGGTACTCGCGAGCCCACGCGCGCCGGCGTGCGTCCGTGGTGCGCGCCAGCAACGCGGGGTAGCCGCCGCTTTCGACCGCGCGCTCGAGCTCCAACGGCTTCCGCAGCTGTGCCGGACCGACCCGGCCCGAAAAGGCGTCACGGAGAAAGCTCGGCCGCCGGCGCCGGAGCTCCGATCGCGAAAGCGGAAGCAGCGTCACCACCTCCATGCGGCCGGCGAGGCTTTCCGCCACCCGGGGCAGGGAGAGCAGGTTCGCCGAGCCGGTGAGCAGGAACCTCCCCGGCCGCCGGTCGTCATCGACGGCCTTCTTGATCGCGCGCAGCAACCCGGGCGCGCGCTGCACCTCGTCTATCGCGACGCGGTCGAAACGGCGCACGAAACCCGTCGGGTCGGCGTTCGCCGCGGCGAGCTCGGTCGCGTCATCCAGGGTGACGTAGTCCCGCCGCCCGGCGATCAACTCGCGCACGAGCGTCGTCTTCCCGCTCTGTCGCGGCCCATTCACGAGCACGACCGGGGTGTCCCTGAGCGCTGCCGCGACGCGTGCGGCGGCAAAGCGCGGGTAGAGCCTCGGGCGAGGAGATGCCATTTCCGTCCAATCCGGATTAAAGGTCCGTCCAATCCGGATTATACGTCCGTTCAATCCGGATTACGCTGGCGCGGACTTCCTGAGGTACAGATTGTTCGCCACCAGCGCGCCGATCACGAGCGCGGCGCCGAGAATCTCGATCGCGGCGAAGCTCCGGCCGAGCGCTGCTTCCACCGCGAAGACACCCACCGGCACAAGGTTCAGCATCAGCATCGTGTTGAGCGGCCCGAGGTACTTCACCGAGAAATTGAACCCGAGCACGCCGAGCACCACCGTGCCGATCGCAAAATAGAGGATCTGCCAGCCCACCGACCACAGCGCCTCGGGCGTAGGCACCGACGCGATCCCGTAGCGTATTGCAGTCAAGTTCAAGAGAAACAACCCGAACGTCCCGGGAATCACCGTGAGCACAGTGAAACGCACCGGCGACCACCCCGCGAAGCGCGCGCCCGAGAGCGTGTACGTCACCCAGGAGAGCGCGCCGAGAAAGACCAGGAAGTCGCCCCAGAGCGCGCCGCCCGCGACCGCCCCCGCGGGGTCGCCCTTGGTCACCACGAGCATCACGCCCACGAACGCGGCAACCGTGCACGCGAGCGTGAACGGAGCCGGCCGCACCCCGCGCGTGAGCCACACCGCGAGCGCGATCAGCGGCGTCTGCATCCCCATGATGATCGCCGCGTGCTCCGGCCGCGTGAACGTGAGCCCGTACCACACGAACCCGTTGAACCCCGTGATCCCGATCACCCCGAACACGACCGCCGCGACCAGCCGCCCGTCGTAGCGCAGCGCCTGCCAGCCCTCGAGAGCCCCCAGCAGCAGCACGAACACCAGCCCGCCGATCACATAGCGTGCCGTCCCCATCGCGAACGCATCCACGATCGGCAGCACGCGCTTGGCGATCGGAAAAAGCGGCACCCAGCACAGGATCGAAACGCCGATCCAGCCGAGCCCGGGAACGAGATGGTGGCGGGGAACCAAGGCGCGGAGCTTACACGCCCGCGCCGGGGCGGTCAGTCAATCGCGCGAAACTAAGCGGCCTTCTTCTCGTCCCGCAGCGCGCGCCGGAGGATCTTGCCGACGTTGGTCTTCGGCAGCTCGGCGCGGAACTCCACGTACTTGGGGCGCTTGTAGCCGGTGAGCTGGTCGTGGCAGTGCTGGATGATGTCCTTTTCGGTGAGCGCGGGATCCTTCTTCACCACGAACACCTTCACCACCTCGCCCGAGTGCTCGTCGGGCACGCCGATCGCGGCGACTTCGAGCACGCCCGGGTGCATGGCGACGACCTGCTCGACTTCGTTCGGGTACACGTTGAAGCCCGAGACGAGGATCATGTCTTTCTTCCGGTCCACGATGCGCACGAACCCTTTCTCGTCCATCGTGCCGATGTCGCCGGTGTGGAGAAAACCGTCCGGGCCGATGACCTTCGCGGACTCGTCGGGCCGCTGCCAGTAGCCTTTCATGACCTGGGGCCCGCGAATGCAGATCTCGCCGGTGCCGCCGAGGGGCACGTCCTTGTCGGCGTCGTCGCGCAGCACGATCTCGGTAGAGGGCATCGGAAGGCCGATCGACCCGTTGTAGGCGGCGAGATCGAGCGGGTTCATGGTGGCGCAGGGGCTCGTCTCGGTGAGGCCGTAGCCCTCGAGCAGCGTGCGGCCCGTCACTTCCTTCCACTTGTCCGCCACTGCCTTCTGCACCGCCATGCCGCCGCCGATGCAGAGCTTAACCCTCGAGAAATCGAGCTTCGGGAAATCCGGATCGTTCAGGAACGCGTTGAACAGCGTGTTCACCCCCGTGATGATGTTGTAGGGGTGCTTGCCGAGCTCTCTTACGAAAGCCGGGATGTCGCGCGGGTTGGTGATGAGGATGTTCAGCCCGCCCACCTTCAGCATGTTGAGGCAGTTCACCGTGAGCGAGAAGATGTGATAGAGCGGCAGCGCGGTGACGATCACCGCGGTCTCGCCCTTCAGGCCCGGGATGAGCCAGGCCGCGGCCTGCTCGATGTTGGCGAGGATGTTGCGATGAAGCAGCATCGCGCCCTTCGAGACGCCGGTGGTGCCCCCGGTATACTGGAGGAACGCGATGTCGTCGTGCCCGGTCTCGATGGGCATGAGCGTCTTCGACGCGCCCTCGCCGAGCACCGCGTTCCAGCGCTGCGCGCCCGGCAGGTCGAATGCGGGCACCATCTTTTTCACGTTCCGGACGACGAAATTGACGATCAGGCCCTTCGCGCCAAGCATGTCGCCAAGCGCCGTGACCACCACGTGCCTGACCGGCGTCCTCGCGCGCACTTCCTCCAGCGTGTGCGCGAAGTTCTCCAGAATCACGATCGCTTCTGCGCCCGAGTCCTTCAGCTGGTGCTCGAGCTCGCGCGCGGTGTAGAGGGGATTGACGTTCACCACCGTGCAACCCGCGCGCAAGGTGCCGTAAAGCGCAACCGGGTATTGGAGGACGTTCGGCATCATGATCGCCACTCGCGCGCCCTTCGCGAGGCCCTTCGACTGCAGCCACGCACCGAAGTCGCGCGACAGGCGGTCGAGCTCCGCGAAGCTGATGGTCTTTCCCATGCAATGGAACGCCGGGCGCTCGGCGTACTGCCTGACGGATTTTTCGAACAGGTCGCCTACTGACTTGTACGCGTCGTAGCGGATGTCCGCCGGCACGCCTTCGGGATAGCTCGTCAGCCAGATTCGATCCATGACCCCTCCCCTCCGAGGAAGAACTGAATTCTAGCGTCCCCTGCCGAAGACCCTGGCGAATACGGGGGCGGCGAGACAGCCGGCACCGATCGCGCCGTAGGCCCAGGCCCAGGCCGGAAGGCTCCCCGCGCCGCCGCCCGCATCGAGCGCCGCGCCGAAGAGCGCAGGGCCCACCATGCCGCCGCCGAAGCCGGCGAGTGAATAAAGGCCCATCGCGGCGCCGCGCAGCTCCTGCGGCGCGGCGGCGACCAGGCCCGCCGTGAGGGTCGCCGATTCGGCCATCACGAGCATCGAGTAGCCGGTGAGGATCGCGAGCACGATCGCCCAGTGCAGCGGCGCCGAGAGCGCGAGCGCGATGCCGCCCGCGCCCGAGGAGAGCATCACCAGGAGGATCCAGGGCCTGCGCCCGATCCGGAGCGCGGCCTCGTTTCCGAGGATCGAGGCCGGTACTGCGGCGACATTCACCGCCGCGGCGATCGCGGCCGCGTTCCAGGGAAAGGTCGCGCCGCCCGCGTGCAGCCCCGCCGAGAACGAAAGGAACGCCACCATCCACGCGCGCGAGCCGAACAGCTCCACGCAATGCACCATGTAGCCGAGCGTGTAGCCGGCGGCCGCACGCACCGCGAGCACCTTGCGCCAGGCATGCACGGGAAAAAGGAGCGCGAGCGAAAAAGGGGTGGGAGCGGCTTGGGCCGCCCTGGCCTGCAATCCCGAAATCACGAGAACTCCCGCCACGAATGGCCCGACGGCAGATACCACGAACGCGGCGCGCCAGCCCCAGGCGGGCGCAATCGCGCCCGCAAGAAACAGCGACACCGCGTTGCCGATGCCGAAGAACGAGGTGTAGAAGGCGATGTAGCGGCTCTGCTGAGGGCCGCCCACACGGTCCGAGAGCAGCCGCAGCCCCGGCATGTAGGTCGCCGCGAGACCGACGCCGAGCACGAACTGAAACAGCGCGGCGCTCGCGAAACCTTCGGCAGCGACCCCGAATCCGGCGCCGCCGGCCGCGGCGAGCGCGCTTCCCGTGAGATACACGCGCCGGCCGTCGGCGCGATCGGTGAGCGCGGTCCAGTACGCGACGCTCGCGATGTAGCCGGCGAAGAAGCTGCTGCCGATGAGGCCCATTTCCGAGTTCGAGAGGCGCCAGGCGTCGCGCAGCTCCGGCAGCAGCGCCGGGAAGGTCCCGAAGCCCAGCATCGAGAGGATGTGGGCGAGGAGGAGAATGAATGGGGTCAGACTCGACTTTCCGGAAGCTGAGCGACGGAACAAGTCGAGTCTGACCCCATTTGCTCAGCGATGCTTGAAGTTCGGCTTGCGCTTCTCCACGAACGCGGCCATGCCTTCCTTCTGGTCGGCGAGCGCGAATGCGGCGTGGAACAGCCTCCGCTCGTAACGAATCCCCTCGGCGAGCGTCGTCTCGTAGGCGCGGTTGACTGCCTCTTTCACCATCATCGCGACCGGAAGCGAATACGACGCGATTTTCTCGGCCACCGCCATGGCCTCTTCCATCAGCTTCGCCGCGGGAACGACGCGCGACACCAGCCCCGCGCGCTCGGCCTCCGAGGCGTCCATCATGCGCGCCGTGAGGCAGAGATCCATCGCTTTTGCCTTTCCCACCGCGCGCGGCAGGCGCTGCGTGCCCCCCGCGCCCGGGAAGATCCCGAGGTTGATCTCGGGCTGGCCGAACTTCGCGGTCTCGGCCGCGATCACGAGGTCGCACATCATCGCGAGCTCGCAGCCGCCGCCGAGCGCGAAGCCCGCAACCGCGGCGATCACGGGCTTGCGGATGTTCTTCAGGTGCTCCCAGTCGCGCGTGATGTAGTCGGACCTGAACACTTCGAGGAAGTCGTAGTCCTTCATCGCGCCGATGTCGGCCCCCGCGGCGAACGCCTTTTCGTTCCCGCCGATCACGATCGCGCCGATGCCGTCGTCGGCGTCGAAGCCGTAGAGCGCCTGCGCGAGCTCCTGCATGAGCTTCGCGTTGAGGGCGTTCATCTGCCTGGGACGGTTCAGGGTGACCACCGCCACGCGGCCTTTGACTTCGGTCTGAATGAATTCGTAGCTCACGCTCCCTCCAGGAATTTTCCGGTGTCCAGCACCTTCGCATAAAGCCCGTTCAGCGCCGCGAGGAACGCGACGTGCACCTGGCGCGCCGGCACCGTTTCATCGCCGTACGTCTGCGCGCGCGTCGCGCACGCATCGGCGAGCAGCGTCACCCTGAACCCGTAGTCCGCGGCCTGGCGCACGGTCGCGTCCACGCACATGTGCGTCATCATTCCCGCGACCACGAGGTTGCGCACACCCTGCTTCTCGAGAAGGCCCTTCAGGCCCGTCTCGCGGAAGCTGTTCGGGAAATTCTTCTCGACGACGGATTCGCCCTCCCGGGGGCGAACGCTCGAATGGATGTTCGCGCCTTCGGTGCCCGGAACGAAGAACGCCGCGCCGGGCCGCACCGAGAGGTGCCGTACGTGAATGACGGGCAAGCCTTTCGCCCTGAATGCCTTCATCGCCGCGCCGGCCCTTGCAGCCGCGTCCTCGGCCCCTTCCAGCTCCATCTTGCCGCCGGGAAAGTAGTCGTTCTGCAGGTCGATGATGAGCAGCGCCGTGTCGCTCATTTCGCCTTCACCTTGAGATCGGAGAGCGGGATCGACCCGGGGACCGAGATGCGCTTCCGATGGGATTCTGTCTCCTGGAGGGCGACGGTCTCCTTCATCGTCCGAAGGCTTCTCACGGCAAGCTCCTGGTAGCCGCGCGTGGCGTCGCGCTTCCAGGCGAGTTCGGCTTCCGACAGCTCGCGCACCACCTTCGCCGGGACTCCCGCCACGAGCGTGCGCGGCGGCACGGTGAACCCGGCTTTCACGAACGCGCACGCGGCGACGATCGCCTGCTCGCCCACCACCGCGTTGTCGTTCACGACCGCGTTGATCCCCACGAGAGCGTCCTTTCTCACGACGCAGCCGTGCAGGATTGCGCCGTGGCCGATGTGGGCGTCGGCCTCCACCACGAGGTCGCGATCGGGAAAGGCGTGCAGCACGCAGGTGTCCTGGATGTTCGCGCCCTCCTCCACGACGATGCGCCCGAAATCGCCGCGCAGGCACGCCGCGGGGCCGACGTAGACGCGCGGTCCCACGATCACGTCGCCGATCAGCACCGCCGCAGGATGCACGTACGCGCCCGGGTGGACGACGGGCGTGACGCCGTCGATCGCGTAGACCTTGACCATGGCGAAGGAATTGTAGCGCCGATGGTGTAAGCTTTTTTGATGGAGCGAGCGAAACTGGCCGAGGCGGCCGCGGCCGCGATGTGGCGCGGCGACGGCGTCTCGAAGCTGCTCGGCATGACGCTCGAGGAGGTGCGGCCCGGGTACGCGCGGCTGTCGATGCGCGTGCGCCGCGACATGCTGAACGGCGCCGGCACCTGCCACGGCGGCATGATCTTCACGCTCGCCGATTCCGCGTTCGGCTTCGCCTGCAACAGCCACAACCAGCTCGCGTTCGCGGCCGGTTGCACGATCGATTACCTCGCCCCGGCGCGAATCGGCGACACGCTCACCGCGGTCGCGCTCGAGCAGGCGCGCGCAGGGCGTGCGGGCGTGTACGACGTGCGCGTAGAAAACCAGGACGGCGCGCTGGTGGCGGCTTTCCGCGGCAAGTCGACCACGGTCAAGGGACACTGGGTGGATTCCCACGGAGGGGGAGCATGAAGGCGTTTGCGCTGGAGCCGATCGAGAAGGCATCGAGGGACGAGTTGCGCGCGCTGCAGCTCGAGCGCATGAAATGGACGCTCGCGCACGCCTACGAGAACGTTCCTCACTACCGCAGGAAGTTCGATGCCGCCGGAGTGAAGCCCGAGAGCCTGCGCTCGCTCGAGGACCTCGGGAAGTTTCCTTTCACCACCAAGGCGGACCTGCGCGAGACCTATCCCTTCGGGATGTTCGCGGTGCCGATGGACCGGATCGTGCGCATCCACGCCTCCTCCGGCACCACCGGAAAGCCCACCGTGGTCGGCTACACCGCGAAGGACATCGACACGTGGTCCGGCGTGATGGCGCGCTCGATCCGCGCCGCCGGCGCGCGCCCCGGCGACAAGGTGCACGTCGCCTACGGCTACGGGCTCTTCACCGGGGGGCTCGGCGCGCACTACGGCGCCGAGCGCCTCGGGCTCGCGGTGATACCGCTCGGCGGCGGCATGACCGAGCGTCAGGTGCAGCTGATCACGGACTTCAAACCCGAGATCATCATGGTGACGCCCTCTTACATGCTCGCGATCGCGGACGAAATGGAGCGCCAGGGACTCGATCCGAAGAAGGCGTCGCTGCGCGTCGGCATCTTCGGCGCCGAGCCCTGGACGAACGAACTGCGCGCGAAGATCGAGAGCCGCACCTCGCTGCAGGCGATCGACCTCTACGGGCTGTCCGAGGTGATCGGGCCGGGCGTGGCACAGGAGTGCATCGAGACGAAGGACGGCCTCACGGTCTGGGAGGACCACTTCTACCCCGAGGTGATCGATCCGCAGACCGGACGCGTGCTGCCCGACGGCGAGATGGGCGAGCTCGTCTTCACCTCGCTCACCAAGGAGGCGCTCCCGATCATCCGTTACCGCACGCGCGACCTCACGCGCCTGCTTCCCGGCACCGCGCGCACCATGCGCCGCATGGAAAAGGTCACCGGGAGATCGGACGACATGATGATCATCCGCGGCGTGAACGTCTTCCCGTCGCAGATCGAGGAGCTGATCCTGAGGCAGCCCGAACTTTCGCCGCACTACGTGCTCGAGCTTACCAAGGACGGCCCGATGGACCACCTGACCGTGCTGGTCGAGCTGCAGCCCGGAGCCGCCGATTCGAATTCGACGGAACGGCTGAAGCACAACATCAAGTCGCTGATCGGGGTGACGACCGACGTGAAGCTCGTGCCGATCAGCACGATCGAGCGCTCGATCGGGAAAGCCAAGCGCGTGATCGACAAGCGCGCGAAGTAGCGTCGCGCCGCGGGAGCGAATGCGGCTCCTCGCCATCCTGTTCACCGCGCTCCAGTTGCTGGCGGCATTCTGGCTGGCCGCGGTGGCGCGCCACGGCCCTTCCGGACTCGCCGCCGCGGCGCTCGCCTACCTGGTGGCTGCGGTTGCCCTCACGTGGTGGGCGTCGCACCGGGGCACGCTCCCGCTCATCGCCGCGGGAGTTCTGGGCCTCGCGGCGGCTCCGGGTGTGCTGCTCGGGCTTGACGCGCTGGAGCGACAGGCGCGCGAGCGGCGCGTTGCCGCGACCCGGGTGAGCGACGTGCGCGACGAGCCGATCCTGTCGCGCGGCCGCGAGGTCGGCGTGAGGCTCTCCTTCGCGGCGGACGGGCCGATGCCCGCGCTGCCCGACACACTCGCTCCGGCGCCCCTGCTTCTCTCGATCGAAGACACGACCTACGGCTCGCCGTGGCGCGGCGGCCGCGAGGAGCGCACGCGCCACGCCTACAGCCTGGGCGCGCTCTACCGCAACGCCGCCGAGGAATTTCCGCCCTGCCCTAAATGAGGCTGCCCGCCCCGGCCTCCAGAGCGAGAAGCCGCTTTTTCTTCTCCAGCCCGCCGGCGTAGCCGGTGAGCGTGCCGTCCGAGCCCACGATCCGGTGGCAGGGCACGATGATGCCGATCGGGTTGCGGCCGGTGGCGGCGCCGGCGGCGCGCGCGGCGCCCGGGCAGCCGGCGCGGCGCGCGAGCTCGGCGTAGCTGATCGTCTCGCCGAACGGCACGCCCGCGATCGCCTTCCACACCGCGCGCTGGAACTCGCTCCCCTCGGGCGCAAGGGGGAGGTCGAAGCGCCTGCGCTTTCCCGAGAAGTATTCGTGCAGTTGCCGTTTGGCGGCCTTCAATGCCTGGTGAGAACCGGAGCGGGCCAGCCCCTTCGCGCTGCGGACATGCTTCTGTCCCAGGAAGTGGACCCCGGCCAACCCCGCCTCGTTCGCGACGAGCATCATGCGTCCGAGGGGGCTGTCGTAGTAGTCGAAGACTTTCATGCCGATTCCTTCCGTTCGAGCGATTGCCACAGGTGCATCACCGCGTACGCGCGCCACGGGCGCCATGCTTCGGCGCGCGCGAGCACGCGTGCCGGGCGCGACTCCCCGAGCGCCTTCATCACACCGAGGTCGGTGTGCGGAAAGGCGTCCGGCCAGGCGAGCGCGCGCATTGCGATGTACTGCGCGGTCCACTGTCCGACTCCGGGCAGCTCGCGAAGCTTCGCGAGCGCCGCCTCCACGCCGACATTGGGCGCGAGGACGAGCTTTCCGTCCGCCACCGCCCGCGCGAGCGCTGCGAGCGTTTTGCCGCGCGCCGCCGTCGTTCCGATGCGGGCGATTGTCGCGTGGGACAGGTCCGCGATCCGCTCGGGGGATGGAAAAACCGTCTTTACGGACTCGAAAGGCGACGCGACCGGCTCCCCGAATGCTTCCGCAAAGCGCCCGGCGAGCGTGCGCGCCGCGGCGACCGAGATGCGCTGGCCGAGGATCGCGCGCACCGCTACCTCGAACCCGCAGAACGCGCCTGGCACGCGAAGGCCCGGATTCGGCCGCGCGAGCGCGCCGAGCGCCCGGGCGATCTCGAGCGGCTGGCAGGCGAGGTCCATGAGCGACTTCACGCGCGCGAGCACCGGGGGGATCGCCCTCGCGAGCGAAGGCGCGAGGCGCACGCGAAGCGCGGCCCTGCGCATCGAAAGGCCAACCTCGATCCAGCCGCGGTGCTCGCGCCCCGCGGTGACGACTCGAACCGTGCGCCGGTAAAGTCCGTCCTGCGCCGACTCCACGCCGGCGATGGCGCGCGCGCCGAAAATCGCGATCATCGCACGCCAGTCGTACGGCGGCCGGTAGCCGAGCTCGAACTCGTGCGCATCGGGGGCTGCCGGCGCGGCCGCCGCGCGCCGCAGCTGCCCGGGGCTCAGCCGGTAGCGGCTGCGAAAGAGCGCATTGAAGCGGCGCAGGCTCCGGAAGCCGCTCGCGTACGCGATCTCCGTGACCGGCAGCCGCGTGTCGGTGAGCAGGCGCTTGGCGAGCAGCAGCCGCTGCGTCTGCGCGAACGCCACCGGCGCGACACCGAACTCGGCACCGAAGGCGCGCCGCAGGTGCCGGTCGCTGATCCCGAGCCGCGACGCCACCTCGCCGAGCCTATCGCCGTCGAGGCCGCCGTCCTCGATCAGGCTCGCCGCGGCCTGAGCGAGGCGCGAGGTCGCATCGATCGAGGCGTTCCCGGGGGCGAGCTCGGGGCGGCAGCGCAGGCACGGCCGGTAGCCGGCTGCCTCGGCGGCCGCCGCGCTCGCAAAGAACCGGCAGTTCTCGCGCTTCGGCGGCCGCACCGTGCACACCGGCCGGCAGTAGATGCGCGTGGAGGACACCGCCACGAAGAACCGGCCGTCGAAGCGCGCGTCGTGCGAGCGCATCGCGCGGTAGCAGGTCGCGGCATCGAGCACCATGCGCGCATTATGCGCCGCGCCGCGGCCGCCGCTCGCCGTTTTCGGACATCGTCTTCCGGGCCCTTCCCGGTTACCCTCGACGCATGATGACGCCGGCCGACACGCTGCGCCCGGCCGCGCTCGCCGGC
The DNA here is from genome assembly GCA_037443705.1 of Betaproteobacteria bacterium. Classification (GTDB taxonomy): domain Bacteria; phylum Pseudomonadota; class Gammaproteobacteria; order Burkholderiales; family SG8-39; genus 2-02-FULL-66-14. The sequence goes on along the minus strand of JBBINV010000011.1, from coordinate 43,828 downwards.
GGCGTTTTGATTCTCGCGGGGACAGTGCTCGTCACGCCCAGCTAGAATGGGGCTGGAACAGGAAAAGCTCCGGGAAATGCAAAGCTACCCCCACCTGTTTTCGTCCCTGCGCGTCGCGCACCTCACGCTCCCCAACCGGATTCTCATGGGTTCGATGCATACCGGCCTCGAGCCGATGGCCGAGGGCCCGGGACGCCTTGCCGCGTTTTACGCCGAACGCGCGCGCGGCGGCGTCGCGCTGATGGTCACCGGCGCGTTCTCGCCCACGGTGGAAGGTTCGCTCGGCCCCTGGCGCGAGACGATGATGGATGCCGAGGACCGCGAGCGGCACCGCGCCATCCCGCGCGCGGTGCACGAGGCCGGCGGCCGGATTCTGCTGCAGCTGCTGCACGGCGGGCGCTACGCGAAGCGCGCCGACGCGGTGGCGCCCTCGGCGCTCAAGGCGCCGATCAATCCGTTCGCGCCGCGCGAGCTCTCCGGTGCGGAAATCGAGGCGCTGATCGAGGCGTTCGCGCGCGCCGCGGCGCTTGCGCGCGAGGCGGGCTACGACGGCGTGGAGATCATGGGCTCGGAGGGCTATCTTCTCACGCAGTTTCTGTGCCTGCGCACCAACCGGCGCGCAGACGATTGGGGCGGGCCGCTCGAGAACCGGATGCGCCTTCCCGTGGAAATCGTGCGCCGGGTACGCGAGCGCTGCGGGCCTGACTTCGTGCTTCAGTACCGCATCTCGGTGCTCGATCTCGTCGAGGGCGGGCTCTCGGGCGACGAGGTCGCGCAGGTTGCGCGTGCGATCGAGGCCGCGGGCGCCGACCTGCTCAACTCGGGCGTAGGCTGGCACGAGGCGCGGATCCCTACCATCGCGCACGCCGTGCCGCGCGGCGGTTTCGCCTGGGCGACGCGGCGCCTGAAGAAGGCGGTCGGAATCCCGGTGATCGCGTCCAACCGCATCAATGCGCCGGAGATCGCGGAAGAAATCCTCGCGCGCGGCGACGCCGACTTGGTATCGATGGCTCGGCCGTTTCTCGCCGACCCGGACTTCGCCAACAAGGCGCGCGCGGGCGACCGCGCCGGGATCAACGTCTGCTTCGCGTGCAATCAGGCGTGCCTCGACGAGATCTTCGAGGGCCGCGTCGCCAGTTGCGTGGTGAATCCGCGCGCGTGCCGGGAGACCGAGCTGGTCTACACCCGGACGCCTTCGCGAAAGAACATCGCAATCGTAGGCGGCGGCCCGGCGGGCCTCTCGTGCGCTGCGGTGGCGGCGGAGCGCGGGCACGACGTGACGCTCTACGAGCGAAGCGAGCGCCTCGGCGGCCAGTTCAACCTCGCGATGCGCGTCCCGGGCAAGCAGGAGTTCGGCGAGTCGGTCGCCTATTACGCGGAGCGGCTGAAACGGGCGGGCGTGAGGGTGATGCTCGGCGCCGCCCCCGATCCGGAGGAGCTTTCCGGTTTCGACGAAATCGTCCTCGCCACGGGAATCGAGCCGCGCCGTCCCGAAATTCCCGGCATCGATCATCCCAAGGTGGCCGGCTACGCCGACGTGATCTCGGGCCGCGTGCGCGCGGGCAAGCGCGTTGCGATCATCGGCGCCGGGGGCATCGGATTCGACGTCGCGCTCTATCTCCTGGAGAGCGGCAGGGCGCAGCGCGAACCGGGCGCTTTCGCCGAGCACTGGGGCATCGATCCGGCGATCGCCACCGCAGGCGGCCTGGTGCCCACCGCCCCCTCGCCTTCGCAACCTGCGCATCGCATCACGATGCTCAAGCGCTCTGCCACGCCCTTCGGCAGCACGCTCGGCAAGACCACGGGCTGGGCGCTGCGGATGGAGCTCGCGCGCGCAGGCGTGGAGATGCTCGGCGGCGTGGCGTACCGGCGCATCGACGACGCGGGCGTGCACGTCGCCGTGAACGGCACGGAGCGCACGATTGCCGCCGATACCGTGATCGTGTGCGCCGGGCAGACCCCCCTCGTTCCCTTTTCGATGAAGGACCGGACGCTTCACTGCATCGGCGGCGCGCGCGAGGCGGGCGAGCTCGACGCGATGCGCGCGATGCGCGAGGGCGCGGAGCTCGCGGCGCGGCTATGAGCGCGGCCGGTTGGTGAGGTAGAGCCCCGCGACCACCAGACCGGCGCCCGCGAAGAGCGCCGGGGTGAACGGCTCGCCGAGGATCAGCACCGACTCGGCAACCGCGAGCGGGGGCACCAGGTTGATGAACTGCGCGGCGCGCGCGGCGCCGAGCGCCTTCACACCCTCGGAGTACCAGAGAAACGGCACCACGGTCCCGAACACGACCAGGTACGCAATTGCGGCCCAGCCCTGCCAGGTCACGCGCGCGAGCGACTCGTGCTCGAACCAGGCCGGGATCGCCATCGGCAGGCTCCCGGCGAGCATCGAGTAGGCCGTGAGCGCGAGCGGCGAGATCGTGGCGAGCGCGATCCTTCCGAGAAGGGTGTACGCGCTCCAGACGAAGATGCAGAGCACGAGAATCAGCTCGCCCGCGCCGAGCTCGAGCGCCGTGAACGCGCGCGGATCGCCGCGGCACAGCACCCAGAGCGCGCCCGAAACCGAAAGCGCGATGCCCGCCGCGCGCACGGCGCCGACGCGCTCCTTGAGCAGCAGCGCCGCAAGAAGCGCCGTGAACGCCGGATTGGTCGGCACGATGAGGGCGGCGCGGCTCGCCTCTACCATCCCGAGCCCCGCGGTGAAGAGCGTGTTGTACGCGCTGATTCCGATCAGCCCGAGGCCGATCGCGAGCACCGCCTCGCGCGGCGAAAGGCGCGGCAGGCGGTGCTCGCGAAACCTGAGCAGCACGAGCAGAATCACCGCGGCCCACCAGAAGCGCAGGAACACCGCGGTATAAAGACCCATGCTCGCGAGCAGCACGTTCACGGCGGGAAACACGCCGCTCCAGAACACCGCCATCAGGACGAGCTTCGCGTGCAGCACGGAGATTGGAATTGAAAAAGGGGTCAGGACCCTTTTCCGAGTACGCGCCAATTGCGGAAAAGATTGCGGAAAAGGGTCCTGACCCCTTTTTCGCTCCATCGTACACTATTGCCTATGGGAACCGTCGTCGCGCTCGCGGGGCAGGTCGGGGGGGCGAAGCTCGCCGACGGCCTGTACCGGCTGCGCGGGAGCGATCTCGCGGTCATCGTCAACACGGGCGACGACTACGAGCAGGCCGGGCTCGCCGTATCGCCCGACATCGACACGATCCTGTACACGCTCTCCGGCATCGCGAGTCCGCAGGCCGCATGGGAGCCCGCGGGGGAAACCTTCGCGCTGCACGAAATGGTGCGGCGCCTGGGCGGTCCGGACCTGCCGCGGCTCGGCGACCGCTCGGCCGCCGCGCCGATCCTGCGCGCCGAGGCGCTGCGCGCCGGCCGGCGCCTCACGGAAGTGACGCGCGCGTTCTGCGAGCGACTGGGAATCGCGGCGCGCGTGCTGCCGATGACGGACGACCCGGTGCGCACGCACGTGCTCACCGAGGAAGGCGCGATCCCGTTTCCCGAATATTTCATGCAGCACGCCTGCGAGCCGCGCGTGACCGGCTTCCAGTACGCCGGTGCGGAGGATGCGCGCGTTTCCGACGAGGTGATCGCCGCGCTTCACGCGAGCGAGCTGGAAGCGGTGGTGCTCTGCCCCGCGAACCCGTTCCACACCCTCGGCCCCATACTCGCCGTGCCCGGGATGCGCGAGCTCCTGCGCAGGCGCGGCGCGCCGGTGGTCGCTGTCTCGCCGATCGTGGGCGGCAAGGCGCTCAAGGGCTCGGCCGGCAAGATGATGACCGAGCTCGGCCGCGAGGTCTCGGCGCGCTCGATCGCGCTCGAGTACCGCAAGCTCATCGACGGCTTCGTGATCGACGCCGAGGACGAGGCGCTCGCGGACGGGATCCGCGCGAGCGGGATCGCGGTGACATCGGCGCCCACGATCATGCGCTCGGTCGAGGACCGGGTCGCGCTCGCGCGCGCGGTGCTGGAGTTCGCGCGCCGGATCCGCGCTGTGCGCGACCGCGGGGCCTGACGTTGGACGCCGCCTCCGGGCCCGCGATCGACGCGCGCAACGCAGCGGCGCTTGCGGCGCGCATCGCCACGAACATAGAGCGCGTCATGCGCGGGCAGCATGACGCGGTGAGAAAGCTCCTCGCCGCCTTCGCCTCGGGCGGGCACGTACTGATCGACGACTTTCCCGGCACGGGCAAGACGACGCTTGCGAAGAGCCTCGCGGCGTCGATCGGCGCGCGCTTCACGCGCGTGCAGTTCACTCCCGACCTGCTGCCCTCGGACATCCTGGGGGTGTCGGTGTTCAACCAGAAGGAGCAGACGTTCGAATTTCGCGCCGGGCCCGTGTTCACCTCGATCCTGCTCGCGGACGAGATCAACCGGGCTTCGCCCCGGACGCAATCGGCGCTGCTCGAGGTGATGGCCGAGGGGCAGGTCTCGGTGGAGGGGCGCACGCACCCGATGGACGCGCTCTTCTTCGTGATCGCGACGCAGAACCCGGTCGAGTTCCGCGGCACCTATCCCCTGCCGGAAGCGCAGATGGACCGCTTCGCGATGTGTCTCGCGCTCGGCTACGTGGACGCCGCTACCGAAGCCGAGGTGCTCTCCGCGCAGGATCTGCGCCACCCGCTTGCCGGCATCGGCGCGGTCGCCTCGCGCGACGAGGTGGTGGCGCTGAAGGCGCGCGCGCGCGAGGTGCGCATTGCGGAGGAGATCAAGCACTACATCGTCGAGCTCGTGCGCCGGACGCGCACCGCACCGCAGGTCCAGCTCGGCTGCGGGCCGCGCGCCACGATCGCGCTCGCGCAGGCCGCCAAGGCGCTCGCGCTGATCGATTCCGAGGAGTTCGTCCGCCCCGAGCACGTCCAGGAGCTCGCGGTCGCGGTGCTCGCGCACCGCATCGTGCTCGATCCCCAGGCGAAGTTCGGCGGCGCGAGCGGCGCCGCGCTCGTCGCCGAGATCCTGAAGGAGGTGAAGGCGCCGGCGTGAGGCGCTCGCTCTACGCGGCAATTCGCCTGGCGGCCGCGATCGACCGCTGGCTGCCTCACGCCGGCAGGCTGGCTCGCGCTCGGCGCGGCCGGCGCCGCGGGCGCGGCCGGAATTGACCTCGCCCGCACCGCTACGGCGCGCGCCTTCACGATCCTCGCTGCGCTGCTGCTGCTGGCGTGGCTCGCGAGCCTCGCGTTCCGCGCGCGCCTTGCGGCGCGGCGGGAGCTCCCGCGCCATGCGACCGCCGGCGAGCCCTTCGTGTACCGCGTGCTGCTCGAGAACCGCGGACGCAGGCCCCTGGCGGGTGCGTCGGTGGCGGAAGCGTTTCGCGATCCCCGGCCCTCGTACGCCGAGTGGCGCGCGGCGCGCGAGCCGGGCGAGGAGCACCGCATCTGGTTCGACCGCGCGATGGGGTACTTCCGCTGGCGCTGGCTGATCGAGCGGCGCGTGCCGGAAACCGAAGGCGGGGTGGAGCTGGATACGGTGGCGCCGGGCGAGTCGGTGTCCGCGAAGCTCTCGTTCACGCCCCGCCGGCGCGGCAGGATCGAGCTCGCCGGCCTCACCGTACGGCGCCCGGACCCGCTCGGCCTCGTGTACGGCCTCGCGCGCCTGCCGCTTCCCGCTAGCGTCACGGCGCTCCCGCGCCGCTACCGGCTGCCCGCGATCGTGCTACCCGGCCGGCGGCGCTTCCAGCCTGGCGGCGTGTCGCTCGCCTCCTCCGCGGGCGACTCGGAGGAGTTCCTTTCGCTTCGCGACTACCGCCCCGGCGATCCCCTGCACCGCCTGCACTGGAAGAGCTTTGCGCGCGCGGGCCGGCCCATCGTCAGGGAGTTCCAGGACGAGTACTACGAGCGCCATGCGCTCGTGCTGGACACGGGCGCGGCGCTCGAGGACGCGGCGTTCGAGGAGGCGGTGGCGCTCGCGGCCTCGTTCGTGTGCACGATCGACACGCAGGAGTGCCTGCTCGATCTCCTGTTCGTAGCGGGCGAGCCGCTCACCTACACCGCGGGGCGCGGGCAGCTCCACGCCGGGCACATGCTCGAGATCCTCGCGGGCGTGCAGCCCTCGCCGCCCGACCGGTTCGACACGCTCGCGCGCGCGGCGCTCGCGCGCCGCTCAAGCCTCGCGAGCGTGATCGCGGTGCTCCTCGCCTGGGACGAGCCGCGCCGGCGCTTTGTCGCCACGGCGCGGGGCCTGGGGCTCGAGGTGCGCACGCTGCTCGTGTGCCCGCGCGGCGATGCGCCGCGCGAGCCGGGGCTGCACGTGCTTCATCCCGGCGAAATGGAACAGGGCCTTGCGTCGCTGCGATGATCTCGGTGCCGCCCTATCTCGCCGGCGCAGCGCTTCTTTTCTGGGGCTGGCAGACCGGCAACTGGCTCCCGGCGGCGGCCCTCGCGGTCGCGGTGGAGGCAGCGCGGCGCACGCGCCTGCGCTTCGACCTCGGCGCCGCGGAGCACTCGCGCATCGCGGACCTGTGCACGATCCTGTTCACCGGGCTCGCCGCGGTGCTCGCGGTGAACCGCGGGATCGCTCAGGGGATCCTGGGCGCATTCCAGTGGCTGCCCGTGGCGCTCGCGCCGATTCTGCTCGCGCAGATGGTGTCGCAGGCGCGCCGCATCCCGCTTTCGGCGCTGTTCCGCTATCTGCGCAAGATGAAGCGCCGCGACCCCGCGATTCGCGATCCCCTCGTCGACACGAGCCCGGTGTACGTGGCGCTCGTCCTGATCGCCGCGGGCATCGCGAACGCGCAGGGCCCGGCCTACTTCGGCGGCGTGGCGGTTGCGGTTGCCTGGGGCCTTTTCGCCGTGCGCCCGCGGCGCGCGCATCCGGCGCTCTGGACGCTGATGCTCGCGGCCGGGCTCGCGGGAGGGTACGCGGGCCACATCGGCCTCGTCCAGCTGCGCGACCAGGCGGAAGCCTGGCTCGCCGACTGGTTTCTGCGCGGCCTGGCGGGTGATCCGTACCGGGCGACCACCGAAATCGGCGCGATCGGGCGGGCGAAGCTGCTCGATGCGATCGTGCTCCGCATCTACGCGCGGCCCGCCGAAGGTCCGCGGCTGCGGCTGCTGCATCGCGCGAGCTACAACACCTACGTCGCCGGGACGTGGCTCGCGCGCGGCGCGCCGATGCAGCCGGTCGCACCCGATCCGGGGGGTCTTTCCTGGACGCTCGGCGCGGTGCCCTCGGATGCCTCCGCGCGCATCGCGGCGCGCATCGAGCGCGGGCGGATCCTCCTCTCGCTTCCGGCGCAGAGCACGCGCGTCACCGGGCTCGGCGCGCGCACGCTTCGCCGCAACTCGCTCGGCGCCGTGCATGCCGAGATTCCGGGCGACTGGATCCAGTACGAGGCGGAGCTCGCGCCCGCAGCCGAGCTCGCCGAAGGTCCCGCCCCCGAGGACCTCGCCGTCCCGGCTTCCGAGCGCGCCACATTCGATGCCGTGGCCGGGGAGCTCGGGCTGCGCGGCCTGCCGGCGGAACAAGCGTTGCGCCGCGTGCGCGAGCATTTCGCCGGGTTTACGTACTCGCTCTGGCGCGAGCGGCCGGCCGCCGCGGGCGTGACTCCGCTCGCCGACTTCATGCGCAACACGCGCACGGGACACTGCGAGTATTTCGCGGCCGCGACGACCCTGCTGCTGCGCGCCGCGGGAATCCCTGCGCGCTACGCGACCGGCTTCGCGGTGGTGGAGTACAGCGCCCTCGAGGATGCCTACGTGGTTCGCGCGCGCCACGCCCACGCCTGGGCGCGCGCCTGGGACGGAAGCCGCTGGGCCGAGGTCGACACCACGCCGCCCTCCTGGTTCCAGGAGGAAGAGGCAAGCCTCGCGCCGTTCTGGCAGAAGCTCGCCGATCTCGGACGCTGGGCGGCGTTCCGCTGGTCGCAGCGCGGCGAGCTCCAGGCGAGCGACGGCTGGTACGTCGCGCTTGCGCTGCTCGTGGCGGTCCTCGGCTGGCGGCTGCTGCGCGGACGCCGCGTCGCGCGCGAGGCCGGGCGCGCGCAGGAGCCGCCGCGCGTCTGGCCGGGCGCCGACTCGGAGTTCTTCCAGGTCGCGAACGCGCGGCCGCGCTTGCCTGCGGAGCTCGGCCCTGCGTTCGACGAGGCGCTTCGGCTGCACCGGCGCTACCGGTTCGACCCGCTGGGCCTGGACGCCGCGGCGCGCGCGCGGCTGAAGGAATTGTGCGCGCTTCTCGCCTCAAGCCTTTCCGCGGCGCGCCGATAGGACGGGGCGAGGAGCCCCCATGCCGCTTGCCGAGCCGGACGCGCTGGACCGCATTGCCGCGCGCTTCGCCAACGAAGTCCGAATCCCGCCGTGCCCCGCGGTGCCGACCGCGCTCATCCGCGAGACGCGCGCCGACGATCCCGACCTGAACAGGGTGGCGCGCCTTGTCTCGGAGGACGCGGGGCTCGCCGCAACCGTTCTGAAGACGGTGAACTCCCCGTTCTACGGGCTTCGCCGACCCGCGGCATCGGTGCGGGAGGCGCTCGCGATCCTCGGGCTCCTCGCCACCACGCAGCTCGTGATGGGGCTGCTGCTGCGCCAGGCCTTCCCGGCGGCGGGCCACGCCGGGATGGAGCGATTCTGGGAGCGCTCGGGGCGTATCGCCGCGCTGTCTGCGCTTGCCGCGGCAGCGCTGCGCACCTCGGATCGCGACGTCACGCACACGTTCGGCCTGTTTCGCGATTGCGGCATGCCGCCGATGCTCGCGCGCTACGGCGCAAGATACGAGGACGTGATGCTCGGCACCGCCGACATCGAAGCGGAAACCGGGCGCTTCGGCACGCACCACGGCCGAATCGGGTACCTGCTCGCGAAAAGCTGGCTGCTGCCCGAGGACGTGTGCCTCGCGATCCGCCACCACGAGAACCCCGATGCGCTGCGCGGCACGATCTCGGCGGCCACTCCCGCCAGCCGGAACCTCATCGCGGCAGCCGTGCTCGCCGAGCACCTGCGCGGGGCCGCCGCCGGCCGGTGCGAGATCGAGCCGCCCGACGCGCACACCTCGCTCGCGATGCGCCAGCTCGGCGTCGATCGCGGGGGGCTCGGCGAGCTTCTCGAGATCGCGCAGTCCGAGGCGGCGACGCCAGTCCAATGAGAACCGTTCCCGGCGCGGCGCACAAAACGGGCGCCGCTTGACTGCGGTCAAGACGGGAAATTCCAGGCGGTTCTAACTGCGTCTCATGCGAGATCGTCCGCGCGCGCGGACGCCGGAGATCGCAATGCTGAGACTATCCCTCATCGCGGCTGCGCTCCTGCTTTCGCAGCAGGCGCCGGCGCAAACGAGCGGCCGCAGCGGAAAGGACATCGTCGATGCGGTCTGCATCAACTGCCACGGCAGCAGCGCGAGCGGCGCGCCCCTGATCGGAGACCGTGCGGCCTGGACGCCGCGCTTCAGCCGCGGGCTGGACGCCGCGGTCGCCTCCGCCATCAACGGGCACGGCAACATGCCGGCGCGCGGCGGCATGGCGTCGCTCACCGACCCGGAAATCCGCGCGGCGATCGTCTACATGTTCAACGCGGGCGGCGTGGCGACGAACGGTGCGCCGGCGCGCGCACCGGTACCCGACGCCCATCGCAGGATCATTCACGGCACCGAGATCCTTCTCGGGATCGCCTCGGCCGACGCGCTGCGCGCGCAGCACGCATCGACCGACCCCGAGAGCACGATGCACGGCGGCATTCCCAAGGGCAAGGGCTTCTACCACGTCAACGTGACTTTGCACGACGAGGCGAGCAAGGCCGAGATCAAGGACGCGAAGGTGCGCGCGCGGGTCGGGACGCCGCTCCGCGGCGAGACCAAGAAGCTCGAGCCGATGGCGTTCAACGGAAGGCTGAGCTACGGCAACTACTTCCGGGTCCGGACCCGGGACAAGTACACGGTCGCGCTCGAGATCCGGCTGCCGGGCTCGCCCGTTCCGATCGAGACCACGTTCGATTTCACCCCTTAGCGAACGGCGAGCGCCCCGCGGCCTGGTGCCGGCTGACGGATTCGAACCGCCGACCAACGGTTTACAAAACCGCTGCTCTACCGACTGAGCTAAGCCGGCCCGCGAGAATTATAGAGAAGGCATCGGTCCCCGCCTGCGCGGGCACGACTGCGTGCTATTTCACGCGTCTCAGTTGAGGCTTGCCACCTGTCGGCTTTGTGGGCTCGGTCGGCGCGGGAAGCGCCGCGGTGGCGGCGTCGTTGGAGGTCGCGGGCTCGGCCTCGGCTTCGGCCTGCGCCGCGGGCTTGGCCGCCTCGATGTCGAAGGTCATGCCGTGGCCGGTCTCGCGCGCGTAGAGCGCGTACACGCCCGCCACCGGCACCGAGATCTGGCGCGCAACGCCGCCGAAGCGCGCCGAGAACTCGATCAGTTCATTCCCCATCTGCAGCTTGTGCACCGCCGTGGGCGCGATGTTGAGCGTGATCTCGCCGTTCTTCACGTACTCGGGCGGGACCTGGGCACGCGAGTCGACCCTGACCGCGAGGTGCGGGGTGTAGCCGTTGTCCACGCACCACTCGTAGAGCGCGCGCAGGATGTAGGGCTTGGTCGGGATCTCCTGCATGCGCGCTATTTTCGCATCACCTTCTCGGAAGGCGTGAGCGCCTCGATGAACGCGGGGCGCGAGAAGATGCGCTCGGCGTATTTCATGAGCGGCGCGGCGGGCTTGCCGAGCCGGATGCCGTAATGGTCCAGACGCCACAGGAGCGGCGCGATCGCGACATCCAGCATGGTGAAGTCGTCCCCGAGCATGTGCTTGGTCTTGGTGAAGACCGGCGCGAGCTCGGTGAGGCGCTCGGTGACGTGCTGGCGCGCGCGCTCTACCGGCTTCTCCTTGCCCGACTCGAGCGACTCGATCTGGCTGAAGAGCTCGACCTCCAGGTTGAACAGCATCAGGCGCGCGCGCGCGCGCATCACCGGGTCGGCGGGCATCAGCTGAGGATGAGGGAAGCGCTCGTCGATGTACTCGTTGATGATGTTCGACTCGTAAAGCACGAGGTCCCGCTCGACCAGCACCGGCAGCCGGTTGTACGGGTTCATCACCGCGAGGTCCTCCGGCTTGTTGTACATGTCGACATCGATCACCTGGAAGTCCATGCCCTTCTCGTACAGCACGAAGCGGCAGCGGTGGCTGAAGGGGCAGGTGGTGCCCGAATAAAGTTGCATCATGGCGCAAACCCTAGAGAAAAAAGGCCGGGCGGCTCTCCCGCCCGGCCCGCGATGTCGACGCGCCGGGGGTCAATGCACGTCTTTCCAATATTCCTTCTTGAGCGCGTAGCCGAGCACGAGCAGGATGCCGAGCACGAAGAGCACCACCACGCCGATGCGCTTGCGCGACTGCGCCGCCGGCTCGCCCATGTAGGCGAGGAAATTGACCAGATCCCTGACGGTCGCGTCGTACTCGACCGCGGACTGCGCGCCGGGCGAAAGTTGCGTCCACTTGTACTCGAGCGCCACGTGGCCCGAGGAATCCGCGTGCGAGGCCACTTCGAGCGCGCGCTCGCCCTGCAGCCTCCAGAGCGCGTGCGGCATCGCCACGTTGGGGAACACGGCGTTGTTCCAGCCGGTCGCCGATTTCGGGTCGCGGTAGAAGGTGCGAAGGTAGGTGTAGAGCCAGTCGGTGCCGCGCGAGCGCGCGATCACCGAGAGGTCCGGCGGCGCGACGCCGAACCAGGCCTTGCCATCCCTCGGATCGAGCGCCACCTTCATCGTCTCGCCGACCTTCTCGCCGGGAAACAGCAGGTTGTCCTTGATCTGCGCCTCGGAGAGCCCCAGCTCCATGAGGCGGTTGTAGCGCATGAACTGCGCGCCATGGCAGTTGAGGCAGTAGTTGACGAACGTGCGCGCGCCCGCCTGCAGGCTCACGAGGTCGTTGGGATCGTGCGGCGAGCGGTCGAGCCGGTAGCCGGTCTGCGCAGCGAGCGCCGCCAGAGGCGCAAGCAACAGCATGAATACGGCCTTTCTCATGACGTCACCCGCTCGGGAACCGGCTTCACCTTGTCGATCGCGGTGTACCAGGGCATCAGGATGAAGAAGAGGAAATACACGACCGTGCACAGCCGCGCCACCCAGGTCGCGATGTCGCGCGTATCGAGGAAAAAGGCCTCGAAGCCGAACTGCCCCCAGACCGTGGTCGGCTCGGTGCCGAGGTAGCCGAGGATCAGGAACACCACCACGAAGATCGCGAGCGCGCTCTTGTAGAGCGCGCCGCGGTAGCGGATCGACTTGACCGGGCTGCGGTCGAGCCACGGCAGGAAGAAAAACACCAGCACCGCCACCCCCATCGCGAGCACGCCGGGGAACTGCGAGTTGAACAGCGGCGGCACCGCGCGCAGGATCGAGTAGTAGGGCGTGAAGTACCACACCGGCGCGATGTGCGGCGGGGTCTTGAGCGGGTCGGCCGGGATGAAGTTGTTGTACTCGAGGAAGTACCCGCCCATCTCCGGCGCGAAGAACATCACCGCGCTGAAGATCATGAGAAACACGATCACGCCCACGATGTCCTTGACCGTGTAATAGGGATGGAACGGGATCCCGTCGAGGGGCCTGCCGTCGGGCCCCTTCTTCTTCTTGATCTCCACGCCGTCGGGATTGTTCGAGCCCACGTCGTGGAGCGCGAGCAGGTGCACCACCACCAGCCCGAGCAGTGCGAGCGGCACCGCGATCACGTGGAAGGCGAAAAAGCGGTTCAGCGTCGCGTCCGATACGACGTAGTCGCCGCGGATCCAGATCGCGAGGTCCGGCCCGATGAACGGCACCGAGCCGAACAGGTTCACGATCACCTGCGCGCCCCAGTAGGACATCTGGCCCCAGGGAAGGAGATAGCCGAAGAACGCCTCGCCCATGAGACAGAGGTAGATCAGCACGCCGAAGATCCAAACGAGCTCCCGCGGCTCGCGGTACGAGCCGTAGAGCATGCCGCGGAACATGTGCAGGTATACGACCAGGAAGAACGCCGAGGCGCCGGTCGAGTGGATGTAGCGGATGATCCAGCCGCCCCAGACGTCGCGCATGATGTACTCGACCGAGCCGAACGCGAGGCTGGCGTCCGGCTTGTAGTGCATCGTGAGGAAGATCCCGGTGACGATCTGGATCACGAGCACCAGCAGCGCGAGCGAGCCGAAGTAGTACCAGAAGTTGAAGTTCTTCGGCGCGTAGTACTCCGACATGTGCTTGCGGTATTCCTCCGCAAGCGAGGGCATCCTCGCGTCGAACCAGTCCCACAGCGCCATCAGCCGGCCGGCCATCGCCTACGCTCCCTTCTTGTCTTCGCCGATGAGGATCCGGGTGTCGGAGAGGTACGTATAGGGCGGCACCGGCAGGTTGGTCGGCGCGGGCGAGCCCTTGAAGACGCGCCCCGCGAAGTCGAACTTCGAGCCGTGGCACGGGCAGTAGAAGCCGCCCACCCAGTCGGCGCCCATCTCGGCCTTCGCGTCGCCCGTCTTCAGCTGCGGCGAGCAGCCGAGGTGCGTGCACACGCCCTCCATCACCATGAACTCCGGCTTGAGCGCGCGCGCGTCGTTCTTCGCATAGTCCGGCTGCTCGGAGGCTTTCGACGCGGGATCGCTCAGCCGGCCCGCAACCGCCTTGAGCGACTCGATCATCTCCTTCGTGCGCCGCACGAGCCACACGGGCTTGCCGCGCCACTCGACGATACGCAGCTCGCCCGGCGCCATCCCGGAGATGTCGACTTCGACCGGCGCGCCGGCCGCCTTGGCGCGCTCCGATGGCCACATGCTCACGACGAACGGCACCGCGGCGCCGGCGCCCGCCGCGAGGCCGACCGCGGAAGTGGCCACGATGAGATTGCGCCGCGCGTGGTCGGTTTTTTCGGATTCGCTCATGGAAAGTGAAATATCGAAGCGTGTGGATTCAAAAGCGCGCCATTCTACCGGCGCGCCCGCGGAAAGTCCACGAATATGCGCGTAAATGATTGATTACACTGTAATTTTCAGAGCTGTGGTAAATTCGACGACACCATGCAACGTCTCTGGCTCGTCTTCTCCCAGGCGGTCACGGTCTGCGTAGCAGCGCTGTTCGTGGTCGCGACGTTCCGCCCCGAGTGGCTGCCCGCGCGCGGGCCGGCCGAGAACCGCATCGCGCCCGGCGTTCCGGTACTGCAGCAGGTGGCGGTGCCGCCGCCGGCCGCGACGGCGCCCGCGGATTCGTATCACGAGGCAGTAAAGCTCGCGACGCCATCGGTGGTCAACATCTTCACCTCCAAGGAGGTGAAGCTGCCGCGCAATCCGCTGCCGAGCGATCCGCTGCTCCGGCGCTTCTTCGGCGATCCGTTCGCCGGAGACGAAACCCAGCGCGCCACAAGCCTCGGTTCGGGCGTGATCGCGAGCGCCGCGGGCTATATCCTCACGAATCATCACGTCGTGGAGAGCGCCGACGAGATCGAGGTCGCGCTCGCCGACGGGCAGAAGCTGCAGGCGAGGCTCGTGGGCAGCGATCCGGAGACCGACCTGGCGGTGCTGCGCGTGAACGCCGAGGCACTTCCGGCGATCCCGTTCGGCTCGTCCGAGGCACTGCGCGTGGGCGACGTGGTGCTCGCGATCGGCAACCCCTTCGGGGTCGGCCAGACGGTGACCTCCGGTATCGTCTCGGCGCTCGGACGCTCGGGGCTCGGGATCAACGTGTTCGAGAACTTCATCCAGACCGACGCCGCGATCAACCCGGGCAACTCCGGCGGCGCCCTGGTCGATTCGCGCGGCAATCTCGTAGGGATCAACACGGCGATCTACTCGCGTACCCCGGGCGGAGCGTCGCTGGGCATCGGGTTCGCGATTCCGGTATCGACCGCGACCATGGTGCTCGAGCAGATCGTGAAAACCGGGAGCGTGACGCGCGGCTGGATCGGCGTGGAGCTCCAGGAGGTCACGCCCGCGATCGCCGAATCGTTCAAGCTCGGCGGCGCGGGCGGCGCGGTCATCAACGGCGTGCTCAGGAACGGCCCGGCCGACCGGGCGGGCGTGAAGCCGGGCGACGTGCTGCTCCAGATCGCGGGCAAGCCGGTCGCCGACCCCCAGGGCGTGCTGAATGCGGTCGCGGCGCTCGCCCCGGGCGCGAGCGTGAAACTCAAAGTAAAGCGCAAGGGCGAGGATCTCGAGCTCGCAGTGACCGTGGGCCGGCGCCCGAAGCCGCAGGGCCGGCCCGAGTGAAGCTGCCGCGCGACGCCGCGAGCATCCTGCGCCTTGCGGCGCGCTCGATGTTCGACCTGTTCTCGGACCTGGCGCAGGGCATGATGCTGGTGGATCGCGCCGGCCGCGTGGTGTGGATCAACGACGCCTACAAGCGGTTCCTCCCTGCGCTCGGGTTCGACGCACCCGAGCAGTTCGTGGGGCGCCCGGTCGAGGAAGTGGTGCCGAACACGCTCATGCGCCATGTCGTCGAGACCGGAAAGCCGATCCTCGTCGATCTGCTGACCAACAAGGCGGGCACATTCGTCGTTTCGCGCATACCGCTTCGCGACGAATCGGGCGAGGTGATCGGCGCGCTCGGCATGGTGCTTTTCGACCACCCCGAGACGACGTTGCAGCCGCTGATCGCCAAGTTCGCGAAGCTGCAACGCGATCTCGATGACGCGCGCCGCGAGCTCGCGGCGCAACGGCGCACCAAATACACCTTCGCGAGCTTCATCGGCTCGAGCCCCGGCGCGCTCGAGGTGAAGCGCCAGGGGCGGCGCGCCGCCCGGACCGACGCCAACGTGCTGCTCCTCGGCGAGACGGGCACCGGGAAGGAGCTGCTCGCACACGCGATCCACGCGGCTTCGGCGCGCGCGGAGCGGCCCTTCATCGGCGTCAACCTCGCCGCCGTTCCCGAGACCCTGCTCGAGGCCGAGTTCTTCGGCGTGGCACCCGGCGCCTACACCGGCGCCGACCGCAAGGGCCGCGACGGCAAGTTCAGGCTGGCCGACGGCGGAACGCTGTTCCTCGACGAGATCGGCGACATGCCGCTCGCGCTGCAGGCGAAGCTCCTGCGCGCGCTGCAGGAGCAGGAGATCGAGCCGCTCGGCTCGAACACCGTGCTCAAGGTCGACGTGCGCGTGATCGCGGCGACGAGCCGGGACCTTCGCGCGCTCGTGGCCGAAGGGCGGTTCCGCGAGGACCTGTACTATCGCCTCAACGTGCTGCCGATACGGGTGCCGGCGCTGCGCGAGCGCCCCGCGGACCTCGAAGCGCTCGCCGAGAGCCTGCTCGAGTCGATCGCGACCCGCACCGGCATGCCGCAGCGCGAGCTCCTGCCTTCGGCGCTCGCGGCGCTCGCCGCACACCGCTGGCCGGGAAACGTGCGCGAGCTGCGCAACGTCCTCGAGCAGGCGGCGATGCTCACCGACAACGTGCGCCTGTCCGCCGAGGACTTCGCTTCGATCCTGCCGTCTGCCGAGCCGCTCGCCACCGGGTCCGCGGATACGCCCACGCCCTTGCGCCCCCTCCCGCAGCTCATCGCCGAGCTTGAGCGCCGCTCGATCGAGTCGGCGCTCGCTGCGACCGGCGGCAACAAGGTCTCGGCGGCGAAGCTGCTCGGCATTTCGCGCGCCACGCTCTACGAGAGACTCACCTCTCTAAAACGACTGTCCAGGTAGAAGACAGTCTGGATGATTTCCAGACATGCGCCGATGCGGCATTGTCGGTATTCTGTACAGTCGAGACCTGAAGTGTTCGCTTACATCGAAAAGAATAACGTAAAAACAACGCCATGAATGACCTGGCACGCCGGATGCTCATTGGCCTTCGCATCGCCGTTATTCAGGAGGAGAGCATGAAAGCAACGCGGAATTGGTTCGCCGCAGGCATTCTGGCCGCAGCGACCAGCCTCGCCTTCGGGCAGACGAAGGAAATCAAGATCGCCCACGTGTACGACAAAACGGGGGTGCTGGAGGCCTACGCCAAGCAGACGCAGGCGGGCCTCATGATGGGCCTGGAGTACGCGACCGGCGGCAAGATGGAAGTCCTTGGCCGCAAGCTGGTCGTGATCGAGAAGGACAGCCAGTTCAAGCCCGACGTCGGCAAGGCGCAGCTCGCCGCCGCCTTCGGCGACGACAAGGCGGACATCGCGGTCGGCCCGACCGGCTCGGGGGTGGCGCTCGCGATGCTGCCGGTGGCGGAGGAGTACAAGAAGATCCTGCTCGTCGAGCCCGCGGTGGCGGACGCGATCACCGGCGACAAATGGAACCGCTACATCTTCCGCACCGGCCGCTCCTCGAGCCAGGACGCGATCTCGAACGCGGTCGCGCTCGGCAAGCCCAACACCGTGATCGCGACGCTCGCGCAGGACTACGCGTTCGGTCGTGACGGCGTGAAGGCGTTCAAGGAAGCGCTCGCCGGAACCGGAGCCGAAATCATTCACGAGGAGTACGCCCCGGTCGCGACCAGCGACTTCACCGCGCCCGGCGAGCGGCTGTTCAACGCCCTCAAGGACAAGAAGGGCCGCAAGGTGATCTTCATCATCTGGGCGGGCGGCGGCGGCAACCCGTTCAAGCTCGCCGAGCTCAATCCCGGCCGTTTCGGCATCGAGATCGCTACCGGCGGCAACATCCTGCCCGCGCTCGCGAGCTACAAGGCCCTTCCCGGCATGGAAGGCGCGACCTACTACTACTACGAGCACCCGAAGAACCCGGTCAACCAGTGGCTGGTGAAGGAGCATCAGGCACGCTTCAAGTCGCCGCCCGATTTCTTCACCGCAGGCGGAATGTCAGCCGGCATCGCGATCGTGGAAGCGATCAGGAAGGCGGGCTCGACCGACACCGAGAAGCTGATCGCCGCCATGGAGGGCCTGTCCTTCGAGACGCCCAAGGGCCGCATGACCTTCCGCAAGGAAGACCACCAGGCGATGCAGTCCATGTTCCACTTCAAGATCAAGGTCGATCCGAACGTCGCCTGGGCGATCCCCGAGCTCGTGCGCGAGATCAGGCCCGAGGAGATGAAGGTTCCGATTCGGGTGAAGCGCTAGCGAAGACGTCATTCCCGCGAAAGCGGGAATCCAGATCGCGGGCCCCCGCTTCCACGGGGGCGGCGCCCATGTCCCAAGAGCACCCGGTCCTGGAAACGCACGGCCTGACGATCCGCTTCGGCGGCCACGTCGCGGTGAACAACGTCTCCTGCGCCTTCCGGCCGGGGACGCTCACCGCGATCGTGGGCCCGAACGGCGCCGGCAAGACCACGTACTTCAACCTCATATCGGGCCAGCTGAAGGCCACGGACGGGCGCGTGTCGCTCTTCGGCAAGGACATCAGCGGGCTCTCCGCGCCGCAGCGCGCCCGGCGCGGTATCGGCCGCGCCTTCCAGCTCACCAACCTCTTCCCGCGCCTTACCGTGCTCGAGAACGTGCGCCTCGCGGTGCAGGCACGCGCGGGCGTCGGCAAGGACGTCTTCTCGATGTGGCGCGGCCATACCGAGCTCGTGGAGAAAGCCGAGCACTTCCTGCACCGCGTGGCGCTCGCCGACAGGCGCGACGCCGTGGCTGCGACGTTGCCGCACGGCGATCAGAGAAAGCTCGAGGTCGCGATCCTGCTCGCGCTCGAGCCCGACGTCTTCATGTTCGACGAGCCCACCGCCGGCATGAGCGTCGACGAAGTGCCGGTGGTGCTCGAACTGATCCACCACGTCAAGGCCCGGGGCGACAAGACGATCCTGCTCGTCGAGCACAAGATGGACGTGGTGCGCTCGCTCGCCGACCGCATCGTCGTGCTGCACCAGGGGGAACTCGTCGCCGATGGCGATCCCGAAACGGTGATCGCCTCGCCGATCGTGCAGGAGGCCTACCTCGGCCTTGCGAAGGCGGCCGCGCGTGCCTCGTGAGCCGCTCCTTTCGCTCGCCGGCGTCAACACGCACGTTGGCCAGTACCACATCCTGCAAGGCGTCGACTTCGAGGTGGCGCGAGGGGGGCTTACCATGCTCCTCGGCCGCAACGGCGCCGGCAAGACTACCGCGCTTCGCACCATCATGGGCTTGTGGAGGGCCTCGGCGGGAGCGATCCGCTACGACGGCCGCGAGATCACGCGTACGCCGACGCCCGAGCTCGCGCAGCTGGGCATCGCCTACGTGCCGGAGAACATGGGCATCTTCGCCGGGCTGACGGTGCGCGAGAACCTGACGCTCGCGGCGCGCGGCGGGCCACCGGACGAAAAACGCCTCGAGTGGATCTTCGGGCTCTTCCCCGCGATGAAGAAGTTCTGGAACGGGCTCGCGGGAAACCTCTCCGGTGGACAGAAGCAGATGCTCGCGATCTCGCGCGCCATCGTGGAGCCCAGAAAGCTTCTGCTCGTGGACGAGCCGACCAAGGGCCTCGCGCCCTCGATCATCGCCAACATGATCGAGGCCTTCCGGGAGCTCAAGCGCAGCGAGGCGAGCCTGCTGGTGGTGGAACAGAACTTTCACTTCGCGCGCTCGCTCGGGGACACGGTCGCGGTGATGGATTCGGGCCGCATCGTGCACACCGGCCGCATGGACGCGCTCGCCGCCGACGAGCCGCTGCAGCAGAAGCTCCTCGGTCTTTCGCTCGACGTGCACCAATGAGCGCCGGCACCGCCGTTCCCGCGCAGCGGCTCGACTGGCTGCCGCTCGCGCTCATTCCGGCGCTCGCGCTCGTTGCGCTGCCCTTCATGCCGAGCCTGCCGACCTGGGTGACGCTCACGGTCGCGGGCCTCGCGATGGGCATGATGATCTTCATGATGGCCGCGGGGCTGACGCTCGTCTTCGGGCTCATGGACGTGATGAATTTCGCGCACGGCGTGTTCATCTCGGTCGGCGCCTATGCCGCGACTTCGGTGCTCGTGGCGATGAAGGCCTCGATGCAGGCGCCGAGCCTCGGCGCGAACCTGTCCGCGATCCTTCCCGCCTTGCTCGCCGCTATGGCGCTGGCGGGGTTCCTCGGCTGGTTCTTCGAGCGCGTCGTGATCCGCCCGGTCTACGGCGATCATCTGCGGCAAATCCTCGTCACCATGGGCGGGCTGATCGTGGTCGAGCAGCTCATCCATGTCGTCTGGGGACCCGACATCATCCCGGTGCCGCGGCCGGCGACGATCACGGGGTCGTTCATCGTCGCCGACGCGGCGATCGAGCGCTACCGCCTGCTCGCGGTGCTGGTCGGCATCGTGGTGTTCGTGGCGATGTGGCTGGTACTCAACCGCACGCGACTGGGGTTGCTCATCCGGGCCGGCGTGGAGAACGCCGAGATGGTCGAATCTCTCGGCTACCGGATCCGCCGGCTCTTCATCGGCGTATTCGTCGCCGGGAGCGCGCTCGCGGGCCTGGGCGGCGTGATGTGGGCGCTCTATCAGGAGTCGGTCAACGCCCAGATCGGCATGCAGATGATGGTGGTGCTCTTCATCGTGCTGATCATCGGCGGCCTAGGCTCCGTTGGCGGCTGCTTCGTGGGCGCGCTGCTCGTGGGCCTGGTCGCGAACTACACGGGCTACCTCGCACCCAAGCTCGCCCTCGGCTCGAACATCCTGCTCATGGTGCTCGTGCTCCTGTGGCGCCCGCGCGGACTCTACCCGATCGGAAAGGCCTGAACCGTGCTGACCGCGCTCCTATCCGGCGACTATCCGCGCAGCCGCGCCCTCGCGGTGGTGCTGGTCGCGATCCTCGCGGGCCTCGCGCTCGCGCCGTTCGTCTTTCCCGGCACGCGCTCGCTCAACGTCGCGGCCAAGGTCGCGGTGTTCGTGCTCCTCGTGGCGAGCTACGACCTGCTGCTCGGCTATACCGGAATCGTGTCGTTCGCGCACACGATGTTCTTCGGCATCGGCGGCTATGGGGTCGGCATCGCCATGGCGAAGCTCGGCACCGGGTGGGGCAGCCTCGCGCTCGGCATTGCCCTCGCGCTGCTCGCGTCCGCCGTGCTCGCGCTCGCGATCGGGCTGCTGAGCCTGCGCGTTCGCGCGATCTTCTTCGCGATGATCACGCTCGCGGTGGCGTCCTTCTTCCAGATCCTCGCCTCGCAGCTCTCCGGGCTCACCGGCGGCGAGGACGGGCTCACCTATCGCCTGCCCGAGCTGCTGCATTCGCGTCTCGCCTGCTACTACCTCGTTTTCGTCGCCGCGCTCGCGCTTTTCCTCGTGCTGCTGCGGATCGTCAATTCGCCGTTCGGCCGCGTGCTGCTCTCGATCCGGGAGAACGAGTTCCGCTCGGAGGCCCTCGGCTACCGCACCGTCACCTACCGTACCGCGGCCAACTGCATCGGCGCGCTCGGCGCGACGCTCGCGGGCGTGCTGTACGCGATCTGGCTGCGCTACACCGGGCCGGACACGACGCTCTCGTTCAACATCATGATCGACATCCTGCTGATGGTCGTCATCGGCGGCATGGGCACGATGTACGGCTCGGCGGTGGGCGCGACGATCTTCGTCGTCGCGCAGAACTACCTTCAGGACCTGATGAAGTTCGCGAGCGGTGCGGCGCAGGGCGTGCCGCTGCTCCCGAACCTGCTTCACCCCGACCGGTGGCTCCTGTGGCTCGGCGTGCTCTTCATCGTATGCGTGTATTACTTCCCGGCCGGGATCGTGGGCAAACTGCGCGCCCGATGAACTTCACATCGAACTATCTCGTCTGCGAAGGCCGCGAGATCCATTACACCGAGTGGGGTGCGGGCCATTCCGAGACCGTGATCGCGTGGCACGGCCTGGCGCGCACCGGGCGTGACATGGACGAGATCGCGGCGCACCTTTCGCAGCGCTACCGTGTCCTTTGCCCCGATACCATCGGGCGCGGGCTCTCGGAGTGGAGCACGGTACCGGAGAAGGAGTATTGCCTGGCGTTTTACGGGCGCCTGGCCGTGTCGCTCATGGACCGGCTCGGCATCGGCGAGGTGCACTGGCTCGGCACCTCGATGGGCGGCGCGCTCGGCATCCACCTTGCCGCCGGCGCGCTGAAAGGGCGCATCCGGCGCCTGGTGCTGAACGACATCGGGCCGAAGCTGGGCGAGGCGGCGGTCGAGCGCATCCGCACCTACGCCGGCAACCCGGCGCGGTTCGCGCGCGTCGGCGAGCTCGAGCAGTACTTTCGCACGGTGTACCAGCCCTTCGGCTGGTTGTCCGACGAGCAGTGGCGCCGGCTCACCGAAACCTCGACCCGGCGCACCGCCGAGGGCAAGGTCACCCCGCACTACGATCCGAGGATGGTGCTGCAGTTCACGAACTACCCGAACGACTACGACCAGTGGGACGCGTACGACGCGATCTCGGTGCCGACGCTGTGCCTTCGCGGCGAATCCTCCGACCTGCTGCTCCCGGAGGTCGCCGAGGAAATGCGCCGCCGCGGCCCGCGCGCGGTGGTGGTCACGATTCCCGGCTGCGGCCACGCGCCGGCGCTCAACGTCCCCGAGCAGCTTCAGCTCGTAGAGCGATTCCTCAACGGAAAATAGATGCGGTCAGACTCGACTTCCCGAAAAGCGGAGCAAGGGAAAGTCGAGTCTGACCCCAGTTATCTGTCGGCCCGGTCGAGCTCGCGCTCCATCTCCTCGGCGGTGAGCGGCTTGTAGTCCGAGGTTCCTTCGGCGCGCCTGCCCACGAAGCGCGCGAGCAGCAGCCCGGCCTCGTAGAGCAGGCACATCGGCACCGCGAGCATGAACTGCGAGAGCACGTCCGGCGGCGTGACCACCGCAGCGACGATGAAGGCGCCCACGACCACATACGGACGCGCGGACTTCAGCTTTTCGAAGCTCACGATGCCGAAGCGCGCGAGCAGGATCACGACGATCGGGATCTCGAAGGTGACCCCGAAGGCAAGGAACATCGTGATCACGAACGAGAAATACGCCTCGATGTCGGGCGCCGGCGTGATCGACCTGGGCGCGAAGTCGTGGATGAAGGCGAACACCTTGCCGAACACGAAGAAATAGCAGAACGCGATGCCGAGGAAAAAGAGCAGCGTCGCGCTCACCACGATCGGCCCCGCGAGCTTCTTCTCGTGCTCGTACAGGCCCGGCGCGACGAACGCCCACGCCTGCCAGAGCACGTAGGGCAGCGCGATCAGGAAGGCGGCGAGCGCCGTGACCTTCATCGGCACCATGAACGGCGTGATCACGCCGGTCGCGATCATCCGGGTGCCCTCGGGCAACGCGTGCATCAGCGGCGCCGCGAGCAGGTCGTACACGGCGCCCGCGCCGGGCCACAGGAAAAGCCCCACGAACACGACGAGCACCGCGACGAGCGCGCGCATCAGGCGCTGGCGCAGCTCGATCAGGTGGGAGACAAAGGTCTCCTGCGTTCCGCTCATCCGGGCTTTTCGGTCGATGGCGCCTTTTCCGACGACAAGGCGGACTGCGCCGCTGCGTTCAGATCCGTCTCGGTCTTCTGCAGTTCCTGCTGCACCGAGCTCTCGATGCTCGTGGCCGCCTGCTGAACCGAGTCGCGCATCTTGCGCAGCTCCTCGAGCTCGATCTCGCGGTTGATGTCGGCCTTGACGTCGGCGACGTAGCGCTGCAGCCGCCCCGCGAGGTGGCCGACCGTGCGCGCCACGCGCGGCAGGCGCTCGGGGCCTATCACGATCAGCGCGACCACCCCGATCACGAGCAGCTCCGAGAACCCGATGTCGAACATTTACCCGGTCACCTGAGAACAAAAAGGCGCCCGCAGGCGCCTTTGCCGCTTGCGCCCTGCGACCCTAGGCCTTGGCCTCGGTCCTGCCCTTGACCTCGCCCTCGACCGTCTTGCCGGTGACCTGAGGCGCCGCGCCCGGCTCGGCGGGCTTTTCGCCGCCCTCGCGCATGCCTTCCTTGAAGCCGCGCACGGCGCCGCCGAGATCCGCGCCCATGTTGCGCAGCTTCTTGGTGCCGAAAATCAGCATCACGATCAAAAGGACGATCAGCCAGTGCCAGATGCTGAACGAACCCATAAAGCCTCCTGTTGCTCCGCTATCTGCGCCGGGCGAGCATCGGTCCGAGGGGATCCGGCCCGCCGAGGACGTGCATGTGAACATGATACACCTCCTGATGCCCCACCCGGCCGGTGTTCAGGATGATGCGAAAACCCTCCGTCGCCCCTTCCTTGCGCGCGAGCTCCCCGGAGAGCGCCAGCATCTTGCCGAGCGCCCGGTGCTGGGCCATGCCCGCCTCGTAAAGGGTGGCGACGTGCTCCCTGGGGATGATCATGAAATGCACCGGCGCCTGCGGCCGGATGTCGTGGAACGCGAAAACGTCCTCGTCCTCGTAAACCTTCTTCGACGGGATCTCGCCACGCACGATCCTGCAGAACACGCAATTCGGGTCGCTCATCGCTTCTTCCTCGCAGCTTTTTCGTCCAGGCCCGAGATGCCCTCGCGGCGGTGCAGCTCGGCGAGCACGTCGCCCGGCCCCAGCCCGTGGCGCGCGAGCATGATCAGGCAATGGAACCAGAGATCCGCGGTCTCGCGCACGATCGCGAGGCGCTCGCCGCCCTTCGCCGCGAGAATGGTCTCGGTGGCCTCCTCGCCGATTTTCTTCAGCACTCCGTCGTCGCCTTCGGCAAGGAGCCGCGCGACGTACGAATGCTCCGGGCTCGCCTTCTTTCTTTCCTCGATCGCCGCCGTGAGGCGCTCCAGGGTCTCGTAGAGTCCAGTCTTCATTTTCGGTAGATGAGCGACGGGTCCTTCAGCACCGGATCCGTCGTCACCCAGCTCCCGTTCTCCAGTTTGCGGTAGAAGCACCGTTCGCGCCCCGTGTGGCAGGCGATGCCGCCGGCCTGCTCGACCTGGAGCAGCACCGCGTCGGCATCGCAATCGAGGCGTATCTCCACCACCGTCTGCACGTGGCCGGACTCCTCGCCCTTGCGCCAGAGCCTGGCGCGCGAGCGCGACCAGTACACGGCGCGCCCGCTCTCGGCCGTTTCCCTCAGCGCATCGCGGTTCATCCAGGCGACGGTCAGGACCCTTCCGGAGGCGGCGTCCTGGGCCACGGCGGCAACGAGCCCATGCTCATTCCACGGAACCTCGTCCAGCCAGCTCACAGTCGCACCTCGATGCCGCGCGAACGCATGAATTCCTTGGCCTCGCGCACGGTGAAGTCGCCGAAGTGGAACACGCTCGCCGCGAGCACCGCATCCGCATGCCCCTCGAGCACGCCCGCGGCAAGGTGCTCCCGGCTGCCGACGCCGCCCGAGGCAATCACCGGGACGCCGACCGCGTCGGACACGGCGCGCGTGAGCGCGAGGTCGAAGCCGTCGCGCGTGCCGTCGCGATCCATGCTGGTGAGCAGGATCTCGCCGGCGCCTTCCTCGGCCATGCGCCTCGCCCATTGCACCGCGTCCAGGCCCGTCGCATTGCGCCCGCCATGGGTGTAGACCTCCCAGCCGTCGCCCTTGCGCTTGGCGTCGATCGCCACCACGATACACTGGTTCCCGACCTTGCCCGATGCGTCGCGCACGAGCTGCGGGTTCTGCACCGCGGCGGTGTTGATCGAGACCTTGTCGGCCCCGGCGTTGAGCAGGCGCCGCACGTCCTCGACCCGGCGCACGCCGCCGCCCACCGTGAGCGGGATGAAAACGCGCTCGGCGACGGCCTCGATGACGTGAAGAATGATGTCGCGCGCGTCCGAGCTCGCGGTGATGTCGAGGAACGCTATCTCATCCGCGCCTTCCGCATCGTAGCGTGCCGCGATCTCGACCGGGTCGCCGGCGTCGCGCAGGCCGACGAACCGAACGCCCTTTACCACCCGCCCGGCGGTGACATCCAGGCAGGGAATGACGCGCTTGGCGAGCCCCACGGCTCAACCCTTCCCGACGGCCTTGTCGGCGGCGGCCTGGGCCTTCCTGAACTCGAGCTTGCCCTCGTAGAGCGCGCGGCCAGCGATCGCGCCGATCACGCCTTCCGGCACCAGGGTCTTGCACACGGCTTCGACGTCCTTGACGCTGTTCAGGCCCCCCGAAGCGATGATCGGGATCTTGGTCGACTGCGCGAGCTTGAGCGTCGCCTCGATGTTGACGCCGCCCATCATGCCGTCGCGCCCGATGTCGGTGTAGACGAGCGCCTCGAGCCCGTAGTCCTCGAACTTCCTCGCGAGGTCGACGACGTCATGTCCGGTCATCTTCGACCAGCCCTCTACCGCGACCTTGCCGTCCTTTGCGTCCAGGCCCACGATGATGTGGCCGGGAAAGGCGTAGCAGGCGTCGTGCAGGAACCCGGGGTTCTTGACCGCGGCGGTGCCGATGATGACGTAGGTGACGCCCGCATCCAGATAGCTTTCGATGGTGTCGAGATCGCGGATCCCGCCGCCGAGCTCGATCGGCGTCGCATCGCCCACCGCCCTGATCATTTCGCGGATCACCTTTTCGTTCTTCGGCCGCCCGGCGACCGCGCCGTTGAGATCCACGATGTGCAGGCGGCGCGCACCCTGCGCGGACCAGTGGCGCGCGGTCGCCACCGGGTCGTCGGAGAACACGGTCGCGGTGTCCATGCGGCCCTGCTGCAACCGCACGCAGCGGCCGTCCTTCAGATCGATCGCGGGAATGATCAGCACGGAATGAGCGCCGCGGGCGCCCGCGCGGGAATCAGGGGCGCCAGCGCACGAAGTTGGAAAGCAGTTGCAGTCCGGCGGCCTGGCTTTTCTCGGGGTGAAACTGCACGGCGAAGATGTTATCGCGCGCCACCGCGCAGGTAAAGGCCAAGCCGTACACGCAGGTCGCCGCCGTGAGCGCGCTCTCGCGCGGCGCGGGGAAGTAGCTGTGCACGAAATAGAAGCGCGTCCCCGCCGGAATGCCCTCCCATAGCGCGTGCGCACGCTCCTGCCGCACCTCGTTCCAGCCCATGTGCGGCACTTTCAGCCCCTGCATTTTCGCCGCCGGAAACCGCGGCACCTCGCCCGCGAGGAGCGCAAGCCCCGGCGTGTCGCCCTCCTCGCCGTGCTCGAACAGCATCTGCATTCCCACGCAGATGCCGAGGAAGGGCTTCTCGCGGGTCGCCTCGATCACCGCCGCGCGCGCTCCGCTCGCGGAGAGCTGACGCATGCAATCCGGCATCGCGCCCTGGCC
This sequence comes from Betaproteobacteria bacterium, assembly GCA_037443705.1. Lineage (GTDB taxonomy): Bacteria > Pseudomonadota > Gammaproteobacteria > Burkholderiales > SG8-39 > 2-02-FULL-66-14. The sequence continues at coordinate 16,912 of JBBINV010000011.1, read as the reverse complement.
CGGCACGACGACGCGCTCGGCGGCGCGGATCGCCTCCGGGTCGGCGGTGACGAGCACCTCGGCCTGCGGCGCCACGTGCTCGATCGCTTTCGACACCGAGCGCAGATTGCCCATGCCGTAGTCCACGACCGCGATTCTCACGGCGGATCTCTCCGACTAAAGAGAACCCTTGGTCGAGGGCACCATCCCGGCCGCACGCGGATCGGGCTCCGCGGCCATGCGCAGCGCGCGCGCGAATGCCTTGAACACGGACTCGCACTGGTGGTGCGCATTGTCGCCGCGCAGATTGTCGATGTGCAGCGTCGCCTGCGCGTGGTTGGCGAACCCCTGGAAGAACTCGTGCACCAGGTCGACGTCGAACTCGCCGATCAGGGCGCGCGTGAATTTCACGTGGTATTCGAGCCCCGGGCGGCCGGAAAAATCGATCACCACGCGCGACAGCGCTTCATCGAGCGGGACGTAGGCATGGCCGAAGCGGCGGATCCCCGACTTGTCGCCGAGCGCACGCGCGAGCGCCTCGCCGAGCGCGATGCCGATGTCCTCCACCGTGTGGTGGCCGTCGATGTGCAGGTCCCCTTTCGCCTCGATCTCGAGGTCGAGCATTCCGTGCCGCGCGACCTGGTCGAGCATGTGCTCGAGAAAAGGCACCCCGGTCGCGAGCTTCGACCTTCCGGCGCCGTCGAGATTCACCCGAACGCGGATCTGCGTCTCCTTCGTGTTGCGCGCGACTTCAGCGGTCCTCATTTGAGCGCCTCGCGGAGTGCTGCGAGGAGTATACGGTTTTCCTCGGGCGTGCCAATGGAGATCCGCAGGCAGTTCTCGAGCGCCGCCGGGCCGCCCGCGAAGCTCTTCACCAGCACGCCCTGCGCCTTTAGCGCCTCGAAGACGCGTGCGCCGGCGCCCGCGGGGCCCTTGACGCGCGCGAGAAAGAAGTTCGCCACCGAAGGATAGACGGTGAGGCCCGGCATGCGATCGAGCTCCGGCCGGATGCGCTCTCTCTCGGCGAGCACCCGGGCCGCCTGCGCGTCGAGCACCGACTTGTGCTCGAGCAGCGTGATCGCGATCGCCTCGGTGACGACATTGACGTTGAACGGCGAGCGAGTCTTGTTGAACTCCTCGATCCATTCGGGCCGCCCGCAGACGTAGCCCAGGCGCAGGCCCGCCATGCCGATCTTCGAAACGGTGCGCATCACCACCAGGTTCTCGAACTCCGCCAGGCGCGGCATGAAGGTCGCGCCCGCGAACGGCTGATAGGCTTCGTCGATGACGACCAGGCCGGGCGCGGCGCGCAGGATGCGCTCGATGTCGCCGACCGGGAACGCATTGCCGGTGGGGTTGTTGGGGTAGGCGATCCAGACGAGCGCGGGCTTGTCCTTCGCCATCGCGGCGAGAAAAGCCTCGGCGTCGAGCGTGAAGTCCTCGCGCAGGGGCACGCCGGTGAAGCGCAGGCGGTAGAAGAGCGCGTACGCGGAGAACATCGCGAAGGAGGGCGAGGGCGCCATCACCACCGCGCCTTCGCGCGCAATCGCCGCGGTGACGTACTGGATGCACTCGTCGGAGCCGTTGCCGAGCAGCACCTCGCAGCCCGGCGGGACCTGCATCACCTCTCGGATCAGATTGCGCAGCCGCCGCGCGGTCGGCACCGGATAGCGGTTGAGGGACAGCCGCGACACGACACGGCCGATCTCCGCCGCCAGCTCCTCGGGCAGCCCGTAAGGGTTCTCCATGAGGTCGAGCTTGACCAGACCCGTCGCGTCGGCCACCGCGTAGGCGTGCATCTCCTGGATCTCGGGCCGGATCACCTTCTGCGCGACGCTCATCGCCGCAGCTCCGCCGCGCGCGCGTGCGCGAACAGCCCTTCGCCGCGCGCCAGCCGCGCCGCGAGACGCCCAAGCCGGCGCGCGCCCTCGCGCGACACGCTGATGACGCTCGAGCGCTTCTGGAAGTCGTAGACGCCGAGCGGCGAGGAGAAGCGCGCCGTGCCCGAGGTCGGCAGGACGTGGTTCGGCCCGGCGCAATAGTCGCCCACCGACTCCGAGCTCCAGCGCCCGAGGAACACCGCGCCGGCATGGCGCAACCTGGGAAGCAGCGCGCGCGGCTTCGCCACCGAGAGCTCGAGGTGCTCGGGAGCGATGCGGTTGGCGATCTCGCAGGCCTCGGCGAGGCTGCGCGTCTCGATCAGCGCGCCGCGCTTCCCGAGGGAGGCCCGGATCACCTCGCGACGCGGCATTGCCGGCAGGAGCCTCGCGATCGATCGCTGCACGTCGTCGAGGTACGAAGCTCGCGGGCAGAGCAGGATCGCCTGCGCGAGCTCGTCGTGCTCGGCTTGCGAGAACAGATCCATCGCCACCCAGTCCGGATCGGTGCTGCCGTCGCAGATCACCACGATCTCGGAGGGCCCGGCGATCATGTCGATGCCGACCCGGCCGAAGACCTGGCGCTTGGCCTCGGCGACATAGACGTTGCCCGGCCCCACGATCTTGTCCACGCGCGGCACGGCGCGCGTGCCGTAGGCGAGCGCCGCGACCGCCTGGGCGCCGCCGATCGCGAAGGCCCGGTCGACGCCCGCGACCGCGGCCGCCGCAAGGACGAGCGGCGTCGGCTTCGGGCTCACCATGATCAGCTCGCGCACGCCGGCGACCTTGGCGGGGATGGCGTTCATCAGCACCGACGAGGGGTACGCGGCCTTGCCGCCCGGCACATAGAGCCCGACGCGCTCGAGCGGCCTGACCTGCTGGCCGAGCCGCGTGCCGTCACGATCCGTGTAGCTCCAGGAGCGCGCTCGCTGCCGCTCGTGGAAGCGCCGGATCCGGCTGGCTGCCTGCTCGAGCGCGCTTTTCTCCCGCACCGGAATTTCCTTCAGGAAACCCCGGATTTCCGCCGCCGGGATCTCCAGGCTGGAAACCGAACGGGCCCTGACGCCGTCAAAGCGCCGGCTGTAGGCGAGCAATGCGGGGTCGCCGCGCCGGCGCACCTCGGCGACAATCGTTTTCACCGCGCGCTCGACGGCCGCATCCTGCGCCGCCTCGTAGCGCGCAAGCCCGGCGAGCGCGGCCCCGAACCCGGGCGCGCGCGTCGAGAGCCGCCGCAGCTTCACGACCGGGCCGCCCGCGCGAAGGCGTCGATGATCGGCTGCAGGACGTCGCGCTTGGTCTTGAGCGCCGCCTGGTTGACAACCAGGCGCGCCGACACCGGCATGATCTCCTCGACCGGCACGAGGTCGTTGGCGCGCAACGTCCCGCCGGTTGACACGAGGTCGACGATCGCGTCCGCCAGGCCGACGAGCGGTGCGAGCTCCATCGAGCCGTAGAGGCGGATGAGGTCGACGTGCACGCCCTTGGCCGCGAAGTGCTCGCGCGTGGTCTGCACGTATTTGGTCGCGACGCGCAGCCGCGCCCCCTGCCGCACCGCGGCCGTGTAGTCGAAACCCCGGCGCACCGCCACCATCATGCGGCAGACCGCGATGCCGAGGTCGAGCGGCTGGTACAGCCCCGCTCCGCCATGCTCGGCGAGCACGTCGCGGCCGGCGATGCCGAGATCGGCCGCGCCGCGCTGGACGTAGGTCGGCGCATCGGCCGCGCGCACCACGATCAGCCGCACGTCACGGCGCTCGGTCGGGATCACGAGCTTTCGCGAGCGCTCCGGATCCTCGCTGGCGCGAATGCCGACGCGCGCGAGCAGCGGCGCCGTTTCCTCGAGGATGCGGCCCTTCGAGAGAGCGATGCCGACGGTGCTCATGCGAAAAACCGGGACAGACCCGGATTTCGGCCGAACAATGCGCCACGGATGGAAATCCGGGTCTGTCCCGGTTTTTCGCCGCCCATACGGCGTCAGTGTACCCGCTCTATGCGCGCGCCCAGCGAACCGAGCTTCGCCTCGAGCGCCTCGTAGCCGCGGTCGAGGTGATAGATCCGGTCGACGAGCGTCTGGCCCTCGGCCACAAGTCCGGCGATCACCAGGCTCGCCGAGGCACGCAGGTCGGTCGCCATGACCCGCGCACCCTGCAGCCGCTCGACTCCCTTCACGACCGCGGTATTGCCCTGGATCGCGATGTCGGCGCCCAGGCGCTGCAGCTCCAGCGCGTGCATGAAGCGGTTCTCGAAGATGGTCTCGGTGATCACGGCGGTGCCGCTCGCGACCGCATCGAGCGCCATGAACTGCGCCTGCATGTCGGTGGCGAATCCCGGGTACGGTGCCGTGCGCAGACTGACCGCGACCGGCCGGCCGGGCATCTCGAGCTCTATGGAATCGCTTTCCACCTTGACCCTTGCTCCGGACTCGCGAAGCTTATCCAGTGTCGCGTCGAGCGTCGCCGGCGCCGCGCCGCTTAGCCGGACCCGTCCCCCCGCCGCGGCCGCGGCCACGAGCAGGGTCCCGGTTTCGATCCGGTCGGGCATCACGCGGTGGCGCGCGCCCGAGAGCACGCGCACGCCCTCGACGCGGATGACGTCGGTGCCCGCGCCCTCGATCCTCGCCCCCATCGCCGCCAGACATCGCGCAAGATCCACCACCTCCGGCTCGCGCGCGGCATTCTCGAGAATGGTGGTTCCTTCCGCGAGCGTCGCTGCCATCATCAGGTTCTCGGTGCCCGTCACGGTGACCAGATCCATCACGATTCTCGCTCCGCGCAGCCGCTCGGCAGTTGCGCTCATGTAGCCGTGCTCGATCTCGATCGCCGCCCCCATTGCCTGCAGGCCCTTGACGTGCTGGTCGACCGGGCGCGCGCCGATCGCGCAGCCCCCGGGCAGCGACACCCGTGCGCGGCCGCAGCGCGCCAGCAGCGGCCCGAGCACCAGGATCGAGGCGCGCATCGTCTTGACCAGCTCATAGGGAGCTTCGGGGTTCGCAAGGGTCTTCGCCTTGAGCTCGATTTCGTCGCCGCGCTCCATGGCTTCGACCCCCATCTGTCGGAGAAGCCGGGACATCGTGCGCACGTCCATCAGCCGCGGGACGTTGGCGAGCGCGAGCGTCTCGCGCGTGAGCAGGGCCGCGCACATGATCGGGAGCGCCGCGTTCTTCGCGCCGGACACGCGCGCCGTCCCCTCGAGCGGCCGCCCTCCCGTGATCCGCAGCTTATCCACCGGTGCCCCATTCCTCGGGTGTCAGCGTGCGCATCGACAGCGCGTGAATCTCTTCGCGCATGCGGCCGCCGAGCGCCGCGTAGACGAGCTGGTGGCGCTGCACCCGGCTCTTGCCCGCGAAGGCGCGCGAGACGACGAGCGCCTGGAAATGCTCGCCGTCCCCGATCACCTCGAGATGCTCGCAAACGAGCCCCGATTCGATGCTCCGTCTGACGCTTTCGGTCGTGACCATGTGCTTTAGGTGCGAAGCTTATAGCCGGAGCGCAGCAGCGCCAGCGCGGCCGCCGACAGGCCCGCGAAGCTTAACCCCACCACGGCGAGACTCGCGAGCGGCGGGAAGTCCGAGACGCCGAAAAAGCCGTAGCGGAAGCCGTCGACCATGTAGAAGAACGGGTTGAGGTGCGAGACCGCCTGCCAGAACGGGGGCAGCGAGTGGATCGAGTAGAACACCCCGGACAGGAACGTCGCGGGCAGGATGACGAAGTTCTGGAACGCCGCGAGCTGGTCGAACTTGTCGGCCCAGATGCCCGCGATCAGGCCGAGCGCCCCGAGGATCGCGGCCCCGAGCAGAGCGAACGCCGCCGCCCAAAGCGGCGCGGCGAGCGGCAGCGGCACGAGCCACGCCGTCGCCGCGAGCACTCCCAGACCCACCACCAGCCCGCGCAGCATCGAGGCGAGCACATACGCGCCGTAGAACTGAAAGTGCGTGATCGGTGGCAGCAGGATGAAGATCACGTTGCCCGTGATCTTGGACTGGATCAGGCTAGAGGAGCTGTTGGCAAACGCGTTCTGCAGCACGCTCATCATCGCGAGCCCGACCAGCAGGAACGCGGTGTAGCTCGCGTTCTCGTAGATCTGCACGCGGCCCTCGAGCGCGTGCGCGAACACGAACAGGTACAGCAGCGCCGTGAGCACCGGCGCCGCCACCGTCTGAAAGCTCACCTTCCAGAAGCGAAGCAGCTCCTTGCGGAGCAGGGTCCCGAAGCCGACCATCAGTGCCGCTCCATCACGCGCACGAACACTTCCTCGAGGTCGGGCGGCTGAAGCTCGAACTCGCGGATCGCGGTGCCTTCGGCGCGAAGCCGGTGGAGCAGCTCCTCGAGCCCTGCGGTGTCGCGCAGCCGCAGGCGAAATCGCCCGCCCTCGGCCTCGAGCACCGTGGCGTCGATCCCGGACGGGAGCGCGTCCCGGTCCAGCCGCAGCGTGAGCTGCATCCCCGAAAACGTGTCGAGGAGGTTGCGCGTGGAGTCGAGCGCGACGACGCGGCCCGCCTTCAGCATCGCGATGCGCCCACAAAGCTGCTCGGCCTCCTCCAGGTAGTGCGTCGTGAGCACGATGGTGTGGCCGTCGCGGTTCAGGCGCTGAACGAATCGCCACAGGCCCTGGCGCAGCTCGACGTCGACCCCGGCAGTCGGCTCGTCGAGCACGATGACCGGCGGCCTGTGCACCAGCGCCTGCGCCACCAGCACCCGGCGCTTCATCCCGCCCGAGAGCGCGCGCATGTTGGTATCGGCCTTCGACTCGAGATCCAGATTGGCGATGACTTCGTCGATCCAGTCGTCGTTGCCGCGGATGCCGTAGTAGCCTGACTGTAAGCGCAGCGTCTCGCGAACCGTGAAGAACGGGTCGAAAACGAGCTCCTGGGGCACCACGCCGAGCTTCGCGCGCGCGCGGCGGTAGTCCGACACCACGTCGTGCCCCATGACGCGCGCTTCGCCCCGGTCGGCGCGCGCAAGCCCGGCGACGATGCTGATGAGCGTGGTCTTGCCGGCGCCGTTCGGCCCGAGCAGCCCGAAGAACTCCCCGCAGCCGACCTCGAGCGACACGCCTGCGAGCGCGCGCACGTCGCCGTAGCGCTTCTCGACGTTGCGGATCTCGATCGCGGGAGTCATGGCGGCAAACGGCACGGGTCCCCGCCTGCGCGGGGACGGCGACGCATCTTCGCTAATGCGCCTGTGGCTGGGCGCCGGGGAGGAGCTCGACCACGCCGTAGAGGCGCGCGATCGTCGCGAGCCCCTCGGGGAAGTTGGCGAACTCGAGCCCGCGGCCGAGGCGCCGCGCCTCGCGCAGCCAGGCGAGCAGCATCGCGAGCAGCGACGAGTCGAGCTCGGTCACGCCCGCCAGGTCCACGGCGGAGGCACCGCCGCGGATCTCGGCGTAGCCGCTCTCGAGCACGCCCGCGACGTTGGCGAGCGTCACCGGACCCTCGACGAGCATCCTCGTGCCCTCGCGCCGGATCATCGCTTTTCCGCCCCCGGGACCGGCGCGGCCCGCTCGAGGGATCCGTTCTTCGCCCGCAGCGACCTGATCAGGCCGTCGATTCCGCCTTCACGCACCAGGTTCGCGAACTCGGTGCGATAGTTCGCTGTCAGGCTGATGTCGGCGACGCGCACGTCCCAGACCTTCCAGCCGCGCGGCGTCTTCTCCATGTCGTAGTCGATCCTGACGGGTTCGGCGCCACTCTGCAGCACGCGCACCTGGACCGTCACGTCGGTGTCCGTGGGCTTCGCGCGCAGCGGCCGGAAGTCGAACTTCTGGTTCCTGTAGGCGGCGATCGAGCTGGCGTAGGTTCGGACCATCAGCGTACGGAATTCGTCCGTGAGCCGGCTCTTCTGCTCGGGGGTCGCGCTCTTCCAGTGGGTTCCGACGGCGGTCGCGGTCATCGCGGGGAAATTGAAGTGCGGCAGCACCTTGGCCTCGATCAACGCGATCACCTTCCTGCGGTCGCCCGCCTGGATCTCCTTGTCCTTCGAGACGATGTCGACGACCTCGAGCGTGACGTTCTTCACGAGCGCGTCCGGAGCGAGGAACTCCTGGGCGAGGGCGACGGTCGCAGCCGCCGCAAGCGCGGCGAAAGCGACGCCCGGGGCAAGCCGGCGGGAAATCACCGGACGGCGGCGCGCGGCTCATCGCGCCGGCGCGACTCGGGCTCGCGTGGCGGGTTGCCGTCGTAAACGAGGCCGCGGCGGCGCTGCAGGAACGCATCGCGCTGGAACACGTACTTGTCGAGCGCCGCCTCCTCGAGGATGCGGCTCGCGTCCAGCAGCTCGGCACGCGTACTCACCGCGCGAAGCCCGATCATGAAGTAGCGCGGGTCCTTCGGCTCGTGGCGCCGCACCGGGTCGAAGCTCCAGTCGAGCACGAGCCCCGCGGTATCGCGGACCGTGCTCGAGCCGATGAACGGCCAGACGATGTACGCGCCGGTGCCCGCTCCCCACCGGCCGAAGGTCTGGCCGAAGTCCTCGTTGTGCTTCTCGAGCCCCATCTCGGAGGCGACGTCGTTGATTCCCAAGATTCCGATCGTGGAATTGAACGCAAAGCGCGCCCAGTCGGTCACCGCATCGGCGGGCTTGCCCTGCAAAAGATTGTTAACGCCGATGAAAAGGTCCGCCAGGTTGGCGAAGAAGTTGCGCACCCAGTCGCGCACCGGGTCGGGCAGGACGTTCTTGTAGGCGGTCGCCACGGGTTTGCCGATCGCGTCGTCGAACGCCTCGTTGAACGCGTACATCGAGCGATTGAACCCCTCCAGGGGGTCGCGCGGATCGGCGCCGTTGGTCGTGGCGCACCCGGCCGCCCCTGCGAGCGCAGCCGTGACGATCAGCCTCCTCGCCCAGCGCTGCATCACTTGCCGTCCTTCCCGTTCTTCTCCTCAGCCGCCTTGTTGAAAAGGAACTGGCTGATCAGGTTTTCCAGCACCACCGCCGACTGGGTCAGGCGCAGCCGGTCGCCGCCCTTCAGCATCACGCCGTCGCCGCCCGCTTCCAGCCCCACGTACTGCTCGCCGAGCAACCCCGAGGTGAGAATCTTGGCGGCGGTGTCGCGCGGAAACTGGTACCGGGCGTCGAGGTTGAAGGTCACGATCGCCTCGTAGCTCTCGTTGTCGAAGCGGATCTCCGACACCCGACCCACCACCACGCCCGCGCTCTTGACCGGCGCCCGGATCTTGAGGCCGCCAATGTTAGCAAACTTGGCCTGAACCTGATACGTCTGCGCGGTCGAGAACGACGCGAGGTTCCCCACCTTGAGGGCGAGGAACAGCAGCCCCGCGAAGCCCGCGGCGACGAACAGCCCGACCCAGACGTCGATGGTGGCGCGAGTCATCTTGCGTTTCCTCCGGTGAACATGAGCGCGGTGAGCACGAAATCGAGCGCCAGGATCGCGAGCGACGAAGTGACCACGGTGCGCGTCGTCGCGCTCGAGACCCCTTCGGCGGTCGGCTGGGCGTCGTAGCCCTCGAACACCGCGATCCAGGTGACGGCGACGCCGAACACGACGCTCTTGATGACGCCGTTCATGATGTCCTCGCGCACGTCAACCGCGGCCTGCATCTGCGACCAGAAGGCGCCCTCGTCGACGCCGATCAGCTGTACCCCGACGAGGTAGCCGCCGAAGATGCCCATGGCCGAAAACAGCGCCGCGAGCAGCGGCATCGAGATCACGCCGGCCCAGAAGCGCGGCGCGATCACCCGCGCGATCGGGTCCACCGCCATCATCTCCATGGCGGCGATCTGCTCGGTGGCCTTCATCAGGCCGATCTCGGCGGTGATCGCGCTGCCGGCGCGGCTGGCGAACAGCAGGCCCGCGACCACCGGCCCGAGCTCGCGCACGAGCGACAGCGCCACGAGGATCCCCAGCGCCTCCGACGAGCCGTAGCGCTGCAGCGTCTCGTAGCCCTGCAGCGCGAGGACCATGCCGACGAACATGCCGGACACCAGAATGATGATGAGCGAGAGCACGCCCGCGAAATAGATCTCGCGGATGGTCAGCCCGAAGCGGCCGAGCGCCGTGCCCGAGTGCAGCAGCATGTAGACGAAGAAGCGGCCCGCGAATCCCAGGCGCCAGATGCGCGAGGTGAGCGCCCCCCCGAGCTTCCCCAGGATGTCCCGGATCGCGATCAGCATGTCAGCCAGCCGCGCCCAGCTCGAGATCCGCGCCGTAGCTCGGCGCGGGATAGTGGAACGGGACCGGGCCGTCGAGCCGGCCGTGCACGAACTGACCGACGAACGGGACCGGCGATCCGGTCACCTCGCGCGGCGGGCCTTCGGCGACGACCCGCCCGTCGGCCATGAAGTAGACGTAGTCGACGAACGGCAGCGTCTCGGCGACGTCGTGCGTGACCACGATCGAGGTCGCGCCGAGCGAATCGTTGAGGAGCCGGATCAGCCGCGCGACCGCCCCGAGCGAGATCGGGTCGAGCGCCGTGAACGGCTCGTCGTACAGGATCAGCTGCGGGTCGAGCGCGATCGCGCGCGCGAGCGCCACGCGCCGCGCCATGCCGCCGGAGAGCTCCGAGGGCATCAGCCGGGCGGCGCCGCGCAAGCCCACGGCCTCGAGCTTCATCAGCACGAGATCCGCAATCAGGTCCTCCGGGAGCCGGGTATGCTCGCGAAGAGGAAACGCCACGTTGTCGAACACCGACATGTCCGTGAAAAGCGCCCCGAACTGGAACAGCATCCCCATCCGGCGCCGCAGGGCATAGAGCCCGGCGCTCGTCAATCCGTCGATGCGCGTCCCGAGCACGCGCGCGAGCCCGGCGCCTGGTCGCTGCGCGCCACCGATGATCCTGAGCAGCGTCGTCTTGCCACAGCCCGACTGGCCCATGATCCCGACCACCTTGCCGCGGGGAATGCGCATGCGGATGCCGTGCAGGACCGGCCGCGCGGCGTCGTAGCCGAACGAGACGTTGTCGATCTCGACGATGTCGGTACCGGCCAAGGAGAATTCGATCCGGACGAAAGCGCAGATTATAGTTGAGGGATGGATGCCGCCGGAGTCGTCGCATTGCGGGTCGAAGCGCTCTCCAAGCGCTTCGGCAGGCGCCGCGTGCTCGAGGGCATCGATCTCGAGGTGGTGCCCGGGGCGGCGGTTGCCCTGGTGGGTGCGAACGGCGCCGGCAAGACCACGCTCATCAAATGCGCCCTGGACCTATGCGGCGCCGACGGCGGGCGGGTGGAGATCTTCGGGGTCCCGAACGGCGAGCCGCGCTCGCGCCGGCGGCTTGCCTACGTCCCGGAGAGCTTCGCGCCGCCGTACTACCTGCTCGGGCGCGAGTTCCTGGAGCTGATGCTCACGCTCGCGGGCGGCCGCTTCGAGCGCGGCGGCGTCGAGCGGCAGCTCGCCGAGCTCGAGCTCGAGCCGGGCGTGCTCGAGCGCCCCGTGCGCCAGCTCTCCAAGGGCATGACGCAGAAGCTGGGGCTGGCCGCCTGCTTCCTGGTCGAGCGCGACCTGTACGTGCTCGACGAGCCGATGAGCGGGCTCGACCCGGCGGGCCGCGTCGCGGTGAAGAACGTCCTCGCGCGCCTCAACCGCGGCGGCGCGGCGCTCTTGTTCACCTCGCACGTGCTCGCGGACGTCGAGGAGCTGTGCGGCACCGTGGCGGTGATCGACCGCGGGAAGCTGCGCTTCTGCGGCGCGCCGCAGGAGCTGTGCGCGCGCACCGGCGAGCCGCTGCTGGAGCGCGCGTTCCTCAAGTGCATCCGTGACGATGGCGACCAGCCTCCCGCAGGGCACTGAAGCCCGGCCCGGCCTTCTGATCGTCGACGACGATCCGCTGATCGGCGACACGCTCCGGTTCGCGCTCGGCGCGAGCTTCGAGGTGCACGTGTGCGAATCGCGGCGCCACGCGGTGGAGCTCCTTCGCCAGCTCGGCGAGCCGCCCCAGCTCGCGCTCGTCGACCTGGGCCTGCCGCCGACCCCGCACGCGCCCGACGAGGGCTTCCAGCTGATCGGCGACCTGCTGGCGCACTCGCCCGGCATGCGCATTTTCGTGCTCTCGGGACAGAGCGACGCCGTGCACGCGCGCCATGCCCGCGCGCTCGGCGCCGCCGAGTTCATCGCCAAGCCCTGCGACCCGGCGACGCTCACGCGTACGCTCGAGCGCGCGCTCGCGATGCGCGAAGCCGAGCTGCGGCGCGCGGGGGGGCCGGAGGACCTCATCGGAGGCAGCGCGGCGCTGGCCAGGCTGAAGAGTCAGCTCGCACAGTTCGCCGACTCGCCCTTTCCGGTGCTGATCGAGGGCGAGTCGGGCAGCGGCAAGGAGCTCGTGGCGAAGAGCCTGCACCGGCTCTCGGCGCGCGCCGCGCGCCCTTGCCTTGCGCTCAACTGCGCCGCCATCGCGCCGACGCTCGTAGAGCCGACCCTGTTCGGCTACGTGAAGGGCGCCTTCACCGGCGCGGCCGCGAACAAGGCCGGCTACTTCGAGGAGGCACACGACGGGACCCTGTTCCTCGACGAGATCGGCGAGCTGCCGCTCGAAATGCAGGCGAAGCTCCTGCGCGTGCTCGAGAACGGCGAATACCAGCGCGTCGGCGAGACGCAGCGGCGCTTTTCGCGCGCGCGCGTCGTCGCGGCGACCAACCGGGACCTCCGGCGCGAGGTGCGGCTGGGGCGCTTTCGCGCCGACCTCTACCACCGGCTCTCGGTGTTCACGCTCGCCGTGCCGCCGCTGCGCGAGATGGAGGGAGACCGGCTGCTGCTGCTCGAGCACTTCCGGCGCCTGTACGCCGATCAGCAGGGGGTGCAACCCTTCACCCTCGACGAGTCGGCGGAGCGGCGCTGGCTTGCCTATCCGTTTCCCGGGAACGTGCGCGAGCTGCGCAACATCGTGATCCGGCTCACGACGAAGTACGCCGGGCAGCGGCTGTCGGCGGCCGAGCTCGAGCCCGAGCTCGATCTCGAGGCACCCGCCGCCGAAGGCTCCGCGGGGGAGGCCGACGTCGTTGAGCGGGCGCTCAGGCACCTGGAGCTGGAGCGCGGCCGCGGCGTGAACCTCGACGAAATGCTGCGCGCGCTCGAGCGCGGCTACATCGAGGCGGCGCTGCGCCTCACGCGCGGCAACGTCAGCCAGGCGGCGAAGCTGCTCGGAGTGAACCGCACGACCCTCTATAGCCGAATGCACACCGGGGAGGAAAAGTAACGGCCCATGTACCTCGAGCACTTCGGGCTCGCCGAGCCGCCGTTCCGCATCACGCCGCACACGGATTTCTTCTTCGACGGCGCCGACCGCGGCGCGACGCTCGAGGCGCTCGTGTACGCGATCCTTCACGAGGAAGGCATCGTCAAGGTGAGCGGCGAGGTCGGCAGCGGCAAGACCATGCTCTGCCGCGTCCTGATCGAGCGCCTGCCCGCGCAGGTCGAGACGGTTTTCCTGGCCAACCCGTCGTACTCGCGCGACGAGATCCTCTACGCGATCGCCGAGGAGCTGAAGCTCGAGTTCCGTCACAGCCGCCTTTCGCAGGTCCTGCGCGAGCTCCAGGACCACCTGATCCGGCTCTACGGGACGGGGCGGCGCGTGGTCGTCCTGATCGACGAGGCGCACGCGATGCCGGAGGAGACCCTCGAGGAGGTGCGGCTGCTCTCCAACCTCGAGTCGGGGCGCCACAAGCTGCTCCAGATGGTGCTTTTCGGCCAGCCCGAGCTCGACGAGGCGCTCGCGAAGCCGGGGCTGAGGCAGCTCAAGGACCGCATCACCCACAACTTCCGCATGCGGCCGCTTACCGAGGCCGAGGTCGCGACCTACCTCTCGTTTCGCATGCGCGCGGCGGGCTATCGCGGTCCGGATGTGTTCTCCGCCAAGGCCGTCGCGCGGATCGCCCGCGCTTCCGGCGGGCTCACGCGCCGGATCAACATCCTCGCCGACAAGTCCCTGCTCTCCGCATTCACCGAGAACAGCCACGCGGTGACGCCGCGCGAGGTTCGCGCCGCGATCAGAGACTCGGAATTCACGCCCGTGGCCGGCGGATCGGGGCGCCTTCGCTGGACGGCTGCGGCGGCCGCAGCGTTCGCGGGCGGCGCCCTGCTCGGCGCCGCGGCGCTGTGGTGGCTGCAGGAGGAGGCCCCCGCGCCGGCGCCTGCGGCGCCCATCGCGCACGCGCCTGCGCCAAAGGCCCCCGAGGTTCCGCCGCCTGCGCCCGAACCCCCGATTCAGATCAAGGAGGAGCCCGCGCCGCCCCCGGCACCGCCGGAGCCACCGCCCCCGCAGCTCGCGCCCGATCAGCTCAGGCGCCTCGCGGGGTACGCGGCGGGCGCGAACAAGCTGCTTCGCGAGCGCATCGCCGCGGCTCGCGAACGGCTGCAGACGGAAGCCGTAGAGCGCTACAGCATCGAGCTGTTCCTCACCGAGAACAGCGATCCGGCAAGGATGGAGCGGTTTCTCATCCGGGCGCGGGACCTCGTGCCGCTCGAGCACCTCTACGTGATCCCGATCCGCGCCGGGTCGCGCTATCGCATCCGCGTGGTCTACGGCGCCTATCCGGATCGCGAATCGGCGGCCGAAGCCGCGTCCCGCCTCCCGCCGAAGTACCAGCGGGCGTTTCAGACGGTTCTTCGCACCTTCGGAGAGCTGCGCAGCGATCTCTAGGCCGAGGCAAGCCTGAAAGGGCATGGCCGCCTGACAATTTTTTCCACGGCGACAGGCGGTTAGCGGACTTTCCTCATCCGCGGTTCGTGATATTCTTCTGCGCGCAAAGGGGGCGATTCCAGCGTGCAGGCGTTTGGGCTGAAAGCGGTGGCAGCAACAAGCGCGACTCTTGCGTTGACGCTTGCCGGGTGCTCGCAGGCGCCGATCAAGCCGGCCGCCGGGCACATTCGCGCCGAGCCGGAGCGTGCCGCGGGCGTGATCCCTGCTCCGGTGCAGGTCGCGCCGGTGCTGCCAGCGCCGAAGCCCGCGCAGCGGCCCGAGACCTACAGCGTGGTGGTCAGCAACGTGCGCGTACAGGACCTTTTGTTCGCGCTCGCGCGCGACGCGAAGCTCAATGTCGACATCCACCCGGGCGTCACCGGCTCCGTGACCCTGAACGCCATCGACCAGACGCTGCCGCAGTTGCTCAATCGCATCGCCAGGCAGGTGGACATGCGCTACGAGATCGAGGGCCAGAACCTGATCGTCATGCGCGATACCCCGTTCCTGCGCACCTACCGGGTCGAATACGTAAGCGCATCCCGCAACGTCAAGATGCAGTCGACCTCCTCTACGCAGTTCGCCGCGGGCGGCACGGGCGCCGCCGGGGGAAGCCCGGGCCAGGGAACCGGCTCCACCGCGGTGGTGGATGTGGTCTCGAAGAACGAGCTCTGGGACGCGATTGTGCAGAACGTGAAGGACATCCTGCGCGAGACCGACAAGGTGATCCCGAAGACCACCGGGGCCGTGGCCGCCCAGCCCGCGGCGGCACCGCCGCCTCCGGCCGGACCGGGCGCTCCCCAGCCCGCGACCGCGCCGGGGGCCGCGGCGGCGACGCCCGCGCAGCAGCCGATCGAGTTCATCGAACAGGCCTCGGTCATCGGCAACCGCGAGGGCGGCGTGCTGTTCGTGCGCGCGACCTCGCGCCAGCACGAGAAGGTGCAGGAATTTCTCGACCAGGTCCTCGCGAACGTCAAGCGCCAGGTACTGATCGAGGCGACCATCGCCGAGGTCCAGCTGAACAACGAATACCAGCGCGGAATCGACTGGTCGAGGGTGCGTCGCGGCGCGAGCGGCCTGACGCTGCGCCAGAGCACCACCGGAACGCCGGCCGGGATCACGACCAGCGCCTTCATCATCGACGCCGCCACCGCGTCGATCGGGTTCCAGGCGACCGTGCGGCTGCTCGAGTCGTTCGGCGACGTGCGGGTGCTCTCCAGCCCGAAGGTGAGCGTGCTCAACAACCAGACGGCGCTGCTGCGCGTGACGCGCGACATCGTCTACTTCACGATCACACCCTCGACCCAGCCGATCACGATCGCGGGCGGCGGCGTGGGGGGGATCACCGTTCAAGCGTCGTTCACGACCACGGCGAACGTCGCCGCCGAGGGCTTCATGATGAGCGTTCTGCCGCAGATCAGCGATTCCGATACCGTGGTGCTCAACGTGCGGCCGACGATCCGGCGCCGCGTCGGCTTCGCGAACGATCCGAACCCCGCGCTCACCGCCACCAACCCGAATCAGATTCCCGTCTTCGAGACGCGCGAGCTCGACTCGATCCTGCGCATCCAGAGCGGGCAGATCGCGGTGCTCGGCGGCCTGATGCAGGACCAGGTCGAGAACACCGACGACGGGATACCCGGCATCCACAACCTCCCGATCCTCGGTCCGCTCACCAGCCAGCGCAAGGACGTGACCCGCAAGACCGAGCTTGTGATCTTCCTGCGTGCGACGGTGCTGCGCGATCCGAGTGTGGAGGGAGATTTCCGCGACTTCCGCGGCATGCTGCCGGGCGAGGACTTCTTCGCCAAGCCCAATCCGGGCCGGGAAGCACAATACCCGCCGCAATGACATGAGCCTTCTGCTCGAGGCGCTGAAGAAGGCCGAGCGCGCCAAGGAAGAGGCGCAGCGCCGCGCCAAGAGCGGCGAAGCGGGCGAGCCGCCTGCGGGCGAGGGCGAACAGGCGGCCCGGCATGTGGTGACGCGGCCCGAGCTTCCCGACATCTCGCAGCCGCTCGAGATCCTGACCGAGGACCTGCCGCACGGAGGGGAGGTGAAGGCCGCGCAGGGCTCGCTTTCGCTCGAGGCGGAGCCCGCGCCTTCGGCCGAGCGCCGCGAAGCGCCGCGCGCGACCGCGTCGTCCGAGGCGCAGGCTTCGGAGCGCGCGGCCGCACGCAAGGTGTTCGAGGCGAAGATGAAGGAGCCCAATCCCCGGCTGCCTTTCTACATCACGCTCGGGGTGCTCGGCGCTTTTGCTCTCGGCACGGTGGGCTATTTCTGGTACCAGTTGCGCCCGGCGCCGCCGCTCGTAAACGCCAATCCGCCACGTCCCGCGGGCGAAAAAGCGATCGACGTCGCCGCGGCAAAGCCTGCCGCGGCCGCGCCGCAGCCGGGCACCGCGCCTGCGCCGCAGGCCGCGATTCCGGGTCTGCCC
>JBBINV010000010.1:0-73739 GCA_037443705.1 Betaproteobacteria bacterium | reverse complement strand
CGGTCCTCGACCTTCGCCGGCGGGCGCGTCATGGCGCAGCCCGAGGCGAGGACCGCGGCGGCGGCGAGGAGTGCGAGGCGCTTCATGCCTTTCCGCTCCGGAGCGGGACGAACTTCACCGGGTCGAGCACGGTCTGGGTGTGGCCGTGGCGGTCGCGCGCCACGAGCACCAGCCGCTGCGGGCCCGCTCCCGCGTCCCGCAGCGGCAGCACCATTCTGCCACCCGGCGCGAGCTGCCGTAAGAGGCCAAGCGGCAGCTCCGCGGCGGCGGCCGCGACGATGATCGCGTCGAACGGCGCCGCTTCTTCCAGCCCCAGGCTGCCGTCGCCGTGAACGAGCCGCAGGTTCTTCAGCCGCAGGTGCCGGAGGTTGGCGCGCGCTCGCTCGTGCAGCTCCTTCACGCGCTCGACCGAATATACCTCGCGCGCCAGACTCGCGAGCACCGCCGCCTGATAGCCGCAGCCGGTGCCGACCTCGAGCACCTTGCCGAGCGCGCGCGCGGCGAGCGCCTCGATCATGCGCGCCACCGCGTACGGCCTGGAGATCGTCTGCCCGAAGCCGATCGGGAGCGCCGAATCCTCGTAGGCGCGGCTCGCGAGCGCCTCGTCGACGAACAGGTGCCGCGGCACCGCCGCCATCGCGGCGAGCACGCGCTCGTCGCCGATCCCCTCGGCGCGCAGGCGCTCGACCATCCGCTCGCGCGTGCGCTGCGAGGTCATGCCGATTCCGGCGGCGCTGCGGGAGCCGTTCGCGCTCACGCCGACAGCCATTGCCGGACGAACTCGAGCTGGCCGTGAAACGTGAGGTCCACCTGGAGCGGCGTCACCGACACGCGGCGTGCCGCCACGGCGTGGAAATCGGTGCCCGGGCCCGCGTCCTGCGCGTCGCCCGCGGCGCCGATCCAGTAGGCGGTCTCGCCGCGCGGGGTGTCGATCCTGACTACGGGCTCGGCCTTGTGGCGGCGCCCCAGGCGCGTGACTTCCACGCCGCCGAGATCGCCGAGCGCCACGCTCGGCACGTTGATGTTGAGCAGCACCGGCTGCCGGATCGGCTCGCGCGCGAAGCGCTCCACGAACCGCGCCGCGATCGCCGCAGCGGTCTCGTAGTGGCGCCCGGACTTGCTCGCGAGCGAGACCGCGAGCGACGGGATGCCGAGCAGGAACCCTTCGGTCGCCGCCGCGACCGTCCCCGAGTAGATCGTGTCGTCGCCCATGTTGGCGCCCAGGTTGATCCCCGAGACCACCACGTCAGGCAGGAAGTCGAGCAGCCCCGTGACCGCGAGGTGCACGCAGTCGGTCGGCGTGCCGTTCACCGAGTAGAAGCCGTTCGCCGCGCGCCTTACGGTGAGCGGGCGGTCGAGCGTGAGCGAGTTCGACGCGCCGGAACGGTCGCGCTCGGGCGCGACGACGGTCACCTCGCCCAGTGCGCCGAGGCGCTCGGCGAGCAGCGTGATGCCCGGGGAGAAGTAGCCGTCGTCGTTGGAGATCAGAATGCGCATCCGAGTCTGAAGGATTCTAGCGGATAGAATCGAGCTCACGAATTTTCGGTCCCGGGGGAGCCGGATGCGTCGGGTCGCGCTCGTCGTCAACCCCCGCGCCGGGCGCGGCGCGGGCGGGCGCCTGTGCCCCGGCGTGCGCGCGAACTTCGAAGCTCGTGGAATCGGTTGCCGGGTTCTCCACACGGCTTTCCCGGGTCATGCGATCGAGCTCGTGCGCGAGGCGCTGCAGGCCGGCAACGAGTGCGTCGCGGTTCTCGGCGGCGACGGCACCATCAACGAGGCGGTGAACGGCTATTTGGGCGCCGCGCGCGACGGCCAGGCGCTCGCCTTCATCCCCGCCGGCACCGGCAACGACTTCGCCAAGATGCTCGGCCTCGGCGCCGGCTGGCGCGCAGCCTGCGAGCGGATCGCGCGCGGCGATCGCCGGCGCGTGGACGCGGGCCGCTGCAACGGCCGCTTCTTCGCCAACGGCATCGGCGCCGGGTTCGACGCCCAGGTCGCGCTCGAGGCAAACGGCATCCGGTGGCTGCGCGGCAACGCGGTCTACGGCGCAGCGCTCGCACGGACGCTTTGCTTCAGGTATTCGGCGCCTCGGGTCCGGATCGCGCACGACGGCGGCAGTTACGACGGAGCCATCACCATGCTCGCCGCGGCGAACGGCGAAACCTACGGCGGCGCGTTTCGCCTCGCGCCCGGCGCCGACATCGCCGACGGCCGGCTCGATCTCATGGTCGCCGGCCGCCTTTCGCGCGCCGGCATCCTCGGCTTCATCCCGCACGCGATCCGGGGCACGCACGTAGGCCGCAAGGGCATCACTTTTCTGCGCACGCGCCGCGTGGCGGTGGAAGCCGACGAGCCCCTGGTGGTTCACGCCGACGGCGAGATCATCGAGCGCGCGGCGCGCAGGCTCGACATCGAAGTGCTGCCGGGGGCTCTGCTCGTCGCCGCTTGAGGGGATCTGGTCGGGGCGGCGAGATTTGAACTCGCGACCACCTGCACCCCATGCAGGTACGCTACCAGGCTGCGCTACGCCCCGAGAAGTCGGATTCTATCGCAATGAGTCGAGCAGCTCGCGCAACTCGCGCTTGACCGAGGCGAGGTCGGCGCCGCGCCCGGCAGAGTGCGCCGGCGCTTCGTGGCGCTCCTCGTCGTGGGCGTCGTTGTCGAGGCGGTTGCGCGCGCCGCTGATGGTGAAGCCCTCCTCGTAGAGGAGCTCGCGGATGCGCCGGATCAGCAGCACTTCGTGGTGCTGGTAGTAGCGCCGGTTGCCGCGGCGCTTCACGGGCTTCAACTGCGTGAACTCCTGCTCCCAGTAGCGGAGCACGTGAGGCTTCACCCCGCAGAGATCGCTCACCTCACCGATGGTGAAGTAGCGCTTGGCGGGGATCGGCGGCAGCTCAGTCTTTTTGCGGGCCTGCTCCATGGCGCGCTTTTTCGACCATGGCCTTCAGCTTCTGGCTGGCGTGGAAAGTGACGACGCGGCGGGCGCTGATCGGGATTTCCTCGCCGGTCTTGGGATTGCGGCCCGGGCGCATGGGCTTGTCGCGCAGCTGGAAGTTGCCGAACCCGGAAAGCTTCACGCTTTCGCCGCGCTCCAGCGCCCCCCGGATCTCCTCGAAGAAGGCCTCCACCATGTCCTTGGCCTCGCGCTTGTTGAGCCCCACCTTCTCGAACAGCAAATCCGCCAGCTCGGCCTTGGTCAAAGTCATTTGAACTCCCTGATTCAACTACTTTTTATGTGCGCAGGGTCGCCCCGAAACGCCGCCCCCACAGCGCGACCAGCGCATCTCGCGCCGCGTCCGCCTCCGCATCCGTGAGGGTTCGTTCAGTATGTTGCATAACTACCCGAAACGCAAGGCTTTTTGTCCCTGCCGGAAGACTTGGGCCCTGGTATAGATCGAACACGCGGACCTCCTGCACGATCGGGGGTTTTTCGGCCTCGATCGCATCGAGCAGCGCCTGGGCCTGGACTTTGCGATCCAGCACCAGGGCTATGTCCCGCACTACCGCGGGGAAGCGCGAGGGCTGCTGCGGGCTCGGCAAGCCCGCCTCCTCGAGGCTCCCGGCGTCCAGCTCGAACAGCATCACGCTCCGGGCGATCTCGTACTTCTGCTGCCAGGCGGGGTGCAGCTCGCCGACAAAGCCCGCCTGCACGCCGTCGAGCAGCACGCGCGCCGAGCGCCCCGGATGGAGCGCGGGGTGGAAAGCCGCCTCGAACCGCGGCCGGCGCGGCGCGTACAGCGCCTCGATGTCGGCCTTCACGTCGTAGAAATCGACCGGCCGCGCGGGCGCGCCCCATTGCTCCTCGAGCGCCGGGCCGCACGCGGCGGCCCCGACCCGCAGCGGCTGCGCCACGCCGGCGACCGCGAGCGGCCCGTCCGCGACCGTCGGGTCGCGCCGGTAGACGCGCCCGACCTCGAATACGCGCACGCGCTCGAGCTTGCGCGCGAGGTTGTAGCGCACGTTGGCCACGAGCGATCCGAACAGCGTTGAGCGCATCACCGAGAGCTGGCTCGCGATCGGGTTCAGGAGCCGCACCGGGCTCGCCTCGCCCGCGAGGTCGGCTTCCCACGCCGGCTCCACGAACGCGAAGTTGATCGTCTCGTGGTAATCGCAGGCGGCCAGCCGCTCGCGCACTGCGTGCAGCGAGCGGCGCGCCTCCGGGGGCGCGCTCATCTTCGCCGGGGCGTGCGGCGGCTGCGCCGGAATCCGGTCGAAGCCGTGCACCCGCGCCACCTCCTCGATCAGGTCCTCCTCGATCTCGAGGTCGAATCGGTACGAGGGCGGCGTCACGCGAAAGTCCTCGCCCTCGTGCTTCCAGTCGAACCCGAGCCGCGCGAAGGCTTCCGCCATCTCGCCCGCCGAGATCGGCATGCCGATGACCTTCCTCGCGCGCGCCACGCGCATGCGTACCGGCCGGCGCTCCGGCAGGCCTGTGATCGTGTCGTCGATCGGCCCCGCCTCGCCGCCGCAGATCTCGCGCACCAGGCGCGTGATGCGCTCCACGTGCTCGACCGTGGAGGCAAAGTCGACGCCGCGCTCGAACCGGTGCCCGGCCTCGCTCGAGAATCCGAATCGCCGCATTCGGCCCGCGATCGCCTGCGGCCACCAGAACGCCGCCTCGATGTAGATCGCGGTGGTGTCGAGCGACACCGCGGTCGATTCGCCGCCCATGATGCCGGCGAGCGACTCCACTCCGGCATCGTCGGCGATCACGCCGACCGAACCGTCGAGCGCCACCGTCTGCCCGTTCAGGAGTTCGAGCGACTCGCCCGCGCGGCCCCAGCGCACCACCAGACCGCCACGCACCCTTGCGAGGTCGAAGATGTGCGACGGGCGCCCGAGCTCGAGCATCACATAGTTCGAGATGTCGACGAGCGCCGAGATCGGCCGCTGTCCGGCACGCTCCAGGCGCCGCTTCATCCAGCCCGGGGTGGCCGCGCGCGCGTTCACGTTCCGCATCACACGCCCCGAGAAGCGCCCGCACAGGTCGGGGGCTTCGATCCTTACCGGAAGGATCTCCTTGATGGCGGGCGGAACCGGTTCGAGCGGATGCACCTTCAACCGGGTTCGCGTCAACGCCGCCACTTCCCGCGCCACTCCGAGGACGGACAGGCAGTCGCCTCGATTCGGCGTGAGCTTCACCGAGAGCACGTGCTCGTCGAGATCCAGCGCGCGGCGCGCGTCCTCGCCGATCTTCGCATCGGCGGGGAGCTCGAGCAGCCCGGAGTGGTCCTCGGACAGCCCGAGCTCGGCCGCCGAGAGCAGCATGCCGTCGCTCTCCACGCCGCGGACGCTCGCGCGCCCGATTTCGCGCCCGGGAATCTTCGCTCCGACCGTGGCGAGCGGGGCCTTGAGCCCCGCTCGCACGTTCGGCGCGCCGCACACGACCTGCACCGGTGCGCCGCCCGCGTCCACCCGGCACACGGTGAGCCTGTCGGCGTTCGGGTGCTTCTCCACCGCGAGCACCTGCGCCACGACGACGCCCTCGCAGGCCGGCGCGACCGGCTCGCACGACTCGACTTCCAGCCCCTGCATGGTGAGCCCGTGGGCCAGCGCGTCGGCTGCCAAATCCGTTGCCACGAATTCCTTGAGCCAGTTCTCGGGTACATTCATGAGAATTGCCTCAGGAACCGGAGATCGCCGTCGAAGAACAGGCGCAGGTCGTCGATCCCGTAACGGAGCATCGTCAGGCGCTCGAGCCCCGAGCCGAACGCGAAACCGATGTAGCGCTCCGGGTCGAGGCCGAAATTGCGCACCACGCCCGGGTGCACCTGCCCGGCGCCCGAGATTTCGAGCCAGCGCCCTTTCAGGGGCCCGGACTGGAACCGCATGTCGATTTCCGCCGAGGGCTCGGTGAACGGAAAGTAGGACGGCCGGAAGCGAAGCTCGAGGTCGTCGCTCTCGAAGAAGCGCCGCACGAAGTCCGCGTACACGCCCTTCAGGTCGGCGAAGCTCACGTCCTCGTCGATCCACAGGCCCTCGACCTGGTGGAACATCGGCGAGTGCGTGGCGTCGGAATCCACGCGGTAGGTGCGCCCGGGCGCGATCACCTTGATCGGCGGCGCGTGCATGCGCGCGTAGCGCACCTGCATCGGGCTCGTGTGCGTGCGCAGCAGCAGATTCAGCCCCTCGGCATCCTTCAGGTCGACGTAGAACGTGTCCTGCATCGAGCGCGCCGGATGGTTCTCGGGGTTGTTGAGCGCGGTGAAGTTGTACCAGTCGGTCTCGATCTCGGGGCCGTCGGCGACGTCGAAGCCGATCGACCGGAAGATCGTCTCGACGCGCTGCCAGGTGCGCGTGATCGGATGCAGCGACCCGCGCCCGCGCCCTCGCCCGGGAAGCGTGACGTCGATCGCGTCCTCGGCGAGGCGCGCCTGCATGCGCGCCTGCGCGAGCTCCGCGCGGCGCGTCTCGAGCGCCGCTTCGACGCGCTCCTTTGCCGCGTTGATGGCCTGGCCGGCGCTGCGGCGTTCCTCGAGCCCGACGCTGCCCAGGCCCTTCAGCAACCCGGTGAGCTCGCCCGATTTCCCGAGGTAACGTGCCTTGGTGTTCTCGAGCGAGGCGGGGTCGCGCGCCGCGGCGAGCTCGGCGAGCGCGCGCGAGACGATGGCGTCGAGATCCTGCATCGCGGCACCCCCGCGGGGGCTCAGTGCGCGAGCGCCGCCTTGGCCTGGCCAGCGATCCTCGCGAACGCGGCCCTGTCCTGCACCGCGAGGTCCGCCAGCACCTTGCGGTCGATCTCGATGCGGGCGCGCTTCAGGCCCGCCATGAACGCGCTGTAGGTGAGCCCGAGCTCGCGCACCGCGGCGTTGATGCGCGCGATCCACAGCCCCCGGAACTCGCGCTTGCGCGCGCGCCGGTCGCGGTACGCGTACTGGCCCGCCTTCATCACCGCCTGCTTGGCGACGCGAAAGACGTTCTTCCTGCGGCCGCGGAAGCCCTTGGCCTGCGCGAGGACCTTCTTGTGGCGCGCGCGCGCCGTGACGCCTCGTTTCACTCTCGGCATGGCGCGCTCCTAGGAGGCGTACGGCAGCATCGCGCGGACCTGCCGCTTGTTGCTGTCGTGGACCGTGCTCGTGCCGCGCAGGTGGCGCTTCCTCTTGGTCGACTTCTTCGTGAGGATGTGGCGCATGTAGGCCTGCGAGCGCTTGATCGAGCCGCCGGAGCGGATCTTGAAGCGCTTGGCGGCCGACTTCTTCGTCTTGACCTTCGGCATGGGTGCGACTCCTTCCTTTTCTAGCCTGACGCCGGGCGGCCCCGAACCGATCGGGAGCGCTTCTACGGCCCGGTCATCACTTGTGGATACCGCTCAGGCGGCGGGCTTGGCCGCTTCCTTCTTCGCCTTCGGCGCCGCCGCCTTCGCCGGGGGTGCCTTCTTCCTCGGCGCGAGCACCATCACCATCTGCCGGCCCTCGAGCTTCGGGAACTGCTCGACCACGGCCACCGGCTCGAGATCGGCCTTCACGCGCTCGAGCATGCGCATGCCGAACTCCTGGTGCGCCATCTCGCGCCCGCGAAACCGGAGCGTCACCTTCGCCTTGTCGCCTTCCTCGAGGAACCGGGTGAGGTTTCTCACCTTGATCGCGTAGTCGCCGTCGTCGGTGCCCGGCCGGAACTTCACTTCCTTGACCAGGATCTGCTTCTGCTTGAGCTTGGCCTCGTGCGCCTTCTTCTGCTCGCGGTACCGGAACTTGCCGTAGTCCATGAGCTTGCAGACCGGCGGCCTGGCGAGCGGCGCGATCTCCACGAGATCCACGTTCTGCTCCTCGGCCATGCGCAGCGCCTGCACGACGGGCACGATGCCGAGCTGCTCCCCGCTATCCGATACCAGGCGCACCTCGGGGGCGGTGATTTCCCCGTTGATGCGCTGCGATCTCTCGAGTGCGATGTGCGAAGTCCTCTCGTTCGTCAAAAAAACCGGCCGTGCCGCTACGCGCCCGCCTCTCGCGAGAGGCGCCCGGTGAAGGCTTCGAGCGCCATGGCGCCCAGGTCCTCACCGCCGCGCGTGCGCACGGCCACCGTTCCGGCCTGCTTTTCCTTGTCTCCGACCACCAGCTGATAGGGGACTTTCTGCAGGCTATGTTCGCGAATTTTATAGGAAATTTTCTCGTTCCGCAAATCCGCGGCGGCGCGCCAGCCGGCCTCGCGCAGCCGCTGCGCGACGCCTTCCGCGTACTCGGCCTGATGCGCCGAGATGTTGAGCACCACGACCTGCTCGGGCGCGAGCCAGAGCGGGAACGCCCCGCCATAGTGCTCGATCAGAATGCCGAGAAAGCGCTCCATCGAGCCTACCGTCGCGCGATGCAGCATCACCGGGGTCTTGCGGCTGTTGTCCGCGGCGACATACTCGGCGCCAAGGCGCCCCGGCATGCTGAAATCCACCTGCATCGTGCCGCACTGCCAGACGCGCCCGATCGCGTCCTTGAGCGAGTACTCGATCTTCGGCCCGTAGAACGCGCCCTCGCCCGGCGAGATCCCGAAGGCGCAATTCGCTTCCCTGAGCGATTGCATGAGCGCGGCCTCCGCGCGGTCCCACTGCGCGTCATCGCCGATGCGCTTCGGCGGCCGCGTCGCCACCTTGTAGATGATGTCCGTGAAACCGAAGTCGCGGTACACCTTCTGCAGCAGCCCGGTATAGGCGACGCATTCGGGCAGGATCTGCTCCTCGGTGCAGAAGATGTGACCGTCGTCCTGCGTGAAGCCGCGGATGCGCATCAGGCCGTGCAGCGCGCCGGAGGGTTCGTTGCGGTGGCACGAGCCGAACTCGCCGTAGCGCAGCGGCAGGTCGCGGTAGCTGCGAACCCGCGTCTTGAAGATCAGGATGTGCCCGGGACAGTTCATCGGCTTCACCGCGTAGTCGCGCTTCTCGGACTCGGTGAAGAACATGTTCTCGCGGAAGTTGTCCCAGTGGCCGGTCTGCTCCCACAGCCGCCGGTGCAGGATGGTCGGCCCGCGCACCTCGAGGTAGCCGTTCTCGCGGTACACGCGCCGCATGTACTGCTCGACCTGCTGATAGAGGATCCAGCCCTTCGGATGCCAGAACACCATGCCCGGCGCCTCCTCCTCCATGTGAAAGAGGTCGAGCTGCGTGCCGAGGCGCCGGTGGTCGCGCTTCTCGGCCTCCTCCAGCATCTTCAGGTACGCGTCCTGGTCTTCCTTCGTCGCCCAGGCGGTGCCGTAGATGCGCTGGAGCATCTCGTTTCTCGAGTCGCCGCGCCAGTACGCGCCGGCGACCTTCATCAGCTTGAAGACCTTGAGCCTGCCGGTGGAAGGCACGTGCGGCCCGCGGCAGAGATCCACCCAGTTGCCCTGTCCGTAGAGCGAGATCGTTTCCTTCTCGGGGATCGCGGCGATGATCTCGGCCTTGTATTTTTCCCCGATCGAGCTGAAGAACCTGACTGCCTCGTCGCGCGCCATCTCCCTGCGCACGACCGGCAGGTCCTGCTTCACGATCTCTGCCATCTTCTTCTCGATGGCGGCGAGGTCTTCGGGCGTGAAGGGGCGCTCGTACGAGAAGTCGTAGTAGAAGCCGTTTTCGATGACGGGGCCGATCGTCACCTGCGCGCCGGGATAGAGCTCCTGCACCGCCTGCGCCATCAGGTGCGAGGTGGAGTGGCGCAGGATCTCGAGACCCTCAGGGCTCTTGCCGGTGACGATCGCGACCTCGGCGTCGGACTCGATGCGAAAGCTCGTGTCGACGAGCTTTCCGTTCACCTTCCCCGCGAGCGCGGCGCGCGCCAGCCCCGCGCCGATGGATTGCGCCACTTCGGCCACCGTGACCGGTCCGGGGAAGCGCTTCACCGAGCCGTCGGGCAGGCGGATGTTCGGCATGATTTCTGAGAGCCCGGACGGCAAAAAAAAGTGCGGCCGCGCCGCACTTTCGAAGTGCCTTCAGGGTGGCGAAATCATAGCACGCGCTCGCCCCGGTGCCGGCGCAGCAGCGCCGCCAGCTGCTCGGCAGGCAGCGCCGGGCTGAAGAGGTAGCCCTGGATCTTGTCGCAGCCCGCGGCCTTCAGGAACTCGAGCTGCTCGACGGTCTCCACGCCCTCGGCCACGGTCTCCAGCCGCAGGTTCTTCGCGAGCCCGAGGATGCCCTGCACGATCGCCGCGGCCTCTGCCTCGCGCACCGCATCGCGCACGAACGAGCGGTCGATCTTCAGCTGGTCGAGCGGGAAGCGCCTGAGGTAGGCAAGCGACGAGTAGCCGGTGCCGAAATCGTCCACCGCGATTCCGACGCCGAGCGCCTTCAGCTCGGCGAGGATCGCCGCCGCCTCTTCGGCGTTGTGCATCACCGTGCTTTCGGTGATCTCGAGCTTGAGCAGCGCCGGCGGCAGCGCGGCCTCTTCCAGCGCGCCGCGCACGACCTGCGCAAGGCCCCGCTCGCGGAACTGCCGCGCCGAGAGGTTCACCGCCACCCGCAGGCCGGAGAACCCCGCGTCCGCCCAGGCCTTCGCCTGGCGACAGGCCTCGCGCAGCACCCACTTGCCGATCGGGACGATGAGGCCGGTTTCCTCGGCGAGCGGAATGAACTCGCCAGGCGACACCAGCCCCCGATCGCCCGCGCGCCACCGCACCAGCGCCTCGACGTCGCTCACCGCCTCGCCCGCCAGCGCAAGCAGCGGCTGGTAATGCAGCAGCAGCTCGCCGCGATCGAGCGCCCGGCGCAACGCCGCCTCCAGGTCAAGCCGTTCCAGCGCCCGCGCGTTCATGTCTTCGGTGTAGAAGCGATAGCGGTCGCGTCCCGTCTCCTTCGCCTGGTACATCGCCACGTCGGCGTTCCTGAGCAGCGTGTCGTAATCGGCCCCGTCCTTCGGGTACAGGCTCACCCCGATGCTCGCCGAGACGCTCACTTCCCGGCCCGCGAGCGCGAGCGGCTGCGCCACCGCGAGCAGGATCTTGCGCGCCACCATCGCGGCGTCCTCGGGCCGGGCCATGTCCGAGAGCACGATCACGAACTCGTCGCCCCCGAGCCGCGCCACCGTGTCGTTCTCGCGCACGCAGCGGCGCACCCGCTCGGCCACCGCGCGCAAAAGGTCGTCGCCGAAGGCGTGCCCCAGGCTGTCGTTGATGCGCTTGAAGCGGTCGAGGTCGAGAAACAGCAGCGCCACGGCACGGTTCGAGCGCGCCGCGTAGGCGATGGCCTGTCCCACGCGGTCGCGGGCGAGGTTGCGGTTCGCAAGCCCGGTGAGCGCGTCGTAGCTGGCCTGGCGCTCCAGCTCCTCTTCGTAGCGCTTGCGCTCGGTAATGTCGTTGATCACGCCCACGAAGTGCGACACGTTGCCGTCGGCGTCGCGCACCGGCGAGACCGCGAGCTCGTTCCAGAACAGGCTCCCGTCCTTGCGGTAGTTCCTGAGGACGGTGGCGCACTCGCGCCGCTCGCGGATCGCCGCGCGCACTTCGGCGACGCCGATCTGCCCGGTGTCCTCGCCGAGCAGGAAGCGCGCGTTGCGCCCCACGGCCTCGGCGGCCGGGTAGCCGGTGATGCGCTCGAACGCCGGGTTGACGTACGTGATCGGGTTGTCGGGCGCGCCGAAGTCCGTGATCATGATGCCGTTGGCGGAAGACTCGACCGCGCTGTTCGTGAGGCGCAGCGCGCGCTCGGCGCGCTTGCGGCGGTCGATGTCCTGCACCACCACCACGGCGCCCTTGGCGAGATCGCGCGGTTCCACCGCGCTCATCGTCACGTTCACCCAGAGAGTCGTGCCGTCGGCGCGCCGGTGCTTCACGTCCGCCGAGTGGACGCCGCCTTCCCGCAGCCTCGTGTAACCTTCGCGGCCGAACGACTCGTGCTCTTCGTCGCTCGCGAAGACCACGCGGGTCGGCTGGCCGATGAGCTGCGCCGGCTCGTAGCCGAGCAGGCGCGCGAAGGCGGGATTGCAGCGCAGGATCGTGCGGTCCCGGACGAACGTGATGCCGACGTTCGCGCTCTCGTGCAGCGCCGCCTGCTCGGCCGCGGTGCGCAACGCCACGATCCCGTAGGCGAGGTCGTCCGCCAGCTCCGCGAGCAGCGCCGCCTCGGTCTCGGGAAACGCCCCGGTTGTCGAGGCGTACACGCCGAGCACGCCGAACGCCTCGCCCGCGCGCCTCAGCGGCAACCCGATCACGGAACCGAAGCCGAAGGCGCGCGCCCGCTCGCGCCAGGGCACCGTGCGCGGGTCTTTAAGAATGTCGTTCACCGCCACCGGCATGCCGGTGCGGATGGCGCTGCCAAGCGCCCCCCGGCCGTGCTCGTCGTCGGCCCAGGTCACCCTCAGGCTCTCGATGAACTCTCGATCCGCGCCGGCATGCGCTGCGAGCCTTACGGTCTTTGCCTCGTCGTGCTCGGCGAATCCCACCCAGGCCATCCGATAGCCGCCCTCCTTGACGATCGTCTCGCACAGGCTCGTGAGCAGCCCGGACTCGTCGGTGGCCCGCACCAGCGCCTCGTTGCACAGGCTGAGCATCCGGAGGCTGCGGTTCAGCTCGCGCTGTCCGGCGGCGGCTTGCAGCGCTGCCAACCCGTAAGTGAGATTGCCCGCGAGCTCGGCAAGGAGGGCGATTTCCTCGTCGCTGAACGCGCCCGGCTCCGTGCTATACACGCAGAGCGCACCTCGCAGGCCAGTATGGCCCCCGAGCGGAATCGCGGCGGCAGATCGAAGGCCGCGCGCGAGCCCGGCCTCCCGCCAGTAGGCGAAGTCCGGATCGGCGGCGATGTCGTTCACGACCGCCACTCGCAGCCCGCAGATCGCGGCATGGCAGGGACCGCCGCGCGGGTCGGCCTCGCTCCAGGTGAGCGCGAGCGATTCGAGATAACCCTCCTCGATTCCCACGCTCGCAACCGGACGCACCGTTTTCGCCTCATCGTCGACGGCAACGCCCACCCAGGCCATGCGGTAGCCGCCCGTGTCCACGATGATCTCGCAGATCCGCTTGAGCAAGGCCCTCTCGTCGCTCGCGTGCAGCAGCGCATCGTTGCATTGCGACAGCAGCAGCAGCCGGCGGTTGAGCTTCCACAATCTGCGCTCGGCTTCCCGGCTCTCGGTGACGTCCTCGCGCACCGCGACGAAATGCGTGATCGCGCCGCGCTCGTCCCGAACCGGCGAAATCACTTCCTCCTCCCAGATCAGCTCGCCGCGCTTGGTGCGGTTCTGCAGCTCGCCGCGCCAGGTCGCGCCGGAGCGGATGGTGGCCCACAGGCGCTCGTAGAGGTCGCGCGGCGTGTTGCCCGACTTGAAGATCGAAGGCGTTCTGCCGATCAGCTCGTCGGCCGCGTAACCGCTTGCCTCGGTCAGGGCGGGGTTGACGTACTCGATCACGCCCTGCGCATCCGTGATCAGGACCCCGGCGCGGCTGTGCTCCACCGCGAGCGAGAGCTTGCGCAGATGCGCCTGTTTCGTGAAATTCTCCAGCGCGAACGAAAGATCGGCCGCCATCTCGGCGACGAGGTTCGTGAGCGTCTCGTCGAAATAGTCCTTCTCGCCGGCAAAGAGCGTCAGGGCGCCCACCACCCGGCCGCCGTGGCGCAACGGCAGCGAGGCGGCGGCGAGGAAACCCTCCTCGCGCAGCGCTTCCCGGATCGGCGCGAGCGCGAGCTCGGACAGGACGTCGTTGCAGAAATACGCGCGATCCTCGCCCAGCGCGATCTCGACCGGCGCGCGCCGCGACCCGCGCAGGCGGAAGGGCCGGATGCGCGCGAACCAATGCTCGCTCGCGCCGGCGGCGGCGGCCGGCACCACCTCGCCGCCCGCCTCGTCGATGAGGCCCACCCAGGCCATCCTCAATCCGCCCATCTCGACCGCGATGCGGCACACCGCCCGGAACAGCTCGTCGCGGTCCTTGATGCGGACGATCGCTTCGTTCGTCTGGCTGAGCGCCGCGTAGAGGCGGTTGAGCCGCTGAATGCGCGCCTCGGCGCGCTTGCGCACGCTGATGTCGCGGATGATGCTCTGGCGCAGCCGCCGGCCGCCCACCTCGATGAAGCGGCCGCTGATCTCCACCGGGAAGGCGGTGCCGTCCTTCCTGCGGTGCACAGTCTCGTAGACGTGCCCGCCGTGGGCGTCGACTTGCGCGACGTCGCGCTCGTAGTCGGCGGCGGCCTCGGGCGTGCGCAGCTCGCGCGAGCTACGGCCAAGCAGCTCCTCGCGGCTGCAGCCGTAGGCCTCGAGCGCGCGCTCGTTGGCATCGACGATGCGCGTGTCCTCGTCCATGAGGATCACGATGTCGTTCGCGTGGCGCGTCAGCACGTCGAGCCGCTCGGCGAGGACGCCGCGCTCGAGCTCCAGCCGCGCCCGTGTGGCGGCGAACCGCGCCTGCTCGCCGCGCCACCACAGCCACACGGCAACCCCCGCCCCCGCGACGAACAGCGCGACGACCACGCCGAGCAGCTGCCCGAGCCTGCGCACCGGGGCATAGACTTCTTCCCGATCGATCTTCGACACGAGGTGCCAGGCGGTGCCCGGAACGGCTTCGCCGGCGGCGAGCACCGGCACGCCGCGGTAGTCCACCCCTTCCACGCTGCCGCCGCTGCGCCTGATGATCGCCGCGCCGGCAAGCTCCCAGGTCTCGAGCGGCGCGCGCAGCCGCAGCGCCGTGTTCCTGCGGTGGCGCAACTCGTTCAGGTACACCATCTCGTCGCCCTCGACCCGCACGAGGAACGATTCCGCCGATGCGCTCGGCGCAGGCCAGGCCTCGACGAGCGGGAAGAGCTGCTCGGCGGCGTCGATCTTGAAAAGCAGCGCGCCGATCCTCCGTTTCCCCTCTGGTCCATCCACCGCGAGCGGCGCGACGAGGTCGAACGCGATCGCCGATTCCCCTTCCGCCCCCTCCCAGTGCAGGTCCGACATCGCGAGCGCTCCGCCCGCGAGCGCACCCAGGACGAGTCCCCGCTCAAAGGGCGTAACCTCCGGCCGCAAGCCCGCATTCCCCAGCAGTCCCGCCTGCGCGTCGAGCAGCAGCACCGCGCGCACACCCCAGATACGATGGAAATCCTCCAGCCGGGCGTCCAGCATGCGCTTGTATTCGTCTTCCGGCCGGCCGGCGGCGAGCCAGCGATCGAGCATCACCGTGAACACCGGCGCACGCATCGCGTGCTCGGCGTTCTTGCGCAACTGTGCGACCCAGCTCGCGATCTGGCGCGACTTCAGAGCGGCGACAGCGGCCAGCTCCGCCTGCCGTTCGCGCTTGATCTCGGAGGTAAGCCGGTGGTAGACGAGATAGCCCGCGCCGCCGATTGCCAGCGCGAGCGCGACGAAGGCCGCAAGCGGCACCCACCTTCGCAGGCGGCCCTGGACCTTATCGCTCGATGCTGCAGCCGGCTCGACCACGCTCCTCCTTCGCGCGCTCGCGGCGCGCACGATCATCTAGGGCAGGGGTCGGGCCTTCGGGACGGGCGCCGCAGGGTTTCGGCGGGCACCCGGATGTCAATGTTATATCAGACACTTGGCAGACCGGCGCGGTTCCACGCGCCTCATTGCGATTTCTTGCCGATTTCGGCGATTTGCTCGAACGAGTCGACGGTCTCCCTCGCCACGTCCTCGACCTTTCGCCGGTGCGAACGGGCGTATTGCCGCAGGCGCTCGAACGCCTCCCCGGCGCCGAGGCGGTGGCGCTCCATCAGGATGCCGGTCGCGACGCTCACCGCGCGCTTCCCTGAGAGCGCGATCCGCAGGTGCTCCTCCGAGGCCTTCAGCTTCTTCAGGTCCGCGGCGCGGGCGAGCGCCGCCTCGACCGCGGGGATGAGCTGGTTCGCGCCGACCGGCTTCACGAGGTATCCGAGCGCGCCTTCAGCCACCGCCTGCCGGATGACGTCGCCGTTGTCGAACGCAGAGAGGAACAGTACGGGCGGGCCGCCGGCCTCGCGAATCGCCCGCGTCGCTTCGATTCCCGACATTCCGGGCATACGGATGTCCATCACCACGAGGTCGGGCTTGCGCTCCCTCGCCAGGCGCACGCCCTCCTCGCCCGAAGCGGCGGTGGCAACCTCGTAGCCGCGCGCCGCCAGCTCGTCGCCGAGCGTGGCGAGCACGAGCCGGTCGTCGTCCACGAGAAGGATGCGTGCGGGGCTCATGAATCGATTATGACCGGCGCGGCGACGCGCAGCTCGGCCTCGACGCCCTGCGGCTCCAGTTGCCGGACCGCTACTGCGGTGCCGGGCACGAGCAGCGATTTCACCAGGGCAAGGCCCGTTCCGAGGGCCCTCGAGGCGGCAAAATCGAAGCCTTCGGGCAGCCGTCCGGCGCGATTGGACACGGTGAGGATCACCGTCCCGCCTTCGCGCGCGAGCGCGACCCGCACCGGCTCGCCGCAGCGCTCGCGCAGGCAGGCCTTGATGGCGTTGAGCGCCAGCTCGTTGACGACGAGCGCCACCGCGACCGCATCGCGCTCGTCGAGCCAGGATTCGCGCCAGTCCGCGGGCCGCACGAACTCGATCCTGACGTCCGGGAACACCTCGTCGTTGTAGCGCGCGACGGCCTGGGCCACCTCGCACAGCGCCACGCGCCCGACCGCGGCGCCCGCGTAAAGTCCGTGCAGCGTTGCCACGGCCCCGACACGCGCCACGGCCTCGCGCATCAGCTCGGCAAGCTCTGGCCGCGCGCGCGCGTGCCGTTGAAGCAGTCCGATCACCCCCTGAAGGTTGTTCTTGATCCGGTGGTGCACCTCGCGCACCAGCGCGTCGCGCTGGCGCTCCAGCGACTGGACGTGCAGGCGCTCGGCTTCCTTGCGCTCGGTGACGTCGCGCGAGTTTACGATGAAGCGGTGCCCGACCCCGCCGTCCGCGCAAGCGCTGACGGCCATCTCGAACCAGCGCCAGTCTCCGTCGCGGTGCCGGGTTCGGACCTCGCAGCGTTCGACCGCGTTTCCATCGGCGCGCACCTTCCGAAACACTTCCTTCACCTGGGCGGCGTCGTCGGGATGCACGATCGCCAGCCCGGGTTTGCCGACCATCCGCGCGGGCTCGTAGCCAAGCAGGCGGCCCACGGACGGACTCGCATAGACCACGTCCAGGTTTTCGTCGTATGCGACGATGACGTCCGAGGAGTGCTCGAGCAGGGAGCGCATCTGCGCCTCGCCCTGACGGCAATGCTCCTCGGATTGGCGCAGCGCGGCGGTGCGCTCGGCGACCGTTTGCTCAAGGCCGTCTCGCAGCTGCTGCAAGGCCTGCCGCTCGCGCTCGCGGCGCGCGATCAGCCACGCCGCGGTCCAGAGCGCGGCGAGGCCCGCGGCGCGGTTGAAGACCGAGAACGATGCGGGTGCCTGCGGCGCGGAAAGGAAATGGTCGAGCACGATGAGCGCGCTCACGAGCCCGGCGTACGGGACGAGGTAGCGCGTGCCCGACGCCCAGCAGAGAACGAACGTCGGGAAGGCATACAGGATCCAGGTCGCCACGCCCCATGGCGTCTGGAGATCGAGGACGAAAACGGCCGCGGTCGCGAGCGCGACCAGAAGGTGTGCCCCTGCGCTTGCCGACCGACCCGACAAAAGTGCTTGCGGCACTTTCGTACCTCCTTCTGCCCCCGCCAGAAGGAGGAGATTGGCACGGCCGCAACCGCCGGGAACGATCTAGATCAAGTCTGCGGCCCTGGGGAGCAAGAAACTGGCAGAAAGCGCGCCTTGAGTGCCGCGATGCCGCGCCGCGGGAGGGATCGGCGGCTCGCCACGATTGGCCCCAAAGACCAAGCGCGCATGAACAGGCCGGAGCGCCCTCGCGACGCGGACTGCCCTCCTACGCAGCAACGCGTGGCTTCAGCCGCTCGCGCAGGAATTCCGGCGCAAGATCGAACCCGTTTGCCCAGACCACCGTGTCCATTTCCACGCGGATCGCGGCGAACGCCGAGCGGTCGCGCAGCGCCTTCACGATCGGCCGCGCGTCCGACTCGATGAATCCTCGAAGATCGATCTCGCCCTCGGCGCCGTCCGAAAAGCGCACCTGCAGCCGATAGTCCGGCAGCGCCTTGGCTTCGATAATCCAGATCATTGACTGCCTCTTCACACGAGAGGGTCGATCTTGCGAAAAGTACCCTTCTCCGCGAGGGTCGTCCAGTTCCGTCGCAGCTCGGCCTGATGGATCTCCGCCCACTCCATGACCAGCCCCACGACGCGCGGCGGAAGCTCGCCTTCCCGCAATTCAAGCGGCTCGATGCCGACGATCGCGCGATGGTCCTCGTAGCGCACGTGGAAGTGCGGCGGATTGTGATCGTTGAAGTACATCGTGATGACGATTCCGAGAAAGCGCGAAATCTCCGGCATGCGTCATTTTCCCCGACCGCCAGATCCGCGTGGGCAAGGAGGAGCTGGTAGGCGCGATTGGACTCGAACCAACGACCCCTACCATGTCAATCGCGCACTTGGCAATGCGGTCGTTCCGAATCAATATTTTGCGCTACCCGGCTCCGGACCGGGACGACCGCAGATGCCAGAAAGCGACAGGATTGGCCCCATAGGTGTACCCACTCGGGGCCGCAGCGAGCGCGCGCGATCAGGCCGGCGCGCCCTCGCGCCGCGGCGCGTTCTGCACCAGGTAGTCGAGGATCTCGCCCTGCATGCGCTCGATCTCCAGACGATAGCCCGAGCTCAGCTCCGGCCATTCCTCCGGCCGCGCCGACTTGCGGAGCGTCTCAAGCGTGCGCTCGAGCTTGGCGAGGCGCTCGCGCGAAACCGCCAATTCCTGGTCGTTACGGATCACGGCATGACCTCCAGTAGTCCGCGCCTGGTCCCGTCGCGCTTAGTTTGCCACGTCTCGAGGAACTCCTGCATCTGGGCCTCGTCGAGCATCCCCTGACGCACCCAGAACACACTCGCCCCGAACCGCGCCTCGGCATCCGGGTGCGAGAACAGCGTGCGCGACTCGCGGGGCGCCTCCTCCAGCCGGAAATCGGCAGTCATCACCAGGACGATATCCACGTCCCGCGGATCGACAGCCGATGAAACGAAACTCCCGAACACCAAGAACCGCTCCAGCCGCCCGGTTCGCTCGGCAAGTTCATACAAATGCCGAATCTTCGCGTAGGCATTCACGCGCGACCCGGTACCGGCGCCGAACCGCCGCTCGATCTCGCTCCAACCAGCGAGATGGATCCCTGGCGGAAGGTCGCCGTTCGCGGCGAAGGGAGGCAGCATGGCCCTCATGCTACGCGAGGCAAGCCTTGGTCACCGGCGCTTGCCGCTCTCTGCGCCCGGCAGAGGTTACCGTTTCAACGTATGTGCTTGAGGGGGTGTGGTAGGCGCGATTGGACTCGAACCAACGACCCCTACCATGTCAAGGTAGTGCTCTAACCAGCTGAGCTACGCGCCTGCGAAGGATCGGATTCTATCGCACGCGGCGGTTCCCGCTCAACGCCGTCACGGATTCGTAACACGGCGACGCTAGCTTGCAACCCATGCGCATGGAGCTCGTCCTGTGGCGCCACGCCGAAGCGGCGCCCGGCGAGGACCACGTCGAGCGAAAGCTCACCTCCAAGGGCCAGAAGCAGGCGGCGTGGGTGGCGTCCTGGCTGCAGCAGCGCCTGCCCGCGAAGTTCGCGCTCTATGCGAGCCCGGCGGAGCCGGCGCGGAGCTGGAGGTGAGCATCAAGAAAGGGGGGCTGTGGTGGATCGCGCGGCGCGAGAAGGAGGGGAAGACCGAAGTCGTCGTGCGCGCGGTCACGTCGCCCGACTTTCTTTGATCGATCTAGGCGCGCTTGAGCGCCGCCACCTTCCTGTCGGAGAGCGCGCTCGCCGCGAACTTCATACCCACCGCCTTCCAGTGGCCGGCTTCGGACTCGAGCGCATCGGCCGTGAGCGGGTTCTCCTCGAGCCAGGCCTGCGGCAGCGCGAGCGCGAACCCGGCGTCATCCGCGGAGACGCGCAGCAGCGGAAACCTGACGTCGGTGCGGCTCCGCAGGACCAGGGTGGCCAGGCGCAGCGCGAACACGAGCATCCAGTCGCGCGCCTCCAGCCCCGCGTCCTGCACCTTGCCGAGCTTGCCGCGGTGCGCGAGCACGATGCGCGCCAGCCGCTGCTGCTCCATGCGCGAGAAACCCGGCATGTCGGCGTTCGAGAGCACGTAGGCCGAGTGCTTGTGGTATTGCGCGTGCGCGATCGAGAGCCCGGTCTCGGCGAGGCGCGCCGCCCAGTCGAGCATCAGGCGGTCGGGATCGTCGTCGCGCTCTTCCCCGGGCGCAAGGCCGTCGTAGATCTTCAGCGCGAGGGCCCTCACCCGCTCCGCCTGCACGGCATCCACGTGATAGCGCCGCATGAACTGGGCGACGGTCGCCTCGCGCATGTCGCGGTGCTGCACGCGCCCGAGCAGGTCGTAGAGCACGCCGTGCCGCAGCGCCCCGTCCGATACCGCCATCGACTCGATCCCGAGCTCCTCGAGCACCGCGCCGAGGATCGCGACGCCGCCCGGGAGCACCGGCGCGCGGTTCTCGCGCAGGCCCCTTATTTCGTCGGGATCGGCGCGCTCGTGCTTGATGAGCAGGCCCCTCAGGCGCTCGAGCCCCTCGCGCGTGATTCCCGATTCCGAGTAGCCGTTCTCGCGCAGGATCGCCTCGATCGCGCGCGCCGTCCCCGAGGAGCCGACCGCCTCGTCCCAGCCCTGCGCGCGGTACTCGTGCGCAATGCCCGAGAGTTCCTGGCGCGCCGCGAGCTCGGCCGCCTTCATGTGCGCCTTGTCCACCCGCCCTTCCGGAAAGTGCTTGAGGCTCCAGCTCACGCAACCCATGTAGAGCGATTCGGTCAGGCGCGGCTCGAGCCCCGAGCCGATGATGAACTCGGTCGAGCCGCCGCCGATGTCGACCACCAGGCGCCGGTGCGGTGCGGGCGGCAGCGAATGCGCGACGCCCAGGTAGATCAGGCGCGCCTCCTCGCGCCCCGAGATCACCTCGATCGGGAAGCCGAGCGCGGCGCGCGCCTCGCGCAGGAACGCAGACGCGTTCTTCGCCACGCGCAGCGTGTTGGTGCCCACCGCGCGCACCGCGCGCGGGGGAAGACCGCGCAGGCGCTCGCCGAAGCGCGACAGGGTCTCGAGCGCTTTCGCCTGCGTGGCACGGTCGATGCGCTTGTCGGCGGTCAGCCCTGCCCCCAGGCGCACGACATCGCGCAGCGCATCGAGCGGATAGATCTGACCCTCGACCGCGCGCCCTACCTGCAGGTGAAAGCTGTTCGAGCCGAGGTCGACCGCGGCGAGGACTTCGGGGCGCGCCATCGGAGTAAAATTAGCATTCGCAAGGAGAGCCGGCAATGAGCAAGAAGGGGCTCGTCCCTTCGCACTTCCTGAACCGCGAGCTGGGGCTCCTGGAGTTCAACCGGCGCGTGCTCGCGCAGGCCGCCGACGACTCGGTGCCGCTGCTCGAGCGCCTGCGCTTCCTCACCATCGTCTCGTCCAACCTCGACGAGTTTTTCGAGATCCGCGTCGCGGGCCTCAAGGAGCAGATCAAGCTCGGCGTGAAGGAGTCCGGCCCCGACGGACGCAGTCCGGGAGAGGTGTTTGCGCTCGTCTCGGCGCAGGCGCACGCGCTGGTCGCGGAGCAGTACCGGCTGCTGAACGAGGTGCTCCTGCCTGCGGCTGCGCGCGAGGGCGTGATCTTCCCGAAGCGCGAGGCCTGGACCGACTCGCAGCGCGCCTGGGTGCGCGAGTACTTCTTCCGCGAGCTCCTGCCGGTGCTGACGCCGATCGGCCTCGACCCGGCGCATCCGTTTCCCAGGGTGCTCAACAAGAGCCTCAACTTCGCGATCGAGCTGGAGGGCCG
Source organism: Betaproteobacteria bacterium (assembly GCA_037443705.1). Taxonomy (GTDB): domain Bacteria; phylum Pseudomonadota; class Gammaproteobacteria; order Burkholderiales; family SG8-39; genus 2-02-FULL-66-14. The sequence goes on along the minus strand of JBBINV010000010.1, from coordinate 52,033 downwards.
CGACGCCTTCGGGCGGAAATCGCGCGCCGCGATCGTGCAGGCGCCGCGCGCGCTGCCGCGCGTGATCCGGCTCCCGGCCGAGGTCGCGGGAACGCCCTACGCGTTCGTGTTCCTGTCCTCGATCCTTCATGCGCACATGGACGAGCTGTTCGCCGGAATGCAGGTGCAGGGTTGCCACCAGTTCCGCGTCACGCGCAACTCCGACCTCTTCGTGGACGAAGAGGAGATCAAGAACCTGCGGATCGCGGTGCAGGGCGAGCTGCTCCACCGGCACTTCGGCGACGCGGTCCGGCTCGAGGTCGCCGAGAGCTGCTCGCCGGGCACGTGCGAGTTCCTGCTCCAGCAGTTCGGGCTCGGCGAGGCCGATCTCTACCGGGTGGACGGCCCGGTGAACCTGTACCGGCTGCGCGAGGTGTACGACCAGGTCGACCGCGCGGACCTCAAGTACCCGCCTTTCCAGGCCGGGCTCCCGGAGCCGCTGGTGCGCAATCGCGACGTCTACGCGGCGCTCGGCACCGGCGACGTGCTCCTGCACCATCCCTACCAGTCGTTCGTCCCGGTGATCGAGTTCATCCGCACCGCGGTCACCGATCCGCGCGTGATCGCGATCAAGCAGACCGTGTATCGCACCGGCACCGACTCGGAGCTGATGGAGATCCTGATCGCCGCGGCGCGGCTCGGAAAGGAAGTGACCGTGGTGCTCGAGCTCCTCGCGCGCTTCGACGAGGAGGTGAACATCGCGTGGGCGTCGCGCCTCGAGGAAGTCGGCGCGCACGTCATCTACGGCGTGGTCGGGCACAAGACGCACGCCAAGATGGCTCTCGTGGTGCGGCGCGAGGACACGCCGCAGGGCCCGGCGCTCAGGCGCTACGCGCACCTCGCGACCGGCAACTACCATCCGCGGACCGCGCGCCAGTACACCGATTTCGGGCTGCTCACCGCGAACGAGGAGATGTGCTCGGACGTGAACGAGCTGTTCAAGCAGCTGACGGGCCTGGGGCGCGCGAGCCGGATGAAGCACCTGTGGATCTCGCCCTTCACGCTGCACCGGCGCGTGCTCGCCGCGGTGCGAAACGAGGCGCGGCTCGCAAAAGAGGGCAAGCCCGCGCGCATCATCGCGAAGATGAACGCGCTGCTCGAGCCCGAGCTGATCGAAGAGCTGTACGCGGCCTCGCAGGCCGGGGTGCAGATCGACCTCATCGTGCGCGGCGTGTGCGCGCTGCGGCCCGGGATCGCGGGCCTCTCGGACAACATCCGGGTGCGCTCGACGGTGGGCCGGTTCCTCGAGCACACGCGCGTGTTCTACTTCCAGAACGACGGCGCCGAGGACGTCTGGCTCGCGAGCGCGGACTGGATGGACCGCAATTTCTTCCGCCGCATCGAGCTCGCCTTCCCGGTGCTCGATCCGGCGCTGAAAGCCCGCGTCGTGAAGGAGGGCCTGCAGGCGTACCTGGAAGACACCGCGCAGACCTGGGTGATGAACGCGGAGGGCAGCTACGAGCGGCCGGCGCGCCGCGGCCGCGGCCGCTCGGCGCAGGACGAGCTCCTCCAGGCGCTCGCCGCCACCTCGTGGTCGGCCGCCGCCAGGCTCGCCGCCGAAATGCCGGGCGTCGCGTGACCGGCGCAAGCCCGCGCAAGGGCAGGACCGGGCTGCCGCGCCTGATCGACGCCACGCGCTATTCGCTCGAGGGCTTCGCAGAGGCCGCGCGCCACGAAGACGCGTTCCGCCAGGAGCTGATCCTCGCCGCAGTGCTCGTGCCGCTGGGGCTTTATCTGGGCGGCAACGGCGTGGAACGCGCGCTGCTCGCGGGGAGCGTGCTGCTCGTGCTCGTCGTGGAGCTCGTCAATTCCGCGGTCGAAGCGACCGTGGACCGGATTTCCCTGGACGAGCACCGTCTCGCCAAGCGCGCCAAGGATCTCGGCAGCGCCGCGGTGATGCTCTCGCTCGTCACCGTAGCTGCCGTGTGGCTGCTGGTTCTCTTGGGGTAGGAAACCGGGTCGCAGTCCCCGCGAAAGCGGGGACCCATCAAACCGGGGCAAACGGTGCGGCGCGCGCGGTCGCTAGTCCCGGTAGCCCTCGAACTCGAAGAACAGATCGAGCTCGTCGCCGACCGCCGGGATGCCGTACTTCATCCCGAAATCCGAGCGCTTGAGCGCCCCGGCGCCGTTGCCGCCGCACATCGGGCGCCTGTTCATCGGGTTGTCCTTGCACACCCAGCGCGTGACCTTGATCGTGAGGGGCCTGGAGACACCGAGGAGCGTCAGCTGGCCCGTTATCTCCGCGGGGCTGTCGCCCGAGAACTTGACGCCGGTCGACTTGAAGGTCATGCGCGGGAACTCGGCAACGTTGAAGAAGTCGGCGCCGCGCAGGTGCTCGTCGCGCGCGCGCGGGCGGCTGCCCTTGTCGTTGTCGCCGGTCGTGAGCGAGGCGGTCTCGATCGCGAGCTCCACGGAGCCGGTCTTCGCCGCGCGGTCGATCGTGAACCTGCCGCTCGTCCTGTCGAAGCGCCCACGCATGCGCGACACGCCGAGGTGATCGACTTCGAAGTGCGCGTAGGTGTGGTACGGATCGATCGTATAGATCTCGGGCGCAGCGAGCGCGCCGAGCGGGAGCACGGCGACGCCAAGGCAGGCAACGGTCTTCTTCGTCTTCATGCGGGACTCTCCTCTTTGCAGGTGAAAGACATCAGGCGCCCGCGCCGCGGCCGGCCTGCCACGCGAGGAAGCAGGCCGCTCCCGCCGGCGCGAGCGAATAGATCGAGGCGACGATCGCCTGAAGCCATGCCGGCGATTTCTCCGGCAGCGGCAGGCGCACGGCGACGGGCACGAGCGCGAGCGCCGCGAGCGCAGTCCAGGGCAGCTGCGCGAGCAGCAGCGCGCCCGCGCCGAGAAGCGACGCGGCCACCGATGCGCTCAGCGCAAGCGTCGTACCCGCGGCGACGCGCCGGCCGAGGACCATGACGAGCAGCAGGAACGCGCCGCAGGCTGAGCCGAGCGCCAGTCCGTACTGGCCGAGGAGCGCGGACGCGCCGAGGACGGCGGCGACCCCGGTACCCACGCCGAGCGCGAGCCCCGCCGCTGCCGCGCGCACGGAGTCGCCTTGCAGCGACGCGGTGAACGCGACGATCCAGGCTACCAGCGCCGCCACGCCGGCGGCGGCGACCAACCCCTGCGGCAGATCCTTCTGCGAGAGCACCGACCAGAACGCCCAGATCGCTGCGGCGCCGAAGATCGCGCCGAGCGCGGGCGCGGTGGCCCTCGTGGGCCTGAACGCGAGATCCGCGAGCGCGCCGAGCACCGGCGCGGCCAGCGCGAGCACCACGATCCTGCGGGTCGCGGTGAGCGGCGCGAAGCCGAAATTCCCGATCAGCCACACCGCCGCGAGAAAACCGGCGCCGGCCGCGAGCCCCGCGAGGCGCAGCGGAATGAGCAGTCCGGCGACGGCGAGTCCCGCCGCGAACGGCGCGACGCCCGACTGCACGACCGGATTCGCGAGAAGGTCCTTCACCTCAGGTCCGTGCTACGCGGATTACCCCCTGGACCTCGCGTACTGCCGCCATGGCGCGCCGGAGCTGCCCGAGGTCCTCGACATCGAACGAAAAGCGCATGAACGCGAGATCGTCGCGGCTCTGCGTGCGTACCGCGGTGACGTTGATGCGCTCGCGCGCGAGCGCGTCACCCACGTCGCGCAGCAGCCCCTGCCGGTCGTTCGCGGTGACGGCCATCTCGACGGCGTAGGCGCCGCCCGCCACCGCTCCCCACTGCGAGTCGATCAGGCGCTCCGGATGCCGCTCGGCCAGCCGCTTCAGGCTCGCGCAGTCCTCGCGGTGGATCGAGACGCCCTTGCCGCGCGTCACGAACCCGCGGATCGGATCGGGCGGGACCGGCTTGCAGCACCTGGCGAGCTGCGTGAGCAGGCGGTCGATCCCGACCACCAGGATCGGACTCTCGCCGCCGCGCGCCTTGCTCTTTCGCTCCTGCGCCCCGGCCGGCGCAGCGGCGGGCCCCTGCGCGAGCCCCGCAAGCTCCCGCAGCGCCGCCTGCATCTGGCGCAGGTTCACCTCCTCGCGCGCCACCGCCGCGAACAGGTCCTCGGTCCTGGCGAAGCCGAGCCTCGCCGCGAGCGGATCGAACCCGGCCTGCAGCGCACCCTCGCGCCTCGCCTCGCGCTCCACGACCGCGCGGCCCGCGGCCACGGTTTCGGCGTGCGCCTGCGCGTTGAACCACTGCCGCACCTTCTGGCGCGCGCGGTGGCTCTTCAGGAACCCGCGCTCGGGATTGAGCCAGTCGCGCGACGGGCCGCCCGATTTCGCCACCGTGATCTCCACGCGCTGCCCGCTCTTAAGGGCCGTGTCGAGCGGCACGAGCTGCCCGTCGACCTTGGCGCCGCGGCAGCGATGCCCGAGATCGGTGTGCAGCGCATACGCGAAGTCCACGGGCGTGGCGCCCGCGGGCAGGTCGATCACCTTGCCCTGCGGCGTGAGCACGTACACGGTGTCGTCGAGCGCCGCCTGGCGCGTCTTCTGTGCCCAGCCCGCGCCCTCGGCGATCTCGTCGCGCCACGCGAGGAGCTGCCGGAGCCACGCGATCTTCTCGTCGAACCTGCTCTCCGATCTTGCGGGCTTTCCGGTCTCCTTGTAGCGCCAGTGCGCGGCGATTCCGTACTCGGCCTGGCGGTGCATTTCCTCGGTGCGGATCTGCACTTCCAGCGTCTTGTCACCGGGCCCGATCACCGCCGTGTGCAGCGACTGGTAGGCATTGCCCTTCGGCCGCGAAATGTAGTCGTCGAACTCCTTCGGGATGGGCTGCCAGAGGTCATGCACCACGCCGAGCGCGGCGTAGCAGTCGCGTGTGGTCGCGACGATGACGCGCAGCGCGCGAACGTCGTACACCTCGGAGAACTCCAGGCCCTTGGCGCGCATCTTGTTCCAGATGGAATAGATGTGCTTGGGCCGTCCCGCGATCTCCGCCTTCAGCCCCTGGGCCTCGAGGGCCCGCCCGAGCGTCGCCATCGCCTCGCGGATGTAGCGCTCGCGCTCGAAGCGCTTTTCCTCCAGGTTCGCCGCGATGCGCCGGTAGAGGTCGGGCTCGAGGAACCGGAACGAAAGGTCCTCCAGCTCCCACTTGAGCTGCCACACGCCGAGGCGGTTCGCGAGCGGCGCGTAGATGTCGAGCGTCTCGCGCGCGTAGTCCGCGCGCTCGGGATGCGGGTTCTTCGCGAACCAGCGCAGCGTCTGCGTGCGCGAGGCAAGCCGCACCAGCACCACGCGCACGTCCTCGACCATGCCGAGGACCATCTTGCGCAGGATTTCGTTCTGCTCGCCGGGGCTGCCACGCGTCGCCACGCGAAGCCGGTACAGCTTCTCGACGCCGGCGGCGAGCGCCGCGACCTCCTCGCCGAAGCGCTCGCGCAACGTGTCCGTGCCGTACAGGAACTTCGGCGCGGCGAACAGCAGCCCCGCGACGCGCGCCGCCGGGTCGAGCCCGACCGCCGCGAGGCCGGCGGCGAGCCCGAGCGCGTGCGGCCAGACCGGCTCGCCGGTCGAGAGCACCTGCCCCGCATAGAGCGGCTCGGCGAATTCGAGCGCTCGCGCGAGGAGCGCGCGCTCTTCGCCCTCGAGCCCTTCGGCGAGCGGCTCGAGCGCGGCGGCGCCCGATTGAGGATGGAGCCGTACGACCGAGACCATGCGCTATTGTAGCGGCCGTGAAGGCGAATCCCCATGCGCTGCTCGCGGCGACCGCGCTGTTCTGGGCGGCGCACTGGATCGTCGCGCGCGCGGTCGTTCCCTACGTCACGCCGGTGGGGATGGCGTTCTGGCGCTGGGCCGCCGCCATCGCAATCCTGTTGCCTTTCGCATGGAGGCCCTTTCGATCCGACTGGGAAAGGATCCGCTCGCAATGGCAGCCGGTCCTCTTTTTCGGCACCTGCGGCACGGTGCTGTACAACTCGATCGGCTACGTCGGCATCGAGCGCACCACCGCGACCAATGCCGTGCTCCTCCAGTCGGTGACGCCGGGGGTGATCCCGCTCGTGGCGTGGCTGCTCTTTCGCGAGCGCATCGGCGGCCGCACCGCGGCGGGGCTCGCGGTGTCCTTCGCCGGCGTGCTCGCGATCGTCTCGCGGCTCGATGCGCGCGCCCTCGCCGCGCTCGAGATCGCGCCCGGGGACCTGTGGCTGCTCGCGAACGTGCTGCTCTGGTCGGTCTACACGGCGTGCCTGCGCTGGAAACCGCAGGGGCTTCATCCGCTCGCGTTCATGCTCGCCGTCATGCTCGGCGGCATGGTGACCGGGCTGCCGGCCTACGCGCTCGAATTCGCCGCGGGCGGGCGCATCGAGCCGAATGCAGGCGCGATCGCGGGCATTCTTTACCTCGCCGCCTTTCCGTCGGTGCTCTGCTACGTGATGTGGAACCGGGGCGTGGAGGAAGTGGGCGCCGCGACCGCGGGCGCGTACCTGCACCTCATTCCGCTCGCCGGAAGCGCCATGGCGATCCTGTTCCTCGGGGAGCGGCTGCAGCTCCACCACGCGGCGGGGATCGCGCTCATCTTCGCGGGCGTGTTCCTCGTGTCGCACGGAAGGCGCTAGCGTGAGCATGCTTCGCCGCTGGCGGCGCCGGCGCCTGCTCGCGCGCCACCGGGTGGACGACGCGCAATGGCGGCGCGTGCGCGCCCGCCTGCCCTTCCTCGCCGGGCTCGCGGCCGCGCAGGAGCAGCGGCTGAAGCAATACGCGCTCGTGTTTCTCGCCGAAAAGGAATTCACGCCGGTGAGAGGAACGCGCCTCTCGGAAGACGACCGGCTCTCGATCGCGCTGCAGGCCTGCCTGCCGGTGCTCGAGCTCGGCATCGACGCCTACGACGGCTGGGTCGGGATCGTCGTTCACCCCGCCGATTTCCGCGTGCGCCGCCGCGACACCGACGAGGCCGGCGTGGTGCACGAGTGGGACGACGATCTCGCGGGCGAGTCCTGGCCCGGCGGGCCGGTGGTGCTCTCGTGGGAGGCGCTCGACGAGGCGGGACGCGTCGCCGAGGGCGGCGCCAACGTCGTGATCCACGAGTTCGCGCACAAGCTCGACATGATGGACGGCGAGGCCGACGGCGTGCCGCCGCTGCCCTCGAAGCGCGCGCGCGAGGCGTGGATCGAGGTCTTCGACGCCGAGTTCGGCCGCTTCTGCCGCGAGGTCGACGCGGGGAAGGAAACCTTCCTCGATCCCTACGCCGCCGAGCACGAGTCCGAGTTCTTCGCGGTGGCGTCCGAGGCGTTCTTCGAGACGCCGAACGCGCTCAAGCGGGAGTTTCCGGCGCTGTACGATCTCTTCAGGGGGTTTTACCGGCAGGATCCCGCGAACCGATTGTCAACGTGATCGGATCGATCCGCGTTAATGTGCATTGAGAACGAGAGTAAAATGATTCCGCCATGGGAGACGCAGCACGCCACCTGTTGAAGTCCTTCGAGGCGCTGTCCGAAGCGGAGCGGCGCGAGGTCTTGGAGGAACTCCTCCGCCGGGCGACCGAGCTGCCGTATTCCTTCCCAACCGACGACGAATTCGTCCGCGCGGCGGATCAAGTGTTTCTGGAGCTTGACCGTCGCGAGGCGAAGGGGTGAAGACACCGCTTCGCGGCGAGGTCTATATGGTCGACCTCGGCCTGGCGGCAAAGGTCAGGCCATGCCTGGTTCTAAGCGTCCCGCTCGAAGAATCGGACCGAGCGCTGGTCACCGTCGTTCCTCACACCACCGCGCTTCGACAATCACGCTTTGAGGTCGCGCTCCAAATAAGATTTCTTCGCCCCGGCGCATTCGACGCGCAGGGCATCGTCACGGTTCCGACGGTGCGTTTGATGAATCGTCTCGGAGCGCTCACATCCGACCAGCTTGGATCCGTCGAAAAAGGCGTCTGCGCCTGGCTGGGCATCGGCAGGATCGCTTGAGGCGCGGGCGTGGCGCTCTCGCCGAACACGCGGCGGCGCGACAAGGTATGAGGCAGCGAATCGAAGAACGCCTCGATGCGATCGAGAAAGCCGAACAGGTGCGCGTCCTCTACGCGGCCGAGTCCGGAAGCCGCGCCTGGGGCTTTGAGTCGATCGACTCCGACTGGGACGTCCGGTTCGTCTATGCGCATCCGAGGGACTGGTACCTCTCGGTGAGGCGACAGCGCGATGTTATCGAATGCCCGATCGACGGCGGTCTCGATGCGAGCGGTTGGGACGTTCGAAAGGCCCTTCAACTCTTTGCCAAGTCGAATCCGGCGCTTCTGGAATGGCTGCGCTCTCCCATCGTCTATCGCGAAAGACAGTCGCTCGCCGCGCGCCTGAGGGAGCTATCAGGGGTGTTCTTTTCGGCGGAATCGTGCCTGCGCCACTATCTGCACATGGCTGCAAGGAACTATCGCGAGTACCTTCATGGCGAAACGGTGTGGATGAAGAAGTATTTCTACGTGCTCCGACCGGTGCTGGCCTGCTGCTGGATCAAGCAACATCGCACGATGCCACCGATGGAGTTCGCGAGGCTCGTAGATGACCAGCTGCCGCGCCACCTCCTGCCTGCGATCGAGGATCTGTTGAAACGCAAGCGTGCAGGCGAAGAGCTCGACGAAGGACCGCGGGTGCCCGCCCTCAATGCATTCATCGAGTCGACGCTCGAGCAACTCCAGGAGTCGGCGATCGCGCTTTCCTCGGGTGAATCGCCTGATCCGGCCATATTGGATGTCGTATTCCGGGAGTGCCTCGCCGAGGCATGGGGCGGCCAATGAAGTGGAAGCGCGCGGTCCGCGAAGGCCTGGCGGAAGCGGATGCCGGTCAACTCGTCTCCGCCGCCACGGTAATGAAGCGCGCGCGCAGCCTTCTCAGGCGGCTTGCTCTCAGGAAAGCGGCGCGGCGGCGCAAGAGATGACCGCAATTGCCCTTTCCGACTTGCATCGCGTCGGGCAAATCATCGCCGCGGCGGCGCGCGAGGAGATCATGCCACGGTTCCGGAAGCTCCATGCGGCGCAGATCCGGCAGAAATCCTCCGCGATCGACATCGTCACCGAGGCGGACGAAGCGGCCGAGGCGGCGATCGGCACGGCTCTGAAGGAGGCGTTTCCCGGCGCGGCGATCATCGGCGAGGAGAGCGCGGACCGGAACCCCGCGCTGCTGGAGGCGATCGGGACTGCGGACCTGGCGTTCCTCGTGGATCCGCTGGACGGCACGAAGAACTTCGCGTCCCATCTTCCGCTCTTCGGCGTGATGGCGGCGGTCACCGTGCGCGGCGAAGTCGTCGCGGGCGCGATCCACGATCCCGTCTGCCACGACTGGGCCTATGCGTTGCGAGGCTCGGGCGCGTGGATCGAGGATGAAGAAGGCTCGCATAGCGGGCTGCGCGTCGCGCCGGCGGTGCCGGTGGCCGGGATGGAAGCCATCGCGGGGACCCGGTTTCTGCCGGAGCCGCTGCGCCGCACCGTGCTCGGGAACCTGCCGCGGCTCGGAAGCTTCACGTGGCTGCGCTGCGCCGCGCACGAGTACCGCCTCGCGGCCTCGGGCAGGTGCCATCTGCTCTTCTACAACCGGCTCATGCCTTGGGACCACGCCGCCGGGTGGCTCCTCCACCGCGAGGCGGGCGGCTACAGCGCGCACTTCGACGGCTCGGAGTATGTACCGACCCACCGCTCGGGCGGGCTGCTGTGCGCGCCGGACGAAGCGAGCTGGCGCCTCGCGCGCGCGGCGCTGCTCGGGCCGTGAAAAACCGGGACAGACCCGGAATCGGCAAAAACCGGGTCTGTCCCGGTTTTTCCGGTTTTTCTCATTCCTTGCCGGAGCGCCAGATTCCGTACAGGATCCAGAGGCTGTTCAGGAAAGCGAGCAGGTAGCCGAGGAGCCCGAGCGCGGTCAGCACCGGGATGCCGAGGAGCTCGGGGCCCTCGGAGACGGTCATTACGATCGCCGAGCCGATCACGAGCGAGGCGGTCATGATGCCGACCGTCACGCGATCGAGCGTCCGGTCGAGCTGCCGCCCGAAGGCGTCCAGGCGCTTCAAGTCGAGGTCCACGCGGGTCTTGCCGCGGCGCGCCTCGCGCAGCAGCCGCGCCATGTCGCGCGGCACGCTCCCCAGCACGCTCACGAAGTCGGTGAGAGCGCTGCGGCCGCGGCGCAGCAGCTCCGTGGGGCGGTAGCGCTCGGCGAGCGCCTTCCGGAGCATCGGCGCGAGGTGGTCGATCACGTGGAAGTCCGGGTCGTACTGGCGCCCGAGGCCCTCCATGGTGATCAGCGCCTTGAACATCAGCGTCAGGTCCGGCGGCAGCACGATCGAGTGCTCGCGCACGATCGCCGCGAACTGGCGGATGAGGGCGCCGATGCGCACGTCCTTGAGCGGCACGCCCTCGTACTCGTAGACGAGCTCGTTCACGTCCTCGGAGAGCTTCGCCTCGTCGACCCAGGCCTCACCCGCCCAGTCGAGCAGCACGTCGAGCATCGGCTCCTCCTCCAGGCGCGCGAGGCCGGCCAGGAGATCGATCACCTGGCGGCGCCTGAGCGGGCTCAGGCGCCCGACCATGCCGAAGTCGATCATGACGATGCGGTTCTCCGGCAGGTAGAAAACGTTGCCGGGATGCGGATCGGCGTGGAAGAACCCGTCGAGCAGGATCATCTTGAGCACCGATTCGGCGCCGCGCGCGGCCAGGATCTTGCGGTCGAGCCCCGCGCGCTCCACCGCCGCGGTGTCCGAGGCGGGCACGCCCGCCACGTGCTCCTGCACGAGCAGCGATTCGCTCGTCCACTGCGGATAGACCTTCGGGATGACGATGTAGGGGTGCGCCGCGAAGTTCTTCGCGAAGCGCTCGATCGAGCGCGCCTCCACGGTGAAATCCAGCTCGCGCGCGAGCGACCGCGCGAACTGCGCCGCGATCTCGGCGGGGCGGTAGCGCCGCGCCTCGGGAAGCTCGGCCTCGATCAGCTCGGCGATGTGCCTGAGGATGCGCAGGTCCGCCGCGATCTTGGCGCCGATGCCCGGGCGCCGGACCTTGAGCACCACGGGCGTGCCGTCCACGAGCTTCGCGCGATGCACCTGCGCGATCGAGGCGGAGCCGTGCGCCGCCGTGTCGAGGCCGCGGAATACCTCGAAGGGCGATTTCCCGAGCGCATGCTCGAGCTCGGGCAGGAGCTCCTCGAACGGCACTGGCGGCACCTCCGCGTGCAGCTTCTCGAACTCGGCGATCCAGCGCGGCGGGAAGACGTCGACGCGCGTGGCGAGCACCTGTCCGAGCTTGACGAAGGTGGGCCCCAGCTCCTCGAGCGCGAGGCGCGCGCGCGCCGCCGGCTCCAGGCGCATCGCTTCTTCCGCGCTCCCGCCCAGGTGCAGGATCTCGCCCGCGCGCTCGAAGATGCCCGCCACGCCCGTGCGCTGCACCACGTCGCCCAGGCCGTGCCGGATGAAGACCGACGAGATCTCGCGCAGCCTCGGCAGGTCGCGCATGATGCCGAGGGTTTCCCGGAGCACGCGCTACTCCCGGCCGGGATTCTTTTCCGGGGATCCCGAAGAAGGCTTGCGCAGCGCGTCGGCGAGGCCCGCGAGCACGCCGCTCGCGAGCTGCGCGAAGCGTGCCCCCACCTCGCCCGCGGTCTCGATGCCCGCGAGGGTCACCTCGATAGAGGCGAGGGAGGCGCGCTGCGCGAATTCCGCCATGGTGGACGCGACCTGGCGTCCGGTCTCGGTGCCGCTGCGGCGCGCCTCGTCCAGCACCTTGCGCAGCTCGGGCCGGACGCGCGCGCTCGCCGCGTCCGATACCTGGGCCATGGTGGCGATGAAGTCGTCCTCGATGCGCCGGAGATTTCCGAGCGCGCTCTTCAGCTCGTTGTCGGTGAAGCCCCGGCCGGTCGTGACGAGCTGGCGCAGCGCCGTCTGCCCGGCTTCGGCGGACTTGCGCAGCGCCTCGTCGATGCCGTGAAACGCGTCCGCAAGCGACCGGCGCATCTCCGTGCGGCTCGACTCCGCGCCGAGCGCGACCCCTTCGGCGACCGCCCGCACCACCTCGCGCACCGCCTTCGGGTCGAATCTTCCGCCCGTCAGCGCCGCGAGCGTGATGTCGTGGACGCGAGCCTGGATGTCGATCCCGGCGCGCACCGATTCGCTCGCCTGCTGCCGGATGCGCTCGCCCGAAGGCTCTTCAGGTTTTTCCATGGGGACCCTCCCGATGAAAGCCCGTGTTCATCTGATACGCATGTCCGAGCCGCAGCAGCTGCCCTTCGCCGAACGGCCGCCCGATCAGCTGGAACGCGACCGGCAGCCCGTTCGGCTGGAAGCCGCAGGGCAGCGCGAGCGAGGGCAGTCCGAGGAAATTCGCGGGCCGCATGAGGCGCGTCGCCTGCGCGATCACCTGCGCCATCTTCGGCCCGCCGCCGACGTCGGTCTCGGCGATCGTGGGCGTGGGAAACGCCACGCACGGCGCGTGCACCGCGTCGATCTTGGACATGACTTCCCCGTTCCAGATCCGCAGCGCCTCGCCGCGAAGCCGCAGCGCGTTCACGTACTGCACCGCGCCGACCGCGGCGCCGAGTTCCAGGCGCGCGCGCACCTGCTCCGAATAGTCCTGCGGCCGCTCGCGCAGCCACGCCGCGTGCAGCGCCGCGGCCTCCGCGGTGATGATCGCGATCGCCGCCTGGTTCCAGCGCTCGAGATCGGGCATCGGCACTTCGACGATCTCGCAGCCGAGGGACCGGAACACCTCCTGGCTCGCGCGCACCGGCTTTTCGATCGAAGCGTCGATCCTGTCGTAGAAGAAGGCCCGCGGCACGCCGATCCGCAGGCCGTTCACCGGCCGCGCGAGCGCCGCCCGATAGTCCGGCACCGGCCTTCGGCTCGCGGTAGGGTCGGCCGCGTCCGCGCCCGCGATCGCCTGGAGCACCAGCGCGCAGTCCTCGGCAGTGCGCGCGAGCGGCCCCACCGTGTCGAGCGAGAACGAAAGCGGCATGGCGCCGGCGCGCGGCACGCGCCCGTAAGTCGGCTTCAAGCCCGTCACGCCGCAGAAGTGCGCCGGAAGCCGGATCGAACCGCCGGTGTCCGAGCCGAGCGCGGCGAAGTTCGCGCGCGCCGCGATCGAGGTCCCCGAGCCGCTGGAAGAGCCGCCGGTGATGTGCTCCGGACTCCAGGCGTTGCGGCAGTGGCCGAGGTGCCAGTTGTGGCCGGTCGGCCCGTAGGCGAATTCGACCATGTGCAGCACGCCGAACTGGATCGCCCCCGCCGCGTCCAGACGTTTCAACACCGTGGCCGTGGTCGCGGCCTTGCGGTCGCGCGCGATTTTCGAGCCGCAGGAGGAGGCCACGCCTTCGCGGTAGAACATGTCCTTGTGCGCCATCGGCACGCCAGCGAGCGGTCCGAGCACCTGCCCCCGCGCCAGAGCGGCGTCCACCGCGCGCGCCGCGGCGAGCGCCTGCTCTTCGTCGATGCGCACCGCGCAGTTCAGCCGTTCGTGCGCGCGCTTCATCGCGACGAGCGTCTGCGTCATCGCCTCCGCCGCCGAGACTTCGCGGCGCCGGATGCGGCGCGCGAGGTCTGCCGCCGTGAGCTCGGGAATTGCCGTCACGGAATTTCCTTTTCGATCTCGGAAAGGAAACCCGAAGGCTCCTGCTCGAATTGCAATCTGCCGGTCGCCGCGCGCTCGGCCTCGAGCATCGTCTCCAGCGTGCGAGCGATGGCGTCAGCCCGTTCCGCCGGAATCTCGATTCCGAGATTCCTCAGAATGATCTTCGAAACGTCGCTCATAACCGCACCCTCGGCGGTCCGCCCGTGCCCGGCGCGAGGCGCCCGTCGTCCGCCGGTGCGCCGAGCGTCAAGCGCACCGGCACCACGCCCGCCCAGATCGGGAGCGCGTAGTCCCCGGGCTCGTCGATCGGCGGGCCGGTGCGAACCTTGGCCGAAGCCTCCTCGATGCGCAGCCCCATGACCGTTATCGCCTTCAGCTCCCTGGTCTTCACGGGCCGAAGCGACTTCCAGTGTCCGGGATACAGCCGCTCCACGAACGCCTCCATCTTCTCGAGCTTCTCGGCCGGATCATCCACCTTGTGCGGCCGCCCGAAAAGCATCGCCGAGCGGTAGTTGACCGACATGTGGAACGCGGAGCGCGCAAGCACCAGGCCCTCCAGGCTCGTCACCGTGAAGCAGACCTCGGGGCGCTTCTCGAGCGCGAGCAGCATCCGGCTCTTCGACGAGCCGTGCCAGTACACCGCGTCGCCCTCGCGCCAGTAGGCGGTGGGCGTGACGTAGGGCTGTCCCCCGATCGCGTAGCCGATGTGGCACACGAGTCCCGCGTCGAGGATCGCGTCGAGCGTGTCGCGGTCGTAGCGCGCGCGTCTGGGCAGGCGCCGCACCCGGCTGCGCTCGGTCGGTTTCAGGGCCTTCACCGCGGGAACTCTCCTTTCCGGTGGGATCGTGGCAATCGCGCCGGGCGCTCCCGGCGCCATCATAGCAACCGCGGCAAGTGCCGCCTTCGAACCCGAAGCAGCCTCGAAGGCCGCATGCTCCTCGGGCGCTACCGGGGTCCCGAAGAATCCAGAATCGCGCCGAATGCGCGCGCGTCGCGAAAGCCCACGAAGCGGTGCGCGGTCTGGCCGCGCTCGTCCAGGATCATCACCGTCGGAGTGCCGCGGATGCCGAGGTGCCGCGCGAGCTCCTTCTCCGGGCGCGACCGGCCATCGAGCCACGTGGTCTCGCGCGCACCGAACGTGTCGAGCGCGAGGAGCACGAAGTCCCTCCGCAGGCGGGCCGCGATGCCTTCATCGGCGAAGGTCTCCCTGGCCATCCGGAGGCACGCGGGACAGCCCTCCTGCTCGAAGAAGACGATGACGCGCTTCTTCGCCCTGGCGGCGTCGGCGACGTCCTCGGGCAGCACGAGGAACGTCTCCTGGAACGTGCCGGCCGGCGCGTGCTCGGTCACGCCGGCGAGGGAAACGATCGGCACGACAAGAAGAGCGAGCATCCACGTCCGCATGCCGCGCTATTGAAGCAGAAAGCCGCGCACGAGCGCAATCTGGCTGTCGTGCATCAAAGTGGGCGCATGGCCGATGCCGGGGATCTCGGCGATCCTCGCCTTCGGTCCGCGCGCGGCCATCTCGTCGCAGGTCGCGCGCGTCAGGAGGTCCGAGTGCGCGCCGCGCAGGACGAGCGTGGGGCAGCGGATCGCGTCGTAGAGCGGCCACAGCTCCAGATCGTTTTCGGGCATCGCGGCACGGAAGGGCTCGGCGATCCGGGGATCGTAGTGCATGCGAAAGCCGCCGCCCGGGTTCGGCCGCAGAACGATCTCGGTGAGGAAGCGCCACTGCGCGTCGCTGTGCGGGCCGAAGGGCGCGCTCACCGCGCGCACGTACTGTTCCGCCGCCTCCACCGTGGGGAACACCGGCGCGGCTCCGAGATAGGCGCCGATGCGCTCGAGCGACGCCCGGGTGATCACGGGACCGGCGTCGTTCATCACCAGGCGCGCGACCGGCGAGTCGCTCTGCGCCGCAAGCGCCATGCCGATCAGGCCGCCCATCGAGGTCCCCACCCAGTGCACGGTCTCGACGTCCAGGCGCGCAATCAGCGTCACCATGTCGGCGATGTACTGCGGGAGCGCGTAGAGTTTCGGATCGGCGAGCCAGTCGGAGTCGCCACGCCCTGCGACGTCGGGGCAGACGACGCGGTAGCGGTCGGCCATCGCGTGCGCGAAGCGCTCGAAGTCGCGCGCGCAGCGCGTGAGCCCGTGCACGCACACGAGCACCCGGTCGTTGGCCGGGTCGCCCCACTCCAGGTACGAGAGGCGGTGCAGCCCCGCGCTCGAGGCGCACCGCAGCCTGCGTCGACGGGCTTCCGCCACCCCTCTCAGGAGCCGTACTTGAACGAGAGCGCGAGGCGCGTGCGGAACTGCGTGACCCGGCCGTTCTCCACCTTCACGTCGAGCTTGAC
This sequence comes from Betaproteobacteria bacterium, assembly GCA_037443705.1. Lineage (GTDB taxonomy): Bacteria > Pseudomonadota > Gammaproteobacteria > Burkholderiales > SG8-39 > 2-02-FULL-66-14. The sequence continues at coordinate 36,129 of JBBINV010000010.1, read as the reverse complement.
GACCTCGGCGATGCGCAGGTCGCGCAGCGATTTCGACGCGGTCTTCACCGCGTTGCGCGCCGCGTCCTCCCACGAAGCCGTGCTCGTGCCGATGACGTCGGTGACCCGGTAGACCGCGGCCGCAGCCTTCTTCGCCATGATGTCCTCCTCCCTGAGCGTGAACGCGGGAATTTCCGCCCGGCCATTATATGCCCCGGCTTTGCGGGAGAGCACTCCAGTAGCGCGTGCGGATGCCGCGCTGTGCCGACACCCGAAATCCTTCCGAACCGAGACGAACCAGGACCGCTCCGTCCAGGTCGGTCCGCAGCACGCGGATGCCGCGCCGCGCGTAGCGCTCGAGCACGCCCGGATCGGGATGACCGAAGCGGTTGCGATAGCCCGCCGCGAGCACCGCGGCGGCCGGCCGCACCGCATCGAGGAACGGCTCGCTCGACGAAGTGCGGCTGCCGTGATGCGGCACGAGCAGGACGTCGGATCTGATCTTTTCGAACGAAACGAGTCTTTCCTCCGTCGAGGCTTCGATGTCGCCGGTCAGCAGCATCCCTCTTCCCCCCGCCGATACCTTCAGCACGCAACTGCGATCGTTGGCGCGGCGCGCCGGGGTGCCGGGCGCCGGATGCAGGATCTCGAAGGCGACGCCGTCCCACGACCAGCGCATCCCGCGCCGGCACGGCCGCGGCGCGCCCACCAGGGCGTGCACGGGGTGCGAAGCGGCGAGCGAGGACAGGAACTCGTCCGCGTCGAAGTCGGCGAGCACGGAGGCCGCGCCGCCGGCGTGGTCCATGTCGTCGTGCGTCACGATCATCGCGTCGAGCCGCGAGACGCCGGTCGCGCGCAGGAACGGCGCCACGATCCGGTCGCCCGCGTCGGCGTCGGGACCCAGCTGCGGGCCGGCGTCGTAAAGCAGCGCGCGGTTCGCCGTTCGCACCACCACCGCGAGTCCCTGGCCCGCGTCGAGCGTCGTAATCCAGGCCTCGCCCGGCGCGGGCGCCGGCGCCGGCAGCGCCGCGGCGGGGAGCATCAGCGCGAGACCGCTCGCGCGCCAGGGAACGCCGCGCGGCGCGAGCAGCCACGCGACCCCCGCGAGACCGAGGAGCACGCTCCACAAGGGGGGCGCGTGCTGCTGCCAGAGCGCGAGCGGCAGCGACGCACACCACTCGAGGAACTCGAGCAGCCGCCCGATCAGCCACGCCGCCGCGTCCACCGGGAAATCCAGCGGCACCACCGCGGCGCCGAGCGCGAGCGGCGTGATCACCGCCGAGACGAGCGGGATCGCCACCGCGTTCGCGAGCGGGCCGATCACCGGGATCTGCGCGAAAAGAAACAGCGCCGCCGGCGCGAGCCCCACCGTAATCGCCCACTGCACGCGGAGCCATTGCACCGGCCTGGATTCGGGTTTCTCGTTCAAGACGTAGAAGATCAGTCCCACGGCGCCGAACGAAAGCCAGAAACCCGGTGCGAGCACGGCCCACGGATCGAACGCGAGCACCAGCGCCGCCGCGAGCGACAGGGCGCGGAACGCCGAGACGCGGCTCCCGGACCAGAGCGCAGCCGCAACCACGGTCACCATCCAGAACGTGCGCTGCGCCGGAACCGCGAAGCCGGAAAGGAGAGCGTAACCGAACGCCGCGCCGATCGCCGCGATCGCCGCGATGCGGCGCGCCGGGACGTGCAGCGCGAGGCGGGGGTGCCGCAGCCACACAATCCCTGCGAGCCACGCCGCGAGCCCCGAGACCATGGTCACATGCAGGCCCGAAATCGACATCAGGTGCGTGACCCCGGTGCGGTTGAACAGCCGCCACTCCTCCGCCGAGATCGAGCGCTGGTCGCCTACCGCGAGCGCGACGAGGATCCCCGCGGCGGGCGTTTCTCCGAGGCGGGTCTTGAAGCGGTCTCTCACGATTTCGCGGGTTTGCTCGACCCGGTCCAGGAAACTGCCGCGAATCCCCAGGTTCGACGGCTGCGCCCTCGGCCTCACGTACCCGGTCGCGCCGATTCCCCGCTCGAGGAGCCAGCACTCGTAGTCGAACCCGTGCGGGTTGACGTTGCCGTGCGGGCGCTTCAGGCGCACGGTGAATCGCCAGCGCTCGCCCGCATGGGGGTAACACTCGATCGGGACCTCTCCCCCGGCGCAAAGGCTGCGGTACCACGACAGCAGCACCTTCTTCGGAACCCCGGCGGGCGCGGATTCCACGTCGAGCTCGAAGCGCAGCGCGCGCTCGCCCGCCGCGGGCAGGCTCGCGACCACGCCGACCACCTCGAGGTCCCGGCCCTCCAATTCCGGCGCGAGGCGGTCGGCAAGCCTCCAGTGCGCGTAACCGGCCGCCCACAGGAAGCCGGCCGCAAAAGCGGCGGGAATCGCGAGGAACCTGACCCGCAACGGAACCAGAACCAGGAACGGCAGCGCCGCAACCCATGCGGGCCCCGGCAGCCCGGCCTGAACCTGAAGCCAGCCCACGCCCGCGGCGAAGGCGACGAGAACGGCGGTCATCCCGCCATCAACGCACGGCGCGCCGAAACGTTGAAGCGCCTATCGGGTCGATTCCCTGGCTTCCGGAACCTCCGGAAGCACGAACGGCGCGGCGCGCAGAACCCGCTCGATGAACACCATGCCGGTGTTCGGCGCATCGAGCCCTGCCGCGAAGTAGAGGAAGCGAAACAGCTCGTCGGCGCGCGCCTCGGGCGCGAGCACCGTAATCACCTCGCGCTCCGAGGCAAGGTGCGCGTGCCCGCGCCGCGTTCCGACGCCCACGCCGCGCGCGTGGTGGTAGAGCGTGCTGGAAATCCCCTGCTCCTTGCGCAGCCGCTCGAGCACCTCGGCCGCGCGCCCGGCCGGGAGGAAGCAGGTGATGAGCTTATGGCGCTCAGCCGCCAAGGAAGCGCTCCACCACCGCGGGCGGCACGTAGGTCGCCATCTTGTCGAGCGGCGACATGTAGATCATGCCCATGCCGGGCGTGTCGAGCTGCCCGGCGACGAACACGCGCTCGAAGATGAGGTCGGCCTGCTCCGAGGGCACGACGATGTAGATCACCTCTTTCTCCGCGTTGACGGTCACCCCGAGCACGCCGAGGTGGCGCTGGCGCACGCCCGTGCCGCGCGCGTAGAACACGGTCGCGCCCTGCGCCCCGACCTTGAGTGCCGCCTCGATCACCGTGTCGGCTGCGCCGCGCTGCACGATGCAGGTGATCAGCACCGCGTCGGTCAGCACCACGAATTCCCCCTTCGCCGTGCTCATGCCGCCTCCCTTGCGAGCGCCGCGCGGCGCGCCTCGCGCGCCTCGCGCAGCCGGATCCACAGTCCCGTCGCGAGCACCGTTACGATCGGGCCGACCGAGGCCATCGCGAGCACACCGAAACCGTCCACCGCGTCGACCGATTTCCCGAGCCCGAGGCCCAGCGCGAGCACGAGCGGCACCGTCACCGGCCCGGTGGTCACCCCTGCGCTGTCCCAGGCGAGGTTGACGTATTCCTCGCTCGAGACCGCGGTCATCGCAAGCGCGATCACGTAAGCCGGAAGCAGCAGCGTCGCAAGCGGCAGGCCGAACGCGATCTTGGCCACGCCGAGCGCGGTGCCGAGCGCCACGCCCACCGCCACGGTGTACACGAGAATGCCTCGCCGGAACGCGCCGTCCGTGAGGTTCTCCACCGTGATCCCCATCGCAAGCAGCGCGGGCTCCGCCAGCGTCGCGCCCAGGCCGAGCAGCGCCGCGAACGCGAGCGCCACCGCGATCCCCGCGCCGTAACCGTAGAGCGGCGAGCCGGCGGCGCCGGGATGCGCGCTGAATGCCGCCGGCACCAGCCCTCCGGCCTGGCTTCCGAGCGGCGCGAGGCCCCAGGCGAGCCCCAGGTTGAACAGCAGCATGCCGAGCACCGCCATGACGATGCCGTAGCCGACGAAGCGCGCCTCCTTCAATCGCTCGCCGAGCAGCACCCGCTGCACGATCCACAGAAAGAGCGTGAGCGGAAGGATCGCGCGCAGCGCGCCGATCGCCTCGGCCTGCGGCGTCTGCTCGTGCCAGGACGGCGCCGCGACGGCCGCGGGCGCGGAGGGAGCAACGTCCTGCGGCGCCACGCCGAGCACGAGCAGCATCACCGCGATCGCGGGAAAGAGCGAAGCCAGCGTCACGATGCCGAAGCCGCAGAGCGGGTTGTCTTCCTCGCCCGACGCGTTCGCGACGCCGATGCCGAGCGCGAGAACGAGCGGCACCGTGACCGGCCCGGTGGTGATCGCGCCGCTGTCCCAGGCGAGCCCCAGCACCGGCGCGAGACGCGGATCCGCGGCGAACCACGCGGTGAGCCCCAGGCACGGCAGCAGCGTCACGATCACGATCGTCTTCAGGCGCAGGTTGTAGATCACGCGCAGGATCCCGAGCACCACCGCCGCGCCCACCCCCAGGCCGACCGCGAGCACGAGCGCGCCCGAGTGCTGCGACAGGACCTTCGCGAGGAGCGGCGCGCGCTTCGGGTCGGTGAGGCTGCCCGCGGCCTGGAGGGCGCCGATCGCCGGCTCGGCGAGTGTCGCGAGCACCCCGACCGCAAACGCGATCACGAGCACGGTGGAAGGCCGCGCGCGCTGCGGAAGCAGATAGCCGATGTTCTCGGCGAAAGGCATGAGACCCAGCCGCACCCCTTCCATGAAGCACATCAGGCCCGCGATCACCGCGACGATGCCGAGCGCGATCGCGAGCGGCCCCTCGACCCCGGCGCGAAGCACCAGCAGCTGGAACACCGCGAGGAACAGCGCGATCGGCAGCACCGCGCGCATCTGCTCGAGCGCCTTCGGCGCCAGGTAAGGCGTGATCAGGCGGTAGACGTCGCGCGGGCGCAATCGCGGGCGCCGCGGCGGATGCTCGATGCGCACGACGTCGTTGTAGCTGATCGCGCGCTGCCGCAGGCGCACGACTCCGAGGAAATCGCCGTACCGGAGCGTCTTCTTCATGGCGGGCGCGCGCAGTGTATCAGAGCGCCGCGCGCGCTAGACTTGCGGCAACGGCCCGCTTCGATGCCCAGAAAGTTCATCCGCCGGTTCCTGCCCGACGCTGCCCAGGTGCGCGCGAACAAATGGGTCGTGCGCTTCGGCTCGTGGCTGCAGCACTCGAACCTCTGGCACCTCAACCGCGACTCGGTGGCGGGCGCGGTGGCGATCGGGCTGTTCTCGGGGCTCGTCCCCGGGCCGCTGCAGATGCTCACGGCGCTCCTGCTCGCGATCCCGCTGAAGAAGAACATTCCCGTGGCGCTGATCGTCACCTTGTACACCAATCCCTTCACGATCGTGCCGCTCTACGTGATCGCGTACGAGTACGGCAAGCTCCTGCTCGGCGGCAACCGGGACCGCGCCGGCATCCAGCCCTTCGAGTGGAACTGGGCGGACTGGGGCGAGTCGCTGCGAGCGCTGCTCGACTGGATGCTCGCGCTCGGCAAGCCGCTCGCGCTGGGGCTTCCGGCCCTTGCGGTGACCCTTGCGATCCTCGGCTACGCGGCGGTTCAGCTCGGGTGGCGCGCCTACGTGATCCTCGCCTGGCGCGCGCGGGCGCGAAAGCGGCGCGCGCGGCGCCACCCCAAGCGATGAGCGCCCCAACGCACGCCGAGTTCACCGCGGGCTGCCGCGCCGGGCGCCTGCGCGTGCAGGCGGACGCGAAGCGCGCAGCCGGGTTCGTGTCCTCGCGCAAGCTCCCTGCGCACATCCTGCTCCCCGTCTTCGGGCTCGCGGTCGCGCTCGCCCTCGTCGGCCGCAGGCTCGCCGGGGCGGGCGAGAACGTCCTCAAGATCCGTGGCGAGTCTAGCGTCCGAGCAACGCCCGCCGCCGCTCGAGGCTCGCCGCGGGCCAGTACCTGTCGCGGTCGTAGTACTCCGGCACCGCGGGCGTCCCGGGCGGCAGCACCACCCAGGGCTGCTTGGTGGACGTATAGATGTGAATGTCGGGCGGGCACCGGTCCGGGTCGTCGAGCGTGCCCACGCGCACGAAGCGCATCCTCTCGCCCGCGCCCGCGTAGTTGCTCCACAGGGCGATGCGGCAATTCGGGCAGCGCGCGATCTTCTGCCCCTTGCCGCTCGCCGAGGGCGTATCGACTACCTCCGGCTCGCCCGCGAGCAGGACCACGCGGTCGGCCTCGATCAGCGCGTTCAGCGCGAACGCCGCGCCGGACTCGCGCTGGCACCAGCGGCAATGGCAGCAATGCACGAACATCGGCGCGCCCGTCATGCGATAGCGCACCGCGCGGCAGTCGCAGCCGCCTTCGATCGGGAACGCCGCGGCGCTCATTTGGGGGGCAGCTCCGGGAACTGCGGCAGGCCGTCCGTGATGTCGTGCCACGGCGCCTTGTACGCTACGAACACGTGCCGTTTCGGCTTCACTCCCGGATCGTCGTCCAGCGCGCCGAGCGGCAGGCCGTACCAGGACGGCTCGAAATCGAAGCGGCTGAGCAGCGGCGAGCCGCACACGCGGCAGAATCCGCGGTGCGTGCCCGGCGAAGACTCGTAGAACGTGACGAGCTCCGCCCCTTGCGCCCAGCGAAAGTCGCTTGCCTTCACGCTCGCGCGACTGCGAAACGCCGCACCGTGCGCCTTGCGGCACATCGAGCAATGGCAGTTGAGCGCGCCGCGCAGCGGCCCGGTGACCTCGTATCGCACCCCTCCGCAGAGGCAGCTGCCTCGAAGCATCATGGTTCCCTTGACCTGCTCCCTTCAGGAGTGCCAGTCGTTGCTTTGTAGAGTCCGGGTTTGCGGGTGAGTTTCGGGTCCGTCCAGACGCATATTGGACCCGAAAGACTTCCCCGGTGCAATGGAAAGGAGGATTTTCGTGGTATCGAACAAGCTTCAGCCGAAATACGGGGCCGTCATGGATTGGCGCCGCATCGAGTTTCTACGTGCTCGCGCTACACGCGACGAGTACCGAAGCCGCAAGCGCAGGGACTCCCGGCAGCAAGGGCTGTCTCGATGCCGGATCACACAAAGGCGATACCTCATTGGGCCGAACGGTTCGGCGTCCAAGGCGAAGCCGATCCGCCGGACGCCGTTGCCGGGCTGCCTATGCGGCGTACGAGCGCTGCCATTCGAACTCCATTTGTCGCGCGGTTCTGACGGCCAAGTCGTCGTTTTCAAGACGTGCAACAAGGTGAAGACTCATGTCGATGCCGGCCGAGATGCCCGCCGATGTGACTACCTGATTCGCATCTACCCATCGTGTCTCTGCCTGAACATGGATGGCAGGGAACATGGTGCGCAAGTCGGCGATATCCTCCCAATGTGTAGTTGCGCCCCTGCCGTGGAGCAACCCGGCCTGGCCCAAGAGAAAAGCGCCGGTACAGACTGAAGCGGTAATTTTTGCGGTGGCGGCTGCTCGTGCAATCCAGGCGATGATGTTTTCCCGCTGCAGTTCGGCCGCAACGACGCCGCCGGGGATGACGAGCACATCGATAAGGGGATGATGCGCGATTTCAAACTGTGGCTGTACCTGCAATCCTCCGCGGGCCCTGACGATGCGTCTGGAGTCGGCAATCGTGAAGACCTCGAATGGGATCGGAGCGCGAGGTTCCAGGCGCAGTTTGACCCTCGAGGCGGTCGAGAACACTTCAAAGGGGCCCGCAAAGTCGAGCACTTCCACCTCGTCAAAGAGATAGATTCCAACCGTATGGGTCAAGCGAGTCTGCTCCTTTACACGTCCGTGTCAAAGCGGTCAGCAGAGTAGAGGTAGTCCTCGCCGCTTTCATCAATCACTCGGATATCGCCGTCTGCGGCAGCTTCGTCGTCCGGCACGACGCGGTAGATCTTGTCGAATCGCACATCTCCATTTCGCAACCGAATCCGGGCTGAGCCTTTCATCTCCCGCCAGCAGCCCTTGCCATAGCCCCGCAGCAAACGCCTGAGCGAATACCGCGACCGGAGGCGATAGTTTCGAGAACGGTGAATTCACCAAGAATCTCGAAGTCCATCGCGCGATTGTGCCAGCTTGGCAGCGGAGGTTTCCAAGCCGCATGACCTGAATTAGGCCGCAAGGCGCGGCCGCGGAAAGCATATACCGGCAGAGGCTAGGACCTGCCGGGCACGGGATGCAGCACCCCGTCGCGAAGCTCGAGCACGCGGGCGGCGCGAGAGGCGATGGCGGCGTCGTGGGTGACGATGACGAAGGCGGTGCGGTGGGATTCGGAGAGGCGCACCATGGCGTCGAACACCTCGTCCGCGGTGTGGGTGTCGAGGTTGCCGGTGGGCTCGTCGGCAAGCACGCACGCGGGCTCGGTGACCAGCGCCCGCGCGAAGGCGCAGCGCTGGCGCTCGCCGCCGGACAATTCGCCGGGCTGGTGCTCGAGGCGGTGGCCGAGGCCGACTTCTTCCAGCACGCGCTTCGCGCGCGAGAGAGCTTCGCTTGGCTCCATGCGGCGGATGAGGAGCGGCATCGCCACGTTCTCGATCGCGCTGAACTCGGGCAGCAGGTGGTGGAACTGGTAGACGAAGCCGAGGGTCGCGTTGCGGATGCGTCCGCGCTCGGCCTCGGACAGGGTTTGCAGGGCTTTTCCGGAAACCCTCACTTCACCGGCGCTCGGAGAGTCAAGACCTCCCAGCAGATGAAGGAGCGTCGACTTGCCGGAACCGGACTTGCCCACGATCGCGATGCGCTCGGCGGCGCGCACCTCGAGGTCGATGCCGAGGAGCACGGGCACGGGCGCGGGGCCGATGTAAGTCTTCTTGAGACCCCGGCAGCCGATCACCGCGTCATTCATAGCGCAGCGCCTCCGCGGGGTTGACGCGCGAGGCGCGCCAGCTCGGGTAGAGCGTGGCGAGGAACGAGAGCACGAGCGACACCAGACCGATGGTGGTGACGTCGCCGGTCAGAACCTCCGACGGGAGGTCGGAGATGTAGTACACGTCCTTCGCGAGGAACTTGAAGCCGAGCAGGTTCTCGACGAAGGGCACCACGGTGGCGACGTTCAACGCGAGCAGCACGCCGCCCACGACGCCGATGAGCGTTCCGATCACGCCGATGACGGAGCCCTGGATCATGAAGATCTGGACGATGGACGCGGGCGAGGCGCCGAGCGTCCTCAGGATCGCGATGTCGGCCTGCTTGTCGGTGACGAGCATCACCAGCGTCGAGACGATGTTGAACGCCGCCACCGCGACGATCAGCATGAGGATCAGGAACATGACGCGCTTTTCGATCTCCACCGCGCGGAAGAAATTCGCGTGGCTTCGCGTCCAGTCCGAGGCGAACACGTCCGCGCCGAGCTTCGCCATCAGCTCCCGCGCCACGGTGCGCGCGGCGAAGAGGTCGTCGAGCTTGAGGCGCACGCCCGAGACCGCGTCCCCCATCTGGTAGAGCTTCTGCGCGTCCTCCAGGTGCACGAGCGCGAGGCCGGAGTCGTACTCGAACATCCCGACCTCGAAGATGCCCGCCACGGTGAACTGCTTGAGACGCGGAATGACGCCCGCCGGGGTCACCGTGCCCTGCGGCGCGATGAGCGCGATCCTGTCGCCGGGCATGACGCCGAGCGCGCGCGCGAGCTCGGAGCCGAGCACGATGTTGAACGCGCCGGCCTTCAGTGCCCCGAGCTTTCCGGCGCGCATCTGGCGCCCGATCTCGGCCACGCGATCCTCGTCCTCCGGCAGCACGCCGCGCACGATCGCGCCGCGCACCGCCTGGCCGGCGGAGAGCATCGCCTGCGCGTGCACGAACGGCGCCGCGGCCTGCACGCGCGGGTGGTGCCTGGCGATCCCGGCCACCTTCGGCCAGTCCGTGAGGCGGTTTCCCGCGCCAACAAGCTGCACGTGCGAGGCCACCCCGAGGATGCGCGCGCGCAGCTCCTTCTGGAACCCGTTCATCACCGAGAGCACCACGATCAGCGCCGCCACCCCGAGCGCGATACCCGCCATCGAGGTGAGCGAGATGAAGCTGATGAAGTGGTTGCGGCGCTTGGCGCGCGTGTAGCGCAGGCCGACCAGGAGCTCGTAGCGCACGGCTCGCGCAGGATACTCGATACTAGAATGGCGTGCATGGACGCCGAAGAATCGGTCCTCCTCGCGCGCCTGGTGCGCGGCGCGCGCGTGGCGGCGCTCGGAACGCTGCGCGACGGCGCGCCCAACGTGTCCATGGTCGCGATCCTCCCGGCGGAGGACTTCTCGGCGTTCTACCTCCGGATGTCGCGACTCGCCTGGCACACCCAGGACCTCGCGCGCGAGCCCCGCGCGTCGCTCGCGATCATCGAGACGGACGACGGGCGGCCCGATCCGCAGACGCTGATGCGGGTGACGATGAGGGGTGAAGTCTTGAAGTTCGATGAATCTTCTTCGACCCTGAAGGAAGACTGGCTGCGACGTTTCCCGGAATCCGCGGTCACCTTCGGGCTCGCAGACTTCGCTTTCTGGCGCTTCGCGCCGCGCGACGCGCGCTTCGTCGCGGGGCTCGGGCGGACGGTGAACCTGTCGGCGGCGGACCTGCGCGCCGCTAGTTCTTCGGGGTGACCGGTTCCAGGCGCCAGCCGCGCATGCGCATGCAGCGCTCGGCGAGCCGGGATTCGAGGAAGAACGGGTCCGAGAGCGGGCCGTACGGGTTGATCGTCGCCAGACGCCCCTGCGCGTCGCGGATCACGGCGGGCGCCGCAGGCCCGGTGAACACGTTGCGGCTGTAGGCCTCCAGCCAGGCCTCGCGCCCGCACTCCGCGAGGTCCTTTTCGAGCAGCGCGGCGTCGCCACCGGCCTTCACCCACTGCATCGGGGCACAGGCGGCAACGGACAGGAGCAGTGCCGATGAGAGAATCCGGCCCATGCTCGAGTTTCTCATGGCGGCGGCGCCCGCGTTCCACGCCGCGCCCGGACGGGGAGCGCCGTGAAAATCTTCGGCGTCGACTTCACCTCCGCGCCGCGGCGCGCGAAGGCGATCACGGTAGCGCAGGGAACGCTCGAAGGACGGGTGCTTCGAATCGTTTCTCTCGAAGAGCTTTGCGATTTCCCGTCGTTCGAAGCCTTCCTTCGCCGCCCCGGCCCGTGGATCGGCGGGTTCGACTTCCCCTTCGGGCTGCCGCGCGAGCTGGTGACCGATCTGCGCTGGCCGGGGAAATGGGACGAGCTGGTCCGGCATTGCGGCCGGTTTTCCCGGCTCGAATTCCGGGAGGCGATCGACGGCTACAGAACCCGAAGGCCCGAAGGCAGAAAATACGCGCACCGGGCCACCGACATCCCGGCCGGATCGTCGAGCCCGATGAAGCTCGTCAACCCGCCGGTCGCGCTCATGTTCTTCGAGGGCACGCCGCGACTGCTGCGTTCCGGCGTGGACATTCCGGGCCTGCATCGCGGCGATCCGAAGCGCGTGGCGCTGGAGGCCTATCCGGGGCTTCTCGCGCGATCGATCGTCGGACGCGCGTCCTACAAGAACGACGCGCCCTCAAGGCAGACCGACGACCGGAAGCGGGCGAGACGAAAGATCGTTTCCGCCCTTGATGCGCGGATCGGCCCGAAGCTGAAGAAACGACTGATCGATGATCCCAGCGGCGATTCGCTCGACGCGCTGCTGTGCGCGGTGCAGGCGGCGGAGGCGGCGCGAATGCCGAATCGCGGGCTGCCGAAAGGCGTCGATCCGGTCGAGGGCTGGATCGCCACCGCCTCACCGGACATCTGACTCCTGACGGGTCCCCGCTTTCGCGGCAACGAAAGGCCGGAACTGCGGGGACGACCGGCGGGGCACGCCGGATAGAATCGCGCCGTGGACCCGCAGACCCCGCAATCCGCCGAGGCGAAAGAGCACCTGCTGCGCGAGGACCGGCGCCTGCTCGGGCGGCTGCTCGGAGAGGTAATCCGTGACCAGGCGGGGGAGGCGGCGTTCGAGACGGTGGAGCGCATCCGCCAGACCGCGGTGCGCTTCCGGCGCTCGGAGTCCGAACCCGGCGCGACGGCCAATGCGCCCGAGATCAAGGCCGAGCTCGAGCGCCAGCTCAACGCCCTTCCGATCGACCTGACGCTGCACGTGGTGCGCGCGTTCAGCTATTTCTCGCACCTGCTCAACATCGCGGAAGACGTGCACCAGAACCGGCGCCGGCGCGAGCACGCGCGCGCCGGCTCGCCCCGGCGCGCCGGCAGCTTCTCACACGCGCTCGAGCGCGCGCAGCGCGCGGGCGTGTCCGCGGAGCGCATCCTCGGGTGGTTCTCGCGCGCGCGCGTGAGCCCGGTGCTCACCGCGCACCCCACCGAGGTGCAGCGCCAGTCGGTTCTCGATGCCGAGCGCGAGATCGCGCGGCTGCTCGCCTCCCATTCGGACCCCGCGGCGCGCGAAGCGGCGCTCCGGCGCCAGATGCTGCAGCTCTGGCTCACCGCGATGCTGCGGCTCTCGCGCCTCGCGGTCGCCGACGAGATCGCGAACGCGCTCAACTACTTCCGCCTCACGTTCCTGCCCGAGCTGCCGCGCCTGTACGCCGAGATCGAGACCGCGCTCGCGGCGCGCCTCGATCTTGCGGCGCCGCCGTCGCTGCCGCCCTTTCTCACGGTGGGAACCTGGATCGGCGGCGACCGCGACGGGAACCCCTTCGTCTCGGCCGCGATGCTCGAGACGGCGCTCGCGCAGCAGGCGCGGCTTGCGCTCACGCACTATCTCGAGGAGACGAACCAGCTCGGAAAAGAGCTCGCGCTCTCCACGCGCATCAGGGCCGCGCCGCCCGAGGTGATCGCGCTCGCGGCCGCCTCGGGCGACGAATCGCCCTACCGCCGCGACGAGCCCTATCGGCGCGCGGTGTCCGGGATCTACGCGCGGCTCGCGGCGACGCTCGAAAAGCTCTCGGGCGCGCGGCCCGCGGTGCCGCCGCTCGCCTCGCGACCGCCGTACGCGAGCGACGCCGAATTCGCGGCCGAGCTCGACGTGCTCGACCGCGGGCTGCGCGCACAGGGCGCGGGCCTTCTCGCGGACGGGCGGCTCGCGATGCTGCGGCGCCAGGCGGGCGTGTTCGGGTTTCATCTCGCCGCGATCGACCTGCGACAAAGCTCCGAGGAGCATGAGGCGGTGGTGGCGGAGCTGCTCGCGCGCGCGGGCGTGGCGCCCGACTATGCGGCGCTTCCGGAAGCCCGGCGCGTGCGGCTGCTCGCAACCGAACTCGAGGGCCCGCGGCCGCTCCGGTCGCCCCACCTCGAGTATTCGCCGCGCGTCGCCGCCGAGCTCGCCGTGTTCGAGGCCGCGGCGCGCGCGCAGCAGCGGTTCGGTGCGCGCGCGATCGAGCACGCGATCATCTCGCGCTGCCAGTCGGTGTCGGACCTGCTGGAAGCGGGCGTGCTGTTGCGCGAGGCGGGGCTGCTCGTGCCCGGCGCCCTGAAGCTCGACGTCATCCCGCTCTTCGAGTCGATCGCGGACCTGGAGCGCTGCGGCGAGATCGTGGACGAAGCGCTCTCGCTTCCGGTCTACCGGGGCTGGGTGCGGCTGCGCGGCGACGCGCAGGAGGTCATGCTCGGGTACTCGGATTCGAACAAGGACGGCGGTTATCTCGCCTCCAGCTGGGCGCTGTACAAGGCTACGCGCGAGCTCATGCGCGTGTGCCGAGCGCACGGGGTGCGGCTGAGGCTTTTTCACGGCCGCGGCGGGACGATCGGCCGCGGCGGCGGACCCTCTTACGAGGCAATCCTCGCGCAGCCCGAGGGCAGCGTGGACGGGGCGCTGCGGCTCACCGAGCAGGGCGAGGTGATCGCGAGCAAGTACGCCGACCCCGAGACCGGGCGGCGCAACCTCGAGACGCTCGCCGCCGGGGCCCTGGAAGCGAGCCTCGCGGCGCACGAAGGACCTCTCGCGCTCGACGATCTCGATGCGATGGAGGCGCTCGCGCGCCACGCCTACGACGCCTATCGCGAGCTGGTGGACGCGCCGGAATTCATGACGTACTTCCGCGCCGCCACGCCGATCGGCGAGATTGCCGAGCTCAACATCGGCAGCCGCCCCGCCTCCCGCAAGCCCGGCGGCCGGCTGGAAGACCTGCGCGCGATCCCCTGGGTGTTCGGCTGGAGCCAGAGCCGGCTCATGATCCCGGGCTGGTACGGATTCGGCGCCGCGGTGGAACGCTGGGCCGGGCGCGATCCGGCGCGCGCGGCGGCGCTCTCGGCGATGCACGCGCGCTGGCCGTTCTTCCGCTCGGTGCTCTCCAACCTCGACATGGTGCTCGCGAAGACCGACCTCGGAATCGCCTCGCGCTACGCCGAGCTCGTCCCCGACGCCGAAATCCGGAACGCCGTGTTCTCGAAAATCGAACGCGAGTGGCACCTCGCGCGCAAATGGCTTGCCGCGATCACCGGGACCGGGGAGCTCCTCGCGGACAATCCGACGCTCGCGCGCTCGATACGCAACCGGTTTCCGTACCTCGATCCGCTCAACCACCTGCAGGTGGAGCTGATCCGGCGCTACCGTGCCGGGGACACCGACGAGCGGCTGAAGCGCGCGATCCACCTCACGATCAACGGCGTCTCGGCGGGGCTGCGGAACAGCGGATGAGCGCCGCGGTTTGCGGTAAAGTGCCGTTACTGGGCATATATACACCGCCTGGATCCCCGCTTGCGCGGGGATGACCTTTTCGGCCAACTTCATTGAAACTGCTCGATGCGCCCCTTGCGATCGTGGACCTCGAGACCACGGGCGCTCACCCGCTCCACGACCGCGTCACCGAGATCGCGGTGATCGAGGTGGACGCGGGCGAAGTTGCCGCCGAGTGGTCCACGCTCGTCAATCCCGGCACGGCGATCCCGCCCGCGATCCAGGCGCTCACCGGGATCAGCGACGCGATGGTCGCGGATGCGCCGGCGTTCGCGGACCTCGCGCCGGGAATCGCCGAGCGCCTCGGGGGCCGGGTGCTGGTGGCGCACAACGCGCGCTTCGACTACGGCTTCCTGCGGCGCGAGTTCGAGCGCGCCGGAATCGCGTACGAGGCGAAAACGCTGTGCACGGTCAAGCTCTCGCGGCGCCTCTACCCCGGGCACGCGCGCCACAACCTCGACAGCCTCATCGCGCGCCACGGCCTCGCGTGCGATGCGCGCCACCGGGCGCTCGGCGATGCGCGCGCGGTGTGGCAGTTCCTGCGGATCGCGCGCGAAGAGCACGGCGAGGGTGCCGTGGCGCAAGCCGCGCGCGGCATCGCGCGAGCGCCCTCGCTCCCGCCTGCGCTCGAGCGTGCCGCGATCGACGCGATACCCGACACGCCGGGCGTGTACACGCTTTACGGCGAGGCGGGCGCGCCGCTCTACGTGGGCAAGAGCGTCGCGATGCGCTCGCGCGTGCTGCAGCATTTTTCGGCGAGCCTGCGCTCGCCGCGCGAAGCGAGCCTCGCGCGCGAGACGCGCTCGGTGGAGTGGAGCCGCACCGCGGGCGAGCTCGGCGCGCTGCTCCTCGAGCAGGAGCGCATCCGGCAGCTCCAGCCTGCGTACAACCGCAAGCTGCGGCACTCCGGGGAGGCGATCGGGTTTTTGTTCGAAACGGATGAATTGAAGCTGGTCTCGCTCGAAGAAGTCTCGCCCGGCGCGCTCTCCCGCCTGCACGGCCTGTTCCGCTCGCGGCGCGCAGCGCTCGAAGCGCTGCGCCGAATCGCGGACGAGCACCGCCTTTGCCTTCAGGTGCTGGGGTTCGAGAAATCCAGGGACGGGGGATGTTTCCGTCGCCAGGTCCGCCGCTGCGACGGCGCTTGTGCCGGGCTCGAGTCGCGCCGCGCCCATGCGGCGCGCGCGGCGGCGGCGATCGCGCGCCTGCCTGCGCTCGCCTGGCCGTGGCGCGGCGCGATCGCGGTGATCGAGCAGGACGCGGCTCGCGAATCGACCGAGGCTCACGTGATCGATCACTGGTGCTGGCTCGGCACCGCGCGCTCCGACTGGGAGATCGGCGAGATCCGGGCCGGCGCGCGCGCGCCACGGTTCGATCCCGACCGCTACCGGGTGCTCGCGCGCCACCTGGCGCGGCGCGGCGTGCGCATCGTGGAGCTAGGCTGATGCACTGCGAGCTCGTGGTGCCGGCGCTCCTGGCGGCGCGCGAAATGCCGCGCATGCCGTCGCTGGAGCTGCTTTTCGCGAGGGGGCGGGTGTTGCACGAGGATCTGGCGGCGGTGGAAGAATGGCTGCGGCAGGCATTCCACCTCGACGCACCCGAACTTCCGGCCGGAGCGCTCACGGTGCTCGGGGAAGGCGGCGCGCCGGGAACGGACTTCTGGGTGCGCGCGGACCCGGTCCACCTGCGCGTGGAGCGGGACGGGCTCGCGCTCGTGCCGGGCGGCGCCGCCTTCGGAGTGACGCGCGCCGAGGCCGAGGCGCTCGCGGCGGCGCTGAACGAGCACTTCGGCGAGCGGATCGCGTTCTTTCCGATGCACCCGGAGCGCTGGTGCGCGCGCCTCGCGCGAGCCGAAGCGCTCGGTGCGCCGCCGCCGCTCGAGATCGCGGGGCAAAGCGTGGCGCGGCATCTGCCGCAGGCGGGCTGGTGCGCGCTGCTGAACGAGATCCAGATGGCGCTTCACGCGCATCCGGCGAACCAGGCGCGCGAAATCGAAGTGAACAGCCTGTGGCTCTGGGGAGCGGGCCCGCTTCCGGCCGGCGCGCGCGGGCCCTGGCACTCGGTGAGCGCCGACGACCCGGTGGCCGCGGGTCTCGCGCAGCTCGCGGGCATGCGCCGCCGCGCGCTTCCCGCGGGCGCGCGCGAGTGGCTCGAGCGCGCCCCCGGGGAAGGCAGGCACCTGGTGCTGCTGGACGGACTGCGCGCGGTGCATTCGACGGGAAACGCGCATCTTCATGGCCGTCTCGTCGAAGAAATCGATAGGAACTGGTTCGAGCCCCTGCTTGAGGCGCTCCGGTCCGGCCGGATCGGGATGGTCACGGTGCGCGTGCCGGACGCCGGCCTTGCCTGCGAGACGATCCGCGGCGACCTGCGTCGGTTCTGGCGGCGCGTGCGGCCGCTCGCGGCACCGGCATGAGGATCGTCACCCGCCCCTACGCCGAGCCCGACCGCCAGGCGTTGCTGCGCGCCGGGGTGCACCCGGTCCTTGCGCGGGTTTACGCGGGCCGTCGCATTCGTTCCCGGGACGAGCTGGAGCAGGGGTTTTCGAATCTGTTGAGCCCCGAGTCTCTCCTCGGAGCGGAACGAGCCGCGGCCCTGCTGGCCGATTGCATCCAGAAGCGAAAACGTCTGCTGATCGTGGCCGACTACGACGCCGACGGCGCCACCGCGTGCGCGGTGGGCGTGCGCGCGCTGCGCGCATTCGGCGCCGAGGTCGATTACCTGGTTCCGAACCGCTTCGAGCTTGGCTACGGGCTGACGCCCGAGCTCGTGGATCTCGCCGCGAAGCGCGCGCCCGACCTGCTGATCACGGTGGACAACGGCATCGCGAGCGTGGAGGGCGTGGCGCGCGCGCGCGCGCTCGGCGTCGCGACGCTGATCACCGACCACCACCTCCCGGGCGAGGCGCTGCCCCAGGCCGACTGCATCGTCAATCCGAACCAGCCGGGATGCGGGTTCGCTTCGAAGGCGCTCGCCGGGGTCGGGGTCATGTTTTACGTGATGATGGCCCTGAGAAAGACGCTCAGGGAAAGAAACCATTTCAAGGACCGCCCCGAACCCAATCTCGCCGCGCTCGCGGACCTGGTAGCGCTCGGCACGGTGGCGGACGTCGTGCCGCTGGATGCGAACAACCGGATCCTCGTTTCGCAGGGCCTCAAGCGCCTGCGCGCGGCGCCCGCGCGCCCCGGGCTTGCGGCGCTGCTGCGCGCCGCGGGGAGGTTTCCGGCGGCGGCGAGCTGCTTCGATCTCGGGTTCGTGCTCGGGCCGCGCCTCAACGCTGCCGGACGGCTCGCCGACATGAGCCTCGGCATCGAGTGCCTCGTGACCGACGACGAGGCGCGCGCCGCGAACGCCGCGCAGGAGCTCGACCGCCTCAACCGCGAGCGCCGCCGCATCGAATCCGGGATGCTCGAGGAGGCGAATGCGATCCTGGAACGTCTGGCCGAGCCGCCGGGCGCGGCGCTCTCGCTCTTCGAGCCCGGCTGGCACCAGGGCGTGGTCGGCATCCTCGCCTCGCGGGTGCGCGAGCGCACGAATCGCGCGACCGTTTGCTTCGCGAAGAGCCCTTCGGGAGAGCTTCGAGGCTCCGGCCGCTCGGTCCCCGGGCTGCACCTGCGCGACTGCCTCGATCTCGTGGCCAAGCGCGCGCCGGGGCTCATCCTTCGCTTCGGCGGGCACGCGCAGGCCGCGGGCCTCACGATCCGCGAGGCCGACCTCGCGCGCTTTGGCGCGCTGTTCGAGGCCGCCGCCGCGGAGATGCTTCCCGAAGACAAGCGCCTTCGCATCGTGGAGACCGACGGCGAGCTCGAAACCGGCTACCAGACGCTGGAGGTGGCGCAGATGCTGGAATCGGGAATCTGGGGCCAGGGGTTTCCGCCGCCGCTCTTTTGCGACCGCTTCGCGGTGGAGTCGCAGCGCGTGGTTGGCGAGCGCCACCTGAAACTGCGCCTCGCCAAGGACGGGCGCAGGATCGAGGCGATGCGCTTCAACGCGCTCGAGCCGCTGCCGCGCGAGATCCGGGCCGCCTACCGGCTGTCGGTGAACGAGTTCGGCGGGCTCAAGTCGGTGCAGCTCGCCATCGAGCACGTGGAAACCTAGGTTCCCGCTTTCGCGGGTACGACGGCAGCTTCCTATCCCGCCGTCACGGGAACGAAGATCCGCTCGCCGTCGCGCTGCACGAGCAGCGCCACGCTCCTGGCGGATTTCACCGCCGCGCGCAGGTCGTCCACGCTCTTCACCGGCTTGCCGTTCGCCGACAGCACGATGTCGCCCGGCTGCAGCCCGGCGCGCGCCGCGGGACCGTCGACGCCTTCGACCAGCAGCCCCCCGCCAGGCACCTCGGCCTCGCGCCGCTCCTGCGGCGTGAGCGGCCGGATCGCGAGCCCCAGGCGCCCTTTCTCGGGCGGCGCGCCCGATGCGCGCGGCTCTGCCTTCTCGTTCGCCTCGCCGAGCGTGGCGACGATCTCGCGCGCGGCGCCGTCGCGCCACACTTCCAGCGTCGCCCTGTCGCCGGGCACGGCAAGGCCTACCGCGGCGGAGAGGTCGCTCGCGGCGTCGACCGTCCTGCCGTTGTACTTGAGGACGACGTCGCCGGCGCGCAGGCCCGCGCGCGCCGCCGCGCTCCCGGGCTGCACCTGCGACACGAGCGCGCCCTGCGCGCGCTTCAGGCCGAACGATTCGGCGAGCGCCTGGTTCACCTGCTGCACCGAGACGCCGAGCCGCGCGTGCCTCGCGCGCCCGGTGGCGACGATCTGGTCCTTGACGCGCAGCGCGACGTCGATCGGGATCGCGAACGAAAGGCCCTGGTAGCCGCCCGAGCGGCTGTAGATCTGCGAGTTGATCCCGACCACCTCGCCCTGCAGGTTGAAGAGCGGCCCGCCGGAATTGCCCGGGTTCACCGCGACGTCGGTCTGGATGAACGGCACGAAGTTCTCGCCGGGCAGCGACCGGCCCTTCGCGGACACGATCCCCGCGGTGACGCTGTTCTCGAAGCCGAACGGCGAGCCGATCGCGACCACCCAGTCGCCGACGCGCACGCGCGCCGGATCGCCCAGGCGCACCGCGGGCAGGCCCTTCGCGTCGACCCGGAGCACCGCGACGTCGGTGGCCGGGTCGATGCCGAGGACCCTGGCGCGGAACTCGCGCCGGTCGGTGAGCTTGACGGTGACCTCCGACGCATCCCGCACCACATGCGCGTTGGTGAGGACCACGCCGTCCGGGCTCACGATGAAGCCCGAGCCCTGGCCCTGGACGGGCATCTCGCGCGGAAGCGCGAACGGAAAAGGAAATTCGCCCAAACCGGCCTCGCGCGTTCCCGAGGCGGAGAGGTTCACAACCGCGGGACCGTACTGCTGGACGATCCCCGCGAAGTCCGGCAGCGTCGCCGCGGGCGCAGCCGGGACCGCGGCCGGTGCGGCGGCGTGCACCTCCTGCAGCCGGACGAAGATATCCTGCCGCGCGAGATACGCGCCGGCCGCGGCGAGGCTTGCGGCGACGAGCACGGTCGCTGCAGCTTTGAGCTTCATCTGCATCTCCTTCAGATTTCCTGTCGTGCGCGTCTGACAAGCGGAGCGCCCCGGCAGTTCCCTTCCGGCGTACCCGGGTATGCGTTACAGTGCGCCCATCATGAAAACCCTGCTCACGCTGCTCTGCGCCGCACTGCTCTCGTCCGGCGCGTTCGCGGAGGAACGCACCGTCAACGCCGGGCCCTACGTGCCCTCGCCGCAGAGCGTGGTCGCCGACATGCTCAAGCTCGCCGAGGTCGGGCCGAAGGACTTCGTGGTCGACCTCGGCTCGGGTGACGGCCGCATCGTGCTCACCGCCGCGAAAGTCTTCGGCGCGAGCGGCTTCGGCGTGGAGATCCAGGAAAAGCTCGTCGCGCTCTCGAACGAGGCGGCGAGCAGGGAGGGCGTCGCGGACCGCGTCAGGTTCGTCAACCAGGACCTGTTCAAGACCGACATCTCGCGCGCGACCGTGCTCACCATGTACCTGCTGCCGCACACGGTGAACATGCTGAAGGACAAGCTTCTCGCGGAGCTGCGCCCCGGCACGCGCGTGCTCTCGCACGACTACCCGCTCGCCGGCTGGATTCCCGAGAAGTACGTGCAGATGGACCTCGAGGACAAGGTTGCGATTTCGGGGGTCACGACCACGCTGATCTACCTCTACGTGGTGCCGGCGAAGGTCGCCGGCCACTGGAGCGCCACGGTGCCGGCGCGCGTGGGCCGGAGCCCGATGCGCCTCGAGCTCACGCAGCAGGTGACGCGCGTCTCGGGCTCGGCGCGCCTGGAGGGCCGGAGCCTCCCGCTCGAGGATGCGAAGCTGAAGGGCGAGATCCTGACCTTCAAGCTGCCGGGACGGCCCACGGTGTTCACCGGGAGAATCGCGGGCAACGCGATCGAGGGCACCGCCGAGACGCGCGGCGTGAGCGAGCCCTGGCGCGCCGTGGCCGCGAAATGAAGCTCAGGATCGAGGCCGCGGGCCGCGCATTCGTCGTGGCGCTCGACGACACGCCCACGGCGCGCGCGCTGCTCGAAGCCGTCCCGTTCGAGTCGGTCGCGCAGACCTGGGGCGAGGAGGTGTATTTCGAGGCGCCGGTGAGCGCGGATCTCGAGCCCGAGGCGCGCCAGGTGGTCGAGCCAGGCACCGCGTGCTTCTGGGTCGAGGGCTCCTCGGTCGCCCTGCCCTACGGCCGCACGCCGGTTTCCGGCAGGGACGGCAAGCCGAAGCTGGTCTCGAAGTGCAACGTGCTGGGCAAGGTTCTGGGGGATTCGAAAGCGCTGGGAAGCATCCGGTCCGGCGAGAAGATCCAGGTGAGCAAAGCGTGATGGAACGAAAGCGGGTCAATTCGTCGAAGATCCGCGCGGTGGGCTACGACGAGAAATCGATGACGCTCGAGGTCGAGATGGCGAACGGCCAGGTCTGGCAGTACACGCGCGTCTATCCCGAGGTTTACCGCCGCTTCATGGCGGCGCCGAACCCGACCAGCTTCTTCGAGGACAAGATCGCCGAAGACTATTCCGGGAAACGCGTCTAGAAGTTCATCGCGCGGTTCCTCGATCACCTCGCGAAGCGAGCTCGAAGCGCACGGCTCTGATCGGGTTCCCGGAGGGCGGCCCGATGTGCGCCCGGTTCGCCGCGCGGGCGCGACGCGACGACAGACTGACCGAGCGTCAGCTCGCGCCGAGGGCGCGGACCTGCGTATAATCCGCCCATTTTTCCCGCGCATGGAACCCGAACGCGTCAACCTGATCGCCTCCACGCTCGCCGGGCTGCAGACGCGCGCCGCCGAGCTGCGGAGGTATCTTTGACTTCGAGGCGAAGAAGGCCCGCCTCGAGGCGCTGAACCGCGAGCTGGAAGACCCGCGCCTGTGGGACAACCCGCAGCGCGCGCAGGAGCTCGGAAAAGAGAAGAAGGCGCTGGAGGCCACGGTGCTCGTGCTCGAGCGCGTGAGCGGCGGCCTCGGCGATTCGGCGGAGCTGTTCGAGCTGGCGCGCCTGGAAGGCGACGACGCGGCGCTCGAGGCGGTCGCCGCGGATGTCGACAAGCTCGAGAGGGACGTCGCGGCGCTCGAGTTCCGCCGCATGTTCTCCAATCCGCTCGATGCGAACAACTGCTTCGTCGACATCCAGGCGGGCTCGGGCGGCACCGAAGCGCAGGACTGGGCGGCGATGCTCGAACGCATGTACCTCAAGTACTGCGACCGCAAGCGCTTCAGTGCCGAAGTGCTCGAGCGCACCGAGGCCGAGGTCGCGGGGATCAAGAGCGCCACGCTCAAGGTGACGGGCGAATACGCCTACGGGCACCTGCGCACCGAGTCGGGCGTGCACCGCCTGGTGCGCAAGTCTCCCTTCGACGCGAACGCGCGGCGCCACACCTCGTTCGCCGCGGTGTTCGTCTACCCCGAGATCGACGAGTCGATCGAGATCGCCGTGAACCCCGCCGATCTTCGCATCGACGTCTACCGCGCCTCGGGCGCAGGCGGCCAGCACGTCAACAAGACCGAGTCGGCGGTCCGGATCACGCACCTGCCGACCGGGATCGTGGTGCAGAGCCAGAACGACCGCTCCCAGCACCGCAACCGCGCCGAGTGCATGGCGATGCTGAAGTCGCGCCTGTACGAGCTGGAGCTGCGCAAGCGCACCGCGGAGCAGTCCAGGCTCGAGGCCGCGAAGACCGACATCGAGTGGGGCCACCAGATCCGCTCGTACGTCCTCGACCAGTCGCGCATCAAGGACCTTCGCACCGGCGTCGAGAAGGGCGCCACGCAGGCGGTGCTCGACGGCGATCTCGACGACTTCATCACCGCGAGTCTCAAGCAGGGAGTCTAGCGATGGAAGAAGAAAACAGGCTGATCGACGAGCGGCGCGAGAAGCTGAAGGCTCTGCGCGCGAAGGGAGTCGCGTTTCCGAACGATTTCCGCAGGGAGCATCGGGCGGGGTCGCTTCAGAACGAGCACCATGCCCGGACGAAGGAAGAGCTCGAGAAAGCGCCCGCCCGGGTGTCCGTCGCCGGGCGCATGATGCTCAAGCGCGTCATGGGCAAGGCGAGCTTCGCGACGCTCCAGGACGGCTCCGGCCGGATCCAGATCTACGTTTCGAACGACGTCACCGGCGCGCAAGCGCACGAGCAGTTCAAGCACTGGGACCTCGGGGACATCGTCGGCGTCAAGGGGACGCTCTTCAAGACGAACAAGGGCGAGCTGACGGTGCACGCCAGGGAGATCCGGCTGCTCACCAAGGCGCTGCGCCCGCTGCCGGAGAAGTTCCACGGCCTCGCCGACCAGGAGACGCGCTATCGCCAGCGCTACGTCGATCTGATCGTTTCCCCGAAGTCGAAGGAGGTTTTCGAGAAGAGGACGAGAATCATCGACGCGTTGCGCGACGTCATGCGAACCGACGGCTACATGGAGGTCGAGACGCCGATGATGCAGCCGATCCCCGGGGGCGCGGTGGCGCGGCCGTTCCGCACGCACCACCACGCGCTCGATATCGACCTGTACCTGCGGATCGCGCCCGAGCTGTTCCTCAAGCGCCTGGTGGTAGGCGGCTTCGAGCGCGTGTACGAGATAAACCGCAATTTCCGCAACGAGGGGATCTCCACGAAGCACAACCCCGAGTTCACGATGATGGAGTGGTACTGCGCCTACGAGGACTGCGAGTACATGATGGCGCACACCGAGAAGCTCGTGCGCCACGCGACCCGGGCGGCATTCGGAAGAACGGATTTCGATTATCAGGGCAAGCGCCTTGATTTTTCGAGGCCTTTCGAGAAGCTTTCCATTCCGGACGCAATCCGGAAGTTCGGGGACGCGGAATGCGGCATGGCGGACCTGCGAGACCGCGCGTTCCTCGCGCGAAAGCTGAAGGCCCTGGGCGTGGAGCACGACCACCAGGGCTGGGGCGCGCTGCAGCTGATGCTGTTCGAGGCGGTGGCGGAAAAGCACCTGCTGCAGCCCACGTTCGTCACCGAGTTCCCCGCCGAGGTCTCGCCGCTCGCGCGCCGGAACGACCGCGATCCCGGGATCGTCGACCGCTTCGAGCTGTTCATCGACGCCAAGGAGATCGCGAACGGCTTTTCCGAGCTGAACGACCCGGAGGACCAGGCCGAGCGATTCCGCGAGCAGGCGAAGCTGAAGGAAGCGGGCGATCACGAGGCGATGTACTACGACGCCGACTACATCCGCGCGCTCGAGTACGGGCTGCCGCCCACCGCGGGCGGCGGGCTCGGCGTCGACCGGCTGGTGATGCTGCTCACCGACAGCCCGTCGATCCGCGACGTGATCCTGTTCCCGCACATGCGCGCCGAAGGCGGGTAGCCTGCGCGGCATCGCGTTCATGATCGGCGCCGTGGGCGTGTTCACGCTCATGGACACGATCGCGAAGTACCTCGCGCAGTGGTACCCGGTGCCCGGGATCGTCTGGGCGCGCTACGCGGCGAACCTGGCGATCATCCTCGCCTGGCTCGCCGGGCGCGGCGAGCTCGGGCGGCTGCGCACCGCGCGCCCCGGGATCCAGCTCGCGCGCGGGGCGCTGCTCGCCGGCGCGACCTCGCTCTACTTCACCTCGCTCACGGTGCTCCCGCTCGCGGAGGCCGCGGCGATCGGGCTGCTGCTGCCGCTTTTCGTCGCCGCGCTCGCGGTGCCGATGCTCGGCGAGCGGCTGGACGCGGCGCGCCTGGGCGCGATCCTCGCGGGCCTGGCCGGCGCGCTCGTCATCGTGCGGCCCGGGTCCGACGTGTTCACCGCGTACGCGCTTCTGCCGATGGCGATGGCGCTGTGCAACGCGCTCTACCAGATCCTCACCCGCAAGGTCGCGGGAGTGGAGCACCCGATGACGTCCCTCGTCTGGGGCGCGATCGTGGGCGCGGTGCTGCTCTCGGCGGCGCTTCCTTTCGCGTGGAAGACGCCGCAGGAACCCGCGCACTGGGGGCTGCTCGGCGTGATCGGCGTGCTCGCCTCGGTGGGCCATTATCTCCTCATCCGCGCCTACGATTACGCCAGCGCGATCGCGCTCGCACCCTACACCTACAGCGCGCTTCTCTGGGCGATGGCGCTCGGATTTCTCGTGTTCGGAAACTTTCCCGACGCGGGCTCGCTCGCCGGCATGGCGATCATCGTCGCCTCGGGCCTGCTCGTCGCGCACCGGCAGCGCTTGACAGTGCGCCGCGGCTGATCTGCAATTCCCTCATGCCGCGTGCCACCTGGAACGGTGCCCTGATCGCCGAGGCCGGTGCCGACGAGGTCCGGATCGTGGAAGGCAACGTCTACTTCCCGCCGGAAGCCGTCGACCGCACCTACCTGCGCGAATCGAAGACTCGGACCGTGTGCCACTGGAAGGGCGTCGCGAGCTACTACGACGTCGTGGTCGAGGGCGAAGTCAACGCCGACGCCGCCTGGTACTACCCCTCCCCCAAGCCCGAAGCCGAGGAGATCGCCGGCTACGTCGCGTTCTGGAAGGGCATCAGCGTGGAGGAATGATTCGTCCGAAGAGATCGTGCGTGTCCGAGCGCTCGATCAGGACGTCGGAGAATTCTCCCGCTTTCCCGCCCCTGAAGCGCACCGCGCCGTCGATCTCGGGCGCATCCGCCGCGGAGCGCCCGATGCCCGGCGCGTCGACAAGGACCTTGAGCGTGCGGCCGACCTTGCGCTTCAGGTTCCCGGCACTGATCCTCGCCTGGAGCGCCATCAGGCGCGAAACCCTTTCCTTCTTCAGCTCCTCCGGCACGGAACCCGGCAGATCGTTCGCGCGCGCGCCCTCGACCGGCGAGTAGGCGAAGCACCCCACGCGGTCGAGCCGCGCTTCGCGCAGGAAGTCGAGCAGCATCTCGAAATCGTCCTCGGTCTCGCCGGGGAATCCCGCGATGAAGGTGCTGCGCAGCGCGATTTCGGGACAGATCCTTCTCCAGCTCTCCAGCCTCTCCAGGACCTTCTCGGCGCTCGCCGGGCGCCTCATGAGCTTCAGGATCCGCGGGCTCGCGTGCTGGAACGGAACGTCGAGGTACGGAAGGATCTTTCCCTCGGCCATCAAGGGAATGACTTCGTCCACGTGGGGATAGGGATAGACGTAGTGCAACCGTACCCAGACACCGAGGGATGAAAGTGCCCTGCAGAGCTGGACGAACGAGGTCTTCAGCGGTTTCCCGTTCCAGAACCCGGTCCTGCCCTTCACGTCGACGCCATACGCACTGGTGTCCTGCGCGATCACGAGCAGCTCCCTCGCGCCTGCGCGCACGAGGTTCTCGGCTTCCCGCATCACCTCGCCGATCGGGCGCGAGACGAGCGGGCCGCGCATCGACGGGATGATGCAGAAGGTGCACTTGTGATTGCAGCCCTCGGAGATCTTGAGATAGGCGTAGTGGCGAGGGGTGAGCCTTATTCCGGTTTCCGGAATCAGATCGACCAATGGATCGCGCGGCTTCGGGAGGTGCGCGTGCACGGCCCGCATGACCGCTTCCGTGTCGTGAGGGCCGGTGACGGCGAGGACCGCGGGATAGCTTCTTCTTATGAGATTCTTGCTAACCCCCAAACAGCCCGTAACCACGACCTTCCCGTTTTCCCTCAGCGCCTCGCCGATCGCGCCGAGCGATTCGTCGACCGCCGCGTCGATGAAGCCGCAGGTATTGACGATGACGAGGTCGGCACCGGCGTAGTCCGGAGCCGTGGCGTAGCCTTCCGCGCGCAGTTGCGTGAGGATGCGCTCGGAATCGACGAGCGCCTTCGGGCACCCGAGCGAGACGAACCCGATTCTGGGAACCGCCCTCAAGGCTTCTTTTCGGGCTCCGTCCTGCTCGCGGGTGGCGGGAAGCCGGGAAAGCCGAGACCCGAGAACATGTTGCGCGCCTGGCTCTGCATCTGCTCCTGGAACTGCGCGAACACCTTCTGGCTCTGCTCCATGTAGGCCTGCATCAGGCTCTGCATCGCCGGACCCTGCAGATTCATGAACTGCGCCCACAGCTCCTGCGAGGCACGCGAATTGTCGCCGTAGATTCGCTGCGACTGGTCCTGCAGCGCCTTCTGCATCTGCTGGAACGCCTCGATGTTCTTCTCCAGGTACGAGCCCATGAAGCCCTGCATCGCGCTGCCGTAGGAACGGATCATCTGCGAAAGGAGATCCGAGGAGAACATCGGCACGCCGCCCGACTCCTCCTCGAGGATGATCTGGAGCAGGATCTGGCGGGTCAGATCTTCGCCCGACTTCGCGTCGAGGACCTGGAACTCCTCCTGCCGGATCACCATCTGCTTGACGTCGGCGAGGGTGATATAGCTCGAGGTCTTGGTGTCGTAGAGCCGCCGGTTGGGATACTTCTTGATCAGGCGGAGCGGGTGTTCCGGCTTTTCCTCGGGAATTGCGGCCATGGTCTTCTCTCCTTCGCCCCTAGTACATGTGCTGGCCGCCGTTGATCGAGATGTTCGCCCCGGTCACGAACGCGGCCTCTTCCGAACAGAGGTAGATGATCAGCCCGGCGATCTCCTCGGGGCGCCCCAGGCGCCCCACCGGGATCTGCGGCAGGATCTTGGAATCGAGTATCTCCCTCGGGATGGCGGTGACCATCTTGGTGCCGATGTAGCCCGGCGAGATCGTGTTGACGGTGACGCCCTTCTTCGCGACTTCGAGCGCAAGCGCCTTGGTGAATCCGTGGATGCCCGCCTTTGCGGCCGAGTAGTTGGTCTGGCCGAACGCGCCCTTCTGGCCGTTCACGGAGGACACGTTGATCACCCGTCCCCAGCCCCTGTCGACCATGCCGTCCATCACCTGCTTGGTCATGTTGAAGCACGAGTCGAGGTTGGTCCGCATCACCGCGTCCCAGTCGCCCTTGGCCATCTTCTTGAACGTCATGTCGCGCGTGATCCCGGCATTGTTGACCAGGATGTCGATCGGGCCGCAATCGCGCACCACCTGGGTGCACTTGGCGGCGCAGTCGTCGTAGTTCGCCACGTCCACCGGATAGGCGGCGAAAGCGTAGCCGCGTCCCTTCATGTCCTCGAGCCAGCTCTTCCACTTCGTGTTGGAAGGCGAATACGTGACCACCACCCGGTAGCCGGCGTCGGCCATCTTGGTCGAGATGGTCTCGCCGAGCCCACCCATGCCGCCGGTCACCACGGCCAGCCGCTGCGCCATCCGGTCTCCTCGCTCGATTCGGGCAGTCTACACCATCACTGGCGCTCGACCGCGAGCGCGACGCCCATGCCGCCGCCGATGCAAAGCGACGCGAGGCCCTTCTTCGCGTCGCGCTTCGCCATCTCGTGCAGCAGCGTCACCAGGATGCGGCAGCCCGAGGCGCCGATCGGGTGCCCGAGCGCGATCGCGCCCCCGTTCACGTTGACTCTCGCGGTGTCCCAGCCCATCTGCCGGTTCACCGCGATCGCCTGCGCCGCGAAGGCCTCGTTGATCTCCATCAGGTCGAGGTCGTTCGGCGTCCAGCCCGCGCGCGCGAGACAGCGCCTGGAGGCGGGCACCGGCCCCATGCCCATGAATTTCGGGTCCACACCCGCGGAAGCGAACGCCTTGATGCGCGCGAGCGGCTTCAGTCCCAGCTCCTTCGCTTTCTTCGACGAGCATACGATGACCGCGGCCGCACCGTCGTTGATGCCGGACGCGTTGCCGGCGGTCACGGTGCCGTTCCTGTCGAACGCGGGCTTCAGGCCCTTCATCGCTTCCAGCGTCGCGCCATGGCGCGGGTATTCGTCGTCGGCGACGGACACCGGGCCCTTGCGCGTGGGCACCTCGCAGGGGACGATTTCGTCCCGGAACCTGCCGGCTTTCTGCGCGGCCTCGGCCTTGTGCTGGGAGGCGACCGCGAACTCGTCCTGCTCCTCGCGGCTCACCGCGTACTCCTTCGCGACGTTCTCGGCGGTGACGCCCATGTGGTACTGGTTGTAGACGTCCCAAAGGCCGTCGACGATCATCGAGTCGACGAGCTTGGCATCGCCCATGCGAAAGCCGTCGCGCGAGCCCGCGAGCACATGCGGCGCGAGGCTCATCGACTCCTGCCCGCCGGCGACCACCACGTCGGCGTCGCCGTTCGCGATCGATTGCGCGCCGAGCATCACGGCCTTCAGCCCCGAGCCGCAGACCTTGTTGATGGTCATGGCGGGGGTCATGTCGGGCAGCCCTGCCCGGATCGCGGCCTGGCGCGCCGGGTTCTGGCCGACGCCCGCCGCGAGCACCTGTCCCATGATGACCTCGGACACCGATTCGGGCGCGACGCCCGCGCGTTCGAGCACCTTGCGGATCACGTGCGCGCCGAGCTCGGCCGCCGGGATCCTGGCGAACGCGCCGCCGAACTTGCCGATCGCGGTCCTTGCCGCGCCAACGATCACGATGTCGTCCATGTTCACGCCTCCTGTGCGATCCTGCGCCTGACGTAGCGGCCGGGTGCGGGCTCGATCGGCCGGTATCGCGCGTTTCCCGCGCGCGCCGGCGCCGCGCGCGTTCCGCCCTTGTACGGCTCGAGCCATCGCGACCACTCTGTCCACCAGCTTCCCGGGTGCTCCGCGGCCGCCGCGAGCCACGCCTCCGCGTCCTGCGGATACGGTTCTCCGGTCCAGTAGCTGCGCCGGTTCTTCGCCGCGGGGTTGATCACGCCCGCGACGTGGCCGCTCGCCCCGAGGACGAACTTCGTCTCGCCGCCGAGCAGCCCTACCGAGCGGTAGGCCGCACGCCACGGCACGATGTGGTCCTCGCGCGTGGCGAGGATGAAGCTCGGGCGCGCGATCCTCCCGAGGTCCACCGGCACGCCGCAGTTGACGAGCGCGCCGGGCTCGCGCAGCCGGTTCTCGAGGTAGGTGTTGCGCACGTAATAGCAGTACATCGGCCCCGGGAGGTTCGTGCTGTCGGCGTTCCAGTACAGCAGGTCGAACGCCGCGGGCGCCCCGCCCATCAGGTAGTTGTTGACCACGTACGGCCAGATGAGGTCGTTCGCGCGCAGCGCCGAAAACACGAATGCGAGGTCAGTCCCCGGCAGGATGCCGCCGCGGCCGATCGTGGCCTCGCGCGCGGCCATCCCGGCCTCGTCGATGAACACCGCCACCGGCCCGGGTTCCGAGAAATCGTGCATCGTCGTGAGGAACGTCACCGCTTCGACCACGTCCTCGTTTCTCGCCGCCTGTACCGCGAGCGCGGCGCCGAGGAGCGTGCCGCCGACGCAGAAGCCGAGCGCGTTCACGCGCTCGGTACCGCAAATCTCGCGCGCGGCGCGAAACGGCTCGAAGATCCCGAGCCGCAGGTAATCGTCCCAGCCGTAATGCCCCTGCGCCGCCTCCGCGTTGCGCCAGGACACCATGAAAACCGTGTGCCCCTGCGCAACCGCATATCTCACGAACGAGTTCCCGGGCTGAAGGTCGAGGATGTAGTACTTGTTGATGCACGGCGGCACCATCACGAGCGGCCGCGCGCCGACCTCCGCCGTCGCCGGCGCATACTGGATGAGCTGCGCAAGATCGTTCTCGTACACCACGTCGCCCGGCGTGACCGCGAGATTGCGGCCCACTTCGAACGCGGACTCGTCGGACTGGCTGATCCGGCCCTTGCGCGCGTCGGCGATCAGGTTCGCGATCCCGCGCGCGAGGCTCTCGCCGTTCGACTCGAGCGCCCGTCTGAGCGCCTCGGGATTGGTCGCGGCGAAGTTCGCGGGGCTGAGCGCGTCGGTCCACTGCCGCATGGCGAAGCGCAGCCGCTCCTTCGCAGCCGCTTCGAGCGCCGCGCCCTCCACGAGCTCCAGAAGGTAGCGGGTGGCGAGCTGATACGACTGGCGCAGGTACGAGTAGTAAGGATTGTCGCGCCACTCGCGCGAGGCGAAGCGCCGGTCGCCCGGCTCGGCCCGGGCCGCCGCGCGCGCCTCGCCCGCGAGCATCGATTGCCAGAGCCGCGCCTGCTCTCCGAGGTAGGAAGCCTGGAGCGCCGCTGCGCGCGCCGGATCGCCGTGCAGCGTCGCGGCCCAGGGCGCGGAGCCGGCGAATTGCGCCGCCGCCGCAAGCCGCATCCAGCCCTCGGTGACCTGGTTTCCCGCGTTCGCGATCGCGGCGACGACGGCGTCGGGGCTCGCCTGCTGTGCGGCCATAGGCGGCGGATTTTGCGCCGCACCATGCGCCCCGTCAATTCGTCTCGCCCACCATCGCGCGCACGAGCGCGATCGCGCCGATCCCGAGCGCGATGAGGAGCGTCTGCGCGAGCGTCGCGCGCAGCTCCGGGCGCCGGTGCAGCCCCGGGATCAGGTCCGCCACTGCCACGTAGATCATGCTCGCGGCGACGATGCCGAGGAGCACCGGCACCCAGCCCGCGAGCACCTGCAGCGCGTAGTAGCCGAGCACGCCGCCCGCGAGCGTCGCCGCGGACGACAGGAGGTTCAGCGCGAGCGCGCGCGCCCTCGAAAAGCCCGAGTTGAGCAGGATCAGGAAGTCGCCCACCTCCTGCGGAATCTCGTGCGCCACGATCGCGGTCGCGGTGACGACGCCGAGCGACGTGCTCTGCAGGAACGCCGCGGCGATCAGGATCCCGTCGAGGAAGTTGTGCACCGTGTCGCCGACGACGATCATGGTGCCGCTGCGGCCGCGGTCATGTTCGTGCCCGCCCTCGTGCTCGTCGTGCGAATGGCGCCACAGCAGGAACTTCTCGAGGAGGAAGAAGCCCAGGATCCCGCCCAGGATCGAGGCCGCCGCGGTGCGCGGCTCGCCGTGCTCGAAGGCGTGCGGGATCACCTCGAGGAAAGCCGCTCCGAGCAGCGCGCCGATCGCGAACGACACCAGTACCGGCACCCAGGACGCGCGCAGCAGCAGCGCGGAAGCCGCCGCGCCCGCCGACAGCGTTCCGCCGGCGATGCTCGCCGCGACGATCCAGGCCAGACTCATGGGGGCGTGGATTCTACGATAGCCAGATCGCCGCGGCCATGCGCTCGGCGGCGCGGTCACGCCGCCAGGAGAAGAAGCGCTGCGGATCGGAGTGCGTGCAACAAGCGCCGCCGAACACGCGCTTCACTCCGCTCGCATCGAGCCGTTGCCGCGCGACGGCGTACAGATCGAGCATCCAGTGCCCGGGGCGCGAGGGCGCGAGGGCGCGCGCGGCTCCGGCATCGCGCGCGAGGAACGCGGCGCGCACCTCGTCGCCCACTTCGTACGCGCGCGGGCCGATCGCCGGCCCGAGCCAGGCGATCAGGCGGCCGGGCGAAACGCGCATCGCCTCCAGCGTGGCCTCGATCACGCCGGCGGCAAGCCCGCGCCAGCCCGCGTGCGCGATCCCCGCCACGCCGCCGGCATCCGAGGCAAGGAGAACGGGCATGCAGTCGGCGACGAGAATCACGCAGGGCCGGTTCCGACGACGGGTGACGAGCGCGTCCGCCTCGGGAAATTCTCCATCGTGCGAATCGGCGTCAACGACCCCGATTCCGTGAATCTGCCTCACGAGCAATGGCTCGGCCGGCAAGAGCGCACGAAGGCGCGCGCGTCCTTCCGCCGAACGCATGTCGCCGAGCGCGCGCGTGGTCACGAGCCCGTGCACGCCGGGAGGCACGATCCAGTCGGGCACGACCCGGTCAGGCGGCACGGCGCAGGCGCGCGAGAAGCTGCGCCATGTCGGCGGGAAGCGGCGCGCGCCAGGTCATCTTCCTGCCGGTGCGCGGGTGCGTGAGCTCGAGCTCCGCCGCGTGCAGGGCCTGGCGCGGAAAATCGATGCCGTGGCGCGTGCCACGCCGGTAGACAGGGTCGCCTACGAGCGGATGGCGGATGTGCTGGAGATGCACGCGGATCTGGTGCGTGCGCCCGGTCTCGAGCCGGCACTCGATCAGCGCCGCGCGGCCGAAGCGCTCGAGCACCCGGAAGCGCGTGCGCGCCTCCTTGCCGCGGTGGGTGACCGCCATGCGCGTGCGAACGCGCGCATCGCGCCCGACCGGCGCGTCGACCGTGCCGCCGGCCGGTGG
Organism: Betaproteobacteria bacterium; assembly: GCA_037443705.1. Taxonomy (GTDB): domain Bacteria; phylum Pseudomonadota; class Gammaproteobacteria; order Burkholderiales; family SG8-39; genus 2-02-FULL-66-14. Next base: position 3,232 of record JBBINV010000010.1, on the reverse strand, counting down.
ATCGCCGTGCACGAGCGCGAGGTAGACGCGGCGCATGGCGCGCGTCGCGAGCTGCTCGGCGAGCGCGGCCTGCGCGCTCACGTTCTTCGCCACCACGAGCAACCCGGAGGTATCCTTGTCGAGCCGATGCACGATCCCGGCGCGCGGCACCGCGGCGAGCTCGGGCGCATGAGCGAGCAGCGCGTTGAGAAGCGTGCGGTCGGGCACGCCCGCGCCCGGATGCACCACGAGGCCCGCGCGTTTGTCGATCACGATCAGGTCGCGATCCTCGTACACGATCGCGAGCGGAATCTTCTGCGCGCGCGGCACGGCCGCGTCCAATGCCGGCGGCGGCACGACCTCGACACGCTCGCCGCCCGCGACCAGCCGCCTCGGCTCGGCCCGGCCGCCTTGCACGCGCACCTGGCCCGAGCGCAGCCAGGCCTGGAGGCGGCTGCGCGAGTATTGCGGGAACATGCGCGCGAGCGCCCGATCGAGCCTCAGGCCAGCGAGCTCGGGCGGCACCGCGGCTGCGACCGGCGCGGCGAACGCCTCTTCCCAGCCGGCCTCACCGCCGACGCTATAATTTCGCCCCATGCACCGCAGTGTACTTGCTCTCGCGTTCAGCGCCGCGCTCGCCGGCTGCGGCTGGTTCGCGACCGGGGAGCGCGACGAAACCGCCGGCTGGTCGGCGCAGAAGCTCTACGGCGAGGCCAAGGACGAGATGGCCTCGAAGAACTGGGAAAAGGCGATCAAGTACCTCGAGAAGCTCGAGGCGCGCTACCCGTACGGGCGCTTCGCGCAGCAGGCTCAGCTCGAGGTCGCCTACGCGCACTGGAAGAACGGCGAGCGCGCCTCCGCCCTCGCGGCCGCCGACCGCTTCATCAAGCTCTACCCGAACCATCCGAACGTCGATTACGCGTACTACCTGAAGGGCCTGGTGAACTTCAACGAGAATCAGGGCCTCTTCGCCGCGCTCGACAACCCCGACATGACCGAGCGCGACCCCAAGGGTGCGCGCGACGCCTTCGAGACCTTCAAGGAAGTGGTGACGCGCTTCCCGGACTCCAAGTACGCCGAGGACTCCGCCGCGCGCATGCGCTACCTGGTCAATTCGCTCGCGCAGCACGAGGTGCACGTCGCGCGCTACTACATGAAGCGAGGCGCCTACGTCGCGGCGGCCAACCGCGCGCAGTACGCGGTACAGCACTACCCTCAGGCGCCCGCGGTCGAGGAGGCCGTGTTCATCCTGGTGAAGGCCTACGACGCGCTCGGCATGGCGGAGCTTCGCGACGGCGCCGACCGCGTGATGCGTGCCAACTTCCCCGACAGCAAATACCTGCGCCCCGGCGGCTTCAAGCGCGACGTGCCGTGGTGGAAGCTGTGGGACCCGGAGTGGTAATCAGATTCTGATGTTCTCGTCCGCGATGTAGTCGCGGATCACCGTTTCGATGTCCGGATCCGGCCGGAAGCCGAGCGCGAGCGCGCGCGGCGTCTCGAACCGCGTAGGCCAGGTCTTCACGATCGCGCGAATGCGCTCGTCGGGCGCGAACGCGACCCGGCGCGCGACATCCGGACCCGCGACGCGCCCGAGCGCCTCGAGCATCTGCGCCACGCTCACCGTGATCCCTGGCAGATTCACGACGCGGTTCCATCCCCACGCATCGGCAGGCAGGTCGTGCGCGCGCTGGAACGCTTCCACGCAGCGCCGCGGCGAAAGCAGCCACACCCCGGTCGCCGGGTCCACCGGGCACTCCGATCTCACACCGTTGAGCGGCTCGCGGATGACGCCGCTTGCGAAGGACGACGCCGCCGCGTTCGGACGGCCGGGCCGCACCACGATGGTCGGCAGGCGCAGCGACCGCCCGTCGATGAAGCCCTTGCGCGTGTAATCGGACACGAGATACTCGCCGACGACCTTCTGCGTGCCGTAGGAGGTCTGGGGGCGCGAGGGCGTCGCGTCGTCGAGCACCGCCGGAAGATCCCCGCCGAAGGCCGCGACCGAACTCGCGAACACCACGCGCGGCGGGGCGGCGCAGCGCCGCAGCCGCTCCAGCAGAAGGCGCGTACCCTCGAGATTGACGCGCATCCCCAGGTCGAAGTCGGCCTCGGCCGCACCACTCACTACCGCGGCGAGATGAAACAGCGCCGACGTGTCCGGCGACACCGCGCGCATGACGGTCGCGGGATCCGAGATGTCGCCCTGCACCACTTCGAGCCGCGGATCGCGCGGCACCTCCGCCGGAAACGCGGTATCGATCGCGACGATCCGCGTGAAGTCCTTGCGCCCGAGAAGCGCTCGCACGAGCTTGAGCCCCAGGAACCCGCCGCCTCCGGTGACCACCGCTTTCATGCGGCGATTCTAGCGAAGAACGCTTCGACTTCCGCGAGGCTGCGCGTCGGTTTCATCGGCGGCAGGCTCGCGCGGATTGCCTTTCCGTACGACTTCGTGTAGAGCCGCGGGTCGCAAAGCACGAGCACGCCCCGGTCGGTCTCGTCGCGGATGAGGCGCCCGGCGCCCTGCTTGAGCGTGAGGATCGCCTGCGGCAGCTGGTACTCGGTGAACGGGTTGCCGCCGCGCGCGCGCAGCGCCTCGATGCGCGCCGCGAGCACCGGGTCGTCGGGCGGCGCGAACGGCAGCTTGTCGATCAACACGACCGAGAGCGCCTCGCCGCGCACGTCGACCCCTTCCCAGAAGGAGGCCGCCCCGAGCAGCACCGCGTTGCCCAGGCGCCGGAAGCGCTCGAGCAACTCGCTTCGCGAGCCGGTGCCCTGCACGAGGAGCGGATAGCCGATTGCGTCGCGCAGCAGCTCGTGCGCCCTGCGGAGCGCCCGATGCGTCGTGAACAGGAGAAACGCGCGCCCGCCGCTCGCGCCGAGCACCGGAACCGCGGCGCGCACCACGGCCTCGGTGTACGCGGGATCGTTCGGATCGGCGGGCAGGCCCGTCGGCACATAGAGCAGCGCCTGCTCCTCGTAGCGGAACGGGCTCGGCCAGGCGCGCGCTGCCGATGTCTCGATCCCGAGCTCGCGCTTGAATAGCGAGAAGTCCTCGCCCACCGCGAGCGTCGCCGACGTGAAGATCCAGGCACGCGGGTGATCCTGCATCTGGCGCCGGAAGAGCTCCGCGGGGGAAAGCGGCGTGATGCGCAGCTGCGCGGCGTGCGCGTAGACCTCGACCCAGCGCACGTCGCCCGCGCCGCCCCCTTCGCCCAGGCGCGCGAGCGTCGCGCGCGCCTCGCCCGCGCGCCTC
>JBBINV010000009.1:0-74962 GCA_037443705.1 Betaproteobacteria bacterium | reverse complement strand
GCGCCGGTCCCTGGGGCGGCCCGCGGTGCGCCTTGCCGCGGGCGCGCTGGTGCTCGGCTTCGGCGCCTTCGGGCTCGCGCAGGCGAGCGGCGTCGCCGAGAGCGTGCGCCGCGGGCTGCTCTGCCTGTAGGCGCGAAGCGTGAACAAGGCGGTTCGCCTGCTTCGCGACGAGCACCGCTCGATCACTGCGGTGCTGAACGGGCTGCGGCATCTGGCGCACCAGTCGCTCGACCCGGCGGTGCGGCCGAGGTTCGAGGTGTTCCGCGCCATGCTCCACTACGTCGACGCGTTTCCCGAGCGGCTGCACCATCCCAAAGAGGACGGCGAACTGTTCGCGCGCATCGCGGCGCGCGCGCCCGATGCGCTGCCGCTCGTTGACCGGCTGCGCGCCGAGCACGCGGAAGGGGCCGGGCGCATCCGGAAGCTCGCGCGGCTGCTGGCCGAGTTCGAGGTGTCGTGGCCGCGCGGCGCGCGCGCGTTCGCCTCGGCGGTCGAGGACTATTGCGCCTTTCACTGGAACCACATGCAGGCCGAGGAGCGGGAGCTGCTGCCGCTCGCCGAGCGGTGCCTCTCGCCGGAGGACTGGCGCGCGATCGAGACCGCCTTTTCCGGAAATGACGACCCCATCGCCGACCTGCGCGAGAAGGATTTCAGCGAGCTCTTCACGCGCATTGTGACCCTCGCGCCCGAGCCGGTGGGCCTGGGCGCGCGCTGGCGCGCGCCCGCGAGCCGCTAGCGTGGAGGTATCCGCTTCCTGGATCGGGATCGCGGCCGCCGCAGGCATCGGGCTGCTGATAGGCCTGGAGCGCGAGCGCAATCCCGTCGCCAAGGCCGGCCTTCGAACCTTCGCACTGGTGGCGCTGCTCGGGGCGCTCGCGCAGCTGATCGGGAGCCGCACCGCCAGCCCCTGGGTGGTCGCCGTGGGCCTCGCCGCGGTCGCGGGCATGCTGATCGCGGCGTACGCGCGCGACGAGCCGCGCGAAGATCCGGGAACGACCACCGTGGTGGCGGCGGCGGTGTGCTATTGCCTGGGCGTGCTCTCGGCGATGGGCGAGCCCGCGCTCGCCACTGCGCTCGGCGTGGGCGTGACGGCGCTGCTGTACTTCAAGCCCGAGCTCGAGGGGCTGTCGGCCGCGCTCAGCCGCCAGGACCTGCTTTCGATCCTGCAGTTCTCGGTGCTGACCTTCGTCGTGCTGCCGATCCTCCCCGACCGGGCGATGGGCCCGTACGGGGCACTGAATCCGCACCACGTCTGGCTGATGGTGGTGCTCATCTCCGGGATCGGGCTCGCGAGCTACGTGGCGCTGCGGGTCGCGGGCGAGCGCCGGGGCGCGGCGATCACCGGGCTGCTCGGCGGGCTGGTCTCCTCGACGGCGACCACGGCGCTCTACGCGCGCCGCAGCACCGAGTCGGAAGCCGCAGCGAGGCTCGCGCTCGTGGTCGTGCTGCTCGCGAATCTGGTGCCGATCGCGCGCGTCGCGGTGCTTGCGGCGATCGTGGCGCCGTCGATCCTCGGGGCGCTCGCGCCGGCGCTCGCCGCAGCGCTCGCGGCGGGGCTCGGCGCAGCCGCGCTGCGGATGCGGGGCCTGGAGCGCGCCGGGACGTTTCCCGCGCCCGCGGTGCGCAATCCGACCGAGCTCGGCGCCGCGCTGCGGTTCGGCGCGTTCTACGCCGCGGTGCTGATGCTCTCGGCATGGCTCGCCGACGTCGCGGGGAGCCGCGGCCTGTATGCCGCCGCCCTCGCGGCAGGATTCGCCGACATCGACTCGCCGGTGCTCTCGGCGCTGAGCCTTTACGCCGGCGGGCGCGTGGATGCGCGCGCAGCGGTCGGCGCGGTCGCCGCGGCGATCGCCGCGAACGTGCTGTTCAAGCTCGCGATCTTCTTCTGGATCGGCGACCGGCGCGCGGCCCGACGCGCGGTGCTGCCGATGCTCGCCGTGATCGCGGGCGGCGCGATCGGCCTAGCGGCAAACTAGGACCGGGGTTTTCGAATGCGTAAGAACCTTGGTCGTCTCGCTGCCGAGCAGCAGCCCGGTCAGCCCGCGCCGGCCGTGGGAGGCCATCACGATCAGGTCGCAGCGCCTGGCGCGCGCGGTGCGGATGATGCCCTGCCAGGCCTGGTCGGCGGTCGCGGAGAGCGTCTTGCACTCCACGCCGGCCGCCCCGGCCTCGATCTCGACCGCGGCGAGCGCCTTCTTCGCTTCGCGCGCGGTGATCTCCTTGTAGCGCTTCGGCGTCACCTCGGGCACGTAGATCACCGCCTCGCCGTAAACCGGCGGGACGTAAGGCGGGACCACGAACACGCCGGTGAGCTTCGCCCCGAGGCTCTTCGCGAGCTTCGCGGCGGTGCGGATGGCGCGCGTCGAGAGCCGCGAGCCGTCGGTGGGAACCAGAATGTGCTTGTACATTGTCGCGCCTCCGTTCGGTTGACTCAGAATAAGGCGGCCGATTGCCCCGCCGGTTGACTTGTGTCAAGTAGCCTCGATGTACCGCCACATCCTGATCCCGACGGACGGCTCCGAGCTCGCGAACCGGGCCGTCGAGGCGGGCATCGCGTTCGCGCGCTCGATCGGCGCGCGCATCACCGGGTTTACCGCGGTGCCGGAATACCGGGCGCCGAGCCACGCGGAGCTGATGGCGGGGACCGCGATCTCGCTCGAGGAACACGAGCGGCGCGTGCGGCGCCGCGCGGAATGCCTGCTCGAGCCGGTCGCGCGGCGTGCGCTGGCCGCGGGCGTGCCGTGCGAGACCGCGTTTGCGCCGGGCGACCGCCCCTGCGAGGCGATCGTGCGCGCCGCCGAGGCGCACGGGTGCGACCTCATCTTCCTCGCCTCGCAGGCGGGCCAAGGGCTCGGGGCCCGCTTCCATGCCCTGGTGCACGGCAGCCAGACCCGGGGCGTGCTCGCGGCCTCCCGGATTCCTACGCTCGTCTTTCGCTGAGCGCCGCCGGCGCCGAGGGGTGCGCGATCTCGGCCAGGCGCGGCCGGTCGCGCAGCACGATGTCGCGCTTGTCCACCGCGATCAGCCCCTGGTTGGCGAGCTCGCGCAGCAGCCGCGAGAAGGTCTCCTTGGTGACGCCGAGGCGCGCCGCGATCACGGTCTTGGTCGCGGGCAGACGCACGCGGCCGGCGGCGCCGTTGGCCGCGAGCGAGTCCAGATACGCGACGACGCGCTGGCGCGCCGAGAGCAGGGTGCTCGCCTCGACCTCGGCGACCATGTTGTGCAGGCGCTCGGAAAGCGACGAAAGCAGCCCGCGCGCGAAGTTGGGATCGCGCTCGATCAGCGCGTTCACGGCCTGGGCCGGAAACACCACCAGCATGGTGTCGGCGAGCGCGACCGCGTCCAGGGGGTTGGGGCGCTCGCGAAACACCAGCGCCTCGCCGAAGGTTTCGCCCGGACCGACCAGGCGCAGCACTTTTTCGTCGCCGCCGTCGGCGCGAAGCGAGAGCTTCACCAGCCCGTAGGCGAGCCCGAAGAAGCAGTTCATCATTTCGCCGCGCCGGCACACCGTGCCGCCGCGGCGCACGTGCTGCACGCGCGCGTGTCGCGCGAGCTCCGCGAGGTTGGGACGCGCCACCTGCCGGAACATCGGCATGTTGGCGATGACGCCTTCGAGCAGTCCGGTTGCCATGGGTCAAATGCTGACATGCCGGATCCTGCTGCAATTGAGGCAGATCAACTGGATTGACGCGCGGCCGGGTTATTGGAGGTCAAAGACGAGCCCGTGCTCCCCGGGCAGACTGATCAATTTCCCTTCGGCGATGAAAACCCTTCGCATCCGAGGCAAGCAGGCGCGCGCCCTGGTCCAGGGCGGGATGGGGGTGGGCGTGTCGGCGCACCGGCTCGCCGGCGCGGTCGCGCGCGAGGGTTGCGTCGGCACGATCTCGAGCGTGGACCTGCGCCGCCACCACCCCGACCTCATGCGCGCCACCGGGCGGTCGCGCGACAGGGCGGCGATCGAGCGGGCGAACCTCGTCGCGCTCGATCGCGAGATCCGCGCCGCGAAGGAGCTCGCGCGCGGCGAGGGTCTCGTCGCAGTGAACGTGATGCGGGCGGTTTCCCAGTACGCCGGCTACGCCCGCCAGGCGTGCCTCTCGGGGGCGGACGCGCTCGTGGTCGGCGCGGGCCTCGCGATGGACCTGCCCGAGCTCGCCGCCGACTGGCCGCAGGTCGCGCTCGTTCCCATCGTGTCGGAAGCGCGCGCGGCCTCGCTCATCGCGCGCCGGTGGCTCCGGCGCGGGCGCGCGCCCGATGCGATCGTGATCGAGCACCCGCGCTACGCCGGCGGGCACCTGGGCGCGGCGCGCGTCGAGGAAGTGGGCGACGCGAGGTTCGACTTCGCGCGCGTGCTGCCGGAGATCCGCGACGCGCTCCACGCGCTCGGGCTCGACGCGGATGCGATTCCCCTCATTCCGGCGGGCGGGATCAACTCGCCGGCGCAGGTCGGGCGGCTGGGCGCGCTCGGCGCCTCGGCGGTACAGGTCGGGACGCCGTTCGCGGTCGCGGAGGAGGGCGACGCGCACCCCAATTTCAAGCGCGTGCTCGCCGGCGCGAAGCGCGAGGACATCGTGGTGTTCATGAGCGTCGCGGGGCTGCCGGCGCGCGCCGTGCGCACGCACTGGCTCGCGCATTACCTCGAAAAGGAAGCGGTGCTCCAGCGCCGCGCGGGCCGGCGCCGCCAGTGCACGCTCGGCTGGGACTGTCTGGCGCAGTGCGGGCTGCGCGACGGCCTTCCCCGCGCGGGCCAGTTCTGCATCGACCATCATCTCGCCGCCGCGCTCCGGGGCGACACCGAGCGCGGGCTTTTCTTCCGCGGCTCCGAGCCGCTGCCCTTCGGCGCCGAGGTCCGGCCGGTGCGGGACCTGGTGTCGTACCTGTTGAGTTAGGCGCTTCTAGCTTCCGTGCTTCCGCCAGAAATCCGCCGGCGCGATGATCGCCGGATATCGCGCCGCCAGCGCCAGCAGATCTCCATCCCCGGTGATGAGATAGTCGGCCTTGGAGGCGACGAGGGTGCCAAGGACCGGAAGGTTTTCCGGGTCGCGGGCGGCGTTGGGATCGACGGGCGCGGGTTCAACGACGTCGGTCTGGCTCGCGAGGATGTCGATGAGGTCCGCGAAGTCGTTCGGTTGCCAGTCGAGGCGGTCGTTCAGTCGCGGCAGGACACGGGCGAGCTCGTCGAGGATGTGGCGGGAGAGCACGGCCTCGAGGGAACCCTGAATTCGCCAGGCGTCCACGATCTTTCCGGGGATGCTGGCCGGGTAGGCGAGGCCGGACACGAGGACGTTCGTGTCGAGAACCACCCTCAAGGTGGGCAAGGCGTCAGGCCTTCTTTTTTTTCTTGCGACGCTCGGCCTTCATCTCGGCCCGCACCTGGGCGGTGACGCGCTTGATCTCGGCCACCCCTTCTTCCTCGGGAACGCTTGCGTACGCCGCAGCCATCCGCGCCGAAAGCTCGTCGAATCGTTCCTGCATGCGCCGAATCCGTTCGAAGAGCTTGGCGTCGATCAGGGCGGCGACGGGCCGTCCGTCCTTGGTGATGACGATGCTGTCGCGCCGGTACTGAACCTGGTTCAGCATCTCCCCGAGGTTCTGCCGGAAGGCTACTGCGTTGGTCTGCTTGATCATAACGGTCATTATGGTCGTGGCGATCTCACTGTCAAGCCAGCCGCTCATTCAGCGCTGCAATCCTGAACCTTCGGGACGGCTGCCCGGTCGAATTGACCACGGTCAACCCGGTTCGTCCGCTGCGGGTCAGACTCGGTGTTATTCGGTTATTCGGGGGTAACCATGCAAGTACTCAGACACCTCGCAATTCTCGGAGGACTGGTGGTCGCGCTCGGCGCCGCCGCCCAACCCGCGGTGCAGGACAAAGGCGGCGTGAAATTCGTTTCCGGCGGCGTGGGCGAGGACGAGCGCGCCGCGATGGCGGGGCTTCGCGCGCAGTTCAACGTGCGCGTCACGAGCTTCGTGCCAAGCGGCGGCAACTACCTCGCCGACGTGGCGCTGACGATCCGCGACGCGGGCGGGAAGGAGATCCTCGCTACGACGATGGACGGGCCGTTTCTCTACGCGCAGCTCGCGGCAGGGACGTATGCGATTGAAGCGAAATTTCTGGAGAAAACCCTCCAGCGCAAATTCAAGGTTCCCGCCATGGGCGCGGTCGAGGTCTACCTTCCCTTCGATGATCCCAGCGCGGCGTGGGAAAAGGGCATGGAGCCCGAAAGGGAGAAGGGCGCACGCGCGAAGCGATGAGCGCGGCCGCGGCCTACCTGTTCGCGAAGTCCGTGCACGTGGGCTGCGCCGTGGCGAGCATCGCGGGCTTCATGGCGCGCGGAGTCCTGATGCTGCGCGGCTCGCCGCTGCTCCAGGCGCGCTTCGTGCGCGTGGCGCCGCACGTCGTGGACACGCTGCTGCTTGTGAGCGCGCTCTGGCTCACGTGGCGGATCGGGCAGTACCCGTTCGTGCACGGCTGGGTCACCGCGAAGGTGCTGGCGCTCATCGCCTACATTGTGCTCGGGAGCGTGGCGCTGCGGCGCGGGCGGACGAAGGCGTTGCGCGCGGCGAGCTTCATCCTCGCGCTCCTCGCCGTCGGCTACATCGTGTCCGTGGCGCTTACACGCGACCCGGCCTGGTTTCTCTGATCGAGTAAACTGCGGGAATGCGATTCGTTCTCGCGGCGCTGGCCGTGCTCGCGCCGCTTCATGCATTCCCGCAGCAAAAGCCCCCGCCGGCGACGCCCGTCAAGGCGGTAGCCGCGAAGCTCGCGCCCGCGCTCGAGGAGACCAGCGCCGTCGGCACGCTGCGTGCCGACGAGTCGGTGACGATACGGCCGGAGATCGCGGGGCGCGTGGCCGAAATCCGCTTCGAGGAGGGCCAGCGCGTCGCCAAGGGCGCGGTGCTGGTGCGCCTCGACCAGGCCGAGCTCGCCGCCGTGGTCGCCTCGAGCCGCGCGCAGCTCCGGTGGGACGAGCAGCGCCTCGAGCGCGCGGTCGATCTGCACCAGAAGGGCTTCATCAGCCAGCAGGCGCTCGACGATCAGCGCACGAGCCTGGCGCGCGCTCGCGCCAGGCTCGCCGAGGACGAGGCGAAGCTCGCCAAGACCGAGATGCGCGCGCCGTTCGCCGGCGTCGCGGGGCTGCGCCAGGTGAGCGCCGGGGCGGTCGTCGCGGCGGGCACCGACATCGCGCGCCTGGAGAAGATCGACCAGCTCAAGCTGGACTTCCGCGTCCCCGAGGTTTACCTCGCGCGCGTGCGCGCGGGGCAGGTGGTGCGCATCGCGGTGGACGCCTATGCCGGGCAGGGCTTCGAAGGGGCGATCTACGCGATCGAGCCGGCGGTGGACGAGCAGACGCGCACGGTGCTCGCGCGCGCGCGGGTCGCCAACCCCGAGCTCAGGCTCCGGCCCGGCATGTTCGCGCGCGTGCGCGTGGAGCTCGGCGTGCGCGAAAAAGCGGTCTGGGTGCCGGAAGCGGCGATCGTGCCGCGCGGGCAGGAGAGCTTCGTCTACCGTGTCGCCGACGGAAAGGCGCAGCTCGCGAAGGTGCGCACCGGGCTGCGGCGGCCCGGCGAGGTCGAGATCGCGAGCGGCGTCGCGGCCGGGGATCTCGTGATCACCGAAGGCGTGCAGAAGGTCGGGCCGGGATCGCCGGTGGTCGTGATCGACGACTCGCCGGCGAAGCCCGCGGCGGCGGTGCCGGACCGGAAGGGCTGAGTCTCAGGTGCAGCTCCCCGAGCTCTGCATCCGCCGCCCCGTGCTTGCCACGGTCATGAGCCTGATGATCGTGCTGCTCGGCGTGATCTCGTTCCAGCGCCTGTCGGTTCGGGAGTACCCGAAGATCGATACTCCGGTCGTCTCGGTGCGCACCGTGTACAAGGGCGCGAGCCCGCAGGTGATCGAGTCGCAGATCACGCAGCCGCTCGAGGACTCGCTCGCCGGGATCGAGGGCGTGCGCACGATCAAGTCGGTGTCGCGCGAGGAGGTCTCGCAGATCACGATCGAGTTCGTGCTCGAGAGGAACGTCGACGCGGCGGCGAACGACGTGCGCGACCGCGTGGCGCGCGTGCGCGACCGCCTTCCGGAGGCCGCCGACGAGTCGGTGGTCTCGAAGATCGAGGCCGACGCGCAGGCGATCATCTGGCTGCGCCTTTCGTCCACCCGGCACGCCGCGCTCGAGGTCTCCGACTACGCCGACCGCTACGTGGCGGACCGCCTCAAGACGCTCCCGGGCGTGGCCTCCGTCATCATCGGCGGCGAGCGCCGCTACGCCATGCGACTCTGGATCGACCGGGACCGGCTCGCGGCCTACGGTCTGACGCCGCAGGACGTGGAGAGCGCGCTCAGGCGCCAGAACGTCGAGATCCCCTCGGGCCGGATCGAGTCGCGCCAGCGCGAATTCACCGTGCTGACCGAAGCCGATCTCCGGAGCCGCGCCCAGTTCGACGACATGATCCTCTCGGAGGCGCGCGGCTACCCGGTGCGGCTGAAGGACGTGGGCCACGCGCAAGTGGGCGCGCTCGACGAGCGCAACATCGTGCGCGTCAACGGCAACCCGGCGGTGGGCCTCGGCGTCGTCAAGCAGTCCACCGCGAACACGCTCTCGGTCGCGCAGGCCGTGAAGGCGGAGGTCGCACGCCTCTCGGGCACGCTGCCGCCCGGCATGCAGATCGCGGTGGCGTTCGATTCCTCGATCTTCATCGAGCGCTCGATCGAGTCGGTGTACCGCACGATGGCCGAAGCCGTGCTGCTCGTGGTGGCGGTGATCTTCGTGTTCCTGCGCTCGTTCCGCTCCACGCTCATTCCGTTCGTCACGATCCCGGTGTCGCTCGTGGGCGCGTTCTTCTTCCTTTACCTGATGGGCTTCACGGTCAACGTGCTCACGCTCCTCGGCCTGGTGCTCGCGATCGGCCTCGTGGTCGACGACGCGATCGTCGTGCTCGAGAACTGCCACCGCCACGTGGAGCTCGGAAAAGACCCGATGCGCGCCTCGATCGACGGCTCGCGCGAGATCGCGTTCGCGGTGGTCGCGATGTCGCTCACGCTCGCCGCGGTGTTCGCGCCGCTCGGCTTCATGACCGGCAACACCGGTCGCCTGTTCACCGAGTTCGCGCTCACCGTCGCCGCGGCGGTCATCGTCTCGGGCGTGGTCGCGCTCACGCTCACGCCCATGATGTGCTCGCGCATCCTCAAGGAGCACGAGAAGCACGGCGGCCTGTACCTCGCCATGGAGCGCTTGTTCCACGGCATGACCGGCGGTTACCGGAGGACCCTGCGGAGTGCGCTCGGGCGGAAATGGATCGTCGTGACGCTCTTCGTCCTCACCTTCGGAATCGTGTTCGGGCTCTACAGGTCGCTCAAGTCCGAGCTCTCGCCGCTCGAGGACCGCGGCTTCTTTATCTCGCTCGTGATCGCGCCCGAGGGCGCCTCGCTCGATTACACCGACGCCTACATGCGCCGGATCGAGGACATGTTCTCGAAGGTTCCCGAGATCCGCTCCTATTTCACCGTGGTGGCGCCGGGCCTGGAGCGTCCCAACCCGGTGAACCTCGGCATCGCGTTCAGCCAGCTCGCGCCCTGGGAAGAGCGCGGCCGCAAGACCCAGGCCGTGACGGCCGAGCTCGGACCGCGGATGTTCGGAATGCTGCCCGGCGTGCTCGCGTTCCCGGTGAACCCGCCCTCGCTCGGCCAGAGCTTCCGCAACCCGCCGGTCCAGTTCGTGATCCAGGCGAACTCCTACGAGGATCTCGAGCGCATGACGAACGCGCTGCTCGCGAAGGCGCGCGAATCGAAGGCGATCGCGAATCCGGACGTGGACCTGCGCCTGAACAAGCCGCAGCTCTCGGTCGAAATAGACCGCGAGAAGGCCGCCGTGCTCGGCATCGACGTCGAGACGATCGGCCGGACCCTGGAGACGCTGCTCGGCGGGCGGCAGGTGACGCGTTTCAAGCGCGAGGGCAAGCAGTACGACGTGATCGTGCAGCTCGAGGCCGGAGACCGCGAGACGCCCGCCGACCTCACCGCGATCTTCGTGCGGGCGAGGGACGGGCGCCTCGTGCAGCTCTCGAACCTCGTCCGGGTGCGGGAAACGGTCGGCCCGAAGGAGCTCAACCACTTCAATCGCCTTCGCGCGGCGATCCTGTCGGCGAACGTCGCTCCCGGCTACACCCTCAGCGAAGCGCTCGAGTTCCTCGAGACCGCCTCCCGCGAGCTGCTGGACAAGTCGGCGCGCACCGAGCTCGACGGCGTATCGCGCGAGTTCCGCGAGTCGGGCGCCACGCTCTGGGTTACGTTCCTTCTGGCGCTCGCGTTCATCTATCTCGTGCTCGCGGCGCAGTTCGAGAGCTTCCTCTCGCCCCTGGTCATCATGCTCACGGTGCCGCTCGCGATGACCGGCGCGCTCGCGGCGGTGCGGCTCTCGGGCGGAACGCTCAACGTGTACTCCCAGATCGGGCTGGTGATGCTGATCGGGCTGATCACCAAGCACGGGATACTCATCGTGGAGTTCGCCAACCAGCTGCGCGCTCGCGGGATGGAGAGAGTCGAGGCCGTCGTGGAGGCGGCGACGCTGCGGCTTCGCCCGATCCTGATGACCACCGGTGCCATGGTGCTCGGCGCGGGGCCGCTCGCGGCAGCGACCGGCGCGGGAGCGGAGGCGCGCCAGGCGATCGGCTGGGTGATCGTGGGAGGACTGCTGGCGGGGACGCTCTTGACGCTGTTCGTGATTCCCACGGCCTACGTGCTGCTCGTGCGCGGCACGCGGGCAAAGGAGGCGCGCCATGGCTTCCAGGCTGCTTGAGGGCGAAACCGCTCTGGTCACCGGCGCCGCGCAGGGCATCGGGCAGGCCATCGCGCGCGCGATCGAGGGCGAGGGGGCGCGGGTCCTGGGGGTTGACCGCGAATTCGACCTGTCCCGCCCCGGGGCGGCCGAAAGCCTCGCCCACCATGCCATCCAGACCCTTCGGACCGTCTCGATCTTCGTTCACAGCGCGAGCCCGCGGCGGCGGGAAGCCCGGACCGCGCTCGCGGTGACCGAAGCCGAGTGGCGCGAGATGCTCGAAGTGAACCTGAACGCGGGTTTTCTGCTTGGCCAGGCGATCGGGCAGCACATGCGAGAGCAGGGCATTCGCGGCCGGATGCTGTTCGTGACGTCGCTGCATGCCAGCACGCCGCGCAACCTCCCGCACTACAGCGCATCGAAGGCGGGGCAGACCATGGTGATGAAGGAGCTCGCGCGCGCGCTCGGGCCCTGCGGCATCCGGGTCAACGCGATCGTGCCGGGCGCGGTTCCGGGGGCGGGCTTCGCGGGCAGCCCGGGGCTCGAGAAGAAGATCGCGCTGCAGCGGCTCGGCACGCCGGCCGACATCGCGTCGATGGCGGTAGCGGTGCTCTCCGAGCGTTTCGGCGGCTACGTGACAGGGGCTTCGGTCGTGGTCGACGGAGGGCTAGACTTGTACAACTGGATCGACCCGCCCGCATGAAGCCGCGATTTCTCGTCCGCCAGTCCGACGTCGCGCCATATTCGCCCGCCCGCCACACCGGGACGAGGAACTTCCGCCTGATCGGGCCGGAGACCGTGGGAGCGAAGCAGGTGGAGGTGCTCGTCGGCGAGATCGAGCGCGGCAAGGGGGCGATCCCGCACTCGCATCCGGGAATCGAGCAGGTCTGTTATCTCCTCGAGGGCGAAGCGCACGTCGAGGTGGGCGGAGAGGAATTCGAGATGAAGCCCGGCGAGGCGTGCTTCTTCCCGGCCAACGCGACGCATTCGTTCCGGGTTACCAGCCCCTTCGCACGCGTTCTCGTCGTCTATTCACCCCCTTATCTCGAAAAGCATGCGTGAGCCCTGGCAGCCGCTCGCCGGCGTCCGCGTCGTGGACTTCTCGATGTTCGTGCCCGGGCCTTTCTGCTCTGCGATCCTCGCCGACCTGGGCGCGGACGTGATCAAGGTCGAGGCGATCGGCGGCGACCCGGGGCGCACGTACATTCCGGTGCAGTTCCGGAACGAGAACCGGAACAAGAGGAGCCTTGCCCTGGATCTCAAGAACCCTTCCTCCCGGTCGATAGTGGAAAAACTCTCCCGGCAGTCCGACGTCGTGATCGAGGGCTTTCGGCCGGGCGTGGCGAAGCGCCTCGGGATCGACGCCGAGACGCTGCGCGCCTACAACGGCGCGCTCGTGTGCTGCTCGATCTCGGGCTACGGCCAGACCGGGCCGTGGCGCGAGCGGCCGGGGCACGACGTGAACTACGTGGCCGCCGCAGGCGGGCTCGCGTTCCCCGGCCAGTGGCTCAGGCCGCCGGTGCGCTCGTCGCTCCCGATCGCCGACATGGGAGGCGGATCGTTCGCGGCGATCGCGGTGCTGGCCGGACTGTACGAAAGGGAACGGACGGGCCGCGGAACCGCGGTGGATCTCTCTCTTTTCGAGGCGGCGTTCTTCTGGGCGGCGATGCGCCACGGCCTGGACCCGGGCGTGGACCCGCGCGCGCACATCTTCCCGGTGAACGACGTCTTCGAGACCGCCGACGGCGCCCGCATCACGCTCGGGATCCTCGAGCAGCACTTCTGGGAGAAGTTCGTACGCTGCGTGGCGGGCTTCGCCTCCGATCTCGCCGGGGAGACGTATGCGACGGACGCGCTCCGGCGCGCGAACGGCGACGCGCTTTCCGCGCGCCTCGCGGAAGTGATTCGCGGGAAAAGCGCGCAGGAGTGGGTGCGGCTGCTCGAGGCAAATGACGTGCCCGTGGATCTGTGCCTCACGCCGGCGCAGGCGGCGGAGCTCGAGCAGATCCGCGCGCGCGCGGACGTGGCCGCGGCCGGCCGCGAGCGCTTCGCGCGCTTTCCGGTGCACGCCGAGGGCCGCCCCGGCAGCTGCATCCGCCGCGGGGCGCCGGCCCGGGGCGAGCACACGCGCGAGATCCTGGTCGAGCTCGGCTTCGACGACGCCGGGATCTCGGATCTCGTTCGCTGCGGCGCGGTGGCGAACTGATGGACTTCGCGTTCACCCCCGAGCAGGAGCGCATCCGTGAGGCCGTCGCCAGGCTCTGCGAACGCTTCGGCGACGACTACTGGCTGAAGAAGGACAGGGAAGGCGGCTTCCCGGCGGAGCTCCACCAGGCGCTCGCGCGCGACGGCTGGCTCGGGATCGCGATGCCCGAGCGCTACGGCGGCGCCGGCCTGGGCATCAGCGAGGCCGCGGTGATGATGCAGGCGATCGCCGAGTCGGGCGCGGGCTTTTCCGGGGCGTCTGCCGTTCACATGAACATCTTCGGCCTGAATCCGGTCGTGGTCTTCGGAAGCGAGAGTCAGAAACAAAGAATGCTTCCGCCGCTGATCGCGGGAAGGGAGCGCGCCTGCTTCGCCGTCACCGAGCCGGACACCGGCCTCAATACGAGAAAGATAAAGGTGAAGGCCGAGAAGCGCGGCGACACCTACGTCGTCTCCGGGCAAAAGGTGTGGATCTCCACCGCGCAGGTCGCGGAGAAAGTGCTGCTGCTCGCGCGCGCCGAGGCCGGGCTGACGCTCTTTTACACCGACTTCGACCGGCGCTACATCGAGGTGCGCGAGATCGAGAAGATGGGCCGGCACGCGGTCGACTCGAACCAGGTGTTCTTCGACGGACTGCCGGTGCCGGAGGCCGACCGCATCGGCGAGGAAGGCAGGGGCTTCGAGTGCATCCTGCACGGCATGAATCCGGAGCGCATCCTGATCGCCGCCGAGTCGGTGGGGCTGGGGCGCTGCGCGCTCGCGCGCGCCGCGAAGTACGCCCGGGAGCGTGTCGTGTTCGACCGCCCGATCGGCCGGAACCAGGGCATTCAGCATCCGCTTGCCGCGAACTGGATGGCGCTCGAGGCGGCCAACCTCATGGTGTTCAAGGCCGCCTGGCTCTACGATCGCGACAAGCCCTGCGGCGCGGAGGCGAACGCGGCCAAGTACCTCGCGGCCGAGGCGGCGTTCGATGCCTGCCAGCAGGCGGTGATGACGCACGGCGGCTTCGGCTACGCGAAGGAGTACCACGTCGAGCGCTACCTCAGGGAATCGCTCGTGGGCCGGATCGCGCCGGTGAGCCCGCAGATGATCCTGTGCTACATCGCCGAGCGCGCGCTCGGGCTTCCGAAATCGTATTGAGGAGCAAGAATGAACGCCGCGACGCTGCAGGAACGGATGAAGGGATTGTTCCCGGATCTGATCGGGCCGGAGCTCGTGGAGGTCACGCCGGAGTGCGTCAAGGCGAGGCTCGAGGTGAAGCAGCAGCTCTGCACCGAAGGCGGCGTGCTGCACGGTGGCGCCATCATGGAAAAACCGGAAAAAACGGGACAGACCCGGATTTCCAGCATTGGGCATGTGATCGGCCGAAATCCGGGTCTGTCCCGGTTTCTGGTGCTCGCATGAGCGAGTCCGTTCCGGTGGTGGGGCGGGGCTTCGCCTACGAGGACCTGAAGCCCGGCTTTCGCTTCCGCACTCACCGCCGCACGATCGGCGAGGCCGATCTCTCGAATTTCGTCAACCTCACCTGGCTAACCGAGGAGCTGTTCGCGGTCGCGGACGACACGGGGCGCGCGATCAAGGGTCGCGCCGTGCCCGGAGCGCTCGTCTACGCGTTCGCCGAGGGGCTGCTGCTGCCCGCCATGCAGGACACGGGGCTCGCGTTCCTCAACGCCACTCTCGACGTCAGGGGACCTACGCTGGTAGGCGACACGATCCACGTCGAGGTCGAGGTGCTGGAGGCGCGCCTCACCTCGAAGGGCGACCGCGGCCTCGTGCGCTTCGGCAACAAGGTGATCAACCAGCGCGGCGAGACCGTCCTCGAATACAACCCCTTGAGATTGTTGAGGCGAAAATGAATGCGCCGCTTCGCGGCGTGCGCGTGCTCGAGCTCGGCACGCTGGTCGCGGGCCCGTTCTGCGCGAAGACGCTGGCCGACTTCGGCGCCGACGTCGTGAAGATCGAGCCGCCGGGCGAGGGCGATCCGCTGCGCCGCTGGCGCAAGCTGCGCAACGGCACGTCGCTGTGGTGGCAGGTGCAGTCGCGCAACAAGCGCTCGGTCACCGCGGATCTGCGCAAGCCCGAAGGCCAGGAGATCGTGCGGCGGCTTGCGCGGCGCTCGCACATCGTGGTCGAGAACTTCCGCCCCGGGGCGCTGGAGCGCTGGAACCTCGGCTGGGAGGCGCTCTCGCGCGAGAATCCGGGGCTGGTGCTGGTGCGCATCTCGGGCTATGGACAGAGCGGGCCCTACCGCGACCGGCCCGGATTCGCCGCGATCGCGGAAGCGTTCGCCGGCTTTCGCTACATCACCGGGTTTCCCGACCGGCCGCCGGCGCGCCCGAACCTCTCGATCGGCGACACGATCGCTTCGCTGCACGGCGCGCTCGGCGCGCTGCTCGCGCTGCGCGAGGCCGACAAGACCGGACGCGGGCAGGTGGTGGACGTCGCGCTGTATGAAGCGATGTTCAATTGAATGGAGAGCCTCCTTCCGGAATACGACGCGCAGCGGTTCGTGCGCGAGCGCTCGGGCAGCGCGCTCCCCGGGATCGCGCCCTCGAACATCTATCCCTGCGAGGACGGGAGCTGGGTGCTGATCGCGGGCAACGCCGACAGCCTCTACCGGAGGCTCATGACCGCGATCGGGCGGACAGACCTGCGCGACGACCCGGCGCTCGCGCGCAACGATGGCCGCGCGGCGCAGATGGAGCGGATAGACACGGCGATAGCGCAATGGACTTCCCGGTTTTCGCAGGAGCACGTTCTTCGTGAAATGGAAAAAGCCGAAGTCCCCGCGGGGCGTATCTACAGCGCCGCCGACATCGCGGCGGATCCGCACTACGCGGCGCGCGGCATGCTCGTGGATTCGATCGCGGGCGACGGCGAGCCGCTCAGGCAGCCGGGCATCGTGCCGAAGCTCTCCGCCACGCCCGGGGGGCTGCGCTCGCCCGCACCGAAGCTCGGCGAGCATACGGACGAGGTTCTGCGCGAGCTGGGCTATACCGCTTCGGACATTTCGGAGCTCCGCAGGGAGGGAGTGGTGTAGCGGTTCGACCGGTGATGTCGAGGCGATATCATTGTGACATCTCTCGGAAGAGGACCGGGACGTGCCTGCCGTTACCCTTCGAGACCTCCCCCGCGACCTTCACCGCTGGCTGAAGCGGCGGGCCGAAGCGCACCGCCGCTCGCTCGGCAGGAAAGTGATCGCGCTGCCGGAAGAGCTGCTCGCGGCAGCGGCTTGAGGAAGGACCGCAATGATCGACCGCATCGACCACATCGTTCTCACGACGCGCGACCGCGAGGGGTGCGTCCGCTTTTATTCCGAGGTCCTCGGCATGAAGCTGGAATCGTTCGAGACGCCCACCGAGACGCGCTGGGCGCTCAAGTTCGGCAACCAGAAGATCAACCTCCACGAGTGGGGCCGGGAGTTCAGCCCGCGCGCGCACGTCGCGGCGCCGGGAACGCTCGACCTGTGCTTCATCGCCGGAGTTCCGCTGGAAGAAGTCATCGAGCGGCTCGAAGAGCGAGGCGTGGCGATCGTCGAGGGGCCGGTCATGAAAACGGGCGCCACCGGGCCGATCCGCTCGGTCTACGTCCGCGACCCGGACCTGAATCTGATAGAAATTTCGGTTCCGGGCTGAGCAGGGGCGTCATGAAGCGATTCCTTCGGCTGCTCTGAATTGACCTGGGTCAAAGGCGCGCTGGCGCACCGGCGCGCGCGCGCCTAGGGTGGCCGCTTCATGCGCCTCCTGCTCGTCAACCCGAGGCTGCCCGAGAGCTTCTGGAGCTTCCGCTGGGCCGTGGAGGAGGTGCTGCCGGGCAAGCGCGCACTCAATCCGCCTCTCGGTCTCGCGACGCTCGCCGCGCTCTGCCCGCCGCACTGGCAGGTGACGATCGTGGACGAGAACGTGGAGCCGCTGCCGCTCAGGCCGGAAGCGGACCTGGTCGGCATCTGCGGCATGGGCGTGCAGTCGGCGCGCCAGAAGCAGCTGCTGCGCTACTACCGCGACGCCGGATATTTCACGGTCGCGGGCGGCAGCTATGCCTCGCTCTGTCCGGAAGAGTACGCCGGGATCGCCGACGCTGTGGTCGCCGGCGAGGCCGAGTACATCTGGCGGCGCTTTTGCGCCGATCTCGAGCGCGGCGCCGCGCAGCCGCTCTACCGCGAGACCGGGCACGTCGATCTTGCCGATTCGCCGGTTCCGCGCTTCGACCTGCTCAGGCTCGATCGCTACGCGACCGCGACGCTGCAGCTCTCGCGCGGCTGCCCCTACCGGTGCGAGTTCTGCGACATCGTCGTCATGTTCGGCCGGCGGCCGCGCTACAAGGGCACGGCACAGATCGGCCGGGAGCTCGACGCGCTCAGGCGGCAGGGCGCGCGCAAGGTGTTCTTCGTGGACGACAACTTCATCGGCAACCCCGCGCGCGCGAAGGAGACGCTGCGGTATCTCGCCGATTACCAGGCGCGCCACGGGCGGCGCCTTCGCT
Organism: Betaproteobacteria bacterium; assembly: GCA_037443705.1. Taxonomy (GTDB): domain Bacteria; phylum Pseudomonadota; class Gammaproteobacteria; order Burkholderiales; family SG8-39; genus 2-02-FULL-66-14. The sequence continues at coordinate 57,503 of JBBINV010000009.1, read as the reverse complement.
TCGGCACCGAGGCCTCGCTCAACCTCGCGGCGGACGAGGAGCTGATGCGGCTGATGCGCGAGGCGGGGTTCGAGTGGGTGTTCCTCGGCCTCGAGACGCCCGATCCCGAGGCGCTGCGCGAGGCGAAAAAGACCCAGAACTGCGGCCGCGACATGCTGGCGGCGGTGCGCCGCATCTATGCCCACGGCATCGACATCCTCGCCGGCTTCATCGTGGGGTTCGACCGGGATACGCCGCGCACCTTCGGCGCGCAGAAGCGCTTCATCCTCGACTCGGGAATCATGGTGGCGATGGTGGGCCTGCTCACCGCGCTGCCACGCACCCCGCTGTTCGAGCGCCTGAAGAAGGAAGGACGCCTGATCGAGGGCGCGCCGCACGGCGACAACACGAAGCTGCGCACCAATATCGTTCCGAAGGGCATGACCGCGGCGGAGATGATCGAGGGCTTGCAGCGCCTGTACCGCGACCTGCTCGCGGACGGGGCGATCGCCGAGCGGATCCGCAGGAAGCTCCGCCATTTCGGCGCCGCGGCGCGCCTCGAGCGCGAGTCCGCCGGTGAAGCGGCGCAGCTGGTCTGGAACCTCCTTCGCCGCGGCATCGTGCGCGGCGGTCTCGGCCGGGCCTGGCATTTCGCGCGCAGCCTTCCGCTCGGGCGGCCGAGGCTGCTCGCGCAGGCGATGAACGACTGGATCGCGGGCCTCGCGATGCGCGACTACGCGGACCGGCATTTCCGCTCCCTCGCCGCGGAGCCCGGCGAGCGTATCCCCGTAAGGGTCACGCAGCCGCTCGACCGGGCGCTCGCGCGCCGCCTGCGGCGCAGGGTGCGCGGGCTCCTCGTGCGGCCGCAGACGCGGCTCGTGCTCGCGATAGAGAACCTGCGCGAGTGCGAACATCGCGAGCTGGAGCGCCTGCAGCGCGCGCTGGCGCGCTACGGCGACCGCGTCGCGATCGTGCTCGGCGAAGGAATCCTCGAGCTGCTCAGGGCTGCGAAGGCAACGTGAAGTAGAACGTGGCGCCCGCCTCGGGGGCGCCCTCGGCCCACACGCGGCCGCCGTGGCGCTCGAGCACGCGCTTCACGATCGCGAGCCCGATCCCGCTCCCCGGAAACTCGGTCTCGGGGTGCAGCCGCTCGAAGGTGCCGAAGAGCTTGCCCGCGTACGCCATGTCGAAGCCGACGCCGTTGTCGCGCACGAAGTACGCGCGCGCCTCCTCGCTCCAGCCGATCTCCACCCGCGGCTCGGCCGCGCGCGACGAGTACTTGAGCGCGTTGTCCACGAGGTTGAAGAGCGCCTGGCGCACCAGCGTCGCGTCGCCCTGCGCCGGAGGAAGGCCGGCCACGTCGACGCGCGCGCGCGGCGAGGCGGGACCGAGCTCCTCCGCGACCGAGACCGCGAGCGCCTGCATGTCCAGGCGCTCGCGCCGCAGCTTGGCCTGGCTCAGCCGCGCGAGCGCGAGCAGGTCGTCGACCAGGATCCCCATCTTGCGCGCGTTCGCCTCGACCACGCCGAGCTTGCGCCGGCCCTCTGCGCTCAGGCGCTCGCCCTCGTCCTCGTTCACCATGCGCGCAAATCCGCTGATCGCCCGCAGCGGCGCCCTCAGGTCGTGCGACACCGAGTACGAGAACGCCTCCAGCTCGCTCAGCGCCGCCTCGAGCTCGGCGGTGCGGCTGCGAACGCGCTGCTCGAGCGACTCGTTGAGCGCGCGGATCTCCTCCTCGGCCTTCTTGCGCGCGCCGATGTCGGAAAGGAGGGTGAGGACCGCCGGGCGCCCTTCCCATTCGATGCGCTCGCTCGAGATCTGCACCCAGAGCGCGGCCCCGGCACGCGTCAGCACCTGGATGTCGTAGCGCGACTCGGGCGTCTCGCCGGCGCTCCTGCGCCGGTGGCGCTCGGCGACGAGCGCGCGCCAGTCCGGATGGATCAGCGGCCCGAACTCGCGGCCGATCAGCTCCTCGCGCGCGTAGCCGAGGAGCTTGAGCGCGGCGGGGTTCACGTGCCGGAAGCGGCCTTCCTGCAGGATCAGGATCCCGTCGGTCATGCTCTCGCTCACCACCCGGTAGCGCGCCTCGGACTCGCGCAGCGCCTCGAGCGCCCTGCGCTCCTCGGTTACGTCGCGCCCGAGGCTGAACCAGCCGATCACCGCGCCCGCGCCGTCGCGCTGCGGCACGAAGCGGAAGTCGAGGTGGCGCACGCTTGCGTCCGAGCGCCGGTGAACGCGCTCGTAGGCGACCGTCTCACCCGCGAGCACGCGCGCGATGTGAGGCTGCACCTCCGCGTAGGCCTCCGCGCCGATCGCCTCGCGCAGCGTGCTGCCGACAAAATCCTCGGGCGCGCGCTCGAAGGTCTGCGACACGGCTCGGTTGACGAAGAGCACGCGCTCGTCGCGGTCGAACTGCGAGATCATCACCGGCACGCCGTCTACGACCAGGTGCAGCCGCTCCTCGGCCGCGCGCAGCAGCTCCTCGGCACGCTTGCGCTCGGTGATGTCGAGGTTGATACCGCTCATGCGCAGCGCCCGGCCCGTCGCCGGGTCGCGTTCCGTGATGCGGCCGTGCGAGAGCACCCAGCGCCACTCGCCGGCGGCGGCGCGCACGCGGTGCTCCACCGTGTAGTCTTCGCGCAGGCCCCGGATCGTTTCCGTGGAGATGCGCCCGGCCCTCTCGCGATCCTCCGGCTCGAGCAGCGCGCGCAGCGCCTCGACCGTCGTGCGCGTAGGCTGGCGCGGCAGCCCGAGCAGCTCCGCCCAGCCTTCGCTCAGGACGCATTCGCCCGTGCGCACGTCGATGTCCCAGCTGCTCGCCTGCGCCCCGGCAAGCGCCACGTCGAGCCGAGCCTTGGCCCGGCGGATCTCGTCGCCGGCCTCGCGCAGGCGCTGCTCGAGCCCGACGCGGGCCGTGATGTCGATGCCCGAGCCGCGGTAGCCGCGGAATTCGCCCTTCTCGCCGAACACCGGAACGCCGCTCGAGCGGATCCAGCGCAGCCCGTCGGGTGCCCGGCGCACGAATTCGAAGTCGCGAAACGGCTCGCGCCGCGCAAGCTGCGCGAGGTGCGAGCGCCACGGCTCGGCCGCCAGATCCGCGCCGGCCGCTGTCGCCAGCTCCACGCGCGACTTCCCGTAGTGCCACTCGCGCGGAAAGCCGGTGACGCGCTCGACCTCCTCCGAGAACCAGGTGTACCGGCCCTCGGCGTCGGTTTCCCAGAACCATTCGCCCGAGGCGCGCGCAAAGTCGCGGAAGCGCGCCTCGCTGCGCTCGAGCGCGCGCTGCGCGGACTTCTGTTCCGTGAGGTCGGTGATCAGGCCGAATACCCCCGCCACCGCCCCGGAGAAATCACGGTGCGCCACATACTCGACGCGAATGTCGCGCAGCGAGCCGTCCCCGCGACGAAGCTGCCTTTCGTAGCGTGCCACCTTCCCCGCGAAGGCGGCCTCCAGGTACGGCCTGGAGAGCGCGTACACCTCGTCGCCCACGAACTCGCGGATCGTGCGACCGACGATCTCGTCGAAGGGCTTCTCGTAGATCTCCGCGTAACCGCGGCTCACGACGAGGTACCGCTCGTCACGATCCACGTAGGCCATTCCAGCCGGGACGGAGTCCATGATCAGCCTCAGCCGCGCCTGCGCCTCGCGCAGCGTGCGCTCCAGCAGCACCTGTTCCGTGATGTCGCGCCCGGTGCCTCGGTAGCCGGTGAAGTGCCCGCCCGCGTCGAACACCGGATCGCCGCTGATGGAGACCCATCGCTCGCGCCCGCCGCAATCCGGACGGCGCATCACGAAGTCGCGGAACGGCTCGTGCCGCTCGAGCGCGGCGCGATGCTTCGCCCAGTCCTCGGCGGAGAGGTTCAGCGCCGGGATGTCCCAGCGCGCCTTTCCGAGGTGCACCTCGTGGCCGACGCCGCTCTTTTCGCCGACCTCCTGCGATATGAAGGTGAACCGGAATTGCGCGTCCTGCTCCCAATACCAGTCAGAGGAGAGCGCGGTGAGCTGGCGGAAGCGCGCCTCGCTCTCGGCCAGGCGCTGCTCGGCGCGCTTGCGCTCGGTGACGTCCATGCAGACGGTGATCACGCCGCCGTCCGGGAGCCGCTCGTCGCGCACCTGGATCCAGCGGTCGTTCTGCCGGCGCAGCTCGAACGTGCCGCCCGCGCGCCGCAGCGCGAAGCGCTCGGCGATCCAGTGCTCCGGGTCGGCGGTCTTGTCGGGGTAGTTGCCGAGCGCGATCCCGGCGCGGATGTGCTCCTCGTAGCGGCAGCCGGGCCGGATCAGGTGCTCGACCCCCGGGTTGAGGCTGCGGAAGGCCCGATTGGCGAACACGATGCGGTCTTGCGCGTCGCACAGGCAGATCGCCTCTCCGACGCGCTCGATCGCGCACCGAAGGGCCTCGCCCGCGCTTGCTTTTCGGGGCATAGAGAGGAAATTCTATCCCGCGAATTCGACGCGGATATTCCGGGAAAGCAGGGTTTCCACGAGCGTCTTCGCCTGATCGCGATCACGCGTCTCGATCACGAATTCCACCGCCGGCGACTTGACCGACGCGGTGCCGAAGAGCCGCTGGTGCTGCACTTCCACGATGTTGCCGCCGGCCTCGCCGATCAGCGCCGCGACCCTGGCGAGGCTGCCCGCGACGTCCGGCATGGTGACGCGCAGCCGCATCAGGCGCCCGTCGCGCACCAGGCCGCGCATCAGCACCGCCGAGAGCAGGCGCAGGTCGATGTTGCCGCCGGTGATCGGGATGCCGACGCGCCTGCCGGCGAAGCGCTCCGGAAATTCGATCAGCGCCGCGAGCCCCGCGGCGCCCGCGCCTTCCGCGACCGTCTTCTCGATCTCGATCAGCGCGACGATCGCGCGCTCGATCGTCGGCTCTTCGACCACGAGCACGTCGAGGGAAAGCGACGTCAGGATCGAGAGCGGCAATTCTCCGACGTCCCGGACCGCGATGCCTTCGGCGATCGTGTCGCCGCCGACGTCGACCGCCAGGCCGTGCAGGCGCTGATGCATCGCGCAGTACGGGCGCGACTCCACGCCGCAGATCTCGATCCCGGGCTTCAAGCCGCGGGCAGCCACGGCCATCCCGGCGAGGAGCCCGCCGCCCCCGACCGGAGCCACGATCGCATCGAGCTCGGGCTGCTGCTCGAGCATTTCCAGGCCAACCGTGCCCTGGCCCGCGATGACGAGCGGATCGTCGTAGGGGTGGACGAAAACGAGCCCCTCGCGTGCCGCCAGCTCGTGCGCGTGGCCCGAGGCTTGCGCGAGGCTGTCGCCCTCCAGAATCACCTCCGCGCCGTGCACGCGCGTGCCCTTCACCTTGCCGTGGGGCGTCCCGCGCGGCATCACGATCACGGCGCGGATCCCGAGCCGCGCGGCGTGGTATGCGACCCCCTGCGCATGGTTGCCGGCGCTCATCGCGATCACGCCGCGACGCCGCTCGGCATCCGACAGCGCGAGCAGGCGATTGAGCGCGCCGCGCTCCTTGAACGAGGCGGTGAACTGCAGGTTCTCGAACTTGAGCCAGACCTCGGCCCCGGTGAGCTGCGAGAGCGTGCGGCTGCGCAGGAACGGCGTGCGCTCCACGGCGCCGCGGATGCGCTCGGCGGCCGAGCGGACGTCGTCCAGTGAAATCCGGGGCATGCCCGATTCTATAGAATCGCTCCGAGGGAGGTGTTGATCGCAGGGGGAGGGATCGGGGCCGGCGCTCGCGCGCGCGAGCCTCGCGGCGCGGGTGTCTTTCTTCTAGTCTTTCTGAGGTCCGGACAGGGCCTTCGCGTCGAGCACGGTCACGCGCTCGCGCTCCAGGCGCACCCAGCCGCGCTCCTCGAAGCTCCGGAGCAGCCGGCTCACGATCTCGCGCACGCTGCCGAGCTCGTCGGCGAGCTTCTGGTGCGTAGCGGCAATCACCGGGCCCCGCTGAACGAGCAGCCGCGCGAGCCGCTCGTCCAGTCTTCGAAACGCCACCTCCTCGACCAGCTCCATCATCTCCGAGAGACGCTCGCCGTACATCGCGAACACGAACCGGCGGAAGGGCTCGAAGCCGAGCATCAGCTCCTCGAACCGCGCCGGCGGGATCGCGACGAGCTCCACGTCGCTTTCGGCGATTCCGGTCGCCGAATAGTCGGAGTGGCCGAGCAGGCACCCGCCCGAGAGGATGCATCCCTGGCCCGGCTCCACGCGATAGAGCAGGATCTCGCGGCCGTTCGGCGCGGTTTTCGCCACCCGGACGCTGCCTTCGAGCAGCAGCGGGAAGCCGCGGCAGGGCTGGTTCGCGTCGAACAGGATCCCGCCGCGCGGCGCGCGCAGCAGCTGAGCCTCGCCCAGCAGCGCCTCGAGCCGCGCCGCGGGCAGCGCCGCGAACACCGGGAAGCGCTCGAGCAGGCGCTTGTGGAGGGGCTGCTTTTCGTTTTCCTGAGTGTCAGGCACCGGAACGGCCGGCGATTTCCGACCGTCCAAGTCTAACCGAACCGGCTCAGGCGCTCTTCTTCTCGAGCGGGCAGGTGGACAGGCCGAAGAGCGTGTACGCCGGGCACAAGCGCAGCAGGCCGGTGGCGAGCGGCACGATCCCGATCAGGCCCCACCAGCGCGCGTTTCCTTCCAGCACCAGCACCAGGGCGAGCAGCCCGATTCCCACGAGGATCCGGAGCAACCGGTCCACACCACCGACGTTTGCAGTCATCACGTTCTCCAGGGTTGAAGGAAGCGAAAGTCTGTGCACGATCCCGGCCGGGGTCTGTGACCGAGGTCACCGAGCGCGCCGCAGCGCGAGCCGCATTTGACTTTCATCAATGGGACCACGGTCACAGACTGCAACATGACTGCGGGCTACGCTGGCGCCGTTCGGTAACCCAACCCTGGAGAAAACATGTCGTCGGAAAGGCTGATCCGGATCTTCGCCGGCTTCTTCGTTCTCGCCTCCCTCGCGCTCGGCGTCGAGGCGAGCCCGCTCTTCGCGAGCGCGCATTTCCTTTGGTTCACCGCATTCGTGGGCGCGAACCTGTTCCAGAGCGGCTTCACGCGCCTGTGCCCGCTCGAATCCATCCTGCGCAGGATCGGCGTGAAGAGCGCCGGCGCCTGCGCCTGAGGAACGGTCATGAGTGCCGTTCTCGAGAACGTAAGGCCGGTTTCCCTCGACGAGTCGAGCTTCGATTCGTTCCTCGGGGCGGACGGCCTCCCGGTGGTGGTCGATTTCTGGGCCCCGTGGTGCGGTCCCTGCCGCGTGATGGCGCCGGCGTTCGAGCAGGCGGCGGGCGAGCTGCACGGCCGCGCGCGCCTCGCGAAGGTGAACGTGGACGAGTCGCCGCGGCTCGCGATGCGCTACGGCATCCGCGCGATCCCCACGATCGTCCTGTTCAAGGGCGCGCGCGAGTTCGAGCGTTCGGCCGGCGCGATGAGCGCGAGCTCCCTCGTGGACTGGGTCGAGCAGGCGCTGTAGGGGGCGAATGAAGCGGTTTTTCGCGATCCTGATTCTTTCGGGGGCCCTGGCCTCCTGCGGCCAGGAGGAAGCCCGAACCGTCAAGCCTTCCGCCCCATTGCCCTGGGCCCCGGTCGAGCTGCGCGAGATCGATCTCACGTACTCCGCCGAAGCGGTGCTCGAGGCGGTGCGCCAGTCGACGGTGTCGGCGCAGATCGCGGGCCGCATCGTGGACATCCGCTTCGACGTGGGCGACTTCGTTCGCAAGGGCGAGGTCATCGTGCGGATCGACGAGCGCGCCGCGACCCAGGCGCTCGCCGCCACCGAGGCTCAGGTTCGCGAGGCGCAGGCCGCGCTCGCCAACGCGCGCGCGCAGTACGAGCGCTCGAAGGAGCTGAGCGCGCAGAAGTTCATCAGCCAGGCGGGCCTGGACAGGGCCGAGGCCGATTTCCGCCAGGCGCAGGCGCGCCTCACCGCGATGCTCGCGGGCGCCGGTGCCGCGGCGACCGAGCGCAGCTTCGCCACGATCGTCGCGCCGTACTCGGGCGTAGTATCGGCACGCCACGTCGAGCTCGGCGAGATGGCGGCGCCGGGCAAGCCGCTGATGACCGGCTTCGACCCGGGGTCGCTGCGCGCCGTGGCGAACGTGCCGCCGGCGAGGGTCCCGGAGATCCAGGCCGGGGCCCGGGCGCGCATCGAAGTTCCGGCACTCGGCCGCTGGATCGAGGCTCGCTCGGTCACCGTCGTGCCCGCCGCCGACCCGCGCACCCACACCACGCGCGTGCGGCTCGACCTGCCGGAGGACGCGCGCGGAGTGTACCCGGGCGTATTCGCGCGCGCGCATTTCGTCACCGGGCGCGCGCCGCGGCTGCTCGTGCCGCGCGCGGCGGTGCTCCAGCGGAGCGAAGTGACCGCGGTGTACGTGCTCGATGACAAGGGCGCGCCGCGCCTTCGCCAGGTTCGCCTGGGCGCGGCGGGCGACGAGCACGCGGTGGAGGTGCTCGCGGGCCTCAAGGCGGGCGAGCGCGTCGCGCTCGAGCCGGTCAAGGCAGGCATCGGCGCCGCGGGAGCCTGAAGCGATGGGGCTCTCGGGGCGCATCGCGCGCTATTTCCAGGCCTCGCAGCTCACGCCGCTGCTCGCGGCGCTTTCGTTCCTGCTGGGGCTGTTCGCGGTCGCGGTGACCCCGCGCGAGGAGGAGCCGCAGATCAACGTCACGATGGCGAACGTCCTGGTGCCGTTCCCGGGCGCCTCGGCGAAGGACGTGGAGTCGCTCGTGGCCACACCCGCCGAGCAGGTGCTCGCGCAGATGACCGGCGTAGAACACGTCTACTCCGTATCGCGCCCCGGCATGGCGGTTCTCACCGTGCAGTTCAAGGTCGGCGTGCCGCGGATCGACGCGCTGGTCAGGCTTCACGACACGATCCAGTCCAATCGCGACTGGGTCGCGCCCGAGCTGGGCGTGGGGGAGCCCGTGATCAAGCCCAAGGGCATCGACGATGTGCCGGTGGTGACGCTCACGCTCTGGAGCGAAGACCGCACCGCCGGCGCCTTCGAGCTCGAGCGCGTGGCGCACGCCGCCGAAGCCGAGCTCAAGCGCGTGCCCGGAACGCGCGAAGTGCACACGATCGGAGGGCCGGGGCGCGCCGTGCGCGTGCTGCTCGATCCGGACCGTCTCGCCGCGCACGGGGTATCGGCGCTCGACGTGCGCAACGCGCTTCGGCTCGGCAACGTCGCCGCGCCGGCCGGCCGCACCGTGAGCGAGAACCGCGAGGTCGTGGTGGAGACCGGCAGTTTCCTCGAGTCGGCCGCCGAGGTGGCCTCGCTCGTGGTCGGCGCCTTCGAGGGCCGGCCCGTGACCGTGGCCGACGTCGCCGAGGTGCGCGACGGCCCCGCGCAACCGGCGCGCTACGCCTGGTTCGGAAGCCGCGGCGGCGAGCAGCCGGCGGTGACGATCCAGATCACGAAGAAGCCGGGCGAGAACGCGGTCGACGTAGCCGGGCGCGTGCTCCGGCGCGTGAACGAGCTGAGGGGCGCGGTGATCCCGGCGGACGTGCGCGTGGAGGTGACGCGCAACTACGGCGCCACTGCGAACGACAAGGCGCAGCAGCTCATCAAGAAACTCGTTTTCGCCACGCTCTCGGTGGTGCTGCTGGTGCTCGCGGCGCTCGGGCGGCGCGAGGCGCTGATCGTAGGCGCGGCAGTGCTGCTCACGCTTGCCACCACGCTGTTCGCCTCCTGGGCCTGGGGCTTCACCCTGAACCGGGTTTCGCTCTTCGCGCTGATTTTCTCGATCGGGATCCTGGTCGACGACGCGATCGTGGTGGTCGAGAACATCCATCGCCGGATGACGCTCGAGGGCAAGCCGCTGGCCGAAGTTATCCCGGCCGCGGTCGACGAGGTCGGCGGGCCCACCATCCTCGCCACCTTCACCGTGATAGCCGCGCTCCTGCCGATGGCCTTCGTCACCGGCCTGATGGGGCCCTACATGAGCCCGATCCCGATCAATGCGAGCATGGGGATGCTGATCTCGCTCGCGATTGCCTTCTCCGTGACTCCGTGGCTCGCCTTGAAGCTGCTCAAAGGCCACGGAGCCGCTGAGCGCCACCGAGGAAGGATCGAGGCGTTTCTCGAACGGGTCCTCGAGCCGTTCATCCGCTCTTCGAGGAATCGCCGCACGCTTGTCCTCGCCGTGCTCGCGCTGATCCTCGGATCGGTGTCGCTCGCGGGGTTCAGGCTCGTGGTGCTGAAGATGCTGCCGTTCGACAACAAGTCGGAATTCCAGGTGGTGGTGGACATGCCGGCGGGAACGCCGCTCGAGCTGACCGCGGCGGCGTTGCACGACCTGGGCGCGCGGCTCGCGGCGGAGCCCGAGGTGACCGACTACCAGGCCTATGCGGGCACGGCGGCGCCGATCAACTTCAACGGCCTGGTGCGGCAGTACTACCTGCGGTCCGAGCCGGAGCATGGCGACCTCCAGGTGAACCTCAAGGACAAGGCCGAGCGCAGCCGCAAGAGCCACGAGATCGCGCAAGCGCTTCGCCCCGACCTCGAGCGCATCGCGGCGCGCTGGAACGCGAAAGTCAAGGTTGTAGAGGTGCCGCCGGGCCCGCCGGTGCTCTCGCCGATCGTCGCCGAGGTCTATGGCCCGGACGAGGCCGGGAGGATCCGCGTCGCGAAAAAGGTGCGCGAGGCCTTCGCCGCCACGCCCGGCGTGGTCGCGATCGACGACTCGGTGGAGGACCCGGCGCCCCGCATCCGGCTGCGCGTCGACCAGGCGAAGGCCGCGCTCGCGGGGGTCACGCGGCGCGACGTGGTGGAAACGATGCGCATGGGCCTCGCGGGCGTGGACGCGACGCCGCTGCACGACGGCTTCTCGAAGTACGAGGTTCCGGTGCGCGTGACGCTTCCTGCGAAGCGCCAGGGCGGCCTCGACGAGCTGATGAAGCTCGGGCTTCGCACCGGCGCGGGTGCGCTGGTGCCGCTCTCGGAACTCGTCACGCCGGTATCGGACGAGCGCGACCGCCCGATCCACCACAAGGACCTGCTGCCGGTGGTGTACGTGGTCGGCGACCAGGCCGGGCGCGTCGACAGCCCGCTCTACGGCATGTTTGCGGCGCGCGGCAAGGTGGCAGGCGCCGTGCTCGAGGAAGGAGGGCGGCTCGGCGAGCACTTCGTCGCCCAGCCTTCCGACCCCTATCGCGGCTACGCGGTGAAGTGGGACGGCGAGTGGCAGGTTACCTACGAAACCTTCCGAGACATGGGTCTCGCCTACGCGGTGGGGCTCGTCCTCATCTACCTGCTGGTGGTCGCGCAGTTCGGCTCGTATCTGGTGCCGCTCGTCATCATGGCGCCCATCCCGCTCACCGTGATCGGCGTGATGCCGGGGCACGCGCTCCTCGGCGCGAACTTCACTGCGACCTCGATGATCGGCATGATCGCGCTGGCCGGCATCATCGTGAGGAACTCGATCCTGCTCGTGGACTTCGTGGATCAGAAGGTGGCCGAGGGCATGGCGTTCCGCGACGCGATCCTGCACTCGGCCGCCGCGCGCGCGCGACCGATCGCGCTCACTGCGCTCGCCGCCATGATCGGCGCCACCTTCATCCTCGACGACCCGATCTTCAACGGCCTCGCGATCTCGCTCATCTTCGGGATCCTGGTCTCGACGGCGCTGACGCTCGTCGTGATCCCGGTCCTGTACTACGTGGCATATCGCAAGCGCGTCGAGACGGCGGCTTGACGCCGGAAGCGCTCCTCGTCTCCACCGGAGTCGTCGCGCTCGCCGAGGTCGGCGACAAGACGCAGCTCCTGTCCCTCGTCCTCGCCGCGCGCTACGCCACCATCCCCGCGATCGTCGCCGGCACCACGCTCGGAATGCTGATCGCCAACATTCCTGCGGTGCTTCTGGGCGATCGGGTGCTCACCCTCGTTCCCGCGCGAATCGTGCGCGCGTTCGCGGCCGCGTCGTTCGCCGTCGTCGGGCTCCTCGCGTTTTTCGGCGCCTGACGTCGTCATCCGATCAACGGCGGATGCGTTAATTCTTGAGGCGGGGGCGCAGGCGATTGACCATATGACTCTCATAAGCTGCACCAACGGCGGATGACGGAGATCGCCGTCCTGCACTGCGTGACAGCGACAGGCAGTTGCCCGTTCCGGGAGTGGATCGATTCGGTCAAAGACAAGGTCGTAGCGGCCACGATCGCCTCGCATCAACCGCGTTCGCGCTGAAACGCCGGGGGACTGGAAGCCCATGGGCGATGGAGTGTTCGAGTGGCGCATCGACCGCGGGCCTGGCTACCGCGTTCATTTCGGCCGCGACGGAAAGACGGTAGTGATCCTGCTAACGGCAGGCGAGAAGCGCTCGCAGGACGCTGACATCATGCGTCAGGGCTGCGGATCCTTGTCGCTGCAAACGGGCGCGCGGCGCGCCGAAGCAGAAGGGTACACGCGCACGAAGCGACGGCGTAAGGCATTTGTCCTATCCGGTCCGGTTGACGCGCGACCGGAAGAGCTCTCGCCCATAGACGAGGAAAGCGGTTTGCCGGGAGGGGGATCCTGGTGGGTGGTACTGGGATCGAACCAGTGGCCCCTGCTGTGTGAGAGCAGTGCTCTACCGCTGAGCTAACCACCCGCGCCGGCGAGGCGCCGATTCTACCTCACTTCATGAACTGCGGGAGCCAGGTGGCGAGCCCGGGCGCGGCGATCACGAGCGCGAGAACGACGATCTGCGCCACGACGAACGGCCAGATGCCGCCGTACATGGTGCGAAGCGAGATGTGAGGGAGCAGGCTCTTGACGACGAACAGGTTGAGGCCCACCGGAGGGCTGATCAGTCCGATCTGCACCACGATCACGACAATCACGCCGAACCAGAGGGGATCGTAGCCGAGCGAGATGACGACCGGGAAGAAGAGCGGCACGGTGAGAAGCACGATGGCGAGCTCCTCCATCACCATTCCGAGAACGATGTAGATGACGCACATCGCCGCGATTACGAGCACCGGGCGGTCCCTGAACTGCGCCACGAAATCGCGCAGATCGCCGGGGAGCGTCGTGTAATTGAGGAAATTGGCGAACAGGAACGCGCCGATCAGGATCATGAAGATCATCGAGGTGGTGCGTGCGCTCTCCACCAGGATCTCCACGAGGATCCTGAAGGTGAGCGTGCGCCTCGCGAGCGCGAAGAGGAACGCGCCGCCGGCGCCGATGCCGGCGCCCTCGGCAGCGGTGAACGCGCCGCCGTAGATCCCGCCGATCACGCCGATGAAGAGCACGACCACCGGCCAGACGTGCTGCAGCGCCTCGAGCCGCTCGTCCCAGCCGTGCGGGTCGGCGGGCGGGCCCGCTTGCGGGTCGCGCCAGGCGATCCATGCCACCGCCGTGCACAGCAGCAGCGTCATCACGAGCCCGGGCAGGATCCCGGCGATGAAGAGCTTGCCGATGTTCGATTCGGTCAGGATGCCGTAGATCACGAACACGACCGAGGGCGGGATCAGGATCCCGAGCGTGCCCCCGGCCGAAATCGCGCCTGCGGCGAGCGCATCGCGATAGCGGTAGCGCTTCATCGACGGGTACGAGACCTTGGAGAAGGTCGCCGCGGTCGCGATCGAGGAGCCGCAGATCGAGCCGAAGCCCGCGCTCGCGATCACCGTGGACATCGCGAGCCCCCCGCGCCGGTGGCCGAGAAAGGTGTAGGCGGCGTGAAAGAGCTCCTCGGACATGCGCGCGCGCACGACGAGGTTCCCCATCAGTATGAAGAGCGGGATCACCGACAGGGTGTACGCGAGCCCGGTCTCGTAGGTCGTCTGCGCGACCATCGCTCCGGCGGCCGCGAGGTTCACCTTCCACGCGACGCCGACGAACCCGACCAGGCCCATCGCGAATGCGAGCGGGACGCGCAGGAACGCGAGCGCGAGGAACGCCGCGAATCCGGCGAGCGCCTCGGCCATCGGGCTACTGTTCCGATCCGGCGACGTGCCGGTGCGGCCGGCGCGCGGCGAGCACGGCGAGCGCGGCGGCGGTCAGTCCCATCAGCCCGCTCATCGCGTAGCAGAGCCAGGCGAGCCGGAGCTTCAGCTGCGCAGTCGTCTCGCCCGCCGCGTAGAGCGTGTCGGCACGCAGCCACAGGCGCCAGGCGAGGTACGCGGTGCAGGCGAACCCGATGACGCACGCCGCGATGTGCTGTATCCGGAGCAGCCAGTCGGGGATTACCGCGTCGAAAAGGTCCACGGTCACGTGGCCCCCGCGCAGCGTGACGAGCGGCAACCCCGCGAAGATCAGCGCCGCGAGGAGCATCTCGGTGACCTCGAACGCGCCCCAGATCGGCGCGTTCAGGAAGTACCGCCCGATCACGTCCGCGCAGGTGAGCACCATCATCGCGAATAGCACCGCCGCCGCGACGTAGCCCAGCGCGGGCTCGACCGCGCGGTCGAACCGCTGCAACGGCTCGCGCAACGCCCTTACTTCTTCTGTAGCGACGCGATCTCGGCGCGCAGGGCCTTCAGCACCGCGGCGCCGTCAACACCCTTCGATTTCGCCTTGGTTTCGATCCACTGCTGCTCGAGCGGCGCGGTCTTCGCCTTGATCTCGGCGATCATCTGCGGGCTCGCGACCACGATCGGGACCTTGGCCTCGCGCAGCGCGGCCTCCCCCTTGGCGTCGGCGGCGTCCCAGGCCTTGCCCGAGCGGCGCGCGAGCGCCTCGCCGAGCAGCGGCTCGATCAGCTTGCGGTCCGCCGCCGGGATCGAGTTCCACTTGGCCGGGTTCGCGATCCAGACGAAGCTCACGTTGTACAGGCCCCCGGGCACGTAGGTGGCGTGCTTGATCAGCGGAATCAGCTTGAACGAGAGCGGCGACTCCTTCGGGAAGAACACGCCGTCGGCGACGCCCGAGGACAGCAGCTCGTAGGATTCGGGCGCGGGCTTGAGCATCGGCACTGCGCCGAGCGCCTTGGTGATGTCGTTCACCAGTCCTCCGCCGATCCGGATCTTCAGGCCCTCGAGGTCCTTGAGAGCGTTGATCGCGCGCTTGGTGTTGTACATCTGGCCGGGGCCGTGCGTGAACACCGAGAGCGTGACATTGCCCTTGTGCTCGTCGACCTTGGCGAGCATGCGCTCGTAGATGCGCTGCCAGGCGACGCAGGTCACCTCTGCGCTGTCACCGCTGGAAAACGGGAACTCGGGCGCGTCGGTCAGCGCAAAGCGCCCGGGCGTGTAGCCGTGCACCGTGTACGAGAGGTCGATCACGCCGTCCTTCACCGCGTCGAAGGTCTGCGGCGGCGCCACCGGCGCCTTCGGCAGCACGTTGCACTTGACGCGGCCCGCGGTCGCCTTGGCGATGTCGTCGCACAGCGGCACGAGCATGGTCGCGGTGATCGGGTGCGCGGGCGGCACCCAGGAGCTGGCGTTCAGCGTGACCTGTGCGGCGGCCGGTGCGCACGCCGCGAGCGCGGCAACGCCGGCCAAGCGAACGATTCTCATCCTGTTCCCCTCCTTGTTGAAGAACCGCTAGCTTATCACTCCGTGAGAAAATCCGGCTCTCGATGAGCGTCCGTACCCGCTTCGCGCCCAGCCCGACCGGCTACCTTCACATCGGCGGCGCGCGCACCGCACTTTTCTCCTGGGCCTACGCGCGCCGGCACGGCGGGAAATTCGTCCTGCGCATCGAGGACACCGACCTCGAGCGCTCCACGCAGGAATCGGAGCGTGCGATCCTGGAGAGCCTGCGATGGCTCGGCCTCGACTGGGACGAGGGCCCGTTCTTCCAGATGAAGCGGCTCGATCGATACCGCGAGGTTGCCGAGCAGCTCATCGCGTCGGGCCACGCCTATCGCTGCTGGGCCACGAAGGAGGAGCTTGAAGAGCTTCGGACCACTCAGAGGGCCAGGGGCCTCAAGCCCCGCTACGACGGACGCTGGCGGCCCGAGCGCGCGAAGGCCGCGGGGCTCGTGCCGCCGGGCGATCGCGCGCCGG
Organism: Betaproteobacteria bacterium; assembly: GCA_037443705.1. Classification (GTDB taxonomy): domain Bacteria; phylum Pseudomonadota; class Gammaproteobacteria; order Burkholderiales; family SG8-39; genus 2-02-FULL-66-14. Next base: position 41,635 of record JBBINV010000009.1, on the reverse strand, counting down.
TGGTGCGCTTCCGCACGCCCGAGGAGGGCACGGTGGGGTGGAACGACCTCGTGAAGGGCCCGATCGAGTTCCCGAACGCGGAGCTCGACGACCTCGTGCTGCTGCGTGCCGACGGCGTGCCCACGTACAACTTCGGCGTGGTCGTGGACGACCTCGACATGGCGATCACGCACGTCATCCGCGGCGACGACCACGTCAATAACACGCCGCGGCAGATCCATATTTTCGAGGCTCTTTTGAAGGGCGGAAATCGGGGTAAAGGCCTGAAGCTTCCGCAATTCGCCCACGTGCCGATGATCCTCGGGGCCGACGGCGAGCGCCTGTCCAAGCGCCACGGTGCCGTGAGCGTCGCGCAGTACCGCGACGAAGGATATCTGCCGGAGGCGCTCGTCAACTACCTGGCGCGCCTGGGCTGGTCGCACGGCAACGACGAGTGCTTCGCGATCGGGAAGTTCGTCGAGTGGTTCGATCTCGCGCACGTCTCGAAATCCGCGGCGCAATTCAATCCCGGGAAGCTCGCCTGGCTCAACCAGCAGCACCTGAAGCAGGCATCGGACGAGCGTCTTTCGGTTCTGCTTGAGCCTGAACTGAAAAAGCTCGGGGTGAGCATCGAGAACGGGCCGGACCTGGCCAAGGTCGTTGCGCTGCTCAAGGACCGCGCCACCACGCTCGCGCATCTTGCGGAAGCCGCGCACTTCTTCTACCGCTACGAGACGCCGGCGCCGGAGCGGGTTGCGGAAATGGTGAACGAGAAGACGCGGCCCGCGCTCAAGATGCTCGAGGCGAAACTGCTCGCGTGCGAATGGAGCCGGCAGGCGCTCGGTGCCGCGGTCTCCTCCGTGGCGAAGGCGAGCGGGCTCAGGATGCCCGAGCTCGCGATGCCCGTGCGTCTGCTCGTCACCGGGCGCGCGCAGACGCCTTCGCTCGACGCGGTGCTCGAGCTCCTCGGGCGCGAGCTGGTGCTCGCGCGCCTTGCGCATCATCTGCGCGGCGACTGAGAGGAGAGCCGCGCTCGCGATTTTCGCACCCGCCGGCGGCGCGGGCGCTCGGATCGCCATCGCGATGTGCTCCACGATCCGCGCGTACCGCGCCGGGCCCTGCGGCTAGAAGGGAAAAATCTTTGCGGTTGCAGGGACTTGCCGCTATAATTCGCCCCCTTGCGTGGGGGTATAGCTCAGCTGGGAGAGCGCTTGCATGGCATGCAAGAGGTCACCGGTTCGATCCCGGTTACCTCCACCACATGCAAATGGGGTCAGACTCGACTTTTCGGGCTCGCCGCACGACGACATAGGCTCGAAAAGTCGGGTCTGACCCCATTTCGGAGTCCCCATCGTCTAGAGGCCTAGGACATCGCCCTTTCACGGCGGTAACTGGGGTTCGAATCCCCATGGGGACGCCACGGACGGAAAAAAAAGATCCCCGGTCGCGGCACGCGCCGGGGACAAGCCTCGGATGCGCGGAGGAGGATCTGCGCATCCCATGCCCGCCGCTTCGCGCTGCGGGCCGCTGCTGTCGCAGCGGTCCAAGCGTCGCGCGCCGCGCCTTCGCCGTCCATCCCGCAAACGTGCTAGACAGGATGGGGTAGATGAGGCCGGGGAGAGCCTTTTCCTTGGAAGCGGTGCAGAGTCCTCCGCGTGGGGATCGCCGGGACGCTCAAGGACATCCGCTTCGGGGCGACGCAGGGCCTCGATTGGCGAGAGGACGATACGCTCGCGTCGATCCGGAGCTACGAATCTGATCTTCCTGGACGCCTGCCGCGACAACCCGTTCGCGCGCGACTTCCGCGACGCGCCGAAGGGCCTCTCGCAGATGGACGCGCCGCCTCGTGCCGCCCAAGGGCCCGGCGCGCGTGGTGAGCGCGCAGCGCCGGGAGCTGCTGTCATTCAGGCAGTCGTAGCGATCGCGCTGCTCGCGGCGTGCCTCGCGGCGCAGGCGCAGACCTGGCGCGGCAACTTCGTCGCCGGAAAGCACGGCCTGCAGATGAGCCCCTGCCGCAGCGGCGAGCGGCTCGCGGTGGCGGACCGCACGCCCGAGCGCGACCTCGAGGCGGTCTATCGTGAGATCGCGCAGCGGCCCGGCCGGGCGATCTTCGTCGAATTGCAGGGAAGGCTCGAAGCGAAAACCCTGATGGCGGAGCGCCTCGTGCGCGCCAGCGCCGAGGGGCCCGGCTGCCGCGAGGACCTCGAGCGCGTGCGGCTTCGCGCGCAAGGATCGGATCCGCTCTGGCAGCTCGAGGCGCGCGAGGACGGGGTGTTCATCCGAACGCGCGGCGGCGCGACTCCGATGAGGTTTGCTTCCGGCACGTGGAGCGTGAAGGACACGGGCTGGTCGCTTGAAGCCTCTACCGGAAAATCGGTCCTGCACGTCACGGTCCGCGCGGAGCGCTGCCGCGATCCGCTGCTCGGGCTCACGACGCTGCGCGCCCTCGCCGATCTCGACGGCCGGAAGCTCTTGGGGTGCGCTTGGCAGGGCGACGCGAAATGAATCATTTCTTGCGCCGTCGGAAAGCCTCGATGCGCCGCGCCGGCTCGCCGGACTCGTAGGCGCGCGCGAACTCGTCGATGCTCGCGCGCACCGCGGCTTCGAGCGGCGCCTCCTCCCAGAGCTTGCACAGGCGCTTCTGCGCGCTCATCGCTCCCGCGTCGCCGGCGAGGATCGCGTCGAGGGTCTGGTTGACTCCGTTATCCATATCTTTTTCCTCGAAGACCTTTTCCACCAGGCCCCACTCGAGCGCCTCGTGCGCGCCGATCGTCTCGCCAGTCATCACGAGCCAGCGCGCGCGCCCGGCACCCGTGAGCCGCGGGATCAGCGCCGCTTCCACCACCGAGGGAATGCCGAGCCGCACCTCGGGCATGCCGAAGCGCGCGGTGGAGGCGGCGATGCGCAGATCGCACGAGGCGGCGAGCTCCAGCCCCGCCCCCAGGCACCAGCCGCTGATGCGCGCGATCACGGGCAGCGCGCACTCGCGCATCGCCTCGCATGCCTCGTGCACGAGCGCGATGTAGTCGCGCGCGCTCGCCGGATTGAGCGCCGCGAGCTCGGCGACGTCCGCGCCGCCCGCGAACGCGCGCTCGCCCGCGCCCGTGAGCACGACGGCGCGCACGCGCGCGTTGAGCTCGATCTCGCGCATCGCTTCCACGATCTTCACGAGCGCGGTTCGCCGCAGGATGTTGAGCTTCTTCGGGTTGTCGAGCGTGAGGCGCGCCACCAGCGCGCCGCCGCGCTCTTCCAGTTCCGTTCGAACGCCCATTGCCGATCCTCCCTGTCAGCGCGGTGTAAGCCTGTAGCGTAAGATAGCGCAGGGGAAGCGGCGACGGCCATGGAACGGCAGGGGATCCATCCGGTCGCCCGGATCGACTGCGCCGGGCGCGCGTTTTCGTTCGCCTGCAGCTTTGCGGTGGTCGGGCTGCACAGCTGCACGCACGCGAGGAGGAGTTCGAGCTCGCGGCGCACGCCTTCCGCCGCATCAGCGGGTACGGTGCGAGTGAAGTGATCGGCTCGTCCGAAACGGATTTCGGCTCGGGCCTCCAGCCCGACGCCTTCTACGCCGGGATGTACGCCGGTGCCGAATGTTCGGGCCACTGGAGCGGTACCGCCCGGGGCCGGCGCAACAACGGCACCGCCAGCCGCGAGTGGCGCAGCGTGAGCGCGATACGCGATGCGCGACGCCGAGGGGCGGGTGAACCACTGCGCGACGCTGTTTCAGGCGCTGGACGATCACCGCGGCGTCGCCGGAGCCGCGCAAAAGCCCTAGGGTTTTGAAAACAAAGCCTTTCCCCGGGTGGACACCCGGAGTAAACTGCGCGGTCATACCTTTATTCAGATTTCTGATGGCCCCGCGTACCCTCGAGGAGCAAGTCGTTGCAGCCCACTGACATCCGGAACCCCGACTACTTCCACAAAGTCGTCGATTGCCAGTGGGCGTGCCCCGCCCACACTCCCGTTCCCGAATACATCCGCCTGATCGCCGCGGGGCGCTATTCCGACGCCTACATGGTGAACTGGCAGTCGAACGTCTTTCCCGGAATCCTCGGGCGCACCTGCGACCGGCCGTGCGAGCCCGCCTGCCGACGCGGGCGCGTCGAGCAGGCGAACCAGGCGCGCCCCGAGCCGGTAGCGATCTGCCGCTTGAAGCGCGTGGCCGCCGACCTGAAAGCGGATGTGCGGGACAAACTCCCCAGACCCGCGAAGAAAAAGAACGGGAAAAAGATCGCCTGCGTGGGCGCAGGCCCCGCCTCGCTCACGGTGGCGCGCGATCTCGCGCCGCTCGGCTACGAGGTCACGGTGTTCGACCAGGACCCGCGCGCCGGCGGCATGATCTGGTCGCAGATCCCGAGGTTCCGCCTGCCGCTGGAAGTCATCGACGAGGAGGTGGGCTACGTCCTGGACCTGGGTGTTTCCTTCGTTCAACGGAAGGTGGAGTCGATGAAAGCCCTCCTCTCCGAGGGCTGGGACGCGATCTTCGTAGGGACCGGGGCCCCGAGAGGAAGGGATCTGAATATCCCCGGGAGAAAAGAAGCCGCGAAGAACATCCACATCGGGATCGACTGGCTCGCTTCCGTCTCCTTCGGCCACACCGCGGAGATCGGCAAGCGCGTGATCGTGCTCGGCGGCGGCAACACCGCGATGGACTGCTGCCGCACCAGCCGGCGCCTCGGCGGCGAGGATGTGAAGGTGATCGTGCGCTCCGGGTTCGAGGAGATGAAGGCGAGCCCGTGGGAAAAGGAAGACGCCCAGCACGAGGGCATTCCGATCCTGAACTACCTGGTTCCGAAATCGTTCGACCTGAAGGATGGAAAGCTGGTCGGGATGACCTTCGAGAAGGTGAAGGCCGTCTACGACTCCCGCGGGAAACGGGATCTCGTAAGAACCGGAGAGCCCGACCAGAGCTTCGAGTGCGACGACGTGCTCGTCGCGGTGGGTCAGGAGAACGCGTTTCCCTGGATCGAGAGGGATTCCGGGATCGAGTTCGACAGGTACGGTCTGCCCCTCCTGGACCGGACCACTCTCCAGTCGTCTCAAAAGCACGTTTTCTTCGGCGGCGACGCGGCGTTCGGGCCGAAGAACATCATCTGGGCGGTGGCGCACGGCCACGACGCCGCGGTTTCGATCGACAAGCTCCTGAACGACGAGAACATCGGGGAACGCCCCGCCCCGGGTGTCTCGCTTCTCTCGCAGAAGATGGGCATCCATGAGTGGAGCTACGACAACGAGATCGCGGGGGACGCGCGCTACAAGGTGCCCTGGGCGGACGTGAAGGCGACGCTGAAGAACGTGAAAATGGAGGTCGAGCTCGGCTTCGATGCCGCCACGGCGTGGAAGGAGGCGCAGCGCTGCCTCAACTGCGACGTGCAGACCGTGTTCACCGCCAGGCTCTGCATCGAGTGCGACGCCTGCGCCGACATCTGCCCGATGGACTGCATCACGTTCACTCGGAACGCCGAGGAAGAAGTCCTGAGAAAGAGCCTTTCCGCTCCTGCGACGAACAGGAGCCAGGAACTCTACGTCTCCGGTCCCCTGAAAACCACGCGCGTCATGGTAAAGGACGAGGACGTGTGCCTTCACTGCGGCCTGTGCGCCGAGCGCTGCCCCACCGGAGCCTGGGACATGCAGAAGTTCCTCCTCGAGCTGACCCACGCCGGCCCCGGCTGCCGGACCCACGAGAAAACGAGGAAAGCGGCATGAAGCGGATCGAAGCGGTCAACGATTTCGTCGTCAAGTTCGCGAACGTGAACGGCTCCGGGTCGGCCTCGGCGAACGAGCTCTTCGCGAAGAGCTTCCTGCGCATGGGCATTCCGGTCAGCCCGCGCAACATCTTCCCCTCGAACATCCAGGGGCTGCCCACCTGGTATGAAGTCAGAGTGACCGAGAAGGGCTGGCTCGGCCGGCGCGGCGGCGTGGACCTCATGGTCGCGATGAACCCGCAGACCTGGGACTCGGACCTGAAGGAGATCGAGCCGGGCGGGTACCTCTTCTACGACAACACCAAGGTGCTGCCGAAGTCGAAGTTCCGCGACGACATCCACGTGATCGGCATGCCGCTGACGGACATCTGCAACGCCAGCTACACCGACTCGCGCGAGCGCCAGCTTTTCAAGAACATCATCTACGTGGGCGCGCTCGCCGCGCTGCTCGACATGGAGCCGGGCGTGATCGCCGAGCTGATCGGCGAGCAGTACAAGGGAAAGGAGAAGCTCCTCAAGCCGAATCTCAACGCGCTCCAGATGGGCCTCAACTTCGCCAAGGAGAACCTCAAGGACGCGTGCGGCCTGAAGGCGAGGCGCGCCTACGCGGTGGGCGACAGGATCTTCATCGACGGCAACTCCGCCGCGGCGCTCGGGTGCGTGTACGGCGGCGCCACCGTCTGCGCCTGGTACCCGATCACGCCTTCGTCGTCATTGGCCGAAGCCTTTCAAAGGTATTGCTCTCGCCTGAGAGTCGATAAGGAAACCGGCAAGAACAAGTTCGCCATCATCCAGGCCGAGGACGAGCTGGCCTCGGTGGGGATCGTGGTGGGCGCGGGCTGGAACGGCGCGCGCGCCTTCACCGCCACCTCGGGCCCGGGGATCTCGCTCATGAGCGAGTTCATCGGCCTCGCGTACTTCGCCGAGATTCCGGTGACGATCATCGACGTGCAGCGCGGCGGGCCATCCACCGGGATGCCCACGCGCACGCAGCAGTCGGACGTCCTCGCCTGTGCCTACGCCTCGCACGGCGACACCAGGCACGTGCTCCTCTTCCCCGAGGATCCGAACGAGTGCTTCGAGTTTGCCGCGCAGGCGCTCGACCTCGCGGAGCGCCTGCAGACGCCGATCTTCGTCATGACCGATCTGGACATCGGCATGAACCAGCGCCTTACAGCTCCCTTCAAATGGGACGACTCGCGCACGTACGACCGCGGCAAGGTGATGACCGCGCAAGAGCTGGAGGAGGGCAGGGAGTTCGGGCGCTACCTCGACGTGGACGGCGACGGCATCCCCTACCGCACCTATCCCGGCACGCATGCGAAGCGCGGCGCCTATTTCACGCGCGGCACGAGCAAGAATGCCTACGCCACCTACTCCGAGGCCGGGCCCGACTACGTCTACAACATGCAGCGGCTGCAAAAGAAATTCGAGACCGCGAAAACGCTCGTCCCCAGGCCCGTCCTCACGCCCGCCAAGTACCCGGCGCGCTTCGGCTGCATCTATTACGGCTCGACGAGCCCGGCCATGCATGAAGCCTTGGAATCTCTTTCAAACCAGGAGATTCATGTAAATGCGCTCCGGGTCCGCGGCTTCCCGTTCCAGGACGAAATCTTCGACTTCGTCGCCTCGCACTCCAAGGTGTTCGTCGTGGAGCAAAACCGCGATGCGCAGCTGAAGACGCTGCTGGTCAACGACGCCGGCATCAACCCCGCCTCGCTCATCTCGGTGCTGCACTACGACGGCACGCCGATCACCGCGCGCTTCATCGCGCGCGAGATCGCGCAGATCGTAGCCGCGCTGAACGTGCGGCCGCTCAGAAAAGACAAAGCCGCATGACCTACCTCGCCAAGCCCCGTCTCCACCACCCGACGCTTCCCAGGAACAAGCTCGGCTTCACGCGCCGCGACTACGAGGGCAAGGTCAGCACGCTCTGCGCCGGCTGCGGGCACGATTCCATCAGCGCCGCGCTCATCCAGGCCTTCTACGACCTCGCGATCGAGCCGCACCGGGTGGCGAAGCTCTCGGGGATCGGCTGCTCGTCCAAGACCCCGGACTATTTCCTGGGGCAGTCGCACGGCTTCAACACCGTGCACGGGCGCATGCCCTCCGTGCTCACCGGCGCCAACCTCGCCAACCGCGACCTCATCTACATCGGCGTCTCGGGCGACGGCGACTCGGCCTCCATCGGCATCGGCCAGTTTGCGCACGTCATGCGCCGCGGCGTCAACATGACCTACATACTGGAGAACAACGGCGTCTACGGCCTCACCAAAGGCCAGTTCTCCGCCACCGCCGACGCAGGCTCGAAATCCAAGCGCGGCGCGGTCAACGCCGACGCCGCCGTGGACACCGTGAGCCTCGCGCTCCTCATGGGCGCCACCTTCGTCGCGCGCAGCTTCAGCGGCGACAAAAAGCAGCTCGTGCCCCTCATCAAGGCGGCGATCGCCCACCCCGGCGCGGCTTTCCTCGACGTCATCAGCCCGTGCGTGGCGTTCAACAACCACGCCGGCAGCACCAAGAGCTACGACTACATCCGCGAGCACAACGAAGCCGTCAACCGGCTCGATTTCTGGCCGAGCCGCGAAGCGATCACCGTGGATTACTCCGAAGGCGGCGTCATCGAAGTCGCGCAGCACGACGGCTCCATCCTCAAGCTCCGCAAGCTCGACGCCGGCTACGATCCGAGCGACCGCATCAACGCCCAGACCCGCATCGCCACCGCCGCCGCCAAGGGTGAAGTCCTCACCGGCCTTCTCTACCTCTCGCCCGACGCCCAGGACCTCCACGCGCACCTCAACACCTTCGACGCGCCGTTCAACACCCTCGGCGAGAAGGATCTTTGCCCGGGGGCGGGGATGCTGGAAAGGATTAACGCAGCACTGCGGTAGTTCTTGGCGCGGTTTTGCGGACCGCGGCGAGTCCCGGTATCTTTGTCGCCAGACACAACAAGTGACCGGCCCTTGCCGCCGGCTGGATCAGGGATGGCGCTGCAGCGAAACTCCGTCGACACGTCGAAGTTCAACCCGAAGGCCGCGCTGCCGTTCGAGCTGCGCCTGAAAGATTTCGAAATCGCAATGCAGGATGTCTACGATTTCTTCTTCGACGTGAACCAGTGGCTCGTCAACAAGAGTCTGAGCCGCCTGGACGACATGCTCCGACCCGCGATTACGTCGGGAATTCTTTCCGACATGCTCACCGCGAGCCTCGCCAAGCATTCGCGGTCCCTCGTCGAGAACGGCTATCACAACGGGCATCCGGATCTGATCGTCAAAGGCGTCTACCCTGACAACGCGGCAAGAGCCGGCGACAAGGGTGTAGAGGTGAAGACGACGCGCAAGGCAGGTGGCGCGGTGGATACGCACGGCGCGCGGAATCAGTGGATGTGCGTATTCGTGTACGAGGTCGACAACGAATCAGAGCCCGCCGTTGAGCGCAGGCCGCTGACGTTCACGGAGGTCTATCTTGGGCAGGTAACGGTGGCAGACTTCCGGAAGAATCCGCGCGGCGAGCTGGGCACCCGCACCGCTACGCTTCATAAAGAGGGAATAGCGAAGCTTCGGCAGAACTGGATTTATCGTCTTTAGACGAAATCGCGCCGAGCTTGAGGTTGGACAGTCGCGGGATCGCGGTTTTCGCGATCTGGAAATAGCGCGCGTCCTTCTCGATTCCGATGCTCTTGTAGCCGACCGCGTTCGCCGCCGCCAGCGTCGAACCCGAGCCCGCGAACGGATCGAGCACGACACCTTCACCGAGCGGCAGCACGCCCCGCACGAGCTGGCGCAAGAACGCCTGCGGCTTCAGGCTCGGGTGAGGGGCAAGCGCCCGTTCCTGCTTTCGTGTCGGCGCAGACGCGATCACGTCGCCGAACGGTTTGTCCGCCGAGGGGCGGCGGAAACCGCCGGTCTTCCACTTGCGAAGATTGTCCTGTACGCGGCCTTCGATCGGCTTTCGGAACACGAGCCACGGCTCCCACATTGAGCGCGGCATGACGCTCACCATGTTGAACTCGTCGTGCGCGTGCTTCGGTCGGTCGCCACCGCGCATGGTCATGACGAGGCGCACGATCTCGCCGCGCCGCTCGAGTCCGGCGCGAGCAAGCGATCCGGAAACTACGTGGGACAGCAGGGGATTGCTCGCAACCACCACGTTGGCGCCGGGCACCAGGACGGGAACGAGGAGGCGCGCCCAATCGAGGAAGAACTCCTCCAGGTACCGCAGATCGGTCGGCTTCAGGACAGTAAAACGCGGGAGAGGCGAGCGTTTGACGCCGTCGAAGGACGGCGGAATGCGCCAGACGCCACCCTTGCCGTTGCGGAGTTTTTCCTGCTGCTCGTCCGAGTACTCGAAAAGCCCATACGGAGGGTCGGTGACCACCGCGTGAACGGTCTGCGGGTCGCGCTCGCGAAGCCAAATTAGGCAGTCGTCATGAATCAGGTGTGTATTGCCGAATTCGAATGGAGCCAGCCGCTTCGCGGGCGGAGACAATCGCTGCTTCGCCTCCTCGATTCCTTTGAGCGAGTCGGTGAGCGTGTATTGGGCGCGGTCCATCCGCGCGAAAAGCACCGGGGTATTGAGCCGCAGATACGATCGAATCGACGAGGAGGGTACCGGGCCGAGCCGGTCGTGCACGCCGGACTCGATTTCCTGGACGCTCGCGCCTGCGCCCCGGACGCGGAGGAATTCAACGATGGCATCGCGAACTTCGCCGGGGCGCTTCTTGGTTCTCTTGGCCACGTGATATGGACGGATATCCAGTACATGACCATATTAGACGTCCAGACGTCTTTTGACAAGCGGCGCCCGCCAGCCTTCGAACGTTACGCGTACTCGTCGTGCCGGCGCCACCAGACGCCGGTCTCGTTGCGCCCGCGGGGCGCGCGGTCGAGCCACTGGTACATGCCCCAGAGGCCGTCCAGCCCGCGCGCGTAGGCGGAGTAGGTGTGGTAGACGGCGCCGCCCTCGAGCGCGAAGGCGCTCATGCCCGGCCGCTCGCGCGTGTAGGTGGCCGAGTCGGTCCCGGTCATGGCTGCCATTTCGCCTACGGGCCCTTCGTTGCCCTGCGGGAACCACGCCGACTCGCGCCGGTAGTTGTATTCGGCGCCGCCCTTGCGCTGCTGCTCCTCGGTGAGCTGGACGTTGAAGTCGAAGTTGAAGTCGCCGCCGTGCGAGGACGCCCAGGGGAAGGTCCAGCCCATGCGCTTGCGGTACGCCTGCAGCTTCGCGAGCGGCGCGCGCGAAACCGCCCAGAGCATCACGTCGTGGTTGGCGAGGTGCACCGCGACTCCGTTGAAGCCGTCCGCGATCGCGGAGCACGGCGGGCAGCCCGCGTGTAGTCGGGCCCGAACATGAAGTGGTAGACGAGGAGCTGCGAGCGCCCGAGCAAGAGCTCGGCGAGCGAGGCGCTTCCCGCGTCGGTCTCGAAGCGGTAGTCCTTCTCGATGCGGACCCACGGCAGCGCCTGGCGCCGCCGCGCCAGCTCGTCGCTCTTGCGCGTCAGGTCCTTTTCCGCCGCGAGCAGGTCGAGGCGGGCGGCGAGCCACTGTTCGCGCGTTCCGGTGGTGTGGGTGGTCATGGCCGCGCGCCTCAGGCGATCTGTTTGAGCGACTCGGCGAACGCCTTCATCGCGCGCGCGTGCGTGCTCCAGAAGCCGCGCGGCTTCACGCCGTTGAGCTGGTCGGCGAGGATGCCGGTGTGCGCTTCCCACCCGCCGCCGACCGCGGTCTTGAGCTCGGCGTCGTCGGGCAGGCGGTGGTGGATGGTGAGGAGCACGTCCTTGCCGCGCTTTTCCGGCTCGTAGAGCACTTCCGACTCCTTGCCGTCCCAGCTCCAGGTGTGGGCGAGCGCGCGCAGGGGCTCGAGGCGCGTGATGCGGCCCTCGAAGCTGTGCCGGCCCGAGCCGCGCGCGCCGGCGGGCGCGCACTCGTCGGAGAGCTTGTCGTTGTCGAAGATCAGCTCGATCCGGCCCCCCACGCGCAATTCGAACTCGCCCGCGGCGAGCCAGGTGGCGCGCTTGTCGGACTCGACGAGGTAGGCCCACACGCGCTCGATCGGCCCGGGCAGCAGGCGCTCGAAAGCGGATGGTGGAGGGCTTGATCAGGGTGGCGTGAGCCTGTTTCATTTTTTGCTCCTTTGTTTGGCTTTGGCGATCGCGTCCTCGGCGCGCAGCGCGGCTTCGAGCCGGTCGAGGCGCCGGGTCCAGAAGTGGCGGGTCTGCTGCATCCAGCGCGCGAGCTCGTCGAACGGCCCGGGCTCGAGCGCGAGGAAGTGGTCGCGCCCCGCGATGCGCCGGCGAACAAGCCCCGCGCGCTCAAGGATCCGGACGTGCTTGGACACCGAGTTGAGCGAGATGTCGAACGGCGCGGCGACTTCAGTGACGCGCGCCTCGCCCCCCGCGAGCCGCTGCAGGATGCTGCGGCGCGTTTCGTCCGCGAGCGCGAGCAGGGTGTCGTCGAGGTCCATGGCCCCGACGTGAACCCCGATGGGTGAATATTACAAGTGCCTTATTGCCGCTGGCGCGTGACCGGCTGCGCTTCGCTCCAGTCGAGCGGTGAGTCGCTCGCCTCGAGCCTGACCTGGCGCCAGGTGAGCTTCAGGTTCTCGGCGGTGCCGGCGGCGGCGAGCTTGAAGTTGCCGAGGTTGAGCTCGGCGGCGGGGCGGCAGAGGAGCTGCGCGATGCACTGCGCGGCCTCGAAGGGCTCGAGCATGCGCGGCTGCCAGCGGCCGAATACCTTCGGATTGTCGGCGTATTCCTCGGTCATGCCGGTGCGGATGAAGGGGAGCATGAGGCACGCGGCGCTCGCCATGTTCGAGGCCTTGCCGAGGTTGACGCGCAGGATCTCGGGAAGCCGCAGCACCGCCCAGTTCGCGATCACGTAGCCGGGCACCGCGACGCCGGGCTCGATCGCCTGCATCGAGGAGATGTACAGGAGCTGGAGCGGCTGGTTGTGGTACACCGCCTCGCCCGCCCAGAGGTGGGTGAGGGCGAAGAAGCCGTCGATCTTGGTGCTCATCACCTCGCGCGATTCCGCCAGGTCGTCGAGGAACGCCTGGCGCACGCGCGCGCGGCGCTCGGCGCGGCTCTCGCCTTCGACCTCCGGGAGCGCACGCCCGAAGCGGTAGCCCTTCTCGGTGAGGCCGGAGTTGCAGATCACGAGGTCGGGGCCCTTGCCGCCCATCTGCTCGATCATGAAGGCGCGTGCCGCCCACAGGTCCTTGGTGCTCGTGACATCGGCCTGCACGGCGAAGGCTTGTGCGCCCTCCTTGCGCAGTGCCGCAACCAGGTCGAAGCCGTCGCGGTAGCTGCGATGGAAGTGCACGCCCACGTGCGCCGCGCCGTTCGCGGCCGCCGCCAGCGCGAGCGCCTGGCCGATGCCGCGGTCTTTTCCGGAGCCCGTGATGAAGACGCGCTTGCCCCTGAACGCGGCGGCGTACTCGGGCGGAAACCGGAAATCGTCGTACTTGGCGGTGAAGGCCATGGCGTTCACCCTCGCTCGATCGGTGCGGACAGCGCCAGTATATTGATTCATCGCATGCCGCGCGCATGGGCGGGCAGGACGGGCGGCGAGCCCACGCGCAGCCACACCTGCTCGCGGCAAAGGAACGCAAGGCACCCCTCCACGATCAGCCGGTCCGGGTCGAGCATCCGGAGCGAGGCCGCGTAGTCGTTTCCGTCGTCGGGATTGAAGGCGCGTCCGCCGTTGAATCCGCCGCGCCCGTCGGGCCGCAGGTCCTTCAGCACCTCGCGGCCGACCGCCACAGTGCGCGGGTCCCAGGTCCAGACCACGCGCCCGCAGAGCGACCCTCCGCAACGCTCGATCGCCACACGCCCGCGGAATCCCGGCGTCCACCACTCGCCGAGGGGACTGTCGTTTGCGGACAGGGCAGAGGAGGCAATCGCCGTGAAAAGAACAGAGACAAGGCGAGTCATGACGCGAAAAACCCCTTCAAGCGCTCGCGATAGGCGGGGATCTCGGTGCCCAGCCAGCGGTCGAGCCAGGCGAAGTACAGGCCGTGGTTGCCGCGCGAGCCGGCGTGGTGCAGGTGGTGATGCAGCGTCGTGGTGAAGTGACGCGCGTACCAGCGCCCGAGCGCGTTCTTCGCCGTGAGCGCCACGCCGCAGTGTCCGAGCACGTTCCGGAGGATCATGTGCGCGAGAAACACGAAGATCGCGCCGGGATGAAGCGGCGCCAGCGCGAGCGCGAGCGGCAGGAACACGGCCATCAGCACGGCCTCCACCGGATGGAACGCGTACGCCGCCCACGGGCTCGGGTGGACGGACCGGTGGTGCCAGGCGTGCACGCGCGCGAACCACCACGGCCGGTGCAGCAGCCGGTGCACCGCGTAGAAATATGCGTCGTGCGCGAGGATGAGCCCCGCGAGGCTCGCCCACCAGTACGTCCAGCCGCGGGTTCCGACCTCCGTGTAGATATCGAAGACCCCGGCGCGCGCGAGGAGGTAAATGCCATAGCCGTTGAGGGCGAAAATCGTTACCGTTGACAGCGAACAGGCGATCTCGCGCCGCCGCTGCTCCGGCCCGGGCGGCTGGGGCGCGAGGCGCCGCTCGGGCGCCCAGTCGCGCCACGCCACCCACAGGAGCCCCCAGGCGAGCGCTGCGGGGATCGCGTAGCGCAGGAAGTCGGCGGCGAGGATCGAGGCGAGGATGGTCCAATCGGAAGGCATCGGGTGCTCCCAAGGCAGAAAGAAAAAGGAGCCCTCACGGTGCCGGCCTGCGCGCGTCCCGGCGCGCCGATTCCGCGCGAAACCGCGCCGATTCCGAAAGACTGCGGCCGAATTCGAAATCAGCCGGACCGGAAAGCGCTCGGCGTCACCCCGTAGCGTGCCTTGAAGGCGCGGTTGAACGGCCCGATCGAGGCGTAGCCGGCTTCCAGCGCGAGCGTGAGGATCGGCAGGTGCGCGTCCTCCGCGCGCTTCAGCCGCTCGGCGACCTCCTCCAGCCGGTAGCGGTGCAGATACTCGTTGAAATTGCGGTACCCGAGGCCCTTGTTGATCGCGTGCCGCAGGCGATGCTCCTGCGTCCCGAGGTGCTTCGCGAGCGCGGCGATCGTGAGCCCTTCCTGCCGGTACAGGTGCTCCTCGCGCATCGTGCGCTCGAGGGCGGCGAGGAGCTTTTCGTCCGCGGGTATGGGCCGTGTGGCCGCTGCTTCGTCATTCCCGCGAACGGTCGTCGCCCCCGAGCGATTCAATCGGGGACCCAGATCCATGGATTCCCGCTTTCGCAGGAATGACGGCTCCGCGGGTTCCCTCAAGTCCCACCGCGTCAGCGTGATCGCAGCAGCCGCGGTTACGAGCCAGATCGCGCCGAGGTTGAGCGCCTGCACCCACGCCGGAACCTGCGCGCCGCCGGTCCAGAGCTCCACCGCGAGCACGCCGATCACGTACGCGCCGGCGATCCAGAGCGCCGCGCGGCGCGCGCCAAGGCGCTCTTCCACAAGATCGCTGCGTCGCCCGCGCCAGAGAACGAACAGCGCGTGCGCGGCCAGTGCGAGGGCAATCAGGCGCCGCGCGATGTCGAACGGGCCGCCGGCGAGGCCCAGTGCGCCCGTGGCCGCGATCACCGGCCAGGCGCGTGCGTCCGCAGGGAACTCGTCGTCGAACCACGCGTTGGCGAACGCCCAGAAGGCGGCGGGGAGCGCGGCGCAGAGAAAGAGCAGAATGACAGAAGGAAACGCTCCGCCGGTGCAGATCGCGTACGCAGCGGTGCAGAGCGCGCAGAGCGCCGCAAACGCGCGCGCGGCAGGCCGCGCGCGCAGCGCGAAGCCCGAAAGGAGCGCCACGAATATCCCGAGCGCGGCGAGGGCGATACGGAGCACCGCTTCGGCGCCGGACCAATCCAAGGCAGGCATGATTGCTAGCGAAGTTCCAGCGTCCCGCCGTTCACGCGGCCGCGATACCGGTGACCGCCAGCGACGAGGACGACCTCTTCGCCGCGCACCTTGCCTCGTACCGGCACGGTCTTGCCATCGGTGCGCAGAGTACCGGTGAGCATCTGGTACTGCTGCTCCAGCGTCAGCTCGCCCTGCGGCACGCTGTGGGTGCCCGCGACCCTGGCGGGCACGATCCACAGCAGCGCCGTGCACCACGAGCCGGCGCAGTCTTCGCTCTCGAGCGTGGTCTCCCGGTCGGCTTTCCAGTCGCCCATGGTGAAGGTGTTGGAGACGACGCGCGTGCCGGGCCTGAGGGCGAGCAGCTTCGGGCGCAGCTTCAGGTTGATGTCCGGCAGCAGGAACAGGGTGACGACGCTCGCCTCGGAGAGGTCGGTCTCGAAGAGGTCCGCCTTTGCGAACCGGGCCTTCGCGGCGACGCCTTCCTTTTCGGCGTTCTGCCGGGAGAGCTTCACCATGTCCGGGTTGTACTCGACGCCGAGCGCGCGCGCGCCGCGCTTCGCGGCGGTGATCACCATGCGGCCGTCGCCGGAGCCGAGGTCGATGACGTAGTCTCGCCGGGTCACCTTCGCCATGTCGAGCATCGTGTCGACGAGTTTTTGCGGAGTCGGCACCCAGACGACGTCCTTGCCCGCCTGGCCGGACTTCGGCTCGAAGGCGGACCGCGCGGGGGCCTGCGCGAACGCGGGGGCGAGGAGCGCGGCGAGGAAGAGGGTGAGGGAGGTGCGGCGGGTCAGCGGCATGCGGGCGGCTCCGCGAATCAGGGCTTCAAGGCCCGGTACAGGAACGGCAGGCTCCGGTCCATCCGGTAGTCGATGTCGGAGTGGTTGTCGTCGAACTCCTCGTAGGTGTGCCGGATGCGCGCCTGCGCGAGTCGCCGGGAGAGGATCCGGCTGCCGTAGTGGATGTGGTACTGGTCGCGCGAGCCGCAGTCGATGTAGATGCCGCGCAGGTTCCTCAGATTCGCCCGGTATCGCGAGACGAGGTTGATCGGATCGTGGCGCCGCCAGGCGCGCCAGCGTTCCGGGATCCGCTCGCCCGTGTCGAGATCGAACGGCACCCGGAAGCCGTTCGGCGCACGCGGATCCGGATCGTAGGTCGCCGCCATGCACAGGTTCATGAGGCAGTGCGTCTCCGCGCCGGAGAGTTTTTCCTTCTTCCAGACCGCCTTGAGGAACGCGCGGATGCGGTCTCCCTTGCTCTTGTATTTCGCAAGCTCGTTGAGCGTGTTCGGCCAGTCGTGCCCGTAGACGAACTCGAAGTAGGCGTCGCCCGAGTGGTTGGCGATCGCGCCCCAGTAGCGCGCGTACTTCATGCCGTGCAGCATCGCGCCGTAGCCGCCCGAGGACTTGCCGAAGCAGCCGCGGTGCTCGCGCGAGGCGAGGGTGCGGAACTCGCGGTCCACGAACGGAATCAGCTCGCGCGTGAGGTAGTCGGCGTAGTCGCCGATCGCGGAGGAGTTGACGTACTGGTTGCCGCCGAGCGCGGTGAAGCAGTCGGGGAAGACGAGGATCGCCGGCCCCATCTTTCCTTCGCGGATGAGGCGCGCGGCGCGCTCGGGCACGTTGTCGCCGAAGGGCTTCCAGCCCGTGTGCGAGAGGCCCGAGCCGGTGAAGCCCACGAGATCGTAGAGAACCGGAAAGCGGCGGTACGGGACCAGGCTGTATTGCGGGGGCAGCCACACGCCGAGCCTGCGCACGTGCGGGTCGCCGAGCGGGTTGCCGCGCAGGATCCTGGAGTCGTGCTCGAGCACGACCAGCGTGCCGGCGGGGCCTCGGGGTCGCTTCAGCGCCATTCGAGGCTGGGGTTACGCACAGCCCCCGCGGATTGCGGATTCGATTTCGCGCAGCGTGAGGGGCTTACGGCCGCGCAGGCGCACCGGTTTCGGCGGCTGGCGCGCTGCTGCGTCGTGCGTGCTTGCCTGTGCGAGCGCAGCTTCCAGCAGCGTAGCGATCTCGTCCTTGAGCTCGCGCCTGTGGTGCACGGCGCGCAGCTTGATGCGCTCCAGGAGGATATCGGGGAGTTCCACGGTGGTCTTCACAGACCCATGTTCCCACAAGTCAGCCTACCGGGCGGCGCCGCCCCCGCTTGCCGCGAGAAGCTCGCGCCGGATCTCGGCGAGCTTCTTCTTCACGCGCGCGGCGTTCCCGGCGCCGATGCGGATCAGGATCTTCTGCCCGGCGGAGCGCGTCTCGAGGTCCGGATCGGCGTACTCGTAGAGCACCTTCGGCCGCAGGAGCTTGGGCGGGTCCTTCGGCTCCGGCGCGGCGAGGAGGTCGTCGATCGCTTCCATCAGGCGATCGTTGAAGTGCCTGCCGGGGAAGCCGAGCTCCTCGTAGGCGCGCTGGAAGAGCGGATACGCGCGCACATAGATCCGGACGAGCGCGCGCGCATCGAGCGCTTCCATCACGCGCACGTGCGCCGCGTAGCGCGCCGAATTCGCCGGGCCGACCATGAGCGTTTCGCCGCTTCCGCTCGATGCGAACGCGCCCTTGACCGGGTCGAGCGGAAACGTGCGCCGCGGCGCCTTTTCGCGCGGCAGGTTGTCAACGGTCGCCACGATCCGCCGCACGATCCCTTCGGCGACGAAAAGATCGGCGAACGCCTTCTCGCCGATCAGCTCGGCGAGCCATTGCCTGAGCTGCGAGTCGCTGTTCTCGAGCGTGGGGAGCGACTTCGCGGCCTCCGGCTCGAGCCCGGGGAGCGGGAACCGGATCGCCGGCTTCGGTGGCGGAGCGGTTTCCGCCATGGGCGGCGGGGGTGAAGGCGGGGCTTTGACCTGCGCAGGCGTCTCCGGCGCGCCCTGGCGCAGGTACCAGACGCCGATCCCCGCGAGAACCAGCGCGGCCACGAGCGCCACCGCGGGCCAGAGGTACGAGCGCTCCTCGGGTCTCAGCAAAGGCCGATCGCCGTGCTCCGACCATTCGTCCACTCGGTCTCCCGTTTCGCGCGTGACGGTATGATTTTGCCATGGCGCCCGATCCTCTGATCCGCCACGGCACCGTCATCGACGCCGACGGCCTGGCGGTAGCGCCGGGATTCATCGACCCGCACACGCACCAGCGCGCGCAGATCTGCTGGGACGGAGTGGCGACGCCCTCGAGCCGGCACGGCGTGACCTCGGTCGTGCTCGGCAACTGCGGCATCGGGATCGCGGCCGCATCGCGCCCGGCCTCGCCGCCGACCGGGTCCTGTTTCCGGCACAATGTCGAACTCGATTACCGCCTCGTCGATACAGGCAGCGCAATGGGCATCGGGGGCGGGATCCTGAAGCCGCAACGCGAGGGGCCTTGGCCCGGGAACATGCTCTTCTACGTCGCCGTCGACGACCTCGCCGCATACCGCAAGAAGATCGTAGCCGCCGGAGGGAAGATCCACGTGCAAGAGCAGGAAGTTCCCGGCATGGGCTGGTTCTCGCTCTTCACCGACCCCGAGGGGCGGATGACGGGGCTTTGGAAACCGAAAACGTGAGCTGGGTCTCCGCTTTCGCGGGGGCGACAGCTCTGTTTTCCTAGCGGCCCTTCCAGACGGGGTTGCGCTTGGCGAGGAACGCGTCCATCCCCTCGCGGAAGTCCTCGCTCATGTAGCACATGAGGACGAGGTCGTCGCCTTCGCCGTGCGGGATCTTCGGGCGAAGGCGGTAGAGCGCTTCCTTGGTCGCCTGGAGCGTGAGCGGCGCGTGGCCCGCGACTTCGGCCGCAAGGGCGGCGGCGCGGCTCGCGAGCGCGGCGCCGTCCTCCACCAGCTCGGTCACGAGGCCGATCCGGAGCGCTTCCTCGGCTTGCACCAGCCGCGCGCGGAAGATGATGTCCTTGACCCGCGCGGGCCCGAGCAGCGCGGCGAGGCGCGCGTAGTTGGACATCGAGAGGCAGTTGCCGAGCGTGCGCGCCACCGGAAAGCCGAAGCGCGCTCCCTTCGCGGCGATTCGCAGGTCGCAGCACGCGGCGATCCCTGCGCCGCCGCCGGTGCACGCGCCCTGGATCGCGGCGATCGTGGGCACGCGGCAGCGCTCGAGCGCGCCGAGCGACCGGTCGATCCGTGCTTCGTAGTCGAGCGCGTCCCGGTCCTTTTGGAACGTGCGGAACTGCGAGATGTCGGTGCCCGCGGCGAACGCCTTGTCGCCCGCGCCGGTGAGCACGATCGCGCGCAGCGACCGGTTCTCGTTCGCGGCCGCGCAGATGTCCGCGAGGCGATCGTACATCGCGAAGGTGAGCGCGTTCCTCGCGTGCGGGCGGTTGAAGGTGATCGTCGCGATGCCGTCGCGTACCTCGTAAAGAAGTTCGTCCATCGGGTCCTTTCTGGGTCAGGCGCTGCGGTACTTCTCTATCGACCTTGCGACTTCGGCGCATGCGGCAATGTCGCCGGCGAGCACGGGCCCTTCGTACCCGAGGAGGTCGAATTCCTCGAGGAACGCGGCTTGGCGGACATTGCCGGGGACATCGAGCTTCTGCTTGACGTCGACCATCAGGCGCACGCCGGGGGCTCGGCCTCGCCGGTTGCGATCTGCGCCACCACGAGCTTGTGGTGCGGAAAATCGGGCGCCACCGGCTTCGGCGTGGGAACCGTGAGGACGCAGGTTTCGATTGCGGCGATTCTCACGGACGCGGCCTGCGGCCTAGGACACGCCTTCCACGATGCGGAGGTCCCGGTCGACGGCGTCGCCGAGCACGCGCAGCGCCTCCTGGTACCCGGGGCTGTCATGCGCGGCGATCGCCTTTTCGAGGCTCTCGTACTCGGTCACCACCGTGCGCTGCATCAGCCCTTTTTCGTAGGTCTTCGCGGGACTGCCGCGCACGAGGAACTTCCCTCCCGCAGCCTGGATCGCGGGCCCGGCGATCTTCGCGTACGCGGCGAGCTTTTCGGGGTCCCTGATCGCGTGATAGCACACCACCCAGTAGGCTTTGGCCATGGTCTCCTCCTTGTGGGAAATTGGGGTCAGACTCGACTTTACGTCCCACAAAGTCGAGTCTGACCCCAATTACCACCTCCTTTGGAGGCCGTATCATCGCACCCATGGACACCCCCGACGCCGTCGCCCTCACGAAATCGCTGCTCCGTTTCGAAACCGTGAACCCCCCGGGCCGCGAACGGGATTGCGCGCGCCATGCCGGGGCGATGCTGCAGGAATGGGGTTTTTTCGTCGGGTTTTTCGATTTCGAAGAGAGCAGAACCAGCGTCATCGCCCGGCCGGGCGGACGCGAGGACCGCGCGCCGCTCTGCCTCACCGGGCACCTGGACGTGGTGCCGCTGGGCTCGCGCCCCTGGACGAAGGACCCGTTCGCGGGCGAGACCGACGGCGGCCGGCCCTACGGACGCGGCTCCTCCGGCATGAAAGCAGGGGTGGCCGCAGTACTGACGGCCGCCCGAAGCTTTGCCGGGAAATTGACGAATACCCCTGGAATCGTCCTCGTCCTTGCCGTGGGCGAGCAGGGGGCTGCATCGGCTCGGCGCATCTCGCGCGGCAGCGCGCGCTCCTCGGGCGCGCGGGCGCGATAGAGCATGGAGATCCGCATGAAGATGAGCTCGGAGGAGGTCAAGCAGTACTGGCAGGACTACTGCGGGCGGCACAAGGTCGCGCCGGAGCTGGTCGCGCGCGGCAATGCGCGGATCGACGATGACCCCGAGCAGTGGGCCGACCGCACCATGGGCGAGCTGCTGGCGGAGGTCTCGAGCGTCTCTGGTAGACTGAGGCCTGGCAACCACGAAAGGAGGTGATCCAGTGAGAGGCGATCGAGGCTGTACCGGCAGGCGGGGCTCTTCCAACGGATCAACTCGCGGGACGAGGAGCTTCGCCGGCACGTAAGCCGGCAAGCCTTTGCACCATGCGCCCCGGCCGCGCGAGCGGACCGGGGCGTTTTCTTTCCGGAGAAAGCATGACCAAGGTGCACCGCTCCGTGTGGGCACTTCTGATCCTCAGCGGGATCCTCATCTCGATCTGCATGGGGCTGCGGCAGAGCCTGGGCCTTTTCATGGCGCCGATGACGCTCGAGCTCGGGATCTCGGCGGCGACCTTCGGCTTCTCGCTCGCGCTGCAGAACATCGTGTGGGGCCTCTCGCAGCCGTTCGTGGGCGCGCTCGCCGACCGCTTCGGGCCGCGGCCGGTGCTGGTCGCCACGGCGCTCTGCTACGCCGCGGGGCTGCTGCTCATGACGGCGGCAAAGGGCGCCGGGGCGCTCGAGGTCGCCGGGTTCCTCACCGGCATCGGCACCGCGGGCACGGGCTTCGGCGTGCTGATCGGCACGGTGTCGCGTGCGGTCCCGGCCGAGAAGCGCAGCCAGGCGGTCGGCGCGGTGGCCGCCGCCGGGTCTCTCGGAACGATGGTGCTCGCGCCGCTCGGCCAGTCGCTGATCGGCGGCATCGGCTGGCAGGGCGCGCTCGTCGCCTTCGCCGCCATCGCGGCTTCCATGGCGGTGCTTGCCATTCCGATCAGGGAGCAGCGCGAGGGGGCTGCCGGGGCGACCCCGGGATTTCCCGTCCCATCATCACAACCCCTTTCCGCCGCCCTGCGCGAGGCGACGGGGCACCGCGGCTACCTCTTCATGACGCTCGCGTTCTTCGCCTGCGGCTTCCAGCTCGTGTTCCTCACGACGCACTTGCCGCAGTATCTTCAGCTGTGCGGGGTCGCGCCCGGGGTGGGCGCGAGCGCGCTCGCGCTGATCGGGCTCTTCAACACGGTGGGCACCTACATTTTCGGGCTGCTCGGCGCGCGCTACAGTCAGAAGCGCCTGCTCGCCCTGATCTACCTCCTGCGCACGCTCTTCATCGCAGCGTTTCTTCTCGTCCCGGTGAGCGCGGCCTCGACCCTGGTGTTCGCGGCCGCGATGGGGTTCCTCTGGCTCGGTGTGGCGCCGCTCGTCACCGGGATCATCGCGCGCGTGTTCGGGCTCACGCACTTCAACACGCTCTACGGCGTCGTGTTCCTGTCGCACCAGGTCGGCTCGTTCGCGGGCGCCTGGATGGGCGGGGTCGTGTTCGACCGCTTCGGCAACTACGATTTCGGCTGGGGCGCGCTGATCGTGATCGGGCTGGCGGCGTTCACGCTTCAATGGCTCATGGACGACCGGCCGCCCGAGGCGCGGCAGCGCACCGGAGCTCCGGTACCCGCCGCCGCATGAAGCGGTAGACTTTGCGCGCAATGAGCGAAGTTCCTGCAAAGCCGGGAGCCGGTGCGCACGCGCCTCCGGGGGCGCCGGTCATCCTGGTGGTCGACGACTCGCCGGACGTGCTCGCGCTCGCCGCCAAGGTCCTCGGGCGCGAGTATCGAGTCAAGCTCGCGCCCGACGGCGGAACGGCGCTGCATCTGGCGGGCGACGACCCGAAGCCGGACCTGATCCTGCTCGACGTGGAGATGCCGGGGGCGAGCGGGTTCGGGGTGTGCCGCGTGCTCAAGGACGATCCCGCGACCGCGCCGATCCCGGTGGTGTTTCTTTCGGGCAAGACCGATGCGCACGACCAGCTCGAGGGCTTCGAGATGGGCGCGGTCGACTACCTCGCCAAGCCGATCAACGCGCGGCTGCTGCTCGCGCGCGTGCGCAACCACGTCGCGCTCGTGAACCGGCAGCACGAGCTGGAGCGCCTGGTGCGCGAGCGCACGGCGCAGCTCGAGCACACCCGGCTGCAGATCATCTACCGCCTCGCGCGCGCGATGGAGTACCACGAGAGCGCCGCCGCGGGGAATCGCGCGCTGCGCCTCGCACAGTACGCGAAGCTGCTGTCGGTGGCCGCGGGCGCGAAGCCCGGCCTCGCCGAGCTGATGGAGCACGCCGCGCCGCTGCACGACGTCGGAAAGCTCTCGGTTCCCGCCGAAATCCTGCGCAAGCCCGAGAAGCTCTCGGCGCCCGACTGGGAGCGGGTGCGGCGCCACCCCGAGGTCGGCGCCGAGATCATCGGAAAGTACGAGGACCCGCTCCTCAAGCTCGCGCGCCTGCTCGCGCTCACGCACCACGAGCGCTGGGACGGCAGGGGCTACCCGCAGGGCCTGAAGGGTGAGGCGATCCCGTGGCCGGGGCGCGTCATGGCGATCGCCGACGCGTTCGAGTCGATGACCACGACGCAGTTCTACCGCGCCGCGCTCCCGGTCGAGCAGGCGGCGCGCGAGATCGCCGCCGGAAGCGGCACCAAGTACGAGCCGGCGCTGGTCGAGGCGTTCCAGCGCGCGCTGCCCGCGATGCGCAAGGTGCGGGAATCCTTCTCGGACCAGCTCGGCGACCTGATCAACCTCGATTTCACCGAGCGCGTCGCGGCGGCAAGGACCGCCCCCGGGCCGAAGGTGCCCGGCGCGCAGAAGTAGAGCCCTTTTGCGGCTCTGTTCCGGGCCTTGCAATGTTTAACCCGCCCGGCGTTTCCGGTAGGCTCGGTGCGTGCTGAAATAGGCCCGATTCCGGGGGGAAGGCGTGTCGGAGAACGCGAGCGGCGGCAGCTGGCTCGGAACAATGACGATTCGCGGCCGGCTGCTGCTGCTTGTAGCCGCAATGGTGCTGCCCTATGCGCTGTTCGCCGCGCTCGTCGGTTACCACGATCTGCGCGACGCCGAGCGGCGCGCGCTCGAGGGGAACGAGTCCGCCGCGTCGCGGATCGCAGTGCGGCTCGAAGAGCAGGTCAGACGGCTCGGCGCGCTGCTCGCGTCGGTCGAGGTCGCGGTCGCCGACGACCTCGAGCGCCCCGGGCTGGTGCGCTCGCGCCTTCGCCGGATTCTTCCCGAGGTTTCCTCCTGGGCCACGACGCTCGCCGTGTTCCGGCCCGACGGTGCGCTGATCGCGACCACCTCGCCGACGACTCCGGACACCGCGGCAATCAACATCTCGGATCGCGAGCACTTTCGCCGCGCGATCGCGACGCGGTCGTTCGCGATCGGTCCGCCCATCGCGTTGCGCACGACCGGAGAGTGGGCGGTTCCGGCGGCGCGTCCGATCGCGGACGGCGCCGGGTCGGTGCGGGGGGCCATCGTCGCCAGCGTGCACCTGATGACGCTGGAGGAAGCGCTGTCGGCCGGGAAGGCGGACGCCGACGGCGCCGTGCTCCTGGTTACGGATCGCGGCCTCGCCGTGGCCGCATCGCCGCCTGACGCGCGCGACCTCATTTCGGATTCGCGGGACGATCCGCTCGTGCAGGCGGCGCGCGCGGGGAGCGTCTTCCGGGGCGAGCTGACGACGCCGGACGGCGTGCGCCGGTTCGGCGCGAGCGTCCCCGTGCCGAACGCGCCGTGGCAGGTGTTCGTCTCCACGCCGGTCGAGAGCGCGCTCGCGCCCGCCCGGGAGGAACTGAGGCGGCAAATTCTCTTCGCGGCGCTGATGCTCGCCGCCGCGGCGGCGGCCGCAGCGTGGATCGGGCGCAGCCTCGCGCTGCCAATCCGGCGCCTGCAGCGCGGCGTCACAGCGCTCGCGCGCACCGGGCGCGCGCAGCGCGTGCAGATCGATGGCGGCGGCGAGATCGGCGAACTCGCCGCGGACATCAACGCGATGGCCGAGCGTCTGGAAGCGAGCCGGCGCAGCCTGCAGGAGTCCGAGGCGCGCTTCCGCAGCCTCGCCGCGCTGTCTTCGGACTGGTACTGGGAAACCGACGCGGAGCACCGCGTCACCAAGATCGAGGGTGATTTCAGCGGCGTGCTCGCCCCGCCTCCCGAAGGAAGGACGCTGCGCGAGCTCGGGATACGCGTGAGCGGCGAGCGCGCGGCGCAGGCCGCGCTCGTCGAGCGGCGCGAGCCGTTCCGCAACGTCGAGTTCGTGCGGCTGGACGCGGCCGGTGAGATCGCGCAGGTCCTGGTCATCAGCGGCGAGCCGCGCTTCGGCGGGGACGGAGCCTGGCTCGGTTACCGGGGCGTGGCGCGCGACGTGACCGAGGCGAATCGCATGGAAGCGAAGGTGCGGCGCGCGCGCGAGCGCCTGCGTCTGGTGATGGACGCGGTACCCGCGATGATCGCCTACGTCGATCGCGACCAGCGCTTCGTGTTCGTGAACTCGGCCTACGAGCGGATCACCGGCCTCGCTCCGCGCGAAACCGTGGGGCGCACGGTACGCGAGGTTCTGGGCGACGCGGTCTATGCCGAGATCTCGCCGTACATGGAGCGGGCGCTCGCGGGAGAGACCGTGGAGCTCGCGCGCCGGCGCCGGGACGACGGCAGCGTGATGGATCTTCGCATCCAGTACGTTCCCGACCGCACGCCCTCGGGGCGGGTGCGCGGGATCGTGGGCCTTGTGAGCGACGTGAGCGAGCTCAAGAACGTGCAGCGGACGCTGGAGGAGAGCGAGACGCGCTACCGCGAGCTCGCCGAGCTTTCGACCGACTGGTATTGGGAAACCGACGCCGCGCACCGCTTCAGCTACATCTCGCCGGGCGTCGAGCGAAGCCTCGATATTTCGATCGTGGGGCTGATCGGCAAGGCGCGCTGGGAGATGGACTACCTCGACATGAGCGAGGCCGACTGGGCGGCGCACCGCGCGGTGCTCGAGGCGCGGCAGCCCTTCCGCGACCTGCGCCTTGCGCGCCGCAACCGCGCCGGGCGCGTCACCTACCAGTCGATCACCGGCCGCCCGATGTTCGACGGCGCGGGCGCGTTCCGCGGCTACCGCGGCGTAGGCCACGACGTCACCGCGCAGGTCGAGGCGGAGACCGCGCTTCGCGCCGAGCGCGACCGGCTCTCGCGCATCCTCGAGACCATGGCCGAGGGACTCGCGATCCTCGACGCGCAGGGGCGCTACGTGCTCGTCAACGCCGCGGCCGAGCGCATCCTCGGCGCGCGCCGCGCCTGGCTGATGGGACGGCACTACCTCGACGTGCCCTGGCAGCGGCTGCCGCTCGCGGGCGCGGACACGGGGCTTCCTCAGGATGTCTACGAGCGGCTGCGCGCCGGCGGCGAGACGATCCTCGGCCCGGCAGTCTACGTGTTGCAGCGCGCGGACGGTCTGCAGCGGATCCTCTCGCACCACGCCGCGCGCCTCGAGGACGCAAAGGGCGGATTCGCCGGGGTGGTCGCGACCTTCGAGGACGTCACCGAGCGCGTGCGCGCGGAAGGGCGACTGAAGCTCTTTCTCGCGAAGGCACGTGACGGCTACCTGATGGCCGACATGGACGGTCACGTCCTCGAAGTGAACCGCGCGATGTGCGAGATGCTCGGCTATGCGGAGGAAGAGCTGCTTCGCATGTCGGTCACCGACACGCTGGTCGACGAGTCGCCGCAGGAGTTCTTCGCGCGCATTCAGCGCCTGCGCGAACAGGGCCACGGCCTGGCGAAGGCGCGGCGGCGGCGCAAGGACGGTTCGGTGATCGTGGTCGAGCTCACCGCGACGTTCCTTCCGATCGAGGGCGGGCGCGTGTTCGCGTTCTACCGCGACGTCACCGAGCGCGAGGAGGCCTCGCGAAAGATCGCCGAGCACGAGCGCGAAATCACCAAGCTCAACGCCGACCTCGAGCAGCGGGTCGAAGCACGCACCGCCGAGCTCACCGCGGCATACCGCGAGATGGAGGCGTTCTCGTACTCGGTGTCGCACGACCTGCGCGCACCGCTGCGCGCGATCTCGGGCTTCTCGCACATCCTGATGGAGGATTTCCGAGGCGAGGTGCCGCCCGAGGCGCATCGCCTGCTTGCGCGCGTGGCGCAGAATGCCGAGCGCATGGGCGCGCTGATCGACGGGCTGCTGGAATTCGGGCGCCTGTCGCGCCAGCCGCTGCGCAAGGAGCCGATCCAGCCCGCGGCGCTGGTGCACGAGGTGTTCGACGAGCTCGCGCCCGCGCGCCAAGGGCGCGAGATCGACCTGCGGGTCGGCGAGCTGCCGTCCTGCCTCGCAGACCGCGTGCTGCTCAAGCAGGTGTTCGCGAACCTCGTCGGCAATGCGATCAAGTACACTGCGCGCCGGCCGAACGCCCGGATCGAGATCGGCTCGATCGCGATGGGTCTCGGGCCGGTCTATTACGTGCGCGACAACGGCGCAGGCTTCGACATGGCCTACGTCGGCAAGCTCTTCGGCATGTTCCAGCGCCTGCACTCGCCCTCGGAGTTCGAGGGCAACGGCGTCGGCCTCGCGCTCGTGCGCCGGATCGTGGAGCGCCACGACGGCCGCATCTGGGCCGATTCCGCCCCGGACAGGGGCGCGACGTTCTTCTTCCGCATCGGCGGCGAGACCGGCGCCGGGCTGCGCGAGGCCGCGCGCGCCGCTTGAACGGGATCAGTTCAATAACGGTTGTCGTTCCCGCGAAAGCGGGAACCCAGCTTCATGGACTGTTCAATGGGTCCCCGCCTTCGCGGGGACGACAGCGCCGCCGGTTCCCTAGAAGAGGTGCACGGCCGTGGGGAAGAAAAACCCGATCACGCAGAACGCGACCCCGGCCACGCCGAGCGCACCGGCGATCCAGGCGAGCGCGGGCATCGTCGTGATGATCGAGGCCGAGGCGAGCACGATCGCGATCTGCACGGCCGCCGAAGCGATCTCGTAGTGATGGTAGGCGGCGTACGCCGCGTCGCGCTTCTTCTCGGCCGCCCGGGCGCGCGCCTCGAGCTGGTCGCGGCCCTCTCCGGTGTCGGGCTCGTTCTGGTAGCGCTCGGCGGTCTTCTTCCAGGCCGTGATCTGCTCCCTGGCCTTCGGGTTCTCGGTGAGCAGCGCGGTCTGCTCCGCCGCCGTGCGCAGCGCGGCGCGGCGAATCGTCTTCGACTGGTAGAAGGCCCACAGGTTCGAGGCCTCGATGTTGCGGCTGATCGCCTCGGTCTGCGAGGCCTTGCCGAGCGTTTCGGAGAACGCGAGCACGAGCGCGAGGATCGAGATGAGGAGCGCGATCTCCTTGTTGTGCGGGTCGACGTGGCCGTGTCCGGCGGACATGGGTTTCGCTGCCTCCTGTTCGGTTACCGGGCGCGGAATTCTACGCGCGCGAAGCCCAGCATCGCGAGCCCCGTGAACGCGGCGCCGGCGTAGAACGTGGCCGGCGCCCCGAAGGCGCTCCAGAGCCCTCCGGCGAGCACGCTCGCCGCAAGGAGCGCCGCTCCCGACACGAGGTGGAACGCCCCGAACGCGGTGCCGCGCAGCCCGGGCGGCGCGGCTTCCGCCACCAGCGCCGAGAGCAGTCCCTGGGTGAGACCCATGTGCGCGCCCCACAGGAGCACTCCCGCGAACAGGAACGCGACATGCGCGCTGGCGGCGATCAGGAGGTCGGCGGCGGCAAGCGCGGCCAGGCCCCAGAGCAGCAACGCGCGCGCGCCGCCGCGGTCGGCGGCGAGGCCGGCGGGATAGGCGACCGCGGTGTAGGCCACGTTCATCGCCACAAGCACCGCGGGCACCGCGGCGAGCGCGACCCCGAGCTCCTGCGCGCGGATCACGAGGAAGGCTTCCGAAAATCGTGCGAGCGTCAGCACCGCGCCGAGGGATACGACGATCCAGTAGCGCGCGCCCAGGGACTTGAGCGACGAAAGTGCGAGGGCGTTTTCGTTCTTTGAATGACCTTCCTTGTGATCGGGTTCCCGAACAAAGGCGACGAGCACGATCACCGCGAGAACCGCCGGGATCGCCGCGATCCAGAGCACGGCGCGGATGTCGCTTGCCAGCAGCAGCATCAGGCCGATCGCGGCGAGCGGCCCGAGCACCGCGCCGACCGTGTCGAGCGCCTGGCGAAGCCCGTAGGCTGCGCCCCGCTCGCCGGGCGAAGTCACGTCGGCGATCAGCGCGTCGCGCGGCGCGCCGCGGATGCCCTTGCCGACGCGGTCGATGAAGCGCGCGGCGAGCACGAGCGGCACGGAAGGCGCCAGCGGGAAAAGCGGCTTGGAAAGCGCCGCGAGGCCGTAGCCGAGCACCACGAGCGGCTTCCTGCGGCCGAGGCGGTCCGAAAGCACCCCGGAGAATACCTTCAGCACCGACGCGGTCGCCTCCGCGACGCCTTCCACGATTCCCACCGCGACCATGCTCGCGCCGAGCACCGCGGTGAGGAACACGGGAAGCAGCGCGTGCACGAGCTCCGAGGAGAAGTCCATGAAGAGCGACACGGCGCCGAGCAGCCAGACGGTCCGGGGAAGCGGCCTCATGGGTCGGCAGTCTAGAATAAGCGCCCTCATGAAGCCCGAGACGCCGGTTGCGGCGCGGCCCGCGGTCCGCGCGCTCGTCGCATCGAAGATCCGCGAGCTGTTCAACGAGGGCCTCGGCCGCTCCGACGTGCTGGCGTTCTGGGTGGGCGAGCCCGACGAGCCGACCCCGGAGCCGGTGCGCCGCGCCGCGATCGAGTCGCTCGCCGCGGGGGAGACCCTCTATACGCACAACCTGGGGATCCCCGAGCTGCGCGACGGGTTGGGGAAGTACCTCGACCGGCTCCACGGCCACGTGGATTCATCTCGAATTGCGGTGACCAGCGCGGGCGTGAATGCGCTCATGCTCGCCGCGCAGCTGCTGCTTGAGCCGGGCGACCGCGTGGTCACGGTGGTGCCGCTCTGGCCGAACCTGCAGGAGATCCCGAAGATCCTCGGGGCGCAGGTCGAGACGGTGGCGCTCGCGTTTTCTCCTTCGGGCTGGACGCTGGACGTCGGAAAACTCCTGGAGAAGCTCACCCCGGGAACGCGGGCGCTCATCCTCAATTCGCCGAACAATCCCACGGGCTGGTCGATCACGCGCCCCGACCAGGAAGCGCTGCTCGCGCACTGCCGGCGCCACGGCATCTGGATCCTCGCCGACGACGCCTACGAGCGGCTCTATTACGGCGCGGGCGGGGTGGCGCCCTCTTTCCTCGACCTGTGCGAGCCGGAGGACCGGCTCGTGGTCGCCAACACCTTCTCCAAGTCCTGGTGCATGACAGGATGGCGCCTGGGCTGGCTCGTCGTGCCCGCGCCGCTGACGCGCGACCTCGGCAAGCTCATCGAATACAACACCTCGTGCTCGCCGGTGTTCGTGCAGCGCGCCGCAGTGGCGGCGCTGCGCGAGGGCGAGCCGGGGATCGCGCGCCGGCTCGAGCGGTTGCGCAGGGCGAGGGATTTCCTCGTCGAAGGTCATTCGGGAATTTCGCGGATCGAGGTCGCGCGTCCGGCAGGAACGATGTACTGCTTCATCGGGATCGCCGGGGTCACCGACAGCCTGGCGTTCTGCAGGCGCCTCGTGCGCGAGACGGGGCTGGGCCTTGCGCCCGGATCGGCTTTCGGTCCGCAGGGCGAGGGGTTCGTGCGATGGTGCTTCGCCGCATCCGAGCAGCGTCTCGCCGACGGCGTCGCGCGCCTGAAGCGGGCGCTTGCGTGAGCCTCGCCCGGATGGCTTCGCTCCTCGCGGAGGCAGCGCCGCGCGATGCCGCGCAAGCCTACGCGATCCAGGACCGGGTGTACGCCGAGATCCGTCGCGGGCGGCGTCCGGGCGCCTGGAAAGTCGGCGGCCCGAGCGACCGTGTCGAGCCAGCCGCTTCGCCGATACTCGATCTGCTGCGCAGCCCCGCGCGGGTCGAGGGTCCGATCCTCGGGGTAGAGGCGGAACTCGCCTATCGCTTCGTCCGGGACGTCGAAGACAATTTTTCGGAAGAACGGATCGCTTCTGCCGTCGGCGAGGCGCTCGTGGCGATCGAGGTCTGCGCCACGCGGCTCGCGAACTGGAACGAGGCGCCCGAGCTCTGGAAGCTCGCCGATTTCCAGAGCAACGGATGCCTCGTGGCAGGCAGCGGCAGGCGCGAGTGGCGGAGAATCGACTTTTCCGCGCAGGAAGTCGAAATGCTCGTGGACGGAAGGGTCGTCGTTTCGAAAGCGAGCCACCCCTACGGCGACCCCTTCCGGCTGGTGCCGTGGCTCGCCGCGCACTGCGCGAACCGAGGCTGCGGCTTGCGCGCGGGAGATATCGTGACGACCGGCTCGTGGGGCGGGATGCAGGCGGCCGCACCGGGAAGCACGGTCGTGGCGCGTTTCCCGGGTATCGGCGAGGCACGCCTCATTATCGTGCGCGCCTGATCGGGCCCGCACCGAATTCAGGCGAACGGCTCTGCCGCGCCGGGTCCGGAATTCCGCGGTAAAAGCCATACGAATCATCCGGCTGTTTCAAGGCTTCGCCATTGGCACAGTCGTTGCGTCGGCCCTTTGCCGAGGCGGCCGGAAGGACGCCGCGGATGCACCAATCCAACGCACAAGGGGACCCCGCAATGAAACGTCGCACCTTCATCAAGCAGCTCGCAATCTCGGCCGCGGTTGCGGCCGCGCTGGGCTCTACGAGCCTGTACGCCCAGCAGAAGACGGTCAAGGTCGGAATCCTGCACTCGCTCTCGGGCACGATGGCGATCAGCGAGACCGTGCTCAAGGACACGGCGCTCATGGCGATCGACGAGATCAACGCCAAGGGCGGGGTGATGGGCTACAAGATCGAGCCGGTGGTGGTCGACCCGGCCTCGAACTGGCCGCTGTTCGCCGAAAAGGCGCGCCAGCTCCTCACCCAGGACAAGGTCGCGGTCGTGTTCGGCTGCTGGACCTCGGTGTCGAGGAAGTCGGTGCTGCCGGTGTTCGAGGAGCTGAACGGGCTTCTCTTCTACCCGGTGCAGTACGAGGGCGAGGAAATCTCGAAGAACGTGTTCTACACCGGCGCCGCGCCCAATCAGCAGGCGATCCCGGCGGTCGAGTACCTGATGTCGAAGGACGGCGGCGCCGCCAAGCGCTGGGTGCTTCTCGGTACCGACTACGTCTATCCGCGCACCACCAACAAGATCCTGCGCGCGTTCCTGAAAAAGAAGGGCGTCGCGGAGTCCGACATCATGGAGGAGTACACGCCGTTCGGTCACTCCGACTACCAGACGATCATCGCCAAGATCAAGAAGTTCGCCTCCGAGGGCAAGCGCACGGCGGTGGTCTCGACGATCAACGGCGATTCCAACGTGCCGTTCTACAAGGAACTCGGCAACCAGGGGCTGAAGGCGACCGACGTCCCGGTGGTCGCGTTCTCGGTCGGCGAGGAGGAGCTGCGCGGTGTCGACACCAAGCCGCTGGTCGGCCACCTCGCGGCGTGGAACTACTTCATGTCGATCAAGGCGCCGGCGAACGACGAATTCATTAAGAAGTGGGCCGGCTACGCCAGGATGAAGAACATCGCCGGCCACAAGGACAAGCCGCTCACCAACGACCCGATGGAGGCGACCTACATCGGCGTGCACATGTGGAAGCAGGCCGTCGAGAAGGCGAAGAGCTTCGAGGTCGACAAGGTGCGTCCGGCCGTGTACGGCCAGACCTTCAAGGCACCCTCGGGCATCGTCTCGAAGATGGACGAGAAGAACCACCACCTGCACAAGGCGGTGTTCATCGGCGAGGTGAAGGCCGACGGCCAGTTCAACGTCGTGTGGAAGACCAAGGGCCCGGTGAAAGCCCAGCCCTGGAGCCCGTTCATCGCGGGCAACGAGAAGAAGAAGGACGGGCCCGCCCTCATGGCGGAGAAGAAGTGATCCCGGGAATCCGGGCCGCGGCGGGCGCGCTCATCGGCGCGCTCGCCGTCCTGATTTCGCTCCCCGCGGCCGCGCTGGATGCGGCCGCGGTGGAGAAGCTCGCGTTCGGCGAGGGCGACGAGAGGATCGAGGCGATCGGGCGCCTGGTCACCGAGGGCGACCCGCGCGCGGTGCCGCTCCTGCGAGCGTTCGCGCAGGGCGAGGTCCAGACCGCGGGCAAGCGCGTGCTGGTGGTGAAGGGCGAGGAAGCGACCGACGCGGTGACCGGCGAGCGCGTCTCGCCGCTCCCGGCGGAGCGCGAGGACGTCGTCGCGAACAACCGCCTCAGGTCGGCGATCGGGGACGCGCTCGCCGCGCTCGGGCTCCTCGCCCCCGAGCGCGGAGCGCGGCTCGCGGCGGCGCGCGCGCTCGCCGACGGGGCCGAGGCCTCGATGCTGCCGCTCGTGCAGAAGGCGCTCGACAGGGAGACCGACGGCCAGATTCGGCCGCTCCTCGAGCAGATCGCGGCCACGATAGGGCTGAAGAGCGACGACAAGCCGGTGCGGCTCGCCGCGATCGCGAAGCTCGGCGAGTCGGCGAGCCCCTCGGCGCGCTCGCTGCTCGTGGGGATCCGGAACGACGGGGACGTCGAGATCCGCTCCGCGGCGCAGCTCGCGCTGCGCGCGGTGGAAGGGCGGCTCGTCTGGGGCGAGGCTGCGGGGCTCGCGTTCGCGGGCGTCTCGCTCGGCTCCGTACTGCTTCTCGCGGCGCTCGGCCTCGCGATCACCTACGGCCTGATGGGCGTGATCAACATGGCGCATGGCGAGCTGATCATGATCGGGGCATACACGACTTATGTCGTGCAGGGCTTTTTCAGGAATTCGAATTTCTTCGATTGGTATCTCGTCGCGGCGATACCGGCTTCCTTCCTCGCATCGGCCCTCGTGGGGATGCTCCTCGAGCGGGTCGTGATTCGCTGGCTCTACGGCCGGCCGCTCGAGACGCTGCTCGCGACCTGGGGCCTGAGCCTCGCGCTGATCCAGGGCGTGCGCACGATCTTCGGCGCGCAGAACGTGCAGGTCGAGAACCCGGCGTCGATGTCGGGCGGGATCCAGGCGCTCTCCAACGTGGTGCTCCCCTGGAGCCGGGTCTACATCATCGCCTTCGCCGGGTTGATCCTGCTGTCCATCTACTTGTTGCTGACCAGGACGCGGCTCGGACTTTTCGTTCGCGGCGTCACCCAGAACCGCGACATGGCCTCGTGCGTGGGCGTGCCTACGGGGCTCGTAGACACGCTCGCCTTCGGCCTTGGGGCGGGAATCGCGGGGCTCGCGGGCTGCGCGCTCTCGCAGATCGGCAACGTGGGGCCGGACCTCGGCCAGGGCTACATCGTCGACTCGTTCCTGGTGGTCGTGTTCGGCGGCGTGGGGCAGCTCGCCGGCACGGTGGTCGCGGCGCTCGCGCTCGGCTTCGCCAACAAGCTGCTCGAAGCGTGGTCCGGCGCCGTCCTCGCCAAGATCGTGGTGCTCGTGTTCATCATCTTCTTCATCCAGCGGCGCCCGCAGGGCCTGTTCGCGCTGAAGGGAAGGGCGGTGGAGGCATGAACCGGCTTTACGGCCCGAAGGGCTGGACGATCCTGGGCGCTTTTGCTTTCGCCCTGTTCGTCATGTTTCCGCTTCTCAGCGTGGGAGTGTCGCAGGACAACCCCCTCCACATTTCCCAGTACTGGGTCACGCTCATCGGCAAGATCATGTGCTACGCAATCGTGGCGCTCGCGATGGACCTCGTCTGGGGTTACGCCGGGATCCTGTCTCTCGGGCACGGCCTTTTCTTCGCGCTCGGAGGCTACGCGATGGGGATGTACCTCATGCGCCAGATCGGGCGCGAGGGGCAGTACCAGTCCGATCTCCCCGACTTCATGGTGTTCCTCGACTGGAAGGAGTTTCCCTGGCACTGGTGGAACACCGACCAGTTCTGGTGGGCGATGCTGCTCGTCGTCGCCGTCCCGGGGCTCCTCGCCTATGTCTTCGGCTACTTCGCCTTCAGGTCGAGGGTCAGGGGCGTGTACTTCTCGATCATCACGCAGGCGCTCACGTTCGCCGCGATGCTGCTGTTTTTCCGGAACAACACGGGCTTCGGCGGCAACAACGGCTTCACCGACTTCAAGCGCATCCTGGGGTTTCCGATCACCACGCCCGAGACGCGGATCGCGCTTTTTGCCTTTACGGGTCTTGCCTTGATCGCAGCACTTCTTGTGGCGCGCTGGCTGGTGACCTCCAAGTTCGGGCGCGTGCTCGCCGCGATCCGCGACGCCGAGCCGCGGGTGGCCGCCTGCGGCTACAACACGCTGCACTACAAGCTGTTCGTCTGGACGCTCTCGGCGGTGCTGTGCGGGATCGCGGGCGCGCTCTACGTGCCGCAGGTCGGGATCATCAATCCGAGCGAGATGTCCCCCGCCAACTCGATCGAGATCGCGATCTGGGTCGCGGTCGGCGGGCGCGGCACGCTCGCAGGCGCGATCGCGGGCGCGGGGCTGGTGAACGGCGCGAAGAGCTGCTTCACCCAGGCCTACCCGGAGTACTGGCTGTACTTCCTCGGGGTCCTGTTCGTGCTCGTAACGCTGTTTCTGCCGCAGGGCATCGCCGGTATCCTCCGGAGATGGAAAAAGGCAGCGTGAAGCCGGCCGAGGGCATCCGCTTCGATAACGGCGCTGCCCGGCAGGTGCCGGGCGGCGAGGACCGCGCCGGCTACGGCCGCGTCCTCACGCCGGGCGAGGTCGACGTCACGCACGGCACGATCCTGTACCTCGACGACATCACGGTGTCGTTCGACGGCTTCAAGGCGCTGAACAAGCTGTCACTGTGGATCGACGCCGGGGAGCTGCGGTGCGTGATAGGGCCGAACGGCGCGGGCAAGACCACCATGATGGACGTCGTCACCGGGCGCACCCGGCCGGACGAAGGGAGCGCCTTCTTTGGCCAGACGATCGACCTGACGCAGCTCTCGGAGGCCGAGATCGCGCACGCCGGGATCGGCCGCAAGTTCCAGAAGCCGACGATCTTCGAGCGCCACACCGCGTTCGAGAACCTCGAACTCGCGATGAAGGCGGACAAGCGGGTTCGAACGACCCTCTTTGCGAAGCTCTCCTCGGCGCAGAAGGACTCGATCGCCGAGACGCTGCACCTCGTGGGGCTGGCCGAAGCCGCCGACCGCGAGGCCGGGCTGCTCTCGCACGGGCAGAAGCAGTGGCTCGAAATCGGGATGCTCCTGATCCAGGACCCCAAGCTCCTGCTGCTCGACGAGCCGGTCGCGGGCATGAGCGACGAGGAGACCGAGCGCACGGGGGAGCTGTTCCTGTCGCTCGCGGGCAAGCACTCGCTCGTGGTGGTCGAGCACGACATGGCCTTCATCGCGAAGATCGCGCGCAAGGTCACGGTCCTGCACGAGGGAAGCGTGCTCGCCGAAGGGCCGATGGAGAAGGTGCAGAACGACCCGAAAGTGATCGAGGTGTACCTCGGGAGATGACCAGACGTCATTCCCGCGAAAGCGGAAATCCACAAATGCTCGCTGTATCCAAGCTCAATCAGTACTACGGGGGAAGCCACATCCTTCGCGATCTCACCTTCGAGATCCCCGCGGGCAAGGTGACGGCG
Organism: Betaproteobacteria bacterium; assembly: GCA_037443705.1. GTDB lineage: Bacteria > Pseudomonadota > Gammaproteobacteria > Burkholderiales > SG8-39 > 2-02-FULL-66-14. Next base: position 5,053 of record JBBINV010000009.1, on the reverse strand, counting down.
CTGCTCGGCCGCAACGGCGTGGGGAAGACAACGTTGTTGAGGACGCTGATGGGGCTGGTTCCCGCCAGGACGGGAAGCATTACCTTTTGCGGTCTTGATCTCACGAATTCCAGACCCTACGAACGCGTGCGCGCCGGAATCGGCTACGTGCCGCAGGGGCGCGAGATCTTTCCGCGCCTGTCGGTGGAGGAGAATCTGAGGATGGGGCTTGCGACGCGGCCGCGCGGCGCGAAGGTTCCCGAGCGCATCTTCGGGATGTTCCCGGTGCTCCGGCAGATGCTGCGGCGGCGCGGCGGAGACCTCTCGGGCGGGCAGCAGCAGCAGCTCGCGATCGGGCGCGCGCTCGCGATGCATCCGAAGCTCCTCGTCCTCGACGAGCCGACCGAAGGGATTCAGCCCTCGATCATCAAGGACATCGAGCGCGCGATCCGCGCGCTCGCGGCCTCGGGCGAGATGGCGATCCTGCTCGTCGAGCAGTACTACGACTTCGCGAGGTCGCTGGCCGACCAGTATCTCGTGATGGAGCGCGGCGAGATCGTGCGCCGCGGCGCCGGCGCCGACATGGACAAGGACGGGGTGCGGCAGCTGCTGGCGGTATGAGCTTGGCTTCGGGCTTCCAGTGCAGCCACACGCGCCTCGAGATTGTCCAGGCGCTCGTTCATCACGGGCACGGAGCTAAGCAGGACGCCGACATCGGTCTTGAGGCTGGCGATGGTGGCTTCAATCACATTCAATCGGTGCGAGTGCTCGGTGAGCGTCTTGCGCATCTCGCTCCTGAACTGTCGCATCCCATCCTGCCGAGACAGGCGGTATGATTTGCCCATGCGCGCCGCTGAGCCCGTGTTTGCGCCCTGGCGGGCTGAATTGGCGCTTGGCTTCGAGCGACGCGAAGGAAGAACGGTGCTCGCCGGGCGGCGTCACGCGGGGCCGCTTGTGGTGCAGAAGCCTTTCTACCCGGAAGGCGAGGAGGTCTGCCACGCGATCGTCGTGCATCCGCCTGGCGGCATTGCGGGAGGAGACGAGCTCGAACTCCATGCGCATCTCGACGGCAGATCTCATGCACTTCTCACGACCCCTGGCGCAACGAAGTGGTATTGCAGCGCCGGGACACGGGCGACGCAGAGCGTCCGGTTCGAGGTGCACGGCGCGCTCGAATGGCTGCCGCAGGAAACGATCGTCTTCGACGGCGCGCTGGCGCAGACGCAGTGCCGCGTGGAGCTCGCCGCGGGCGCGCGCTACGTGGGCTGGGAGGTTCTGTGCCTGGGAAGGAGCGGCTCGGGCGAACGGTTCGGGCGAGGCAGGGTCAGGATCGCCACGGAAATCCACCGTGAGGGAAAGCCGCTCTGGCTGGAGCGCGGGACGATCGAAGGGGGAGGGAAGCTGATGACATCGCCGGCGGGCCTGGCCGGGCATACCGTGTGCGGCACCTTGATCTGTTGTGCGCAGGACCTGAACGCTTCGATCGTTTCCGATTGCAGGCGAATTCCCGGCATAGCCTCGACACTCCTGCCCGGCGTGCTGGTCGCGCGCTACCTGGGTGACTCGAGCGAGGAGGCGAAGCGCGCCTTCGTGCGGCTGTGGTCGATCCTGCGGCCCGCGGTGCTCGGGCGGGAGGCCGTGGAGCCGAGGATCTGGAGGACCTAGATGGAGCTCACCCCGAGGGAAAAGGACAAGCTGCTCGTCTTCACCGCGGCGCTCGTTGCCGAGCGCCGCAAGGCGCGCGGCCTCAAGCTCAACTACCCCGAAGCGGTCGCCCTGATCACCGCGGCGATCATGGAAGGCGCGCGCGACGGCCGCAGCGTCTCCGAGCTGATGGGCTGGGGCGCGACGCTCCTCAAGCGCGAGGAGGTCATGGAGGGCGTGCCCGAGATGATCCCGGAGATCCAGGTCGAGGCCACCTTTCCCGACGGCACCAAGCTCGTCACCGTGCACAACCCCATTCCATGATCCCGGGCGAAACGAAAGTTGTCGTTGGTGAAGTGGAGTTGAACAAGGGCAGGGAAACCTTGACCCTGCGGGTCACGAATTCCGGCGACCGGCCGATCCAGGTGGGCTCGCACTACCACTTCTTCGAGACCAACGACGCGCTGAAGTTCGAGCGCAGGAAGGCGTACGGATTCCGCCTCAACATCGCCGCCGGCACCGCGGTGCGCTTCGAGCCCGGGCAGACGCGGTCGGTGGAGCTGGTGGCATTGGGAGGGGAGAGGAAGGTCTTCGGGTTCACGGGAAAAGTCAACGGCCCGCTGAAATGAAGATCGCACGGCAGGCCTATGCAGAGATGTTCGGCCCCACGACCGGGGACAGGGTGCGGCTCGCGGACACGGAGCTCTGGATCGAGGTCGAGAAGGATTTCACGACCTACGGCGAGGAGGTGAAGTTCGGCGGCGGCAAGGTGATCCGCGACGGCATGGGCCAGAGCCAGCGCGCCTCGAGCGAGGTCGCCGACACGGTGATCACCAATGCGCTGATCGTGGATCACTGGGGCATCGTGAAGGCCGATATCGGGCTGAAGAACGGCCGGATCTGGAGAATTGGCAAGGCGGGCAATCCCGACATCCAGCCCGCGGTCACGATCCCGATCGGCGCGGCTACCGAGGTGATCGCGGGCGAAGGCATGATCGTCACCGCGGGCGGGATCGACACGCACATTCACTGGATCTGCCCGCAGCAGATCGAGGAGGCGCTCATGGCGGGCGTGACCACGATGATCGGCGGCGGCACGGGCCCGGCGACCGGCACCTTCGCGACAACCTGCACGCCGGGGCCGTGGCACATCCTTTCGATGCTCGCGGCCGCGGAAGCGTTCCCCATGAACCTGGGGTTCCTGGGCAAGGGTAACGCATCGCTTCCCGGGCCCCTGCGTGAGCAGGTGATGGCGGGCGCGATCGGTCTGAAGCTGCACGAAGACTGGGGCACGACGCCCGCCGCGATCGACAACTGCCTCGCGGTAGGCGACGAGATGGACGTGCAGGTCGCGATCCATACCGACACGCTGAACGAATCCGGGTTCGTGGAGACCTCGATCAAGGCGTTCAAGGGCCGCACGATCCACACCTATCACACCGAGGGCGCGGGCGGCGGGCACGCGCCCGACATCATCCGCGTGTGCGGCGAGCCGAACGTGCTGCCGTCCTCCACCAACCCCACGCGTCCCTATACGGTGAACACGATCGCCGAGCACCTCGACATGCTCATGGTGTGCCACCACCTGGACCCATCCATCGCCGAGGACGTCGCATTCGCCGAGTCGCGCATCCGCAAGGAAACGATCGCCGCCGAGGATATCCTGCACGACCTGGGCGCGTTCTCGATGATGTCGTCCGACTCGCAGGCGATGGGGCGTGTGGGCGAGGTCGTCATCCGCACCTGGCAGACGGCGCACAAGATGAAGGGGCAGCGGGGTGCGTTGAAGGGAGATTCCTCCGGGAACGACAATTTCCGGGTCAAGCGATACGTGTCCAAGTACACCATCAATCCGGCGATCGCGCACGGCATCGCGCACTGTGTGGGCTCGGTCGAGGAAGGCAAGCTCGCCGACCTGGTGCTCTGGAAGCCGGCGCTCTTCGGGGTGAAGCCCTCGCTCGTGCTGAAGGGCGGGATGATCGCCGCGGCCGCGATGGGCGAACCGAACGCCTCGATCCCGACTCCGCAGCCGGTGCACTACCGGCCGATGTTCGGCGCGTTCGGAAGCGCGCTGCGCACCTCCGTGACGTTCGTGTCGGAACAATCGCTGAACAATCCCGCTCTGGCGGCGCTGAATCTCTCGAAACCCCTCGAAGCCGTGAAGAACACCCGTAGAATCGGGAAGAAGGACATGGTGCACAACGACGCGCTGCCGCGGATCGAGGTCGATCCGGAGACCTACCAGGTGCGCGCCGACGGCGAGCTGCTCGTGTGCGAGCCGGCCAAGGTGCTCCCGATGGCGCAGCGGTACTTTCTGTTCTGATGATCGAAATACGCGCCAGGCTGAAGGTTCGCCGCTCCGCCTACCGGCTGACAATCGGTGGAACCCTCGAGCTTCCCTTCGAGTCCCGCCGGAAAAGCCGGCTGAGGACAATGCTCGCCTCGGGCGAGGAGGTCGCGCTCATGCTGCCGCGCGGCGAGGTGCTGCGCGGCGGAGACCTCGTCACGGCCTCCGACGGCCGTGTGATCGAGGTGGTGGCGCAGCCGGAAAGGCTCCTTCACATCGAGACCAAGGAGCTGGCGAAGGCGGCGTATCACCTCGGCAATCGACACGTTCCCGTCGAGGTTGGCGACGGCTATCTGCGCATCGCCGAGGACCACGTTCTCGAGGAGATGCTGAAGAAGCTCGGCGCGCGCGTGACGCGCGTGGAGGCGCCCTTCGAGCCCGAGGCGGGGGCGTACGGGGGCGGCCACCACGCTCACGGGGAGTCGGAGCCGAGGATTCACGAGCATCACGACCATCATCATCACCCTCATCATCACGATCACAAGTGAACCTCGCGCGGCTTCTCCAGCTCGCCAGTCCTGCGCTTCCGGTGGGCGCGTACAGCTACTCGGGCGGACTGGAGGCGGCAGTGGAGGCGGGCATCGTCATCGATCGCGCGAGCGCCGAGCGCTGGATCGGCGATGTGCTCGAATTCACGATCGCACGCGTGGATGCGCCATTGCTGCTGGCTTTGATGAAGGAAATCCGGTCCGCAGAGCCCTTCAACGCCCTCTATCTCGCAACCCGCGAAACGGCCGAGCTGCGCGCCGAGACCGTGCAGATGGGCTATTCACTGAGCGTGCTGTTGAAGGAGCTGGGGTTCGGAGAGATCGGCCTCGAAGAGCCGAGCTTTCCCGCCGTGTTCGCCCACGCGGCTTCGCAAATGACGATCGCTCCGGAGAGCGCGCTCACGGCGTACCTCTGGTCCTGGCTCGAGAGCCAGGTGATGGCGGCGGTGAAGGCGGTGCCGCTCGGGCAGACGGACGGGCAGAGGATTCTTCTTGAGCTGGGAGAACGATTGGAGGGCATTGTCCGGAGAGCTTCCTCCTCGGACGAAAACGGAATCGAGAACCTCGCTCCGGGGCTCGCGATGCTTTCGTCGCG
>JBBINV010000008.1:77404-78847 GCA_037443705.1 Betaproteobacteria bacterium | reverse complement strand
GGCTGGCGGGCCGGCTGCGAGGCCGCGGCGGCGGCCGGGGCGCGCCTGGGCGCGCTCTGGGCGAGCGACGAGCGCGATCGCGGGCGGGGGTTCTGCGTGCGCGCCCTGCTGGTGCTGCACGAGGGGCTCGTCTGCCTGGAGCTGCACACGGCGGAAACATCGCCCGCATACCCCGACCTGTCCGGCCTGTTCCGGTGCGCGACGCGCATGCAGCGCGCCGCCTACGACCTCACCGGCGTGGCCGCCGAAGGAAGCGCGGACCGGCGCAAATGGCTCCGCCACGGCGCCTGGCCCGACGGCGTGTTTCCGCTGCGCCGCGATTTCGATCCGGCCCATCGGCACCGGCACGAGAGCGACAGCTACCCGTTCGTGCGCGTCGAAGGCGAGGGCGTGCACGAGATCCCCGTGGGCCCGGTTCATGCCGGAACGATCGAGCCAGGGCATTTCCGCTTCTCGATCGTCGGCGAGAAGCTCCTGCGCCTGGAGGAGCGGCTGGGCTACAAGCACAAGGGCATCGAGCGCCGCTTCGAGTCGCTGACGCTCGAGGAAGGGGCGAGGCTCGCCGGGCGCGTCTCGGGCGACAGCACGGTCGCCTACGCGTGGGCCTACGCGATGGCGCTCGAGGGCATGGCCGGCGTGACGCCGGGCGCCAGGGCACGCTACCTGCGCGCCCTGTTCCTCGAGCGCGAGCGCGTCGCCAATCACCTCGGGGATCTCGGCTACCTCGGCAACGACTGCGCGCTTTCGTTCGGTTTCGCGCAGTTCTGGCGCCTGAAGGAGCAGGTGCTGCGCACCAACGCCCGGCTGTTCGGCCACCGCTACCTCATGGACCGCGTCGTCCCTGGCGGAGTCGCCTGCGACGTGGACGCGGCGGCCTCGCGCACCCTCATCGAGGAAGCGCTGCGCCTGAAGGAGGAACTGCGGGGCCTTCGCTCCATCTACTACAACCACACCGGTCTGCAGGATCGCTGCATCACCACGGGAAGGCTCGCGCCGCAGACCGCGGCCCGGCTCGGCGTGGTCGGGCTCGCCGCGCGCGCAAGCGGACATGCGATCGACGCCCGGGTCCATCCGGGTCATTCGCCGTACGACGAGCTGCAGCCGAAACTGTCGTCGCACCGCAACGGCGACGTCGCCGCGCGCATCGTGGTGCGGTTCGAGGAAGCGCTGGAGTCGCTGCGGCTGCAGCGCCTCATCCTCGAGCGGCTTCCGCAGGGCGGGCTGCGCGCGCCCGTCGGCACCCCCCCGGAAGGCGCGCTCGGCATCGGCTGGGTCGAGGGCTGGCGCGGCGAGGTGCTCGTGGCGCTGCAGGCCGGCGAAGGCGGCCGCGTGCGGCGCTGCCACGCGCACGATCCTTCGTGGCAGAACTGGCCGGCGCTCGAGCACGCCGTGATCGGGAACATCGTCCCCGACTTCCCGCTCATCAACAAGTCCTTCAACCTG
>JBBINV010000008.1:0-77390 GCA_037443705.1 Betaproteobacteria bacterium | reverse complement strand
AGCTACGCCGGGGCCGACCTGTAATCATGCAGAAGATACTGCGCCAGATTCTCCGTACCGGAATCCTGAGCGAGCCCGCGCCCGCGGCGGACGAGGCGCTGCGCTTGCTTTCCGGGCGGTTGAACGACACCGTGCTGAAGCTGTTCGGGCGCGCGCTCGCGATCCGGCACGTGGACGCGGGCTCGTGCAACGGCTGCGAGCTCGAGATTCACGCCATGAACAGCCCCTACTACAACCTCGAGGGGCTGGGCATCAAGTTCGTCGCCAGCCCGCGCCATGCCGACCTGCTGCTCGTGACGGGGCCGGTCGCGCGCAACATGGAGGAGGCGCTGCGGCGCACCTATGAGGCCACCCCCGAGCCCAAGCTCGTGGTCGCGGTCGGCGATTGCGGCTGCGACGGTGGTATCTTCGGAGAAAACTACGCCAGCCGGGGCCGCGTGGCCAACGTGATACCGGTTGACGTCGCAGTTCCGGGGTGTCCGCCAACTCCGGTCGCGATCATGCAGGGGATTCTCGCGGCCGTTTCCGCAAGAGCTACGGCTTGAGGTAGGCGTAGCCCTCTTTTTGCTGCAGGCGCGTTACCTCCGCGACGCCCGAGGGGACGTACGTGGCGTCGGCGATGAACTGGTCCTTCGTGAGCTTGCGGTTGCGCAGCGTGATTTCGCAAACATCAAAGCGCACACCCTTCATCTTCAGCTGCTCGACCAGATCCTCGTACTTGTTGCCGTTCTTGTCCTTCGCGCCCTTCATCAGGAAGTCGACCCCGAGCGCGTGCGAAACCACGACGATCTTCGCGCTCGGATTCACTTCCAGGTGGTTGTTGATGTTGCGAATGCCGTTGGAAGCCTGCGCCAGGCCTTCGTTGAAATGATAGACCACCTTGTCCACCCCGCCGCCGGTGCCCGCACAGCCCGCGAGCGCGGCGATCGAGATCCCGGCGAAGACCAGCATGCTACGATGGATGCGCATCCCTGCTTCCTCCTTAAAGGCGCGGCGCACGCCGCACGCGCCAGATCATAGCCGCAGGCGCTCCGTAACCAAGAGAAACCGCTGATGCGGGGATAAAGGCAGCTACGGGCGTCCGCCGCAATCCGGCGGCATGGACGTATTCGGGTACCCGCGGCAATTCCAGGAAAGCTTCCCTCCTTCGAGCCGGGGCTGCAGTGCGATCTCGATCGCGTTCTTCTCGTTCCAGCCCCGGATCGCTCCGTTCTGCTCGACGATCCACTTCAGTTCGCCGTGCTTTGCATCGTTGCGAGGGGCGACCTTGACGCCGGCCCCGGAGCCGGCGAGATTGCCGGCTTTCTGCGCCGCCGCCGCTACCTGCTGCTTGGCGGGCTCCGCTCCGGCGACCAGCGCCGTGGCCGCCTCGCGGGCTTCGCTCCCGGCCATGTTCGGCAATACGATGGAAACCGCCAGAAAGCCGATCAGCGCAAGCCCCGCGACGATGAGAAGCACAGCTCGCATTTCCTGTCCCCCTGCTCTGATTCTCCTGGATTTCCTTGCAGCTTATCATGACGCAACCGTACGCACCTAAGTGAGGACGCGTATCCCGGCATGGCCGTGACATTTCATCTGCGTATCGTCGGCCGGGTACAGGGCGTAGGGTACCGGCACGGCCTGCGCGCCGAGGCGCTGCTCCGCGGCGTGGCCGGCTGGGTGCGCAACCGCGCCGACGGCAGCGTCGAGGCGCTGCTCCAGGGCGCGCCCGAGGCGGTAGAGGCGGTGCTCGTCTGGGCGCACAACGGACCCCCCGCAGCGCGTGTCGCCGCAGTCGAGGTCGTGCCGCTCGCGCCGGGCGTCGAGCGCAGCTACGACAGCTTCGACTGCCTTCCCACCGTCTGAATCACCGCCGGTTGCGGAATCCGCTACTTCGCGTGCGCGCGTTGCGAGTGCGCGAGCGCGAGCGGAACAATAGGCCGGACCCATCCGGACAGGAGGCAGACATGCTTGCCACGCTCACTTTTCCCGCGCCCGGAATCGCCCCAGCGGCGTCGCGCCCCAGGATCGTGCGCGTGCGCTCGGCCGAGCAGCTGCGGCGTGCGCTTCGCGAATCGCAGGATTGCACGCTGACGCTCGATCCTTCGGCGATGTGCGGCGTTCTCGGCCTCGACAACGGGCGCGGCTGCGTAGAGGTCCAGCCGGCGATGACCTGGGGCGCGCTCGCGGAATACCTCGCCGATCGAGGGCTCGCCATCGGCGCGTTCGCCGCCTGCCCCGGCTCGACCGCGCGCATCGGTGAATCGGTCTCCGAGAACGCGGCGGGACCGGACGGCGCGCCGATTGTGGCGCACGTGCAGGCGCTGACGCTCGCCACGCCCGACGGCGAGCTGCGGCGCGTCAGCCGCGATTCCAGTGCCGCACTCTTCGGCCTCGCCGTAGGGGGCCACGGGGCATTTGGAATCCTTTACAGCATCACCCTTCGGCTGGAATCTCTGCAGCGGGCCGCCACCGGTGCTCTCGAGCCTGTCGTGCTGGAATTCCCGTCGCTCGAGCAACCCGGCGTACAGTGCGAGTCCGCGGTCCTGGTCCCCCCCGAGGAGCTCGACGCTTACCTCAGGGAGGTTCGGGCACTCGCCGACGATCAGAGGATTGCGCTTCGGGAAATCGTCGTGCGCCGGCACACCGCGGAGCGGGAAACCTACCTGCGCTGGGCGGTTCGCGACTGGGCGGGGGTGACGCTGAGCTTCCAGCTTCGGGCGACTCTCGGTGCCGCGGTGCGCGCGGCCGAAGTCCGACGGCTGCTGCTCGTCGCCGCGCTCGAGCGCAACGGTTCGTTTCCACTCAACGCCTGCGAAGTTGCCACACGCATTCAGCTCGAGGAGCGCTATCCTGCGATCGGTCCGTTCCTCGCCGAGAAACGGCGCTACGACCCCGGGGAGCGCCTGAGCAACGCCTGGCTGCGACGGATCGCCAGAGTGCTGCGGTGCGCGCCGGTGAACTCGCGGTGGTCGAGCTGATTCAGGGTGCCGCAGCGCCGTACTGGTAATAAAGCCGAACGCTTTCGGGGGCGAGCCACGCCGCGAGCTCGGCCAGCAGGCGCGCATCGGGCCGCACGTTCCAGGAATCCCCCAGCGCCACGTCGCAGCTCGCCGCGCCGTTCTCGTAGTGGACCACGACCGGGCAGGCGCCGGCGGCGCGATAGGGCGAGAGCATCTCCATCAGGCGCCGCGCGTCGGCTTGGCCGTTCAGCTCGATCCGGAGACGCGCGGCGAAGCGTCCGCGCAGTGCCTCGAGGTCGAGCAGATCCTCAGCCGTGACGCGCAAGCCACCCGCGAACTCGTCGCGCTGGACCCTGCCGTGCACGAGCAGAAACGCGTCCTCCCTGAGCTTGTCGCGGTGACGCTCGAGCAGCTCAGCGAATACCGAGATCTCGAGCCTTGCGCTCGCGTCGTCCAGGGTTACCACCATCATTCGGCCGCGCCGCGTCATCTGCATACGCGCCCCGGCGACGATCCCCGCGATCCAGACCCGGTGCTCGGCGGGTACGAGCTTCGCGAGCGGATGCCGCGGGAACCCGGCGAGTTCCCGCTCGTAAACGGAGAACAGGTGCCCCGAAAAGTAGAACCCGAGTGCCGCCTTCTCCTCGGTAAGCTGCTGCTTCATATCCCAGGGGCGCGCTGCGACGAGCTGCTCGTGCGGCGCCTCAGCCGCGTCGCCTTCCCCGAAAAGGCTCGACTGCGAAGCCAGGCGTTCGGCCTGCTCGGCGGCCTCCAGCGCGCGGCCCACCGACGCAAGCAGCGAGGCGCGGTTGCGCTCGAGCGCGTCGAGCGCGCCGGCCCGCACGAGCGCCTCGAGCACACGCCGGTTGACGTGCCGTTTGTCGACGCGCCGGCAAAGATCGAACAGCGTCGCGAACGGGCCCGCTTTCCGCGCCTCGAGAATCGCCGCGATCGCCGACTCGCCCGTGCCGCGCACCGCTCCGAGACCGTAGCGCACCGTGCGGGCATCGACCGGCTCGAAGCGGTAGGACGACGCATTGATGTCGGGCGGCAGGATAACAAGGCCGTTCGACGCCGCGTCTTCCCATAGGGACCGCACCTTGTCGGTATCGTCCATCACGGCAGAAAGGTTGGCCGCGGCAAACGCCGCGGGGTGATGCACCTTCATGTACGCCGTCTGGTAGGCAAGCAGCGCATAGGCGGCGGCGTGCGACTTGTTGAAGCCGTAGCCCGCGAACTTCTCCATGAGATCGAAGAGCTGCATCGCCTTGCCGCGAGACAGGCCGTTCCGCTGGGCTCCGGCGACGAAGATGTCGCGCTGCTTGGCCATTTCCTCGGGCATCTTCTTGCCCATCGCGCGGCGCAGAAGATCGGCGCCGCCGAGCGTATAGCCGCCGATCACCTGCGCGATCTGCATCACCTGCTCCTGGTACACCATGATCCCGTAGGTCGGCCCGAGGATCGGCTCGAGCCGTGGATCAAGATAGTCGACTCGCTCGCCACCGTGCTTGCGCGCGATGTAGTCCGGAATCAGGTCCATCGGTCCCGGGCGGTAGAGGGCGACCAGCGCGATCACGTCCTCGAAGCGGTCCGGGCGCGCGCGCCGGATGAGGTCGCGCATGCCGCGAGATTCCAGCTGGAACACGGCGGTCGTGTTGCCCGAAGAGAGGAGCCGGTAGGTCTCGGCGTCGTCGAGCGGGATCTTGTCGAGCGAGAACCCCTCCTCGCCCAGCGCGCGCACGTGCCGCTCCGCCCAGTCGAGGATCGTGAGCGTGGTGAGGCCGAGGAAGTCGAATTTCACCAGCCCGACCGCCTCGACGTCGTCCTTGTCGAGCTGCGAGATGACGTTGGACGACCCTTGAGCTGCGTATAGCGGGCAGAATTCGGTGAGGCGCCCGGGTGCGATCAGGACGCCGCCCGCGTGCATGCCGACGTTGCGTGTGAGGCCCTCGAGCTTCTCGCCGAGTGCGAGGAGCTCTCGGACTTCGTCTTCCTTTTTCTCGCGCTCGGCGAGCAGAGGCTCCATCTCGCGCGCCATTGCGAGCGTAATCGTCTTGCCCGGCTGCACCGGGATCAGCTTCGCCACCTGGTCGCAGAAGTTGTAGCCGAGATCGAGCACGCGGCCGCAGTCGCGCACTACCGCGCGCGCCGCCATGGTGCCGAAAGTCGCGATCTGCGACACCGAGTCCTCGCCGTATTTCTTCCGCACGTAGTCGATGACCCGGTCGCGCCCGTCCTGGCAGAAATCGATGTCGAAATCGGGCATCGACACGCGCTCCGGATTGAGGAAGCGCTCGAAAAGCAGGTCGTAGCGAAGCGGGTCGAGGTCCGTGATGCCGAGCGCATAGGCGACGAGCGAACCCGCGCCCGATCCGCGCCCCGGACCGACGGGCACACCGTTCGAGCGCGCCCAGTTGATGAAGTCGGCGACGATCAGGAAGTAGCCCGCGAACCCCATCTGCACGATGGTACGGATCTCGAACTCGAGCCGCTCGCGGTAGCGGGGGATGCTCTCCTCGCGCAGCGACAGCTTCGCGAAGCGCCGCGCCAGGCCCCTTTCGGCTTCCTGCTTCAGGAAATCGTCGATCGAGACTCCCTTCGGCGTCGGAAACGCGGGCAGCCGGCTCTTGCCGAGAGCGATTTCGAGGCTGCAACGCCGGGCGATCTCCACCGAGTTCTCGAGCGCCTGCGGCAGGTCCGGGAACGCCCGCGCCATCTCGTCCTGGGTGCGGAAGTACTGCTCGGGCGTGAAGTTCCGCGGCCGGCGCCGGTCGCCGAGCGTATAACCTTCCGCGATGCACACGCGCGCCTCGTGCGCACGGAAGTCACCCGGTTCGAGGAACTGCACCGGGTGCGTCGCGACCACCGGCAGCCCGGTCCCGGCGGCAAGCGCCGTGCTTGCCGCGACCAGCGCCTCGCCCCCCGGCAGCCCGGCGCGCTGGAGCTCGATGTAGTAACGGCCAGGGAAGAGCTTCGCCCAACCCGCGGCGAGCCGCTCGGCGAGCGCGTTGTTGCCCGCGGCGAGCGCCTGCCCGACGTCGCCCGCGCCGGCGCCGGAGAGCGCGATCAGCCCCTCGGTGCCGTGCTCGGCGAGCCAGTCGCGCACGATCTCGGCGCGCGCGCGGTGCTGGTTCCCGAGCCAGGCGCGCGACAGCAGCTCGCACAGCGTGCGGTAGCCGGTGCGCGAGGCGCACAGCAGCAGGAGACGCGAGGGCTTGTCGCGGTCGGCGTCGTTCTGGATCCAGCAGTCCGCGCCGATGATCGGCTTGATCCCGGCCCCGCGCGCCGCCTTGTAGAACTTGACCATGCCGAAGACGTTGGCCACGTCGGTCAGTGCAAGCGCCGGCATGCGATCGGCCGCCGCCTTCGCCACCGCCTCGTCGACCCGCACGATTCCGTCCGTCACCGAGTACTCGCTGTGAAGCCGCAAATGGACGAAGCGAGGAGCGGACATGGGAAGCGCGGAAAGTTTACCATCGGCGCATGCGCGCCCCGGCAATTTTTTCCCTCTTCGTGGGCGCAACCTGCATCGCGCTCTCGCCGATCTGGGTGCGCATCGCCGACGTGGGTCCCACCGCGAGCGCGTTCTGGCGCGTCGCGCTCGCCGTTCCGCTCCTGTGGGGCTTGAATTCAATGCGAAAACCGGACGCAGGCAGGGACGAGCGGCCCCGGTGGCCGCTCCTTCTTGCCGCTGGAATTGCGTTCGCGGGCGATCTCGGCTTCTGGCACTGGTCGATCCGGTTCACCTCGGTGGCGAACGCGACGCTGCTCGCGAATCTCGCCTCGATCTTCGTGACGCTCGCCGCGTGGGCAATCTGGCGGCAGAGGCCGTCGCAGGTCTTTCTCGCCGGATTGTTCACGGCCCTCGGCGGCGTCGCGGTGCTCGTGCAAGCGAGCCTGGGTTCCGTGTCCCAGGCGCTGCTCGGTGACGCGCTCGGCGTCGTGACCGCGCTGTTCTACGCCGGGTACATCCTGTCAGTGAAGGGCGTGCGCGACCGCGGCGCGGCGACGCTTCATCTGATGGCCGTGACCACGACGGTGACGGCGCTGCTCCTCCTGCCGGTCGCGCTCGCCTCGGGCGAAGGCCTTCTCCCGAAGACCGTCAACGGCTGGCTGGTTCTGCTTGGCCTGGCGTGGATCTCGCATTGCGCGGGCCAGGGGCTCATCGCCTATGCGCTCGCGCACCTTCCGGCCGCGTTTTCCTCGGTGAGCCTGCTGTTCCAGCCGGTGATGGCCGCGGTGTTCGCATGGCTCCTGCTCGCCGAGCCGCTCGCGCCCCTGCAGATCGCCGGCGGCGCGGTCGTGCTCGCCGGCATCTACCTCGCGCACCGCGGTTCGCGCTAGGAAGAGGGAATACCGGATTCCCCCGTTCGTCCCCTCCTAGACGATGACCGCCTGCGGCTCCCCGGGCGGGCCCGATTCGACCGCGCCGATTTCGTAGACCGCTTCGCCTGCATCACGCAGCAGCTGAATCGCGCTCGCCGCGCCGGACGGCGCCAGGGCGATCACCAGGCCGATGCCGCAGTTGAACACACGATGCATCTCGTCTTCCGGAACGTCGCCCTCGTGCTGCAGCCACGCGAACACCTTCGGCATCTCCCACGACGACTTCCGGATCACGGCCCTAGCGCCCTCGGGCAGCATGCGCGGAATGTTGCCGGCAAGCCCCCCGCCGGTGATGTGCGCGAGGCCCTTCACGGGAACCGTCTCGAGGAGCTTCAGAACCGGCTTCACGTAGATCCGCGTCGGCGCGAGGAAATCGAAATCGTCGGGCGGCCTCGCCTTCTGCAGGATCTTCCTGATCAACGAGAAGCCGTTCGAATGCGGCCCGCTCGAAGCGAGCCCGAGCAGCACGTCGCCGGGCCGGATCGAATCGCCGTCGATGATGCGGTCCTTCTCGACCACGCCGACACAGAAGCCCGCCAGGTCGTACTCGCCCGCCGGATACATGCCGGGCATCTCGGCGGTCTCGCCGCCGACCAGGGCGCAGCCGGCGAGTTCGCAGCCGCGCGCGATTCCCCGGATCACCTGCGCGGCCACACCCTGGTCGAGCCGGCCGCAGGCGAAATAGTCGAGGAAGAAGAGCGGCTCGGCCCCCTGCGCCAGCACGTCGTTCGCGCTCATCGCCACGAGGTCGACGCCGACCGTGTCGTGGCGGTTCGCGGCGAATGCAAGCTTGAGCTTCGTGCCGACACCGTCGGTGCCGGCGACGAGCACGGGGCGGCGGTATTTCTTCGGCAGCTCGCACAGCGCGCCGAAGCCGCCGATTCCCGCGAGCACCTCGGGGCGGAGCGTGCGCCTGGCAAGCGGCTTGATCGTTTCGACGAGCGCATCGCCGGCGTCGATGTCGACGCCGGCGTCGCGGTAGGAGAGGCCTTTCGACATGCTAGAGTTCCGGACCTCCGGCATTGTACTCGACATGGCGGCCCTTCCCTTCGCGAACGCGCAGCTTCTCGCCTGGCTCGCGATCGCCGCGCTGCTCTCGTGGCTCGCGTGGCTGCTCTCGCCGATCCTCGCGCCATTCCTGTTCGCGGCGATCCTCGCCTACGTGCTCGATCCCGCGGTCGAGCGCCTGAGCGGGTGGCGTCTGCGCCGCGTCGCGGCGGTGGTACTGGTGCTCGTCGCCGCGCTCGCGCTGATCGCCGCGTTCGCGCTCGTGGTGCTGCCGCTCTTCGTCAAGGAGCTGCGCCTGCTCGCCGAGCGGTTGCCGGCGTTCCTCGGCTGGGTCAACGAGGAACTCGCGCCGTGGCTCAGGCGCCACCTCGGCGTCGAGTTCCAGCTCGACGTCGAGACCGTGCGCACGCTCGCGGCCGACCTGATCGCCGGCAACCAGGACGTGGTCGCGGCGCTGCTCGGCTCGCTCAGGGTGGGCGGGCTCGCACTGATCGCGTTCTTCGTGAACCTGTTGCTTGTCCCGGTGGTGCTCTTCTATCTGCTGCGCGACTGGCAAGTGATCATCGGCCGCGTCGACGCCCTGATCCCGCGGCGCGTTCACGCGAAGTCCGTCGCGATCGTGCGCGAGATCGACGCCGTGCTCGCCGAGTTCCTGCGCGGGCAGCTGCTCGTGATGGGGGTGATGAGCTTCTATTATGTGAGCGCGCTGTGGCTCGCCGGGCTCGAGTTCGCGCTGCCGATCGGGCTCATCACCGGCGTGCTCGTCTTCATACCGTACGTGGGCGCGCTCACCGGGTTTGTCCTCGGCACCATCGCGGCGCTGATGCAGTTCGACGGCTTCACGGGGCTGCTCTGGGTGTGGCTCGCCTTCGGCGCGGGACAGGCGCTCGAAGGCATGGTCGTGACGCCATGGCTCGTCGGCGAGAGGGTCGGCCTGCACCCGGTGGCGGTCATCTTCGCGCTGCTCGCCTTCGGCCAGGTGTTCGGCTTCTTCGGCGTGCTCGCCGCGCTGCCCGCGAGCGCGGCGCTGCTCGTCGCCCTGCGCCACCTGCGGCAGGCCTATCTCGCGGGCCCGCTCTACGGCGGGCCGAAGTGAGATGCGCCAGCTCGCGCTCGGTCTTTCGCGGCCTGCCGCGCCGACCCTCGAGAACTTCGTTCCGGGCGCGAACGCGGAACTCGTCGAGCGCCTGCGCGAGCTCGCGGCGGGCCGGACCTCCGACTTCGTGATCTACCTCTGGGGCGAGTCCGGCTCCGGCCGCAGCCACCTGCTGCGGGCGAGCGAGCGACCGGGCGTCGTGACGGCCGACGACGTCGAGTCGCTGGACGAGACGGCGCAGGTGGCGCTCTTTCACGCCATCAACCGCGCGCGCGAATCGGGCGGTACGGTGCTTGCCGCCGGCAACGCCCCGCCCGCGCAGCTCGCCGTGCGCGAGGACCTGCGAAGCCGGCTCGGCTGGGGCCTCGTCTACCAGGTGAAGCCGCTCACGGACGACGAGCGCGCCGCGTATCTGCATGCCGAGGCGGCGCGCCGGGGCATGAGGTTCTCGGAGGACATCGTCGCTTACCTCCTCGCGCGCGTGCGCAGGGACCTGCGTTCGCTCGGCACGATACTCGATCTCCTGGACCGCACGAGCCTGGAGCGCAAGCGCCCGGTCACGCTGCCGCTCGTCCGGGAGGCGCTCAGGGAGCACTCCGGCGAATGAAGCTCGCGCTGTTCGACCTGGACAACACGCTCCTTTCCGGCGACTCGGACTACGAATGGGGCCAGTTCCTCGTCGACCGCGGGGTGCTCGACCGGGCGGAGTACGAGGCGCAGAACCGCGAGTTCTACGAGCAGTACGCCGCCGGGACGCTGGACATCCACGAATTCCTCGGCTTCGCGCTGCGCCCGCTCGCCGAGCACGCGCCGGAGGAACTCGCGCGCTGGCATGCCGATTTCATGGCGAACCGCGTGCGGCCGATGATCGGCGAGAAGGCGCGTGCGCTGGTGGCGCGGCACCGCGACGCGGGCGAGCTGTGCGCGGTGGTCACCGCGACCAACAGCTTCGTCACCGCGCCGATCGCGCGCGAGTTCGGCGTGGCGCACCTCGTCGCGACCGAGCCGGAGTCCGAAGGCGGGCGCTTCACCGGGCGCGTCGCCGGCACGCCGTGCTTTCGCGAGGGCAAGATCCGGCGCGTCGAGGAGTGGCTCGCGCGCCTGGGCCTGAAGCTGCACTCGTTCGGCGAGAGCACGTTCTACAGCGACTCGCACAACGACCTGCCGCTGCTCGAGCGCGTGACGCGGCCGGTCGCGGTGGACCCCGACGAGCGGCTCGAGGCCGAGGCGCGCGCGCGCGGCTGGCCGGTGATCTCGCTCCGGTAGAATCCGCCGCTTTCCATGATCAAGCGCTTCATCCGCCGCGTTCTGGGACTCGAGGAGGACGGGCCGCTGCGCGTGCCGCGCGAAAAGCACCGCCTCGAGCGCGGCGCGATAAGCCCGGGCGCGCTCAAGGTGTGCGCGGCGCTTGCCGGGCACGGCTACGCGGCCTACGTGGTGGGCGGAGCCGTGCGCGATTCGCTGCTCGGTTTCGCGCCGAAAGACTTCGACGTCGTCACCGACGCCCGGCCCGAGCAGGTGAAGCCGCTGTTCCGGCGCGCGCTCGTGATCGGACGGCGGTTTCGCCTGGTGCACGTCATGCTTGGCGGCGAGACGGTCGAAGTCTCGACCTTCCGCGCCGCCGACGAGACCGCCGCCGAGAAGGACGAGCACGGCCGGGTGCTGCGCGACAATGTCTTCGGGACGCAGGCCGAGGACGCGCGCCGTCGCGACTTCACGATCAACGCGCTCTTCTACGACCCGGCCACCGAGGAGGTGATCGACTATCACGGCGGGCTCGCCGACCTGCGGCGGCGCGTCCTGCGCATGATCGGCGACCCGGAAACACGCTTTCGCGAGGACCCGGTGCGGATGCTGCGCGCAGTGCGTCTCGCCGGCAAGCTCGGCCTCGCGATCGATCCCGCGACGCGCGCCCCGATCCGGCGCCTTGCGCCGCTCGTCGAGCGCGTGCCGCCGCCGCGGCTTTTCGACGAGATGCTGAAGCTCCTGCTCTCGGGGCACGCGAGTGCGTGCCTGCGGCAGCTGCGCGAGGAGGGACTGCACAAGGGGCTGCTGCCGCTCCTCGACGTAATCCTCGAGCAGCCGCTCGGCGAGCGGTTCGTGACGCTCGCGCTCGCGCAGACCGACGAGCGCGTGCGCGCGGGCAAGCCCGTGTCGCCCGCGTTCCTGTTCTCGGCACTGCTCTGGCACGAGGTGCTGACGGCGTGGCGCGCACGCGAGAAACGCGGCGAACGCGCCCTTCCCGCGCTCGAGGCCGCGATGGACGAGGTGCTCGACGCGCAATGCGAAAAGCTCGCCATCACGCGCCGGCTCACCTCCACCATGCGCGAGGTCTGGTCGATGCAACCGCGGTTCGAGGCGCGCTCGGGAAGCCGCGCGCTGAGATTGCTGGAAGCGCCGCGCTTCCGCATGGGCTACGATTTCCTCGCGCTGCGCGCGGCGAGCGGCGAGGTGCCGGCCGAACTCGAGGCCTGGTGGCGCGCGTTCCAGGGCGCGGACCCGGAGTCGCGCCGCGCGATGCTGCTTCCCGAGACCGGGCCGAGGAAGCGCCGGCGCCGGCGCCGCAGGAAGCGCCTGGCCGAGGCACCGCCGCCGGCCCAATGACCGCGGCCTACGTCGGCCTGGGCGCGAACCTCGGCGATCCACGCGCGCAGGTCGAATCCGCTCTGGAGGAGATGAAGCGCATGCCGAAGACGGAGCTGCGCGCGCGCTCGTCCCTTTACCGTTCGAGCCCGCAGGGATTCCAGGCGCAGCCCGACTTCGTGAACGCGGTGGCGTGGCTGGAGACCGCGCTGCCGGCGCGACAACTGCTCGCCGAACTGCTCGCCATCGAACGACGGCACGGGCGGACGCGCAGCTTTCGCAACGCCCCGCGCACGCTCGATCTGGACCTGCTTCTCTACGGCGGGCAGGTCATGGACGAACCGGGGCTGCGCGTGCCGCATCCGCGCATGCACGAGCGCGCTTTCGTGCTCGCGCCGCTTCTCGAGCTCGATCCGGCGATTTCGATTCCCGGAAAAGGGGCGGCGCGCGAGCTGCTCGAAGCGTGCGCCGCGCAGCGCCTCGAGCGGGTTCCCTAGGATGCCGCGGCCCCGCTACATCGCGATCGAAGGCCCGATCGGCGCGGGCAAGACCAGCCTCGCCCGGCGCCTGGCCGAGCGCCTGGGCGCGGACCTGCTGCTCGAGCAGCCGGGCGAGAACCCGTTTCTCGCGCGCTTCTACCAGGACATGGCGCGCTACGCGCTGCCGACGCAGCTGTTCTTCCTCTTCCAGCGCGCGCGCCAGCTCGAGCCCCTCGCGCAGCCCGACATGTTCGGCCGCCCGGTGGTCGCCGACTTCCTGCTCGACAAGGACCCGCTGTTCGCGCGCATCACGCTCTCGGGGGACGAACTGGCGCTCTACCAGAGGATTTACGAGGCGATCCGGCCGCGCGCGCCGGCGCCCGACCTCGTCGTCTATCTCCAGGCCGGCCCTGCGGCGCTCGTCGAGCGCGTGCGACGGCGCGGCGCCGGCTACGAGCGCGGGATCGGCGAGGAGTACCTGGCGCTCCTCGCCGACGGCTACACGCGCTTCTTCCATCACTACGCCGCGGCGCCGGTGCTGATCGTGAACTCCGAGAGCCTGAACTTCGTCGCGCGCGAAGCGGATTTCGAGCTGCTGGTCGGGCGGCTCCTCGCGATGAAGTCCCGGCGCGAGTACTTCAATCTCGGGTAGCATGGCCGCCATGGACGCCGTGCGCGCGCTTCCGCCCGGCCCGCCGCCCGGGATGCCGCTTTTCGGCCAGGGACTGCGCTTCGCGCGCGACCCGCTCGGGTTCCTCGAGCGCGCGGCGCGCGAGTATGGCGACATCTCCTACTTCCGGCTCGGGCCGCATCGCGTCTATTACGTCACCCGGCCGGAGCTCGTGTGGGAGGTAATGGTCACGCAGCGGGCCAGCTTCGAGATTTCGGGAATCCGGACGCGGCTCGAGGCAGTCCTCGGCACGGGGCTGCTCACCTCGCGCGGCGAGCTGCACGCGCGCCAGCGGCGCCTGCTGCTGCCCATGTTCCGGCGCACGCGCATCGAGGCCCACGCCGGCGCGATGACCGCGGCCGCCCTTCAGGCGCGCGACCGCTGGCGCGACGGCGAGACGATCGATGCCACCGCGGAGATGATGACCCTCGCGATGCTGATCGCGGCGAAGACGCTCTTCTCGCACGACATCCGGAACGAGACCGATGCGGTGTCGCGCAACATCGGCCTCCTGATGTCGCACTTCAAGCAGCTCATGTCGCCGTTCCTGCGGTTCACGCTTCGGCTGCCGCTGCCTTCGTCACGTCGCTTCTGGCGCGCGGCGCGCGAGCTCGACGCCTTGATCTACGGGATGATCGAACATCGCCGGCGCAATCCCGGCGGCGCCGACGACCTGCTCGCGCTTCTGATTCAGGCGCGCGACGACCAGACCAACGTTTTCATGACCGACAGGCAGGTGCGAGACGAGCTGATCACGCTGTTCGTCGCCGGGCACGAGACCACCGCCAACGCGCTCGCCTGGACGCTTTACCTGCTCGCGCTGCACCCGGACGCCGACGCGAAGCTCCAGGCCGAGCTGCGCGGCGTGCTCGCGGGCCGCCATCACTTCGAGCCCGCGGACCTCGATCGCCTGCCGTTCGCGCGCCAGACGATCGCCGAAGGGCTGCGGCTCTATCCCCCGGGCTGGTTCACCGGCCGCAGCGCGCTCGCCGACACCGAGCTCGCCGGCTACCCGATCCCCAGGGGCGCGACGGTGCTGATGAGCCAGTACGTGATGCAGCGCGACGCGCGCTACTACCGGGAGCCAGGGCGGTTTCTCCCCGAACGCTGGACTCCGGAGTTCGTGAAGAGCCTTCCTCGCGGCGCCTACTTTCCTTTCGGGGGAGGCGACCGCCACTGCATCGGCGAGAGCTTCGCGTGGCAGGAGGCCATTCTCCTGCTCGCAACGCTTGCCGAGCGCTGGAGGTTCGAGCCCGAGCCAGGGCAGGATATCCGGCC
Source organism: Betaproteobacteria bacterium (assembly GCA_037443705.1). Lineage (GTDB taxonomy): Bacteria > Pseudomonadota > Gammaproteobacteria > Burkholderiales > SG8-39 > 2-02-FULL-66-14. The sequence continues at coordinate 62,948 of JBBINV010000008.1, read as the reverse complement.
CGATCCTTCGATCACCCTGCGGCCGAACCGGGGGATTCGCCTGGTCGTGCGCGAAAGACCGCGCTGACGCGGGGATGCGGGTCGTGCACGACATCGCCGGATTGCGCCGTGCCGCGCGCGCGCTGCCCGGTCTCGCGTTCGTGCCCACCATGGGCAATCTCCACGACGGACACCTCGCGCTGGTGCGCCTTGCGCGCGCGCACGCGAGGCATGTCGCCGTGAGCATTTTCGTGAACCGCCTGCAGTTCGCGCCGCACGAGGACTTCGACCGCTACCCGCGCACGCTCGAGGCCGACCTCGCGAAGCTCGCCGCCGAGGGGGCGGACCTCGTGTTCGCGCCCGGCGAGCGCGCGCTCTATCCCGAGCCCCAGAGTTTCATCGTCACGCCGCCGCCGGTCGCCGACGAGCTCGAGGGAAAGTTCCGCCCGCGGTTCTTCCACGGCGTCGCCACCGTGGTGCTGAAGCTGTTCAATTGCGTGCAGCCCTCGGTCGCGGTGTTCGGCAAGAAGGACTACCAGCAGCTTCACATCGTGCGCGGCATGGTGCGCCAGCTCGACCTCCCGATCGAGGTCGTCGCGGGCGAAACCGTGCGCGAGACGGACGGCCTGGCGATGTCCTCGCGCAATGCCTACCTCTCGCTCGCCGAGCGCGCCGAGGCACCCCGCTTGTACGGGGTCCTGCAGCAAGTCGCGCAAGGAAAGGCCGGAGCGGAGGAAGCGTTCCGGATGCTCCTCGCGAATGGCTGGAAGCCCGATTACGTGGAAATCCGGCGCCGCAGCGACCTTGCGCCGCCCGGGCCGCACGATCGCGAGCTCGTGGCGCTCGCCGCGGCACGCCTCGGCGCGACGCGCCTCATCGACAACGTGGAGTTCCAGCCGCGCCCTACCCGGGGTAAGGCTCGAAGGTCATCGACTCGACCGGGCAGCCCATCGCCTGCGCGATCCGGTCCATCGCCTCGTCCGTGAGCTGCACCGGCTGGAAATCGGCGCCGCCGCCCTTGGCGGAGATGAAGGCCTGGGCCGCGGCCTCGGTGTTCCAGGTGACCACCGGGTCGGGACTGACGCCGGGCACCTGGCGGCAGATCGGGAATCCGTCGCTCTTGTAGACGATCGCGTACATGCAGCCCCCTGGTTCCTTCCGAAACCTGCGGCAAAAACTCTAGCACAAAGTCAGAAGCCGGCGACTGCGCCGTCGCTGCGCGGATCGAACGCGCCCTCGAGCGTGCCATCGGCATGGCGCACGAGCGCCCCGGCATGGCCCATCGACTCGTCGAACGCGGCCGCGATCTCCACCGCATGACCGCGGCGCCGCAGCTCGTCGGCGAGCTCCGCCGGAAAGCGCGCCTCGAGCTTGAGCGTTTCCGACATCGATCCCCAGGTGCGGCCGAGCAGCCAGCGCGGCGCGCTCACCGCGCGCTGAAGGCCCTGGCCGAAGACCGCGTAGCGCGTGAACACCGCAGCCTGCGTCTGCGGCTGGCCGTCGCCGCCCATCGTCCCGTACACCATCGCGCGCCCGTCGGCAAGGCGTGCGGCCGCCGGGTTTAGCGTATGAAAGGGTTTCTTGCCGGGAGCGAGCGCATTCACCGATCGCGCCTCCAGCGAGAAGCTGCAGCCGCGGTTCTGCCAGTTGATGTGCGTGCCCGGGAGCACGACGCCCGAGCCGAACTCGTGATAGATGCTCTGGATGAAGCTCACTGCGCGCCCGGCGCCGTCGATCACGCCCATCCACACGGTGCCGCCGGGAAGCGATCGCCCGCCCCAGGGGCGCGCTCGCCGCAGATCGATTTCCGCCGCCAGCGCGTCGAGCCGCCCGGGCGCGAGCAGCGCCTGCGCCTCGAGCTTCATGTGCGCCGGATCGGTCAGGTAGGGATCCCGGATCCCGAGGAACGCGGCCTTGGTCGCCTCGACCAGCGCGTGAACGTGGTCCGCGCTGTCCGGCTCCAGCCGCGCGAGTCCCAGGCGCTCCGCGATTCCGAGGATCGCGAGCGAGACCGCCCCCTGGGTCGGCGGCGTCATGTTGTACAGGCGCCCGAGGCGGTGCGCGAGCTCGAGCGGCCGGACTTCGCGCGCCGCATAACCCTCCAGATCCGCGAGCGCGAGGGGGCTGCCGAGCGCCCGGAGCTCGTGCGCCATCGAGCGCGCAAGCTCGCCGCGGTAGAAGTCCGAGAGACCCGCGCGGGCGAGCCGCTCGAGGGTCTCGGCAAGGGGCTTCTGCACGAAGAGAGCGCCACGCTTCGGTACCTGATTTCCCGGAAGGAAACGCGCCGCGAATCCCGGAACGCCTTCGAGCTCCGCGCGCTTGCCGCCGGTGTTCGCCTCCTGGCTGGCGGTCACCGGGACGCCCGCGCGCGCGTAGTGGATCGCGTCCTCCAGCAGCCGTGCCAGAGGGAGCTTCCCCGGACGGAGCGCAAGCGCGAGCTCCCAGCCGGCGACCGTGCCCGCGACCGTATTGGCGGCGAGCGCTCCGCGCGCAGGAATCGCGCCAAGGCCCCGCTCGCGATAGAAGCCGATCGAGGCGGCCTGCGCCGCGGGCCCGCAGGCGTCGATCCCGACCGGTGCCGCGCCCGGATCCGCCAGGATCCAGAACGCGTCTCCGCCAATCCCCGTCATGTGCGGGTAGGCCACGGCAATGGTCGCAGCCGCCGCGACCATCGCTTCCGCAGCATTGCCTCCTTCGCGCAGCACCGCGAGCGCCGACTGCGCGGCGAGCGAATGCGGCGCCACCGCGATGCCGCGGCGCGCGTAGCTGGAATTGATCATTCAGTCCGGTGCCGAAAGCCCGAATGGTACAGGGGAGTGCCGCGCGTCTCGAAAACGCAACATGCCGCGTTTGCGCGACTCAGGCGCGCGGCGTCTAATTGCCGCGGGAGGCGCGCGGGCGGCACCGGCCGCCCCGTGCCATGGCGATCTGTCCCCCGCCGGGGGATCCAATTCGGGGAAGGAGGCAGTCATGGAAGCAGCAACTCTTGCAGCGCCCGGGAGGGCGAGCTGCAAACGTTACGCCGAGGTCGAGTACGAGTTCGAGCCTGAAACGGGGACCATCTGGGGCTGGATGCGGCAGCGCGGCAACCCCTGCTTCAACCTGGGGCTGCTCAAGGATATCCGCGCCTTCGGTTCCGATCTGACCGCAAACAGCGGGCACGTCGAATTCCAGGGCGCGATGCACCGGGCGAATTACTACGTCGCCGGATCCCGCGTGCCGAAGGTCTACAACCTCGGCGGCGATCTCGCGCTCTTTCTCCTGCTCATCAAGTCGCGCGACCGCGACGCGCTCGCGCACTACGGCAAGCTCTGCATCGACAACATCCACGCGCGGGTGCAGAACTACTTCTGCCCGTCGCTCACGACGATTTCCCTGGTGCAGGGAGACGCACTCGGCGGCGGCTTCGAGACCGCGCTTTCGTCCGACGTGCTCGTCGCCGAGGAGTCGGCGATGATGGGATTGCCCGAGATCCTGTTCAACCTGTTCCCGGGCATGGGCGCCTACAGCCTGCTCGCGCGAAAGGTCGGCCCTCGCGTCGCCGAGGACCTGATCCTCTCCGGGCGAGTGCTGCCGGCGCGCAAGCTTCACGAGATGGGCGTCGTCGACGTGCTCGCGGCGGACGGCGAGGGCGAGCGGGCGGTGCGCGACTGGATCGCGAGGAACCAGCGTCGCCGCAGCGGCTTCCAGGCGGTCATGCGGGTGCGCGGCCAGGTGTTCCCCGTGACGCGCGAGGAGCTCGACGCGGTGGTCGAGACCTGGGTCGATTGCGCCCTGAAGCTCGAGGATCGCGACCTCCGGATGATGGGCCGCGTGGTGCGTGCCCAGATGGAGCGCATGGAGCGCAGGGAGCGCGGCCCGGCCGCCGATGCCGCGCCGGCCGATCTCGCCGCCGCGGGTTGACGAGTCCTAGGCCGCAAGAAGCGACACGAAGCCGCCTTCACCGAAGAGCTGCCCGAACTGGTGGAAATTGACCGCGGCCGAGCGCAGGATCGCCTCCTGCGCGGCCGCGTCGTCGATCGTCTTGAGCAGCCGGTTCAGCTTCGCCATGTGGTCGACGTCCATCGTCGCGTGTGACGACAGGAACCGGAATCCCCCGGCGCCGACGTCCCGGCCGAGCGCGCGCGCGATCGAGTCGGCGACGCGGCCGCCGTACACCGAGGCCACGACCTCGAGCACGTAGAGCATCCCGAGCACCGAGCACGGGTGAACGCGCTCGGCCGCGTAGTAGTTGTATCCGATCATCGCCTGCACCGGCGCGCTCGGCGCTCCTTCGATGGCCCGCCGGACATCGCCCCCGATCGCCTCGATGTCCTCGAGCACCCAGCTCTCGTGGCCTTTCTCCTCCTCGATGCGCTCGTAGATCTCGTAGCGCACGGCGCGCAGGCGCTCGTCCATGCGCGAGGCGGCCGCTGCCATCACCGGACAGAAGTGCCACACCACGTGGTACAGGTCGTGGAGAAAAGCGCGGTATTCGGCGAGCGGCAGGCCGCGATGGATCATCGCCTGCACCCTCGGCGCGGCCTCGATCGCGCGGCGGCTCGCGTCGGAGGATTCGACCAGCGTAATGAAGAACGACATGCGGCAGCCTCTCCCCGCGGAAAGCCCTGATTGTAGCGGCTCTCAGCCGGCGGATTTCTTGCGCTCGCTGAGGTAGCGCTCGAGCTCGCCGCGCGCGCCCGCCTGCTCTTCGCGCAGCGACCTGAGGAGCATCGGCGCCTGCAGCTTGATCTCCGCGTCCGAGAGCTGGCCGAAGCTCGCGCACAGGCGCGTCAGGCGGATCGCGCCCATGCTCGCGGCCGAGCCCTTCATCGCGTGCACATGGGCGCGGAACTCCGCCACGTTGCGCATGCCGAGCGCGGCCTCGATCTTCTCCATGAGCGCGCCGTTGTCGGCGATGAACACGCCGATCAGCTTCTCGAGGAACGCGGGCGAGGAGCCGAGCTCCTCCAGGTTGGAGAGGACTTCGGCGTCGATCACGGGGACCTCCCCCGGCTTTGCGTGCGTCACGGTCTCGGCGGGCCGCGGCGGGGCGAGCGGAGCTTCCTCGCCGCGCTCGCCGCACAGGCGCCGCAGCTCCTCGAGCAGGCGCAACGCCTCCACCGGCTTGCTGAGGAAGGCGTCCGCGCCCGCCTCCAGGCACTCGCGCCTGGCCTCGGGCGTCACATCGGCGGAGAACACGATCGCCGGCAGGCGGCCGCGCCCGCCCGTGGTCAGCCGTATCGCCTGCAGCGTCTCGAGTCCGCCCATGACCGGCATGTTGCGGTCGAGCAGCACGATGTCGTACTCGCCCGCGTCCAGCGCCTCCATCACCTTCTCGCCGTCGGCGACCAGGGTCGCCGCGTGCCCGGCGCGCTCCAGGATCCTGGCCAGAACCTCGCGATTCGTGGGGTTGTCGTCGGCCGCGAGAACGCGCAACCGCCGGCCTTGCGCGCCGCGCCGCGCGTAGTCCTGCAGCCGCACCACGCCCTCGCGCACTTCCTCGCCGGCGGTGACGGAATGCAGCACGTTGAAGAGCTGGCGCTTGTCGAAGGGCAGCTCGAGCACCGCGCCGTAGCCCGCCGACAGCGCCGCGAAGCGGGACACTTCGGCGATACGAGGCACGGCGAGCACCACCGGCGGCGCCGGATCGGGCGCGGCGCGGCGGAAGCGCTGCGCGAGCTGCAGCTCCTGGGCGTGGGCGTAGAGCAGCGCGCTGTGGTAGGGCTGCGCCAGGCTGATCTCGGAGACCAGGCGCTGCACGCCCTCGTCTACGCTCGACGCGGCCACCGGCACGGCGCCCCAGCCGGCAAGCGTTTCCTCGAGCGCCTCGCGCTGCGCCGCCGGAAAGCCCACCAGCAGCACGCGCGCGCCTGCGAGCTCACCGGCGCCGGCAGCCGCGCGTTCGGCCTGCTTGTCGAGCTCGACCTCGAACCAGAACGTGCTGCCCAGTCCCGGCGAACTCTCCAGGCCGATGCTTCCTCCCATCAACTCGACCAGCTGCTTGGCGATGGTCGTGCCTAGGCCCGTGCCGCCGAAACGGCGCGTGGTCGACTGCTCGGCCTGGGTGAAGCTCTCGAAGATGCGCTTCTGCGCCTCCGGAGCGATGCCGATGCCGGTGTCGCGTACCGAGAACTTGAGCCGCACCGCGCGCTCGCTCTCCGATTGCGCCGCGACGTGCACCGTGACGCTGCCCTTCTCGGTAAACTTGACCGCGTTCCCGGCCAGGTTGATCAGCACCTGGCGCAGATGATGCGGATCGCCGCGCAGCGCCGGCGGCACCTCGGGCATGATCGAGACCACGAACTCGACGCCCTTGGACGCCGCCTGCGAAGCGATGAAACGGCAGGTGCTGTTGACGAGCGCGTGCAGGTCGAAGTCGGCGCGCTCGATGACCAGTTTGCCCGCCTCGATCTTGGAGAAGTCGAGCACGTCCTCCACCAGCCCGAGCATCGCGCGCGAGGCGCCGCGCAGCGTCTGCAGCATGTCGGCCTGCTCGCGGTTGAGCTGCGTATCCCGCATCAGGTCGGCCATGCCGATGATGGCGTTCAGCGGCGTTCTCATCTCGTGGCTCACCACCGAGATGAAGCGGCGCTTCGCCTGATTGGCCGCCTCCGACTGCGCGAGCGCGTCGAACATGCGCTTCACCAGTCCCCGCACGTAGAGGCTGAGCGCAGTGAACACCGCCGCCAGACCGATCCCCACACCGAGCCGCTCCTGCCAGTACGGGGTCGCCGCGATGACCACCGCGAAGCTCGCCAGGCTGAGCGCGAGGGACGCCACCAGGTAGCGCGGGCCGTAGCGAAAGCCGTTGGCCAGCGTGACCCATACGTACACCAGCACCAGCGCAAGCGCGCGGTCGCCGAAAAACCACATCGCGTAGGTGAGGATGGACAGGTCCGCGACGATTCCGAGGCTGCGCCGCAACGGCGAGACCGCATCGCTCGCGAGCACCCACGCGAGGAGCGCAGTGCCGGCCGCGAGGTACGCGAGATAGGCGAAGTCCTCCTGGCCGCGCGCGCCGGGGGTCCAGAGGTCGGAGAAGTCCAGCAGATAGACCCCGAGCGCCACCGCGACCACCACGCGCACGATCGCCTGCTCGTGTTCGGTGTCGGGGCGCGCCGCAAGGCGCGCGCGCAGCCGGCCGAGGAGCGCCGCGCCGATCACTCCCTTGCCCCGCCTTCGCCGGGGTCCTGCCAGTCGCGCTGGACCTCCAGCACCTTGTCGCGCACGCCGAGGAACGCGTCCACGAGGCGCGGATCGAAGTGCTTGCCGCGCTGCGCGCGCAGGTACTCGAGCGCGTCCTCCGTGCTCCAGGCGCCCTTGTACGGCCGCACCGAAGTGAGCGCGTCGTACACGTCCGCGACCGCGACCACGCGCGCGCACAGCGGGATGTGATCGCCCTCCAGCCCGCTCGGGTAGCCGCTGCCGTCGTAGCGCTCGTGGTGGCCGAGCGCGATCAGCGCCCCCATGCGCACGTACTTGGAGGCGCTGCCCTTGAGGATCTCGTGGCCGATGACCGGATGGCGCCGCATGTTGGCCCATTCATCGGCGTCCAGGCGCCCCGCCTTGAGCAGGATCCCGTCCGGGATTCCGATCTTGCCGATGTCGTGCAGCGGCGCCGCGAGCTCGATCGTCTCGGCCTCGTCGCGCTCCAGGCCCACGGCGTTGGCGATCAGGCGCGAGTAGCGCGCCATCCGTATGAGGTGGTAGCCCGTCTCCTCGTCGCGGAACTCGCCCGCGCGCGCCAGCCGCAGCAGCGTCTCCTTCTCGCGCTCGCGGATCTCGCGCGTCGCCTCCTCGACCATGCCCTCGAGGAGCCGGCGCCGGTCCTCCAGCGCGAGCTGCTGGCGCCGCAGCGTGAGAAGGTTCCTGCAGCGCGCCTGGCACTCGCGCGCGTCCACGGGCTTGGTCAGGAAATCGGTGATTCCCGCGTCGAGCGCCGCGTAGCGGATCTTCTTGTCGTCCTGAACCGTGACCATCACGATGGGAACGTGCTCGTAGCCCGGCAGCGCGCGCAGGCGCCTGGCGAACTCGATGCCGTCCATGTCGGGCATCATGTAGTCGACGAGCACGAGGTCAGCGACGTGGCGCGTCGACCACAGCACCGCGTCGATCGGCCGCGCGAAGCCCTCGACCGCCACGCGTTCGTCGAGCGCCCGCACCACCTGCTCGAGGATGGCGCGGCTGGTGGACTGGTCGTCCACCACCATCACGCTGTTGCGCGCCGCCGGCAGCAGATGGATCTGCGCCTTCGCCATCCGGTTCCTCCCTCTGGGAACGCCGGCTAGCGTACGCCGCGCCCCTGCCGCTGTCCATCCGGTAAATGGTGCCGGAAGAGAGACTCGAACTCTCATGGTGTCGCCACCGGCGGATTTTGAGTCCGCTGCGTCTGCCAGTTCCGCCATTCCGGCCGCAAGTTTGCGAAATTTTATAATCATCCCGGATGAAGGTCTCGGATTTCGACTATGCGCTCCCGCCCGAGCTCGTCGCCCAGCATCCCGCCCCGGAGCGTGCCGGGAGCCGCCTGCTGCATCTCGAAGGCGCGAGCGGCGCGCTCGAGGACCTGGTGTTCGCCGACCTGCCGCGCCTTGTGGATCCGCGAGACCTCCTCGTGGTGAACGACACGCGCGTGATCCGCGCGCGGCTTTTCGGCAGCAAGCAGACCGGCGGGCGCATCGAGGTGTTCGTCGAGCGAATCGTCGATGAGCGCGAAGCGCTGGTGCTCGCCCGCTCAGGACACCCGCCGAAGCCCGGCTACCGGATAGCCTTGGAGGGCGGCGGAGAGGCGGAGCTCCTCTCGCGCGAAGGCGATCTCTACCGGGTCCGGTTCTCCGAGCCGGTGGCGCCGCTTCTGGCGCGGATCGGAAGCGTGCCGCTCCCGCCCTATATTCGCCGCCCTCCCGGGAGCAATGACGAGGAACGCTACCAGACGGTGTTCGCCGAGAAGCCCGGCGCGGTGGCCGCGCCCACTGCGGGACTGCATTTCGACCGGGCAATGCTCCGGGCGCTCGCGGCGCGCGGCGTGCGCCTCGCCGCCGTGACGCTGCACGTCGGCTCGGGCACGTTCCAGCCGGTTCGGGCCGGCCGGATCGAGGACCACCGCATGCATGCCGAGCGCTACGAGGTGCCGCAGGCGGCTGTCGAGGCGATCGAGGCGGCGCGCGCGCGCGGCGGGCGCGTGCTCGCGGTGGGAACCACGGCGCTGCGAGCGCTCGAATCCGCGGTGCGAAACGGGGCGCTTCGCGCCAGCAGCGGCGAGACCGAGCTCTTCGTCTATCCCGGCTTCCGCTTCCGGGTGGTCGACCGGCTGCTCACCAACTTCCACCTGCCGCGCTCGAGCCTGCTGATGCTCGCCTGCGCGTTCGGGGGCAGGGAAAACGTCCTGAAGGCCTATGCGCACGCGATCGCGCAGCGGTACCGGTTCTTCTCCTACGGCGACGCCATGCTGATCGAAAGGGCGGCGTGAGCTTCTCGGTCGGGCGCCGCTGCGGCGCGGCGCGCCTCGGGCGCCTCGAGCTCGCGCACGGCGCCGTGGACACACCCGCCTTCATGCCGGTCGGCACCTACGGCACGGTGAAGGCGATGTCGCCCGCCGAGCTCGAGGAGATCGGCGCGCAAATCGTGCTCGGCAACACGTTCCACCTGTGGCTGCGGCCGGGGCTCGAGGTGATCGAAAGGCACGGCGGCCTGCACCGCTTCATGGGATGGAGCCGCCCGATCCTCACGGATTCCGGCGGCTTTCAGGTATTCAGCCTTTCGACCCTCGGAAAGGTAACCGAAGAGGGCGTGCGCTTCGCCTCGCCCGTCAACGGCGACCGGCTGCTGCTCTCGCCCGAGGTGTCGATGCGCATCCAGCGCGTGCTCGATTCCGATGTCGCGATGGTGTTCGACGAGTGCCTGGCGCAGCCGGCCACGGAGCGCCAGACGCGCGAGTCCATGGAATTGAGCCTGCGCTGGGCAGAACGATCGAAGAACGCCTTCGAGGGTTCGAAGAACCTCCTGTTCGGCATCGTGCAGGGCGGAATGTTCGAAGCGATGCGCGACGTGTCGGCTGCCGGGCTCCGCGCGATCGGCTTCGACGGCTACGCCATCGGGGGGCTCGCGGTGGGCGAGCCGCGCGAGGAGCGCGCGCGCATCCTCGCGCACACCGCGCCGCAGCTTCCCGCCGACAAGCCGCGCTACCTGATGGGCCTGGGCACGCCCGAGGAGCTGGTCGAGGCGGTGGGCCGGGGGATCGACCTGTTCGACTGCGTGCTGCCGACGCGCAACGCGCGCAACGGCTGGCTCTTCACGCGCCGGGGCGACGTCAAGATCCGGAACGCGCGCTACCGCGACGACGCCCGGCCGCTCGACGAGTCCTGCGGCTGCTACGCCTGCCGCAATTTCACGCGCGCCTACCTCCACCACCTGCAAAGGGCGAACGAGATTCTCGGGGCGCGCCTGAACACGATCCACAATCTCTGGTATTACCTGGAGCTGATGCGCGAGCTCCGGAGTGCCATCGAATCCGGCACTCTCGAATCCGTATCGGCGAAGCTGATCGAGGAGCGGGAGACGATGCAGCGCGCGCGCACCGCGATGCTATAATTCGCCGCTTTTTCAGGCATTTCGGGGAGTCTGCGTGCTCATTTCCACGGCATTCGCGCAAGGCGCCGGCGGCGCGCCCGCCGGCGACGCCGGGCTGATCGGGTTTCTTCCGATCATCCTGATGTTCGTCCTGCTCTACTTCCTCATGATCCGCCCGCAGATGAAGCGCGCCAAGGAGACCAAGCAGATGATCGAGGCGCTGCAGAAGGGCGACGAGGTCGTCACGGCGGGAGGCGTGGTCGGGAAAGTCACGAAGATCGGCGAGGCCTACCTCTCGCTCGAGATCGCACAGGGCACGGAAATCAGCGTGCAGAAGCAGGCGGTGCAGACGCTGCTCCCGAAGGGCACGATCAAAAGCCTCCAGTAAGTGAACCGCTATCCGGCCTGGAAGTACGCGCTGATCGGGTTCGCGATCGCGGTCGCGTTCCTGTACACGCTGCCGAACTTCTTCGGCGAGTCGCCCGCGGTCCAGGTCTCGAGCGCGAAGGCGACCGTCAAGGTCGACGCGGCGCTCCTGAAGCGGGTCGAGGAAGCGCTCGCCGCGGCGAAGCTCGCGCCCTCGGGCCTCGCGATCGAGCCGGCGAGCGTGCGGGCGCGCTTTCTCGACACCGACACGCAGCTCAGGGCGCGCGACGCGCTCGAGCGCGCGCTCAACCCCGATCCCCGGAACGCCGCCTACGTCGTGGCGCTCAATCTCCAGTCGTCCTCGCCCGGCTGGCTCACGGCGATCCGCGCGCTGCCGATGTACCTGGGCCTCGACCTGCGCGGCGGCGTGCACTTCCTGCTCCAGGTCGACATGCAGGCGGCGCTCTCGAAGCGCCTGGAAAGCCTCGCCGCCGACGTGCGCTCGCAGCTGCGCGAGAGATCGGTCCGCCACGGCGGTGTCACGCGCGAGGGCCAGAGCCTGCGGGTGCGCTTCCGGGATGCCGCCGCGCGCGACAGGGCGCGCGACACGCTCGCGGGCAACCTCACCGACCTCGCGTTCGCGACGCGCGACGACGGGCAGGATCACCTGCTGGTGGCGACGCTGAAGCCCGAGGCGGTGAAGCGCACGCAGGAGTACGCCCTCAAGCAGAACATCACCACGCTGCACAACCGCATCAACGAGCTCGGTGTGGCCGAGCCCGTAATCCAGCAGCAGGGCGCCGAGCGCGTCGTGGTGCAGCTGCCCGGCGTGCAGGACACGGCCAAGGCCAAGGACATCCTCGGGCGCACCGCGAGCCTCGAGATCCGCATGGTCGACGAGGAGAAGATGACCCCGGACCTGCTCGCCGCGGCGGCGCGCGGCGAAGTCCCGTTCGGCGCCGAATACTACGTCGAGCGGAACGGCCAGCCGCTGTTCGTGAAGAAGCAGGTGGTGCTCACCGGCGACCGGCTCACGGACGCCCAGCCCGGATTCGACTCGCAGACCAACGAGCCGGCCGTGCACCTGCGCCTCGACGGCCAGGGTGCCCGCATCTTCCAGGAAGTGACGCGCGAGAACGTCGGCAAGCGCATGGCGATCCTCCTGATCGAGAAGGGCAGGGGCGAGGTGATCACCGCGCCCGTGATTCGCACCGAGATCCCGGGCGGTCGCGTGCAGATCTCCGGTCGCATGACGACCACGGAGGCGAACGACGTCGCGCTGCTGCTGCGCGCGGGGTCGCTCGCCGCGCCCATGGAAATCGTCGAGGAGCGCACCGTGGGCCCGAGCCTCGGGCGCGAGAACATCGAGAAGGGCTTCAACGCCACCCTCTGGGGATTCATCGCCATCGTCGCGTTCATGTCGGTCTACTACGTGCTGTTCGGCGTGTTCTCGTCGCTCGCGCTGGGTGTGAACCTGCTCTTCCTGATCGCGATCCTGTCGCTGCTGCAGGCCACGCTCACGCTCCCCGGGATCGCCGCGATCGCGCTCACGCTCGGCATGGCGATCGACGCCAACGTGCTCATCAACGAGCGCATCCGCGAGGAGATCCGCGGCGGGCAATCGCCGCAGGCGGCGATCGCCGCGGGCTACGAGCGTGCCTGGGGCACGATTCTCGATTCCAACGTCACCTCGCTCATCGCGGGCCTGGCGCTGCTCATCTTCGGCTCCGGGCCGGTGCGCGGCTTCGCCGTGGTGCACGTGCTCGGCATCCTCACCTCGATCTTCTCGTCGGTCGTGGTGTCGCGCGCGATCGTGAACCTCACCTACGGCCATCGGCGGCGCGTTGCGGCGCTCTCGATCGGCAACACAACGTGGAAGTAGGCTGAATGGAATTCTTCAAGATCCGCCGCGTGATCCCGTTCATGCGATACGCGCTCGCGTTCAACGTGATCTCGGCGGTCACGTTCCTCGCGGCGGTGTACTTCCTCGCCGTGAAGGGCCTCAACTTCTCGATCGAGTTCACCGGCGGCACCGTGATGGAAGTGGCCTACAGGGACAGCGCCGACGCGCAGAAGATCCGCGAGACCCTGGAGAAGGCCGGGTTCAAGGTCGAAGTGCAGAACTTCGGCTCCTCGCGCGACGTCCTGATCCGCCTGCCGCTCGAGAAAGGCCAGTCGAGCGCGGCGCTCTCCGAGAAGGTGCAGGCGCTGCTGCGCGCGCAGGACCCGAGCGCCGAGGTACGGCGAGTCGAGTTCGTCGGGCCCCAGGTCGGCGAGGAGCTCGCCGAGTACGGCGCATTGGCGCTCCTCGTCACCGCGGTCGGGATCGTGCTGTATCTCTGGATGCGCTTCGAGTGGCGCTTCGGGCTCTCTGCGATCATCGCGAACCTGCACGACGTCGTGATCATCCTGGGCTTCTTCGCCTACTTCCAGTGGGAGTTCTCCCTTCCGGTGCTCGCCGCGGTGCTCGCGGTGCTCGGCTATTCGGTCAACGAATCGGTGGTGGTGTTCGACCGCGTGCGCGAGAACTTCCGGAAACTGCGCAAGGCGGCCGTGCCCGAGGTGATCGACGCGGCGATCACGGGCGTGATCTCGCGCACCATCATCACGCATGGAAGCACGCAGATCATGGTGCTCACCATGCTGCTCTTCGGTGGCGCGGCGCTGCACTATTTCGCGCTCGCGCTCACCATCGGCATCATGTTCGGGATCTACTCCTCGGTGCTGGTCGCGAGTCCCCTCGTCATGTGGCTGGGCGTGCGGCGCGAGCAGTTCATCCGCCCGCCCAAGCGCGACCGGCGCGACGAGCACGAGGGCGCGGTCGTCTGAAAAACCGGGACAGACCCGGTTTTCGTTTTCCGAAAACCGGGTCTGTCCCGGTTTTTCATTTCAGGATTTGAATCAGGTTCGAGTAGTCGTCGGTCCAGGCACGCCACTCGGGGCGCTCCTCGGGCGCGGTAGCGCCCGCCGCCATGATCTCGGGGCGCTCGAGCGCCCGGGCGTCGCGCGAGACAAGCACCCAGGTGCTCGTGGTCCGGTCCTCGTCCTCGCCGGATTCCTCGTCCACGAGCGCCGCGTGCGCACCGTGCTCCTTCGCCAGGCGCGCCACCACCGGCACCAGGTCGAGAAAGCGGTTCGAGACGTGGAACGCGACGATGCCATCCGGCTTCATGTGCCGCAGGTAGGCGCCGAGCGCCTCCTTCGTGATCAGGTGCACCGGGATCGAGTCGCTCGAGAACGCGTCCACCGCGAGCACGTCGAAGCCCTGCGGCGCCTCGCGCTCGAGGTTCAGGCGCGCGTCCCCGAGCGCGATCTCGGTCTTCGCGGCGCTGTCGCCGAGGTAGGTGAACTCGCGCTTCGCCACCGCGATCACCTGCGGGTTGATCTCGTAGAAGCGGTAGGTATCGCCGTTGCGCCCGTAGGCGGCGAGCGTCCCCGCGCCCAGCCCGATCAGGCCGACCCGGATCGAGGGACGGGCTCCGAAGCTCCGGATCGCCGCCGCGACGCCCGAGGTCTCCTGGTAGTAGGTGGTCGGCTTGGCGCGCTGCGCCGGATCCAGGTATTGCTCCCCGTGCATGATCACGCCGTGCACCAGGCGCCGAAGATGGTTTGCGGAGCCCTCGGCGCCGTACTCCTTGACCCGCAGGACGCCGTAGAAGTTGCGCGCCGACACGAGCACGTCCTTCTGATAGCGCAGGCCGTCGTAGAGCGCGCAGCCGGCCGCGGCCATCACCATCCCGAGGCTCGCGAGCCGCGCGATCTGGTTGAGGTTGGCGAAGCGCACCGCGGCGAGGAACGCGAGCGCGACCAGCGCCAGGCCCAGCTCGTAGTAGCCGTCGAAGGCGAGCGGCGCCACCACCGCCACGAACAGCCCGCCGAGCGCGCCGCCCGCCGAGATCGTGAGATAGTACGCGGTCAGGTACCGCGCCGCCGGGCGCGAGCGGTAGAGCTCGCCGTGGCAGAACAGGCACCCCACGAACAATCCCGACAGGTACATCCCGAGCTGGAGGTACAGGTCGAACTGGTGCGAGGTGTCGACGAGCAGCCACGCCATGCCCGCGATCCACACCAGCACGAAGCTCCACGCGATCTCGGTGCGGTAGAAGCCCCGCCCCTCGAAGGCGAGGATGAACGTGAGCAGGTAGAGCGTCAGCGGCGCGAGCCAGAGCAGCGGGATCGAAGCCACGTTCTGCGTGATGTGGTTGGTCACCGCGAGCAGCAGCACCGAGCCGGTCGCGGACAGCGCGAGCCAGAGAGAATAGTCGGAGCGCGCGGGAGGCCTGGAACGGTCCTCGGTCCCGGCCCTGCCGGCGTGCCTGGCGCCGGCGGCCATCCACGCGAGCCCTGCGCAGAGCAGCGCGAAAAGCGCGTACAGCCCCGACCAGAGCGAAACCTGATCCCGTGCGCCGAGAAACGGCTCCACCAGGAAGGGATAGCCCACGAGCGCAAGAAGCGAAGCAAGGTTGGAAACCGCGAACAGGCGGTACGGGTTTTCGCCCGCGCGCGCGCGCGCGAACCACGCCTGCAGGAGCGGGCTGGTCGAGGCGAGCAGGAAGTACGGCAGCCCGACCGCGGCCGCGAGCACGAGCAGGATGTAGGTGACCGGCTCCTCGCCGCCCTGCGGTTTCCACGACTCGGCCGGAGCGATCGGAAGCACCACGAGCGAAGCTCCGAGCAGCAGCGTGTGCACCGCGGCCTGCGCGCGCGGCACGAGACGCCCCGCGGATCCGTGCGCGTAGGCGTAGCCCGCGAGCAGCAGCGTCTGGAAAAAAAGCATGCAGGTGGTCCACACCGCCGCGCTCCCGCCGAACCAGGGCAGGATCAGGCGCGCGATGAGCGGCTGCACCAGGAACAGCAGGAGCGACGACAGGAAGATTGTCGCGGCGTAGAACAGGGCGTTTCTTCTTCTAGATTCGCCTGGCCAGCTTTTCCGCCAGGCCGGTGTACCTCGCGGGAGTCAGTCGCAGCAGGCGATTTCGCGCATCTGCCGGTATTGGCAGCTTTCGAACGAAGGCCGCGAGGGTCTTCCGGTCAAGACGGCGGCCGCGGGTGAGGGCCTTCAGCTTCTCGTAGGCGCCGGGAACACCGTGGCGCCGCATCACCTGCTGCACGGCTTCCGCCAGCACTTCCCAGTTCGCGTCGAGGTCTTCCGCCATGCGCGCCGGATTGGCCTCGAGCTTGCCCAGGCCGCGCAGGCAGGCGCGCCACGCGAGCAGCGTGTGCCCGAGCGCCGCGCCCGCGTTGCGCAGCGCGGTGGAGTCCGAGAGATCGCGCTGCCAGCGCGACACCGGGAGCTTCTCCGCGAGATGCCGCAGCAGCGCGTTCGCCACGCCGAGGTTTCCTTCCGAGTTCTCGAAGTCGATCGGGTTCACCTTGTGCGGCATGGTCGAGGATCCGACCTCGCCCTTCTTCGGCTTCTGGCGGAAGTAGCCGAGCGATACGTAGCCCCACAGATCGCGGTCGAGGTCGAGTACGATGGAATTCGCGCGCGCATAGGCGTCGAACAGCTCGGCGCAGGTGTCGTGCGGCTCGATCTGCGTGGTGTAAGGGTTGAAATCGAGCTCGAGCCCCTCCACGAAGCGCCGGCAGAAACCCTCCCAGTCGAAACGCGGGTAGGCGATCGTGTGCGCGTGGTAGTTCCCGACCGCGCCGTTCATCTTGCCGAGGATCGGCACGCCGGCGATGCGCGTGCGCGCGCGCTGCAGCCGGTGCACGACGTTGGCGAGCTCCTTGCCGAGCGTGGTGGGCGAGGCGGGCTGGCCGTGCGTGCGCGCGAGCATCGGAACGGCGGCGTAGCGCCGCGCCATCGTGCGCAGCGAACCGGCGAGCGCGTCGAGCGCCGGCAGCATCACCCGCTCGCGCGATTGCGCGAGCATCAGCGCCCAGGCGAGATTGTTGATGTCCTCCGAGGTGCAGGCGAAATGGATGAACTCGAGCGAAGCCCGGACCTCGCGGTTCCTTCCGAGCTGCTCCTTCAGCCAGTACTCGATCGCCTTGACGTCGTGGTTGGTGCGCGCCTCGATCGCCTTGATGCGCCCGCCGTCCTTCTCGCCGAAGCCGGAGACCAGGCGCTCGAGCGCGGCGCGCGTCGCCTTCGAGAAGGGCGGGAGCTCGGCGATCGCGGGCTCGGCGGCAAGCGCCGCGAGCCAAGCGAGCTCCACGCGCACCCGGTAGCGGATGAGCGCGTGCTCGCTGAAGTAGGGCCTCAGGGGATCGGCGGACCCGGCGTACCGGCCGTCGAGCGGCGACAGCGCGGCGAGCGGCGAAGGCATGGATGGGGCGCGGTTCTTTTGACAGCCGATTATACGCCGCGGGCATAATGCGCGCCCGCCGGCGCACTTATGCCCTGATACCTCCCGCCTGCCTCGCCAGCCCGTACGCGCGCCTCGTCCCCGGGGACAACCGCGACCGGACCGCGCCGCGCAGGCGTTCAGGCGATGATCGCGCCGCCGAGGCAAGCGTCGCCGTCGTAGAGCACGACCGACTGGCCCGGGGTGACGGCCCACTGCGGGCGGTCGAACTCGAGCGCGAGGCGCCCGTCCTCGCAGCGCGTCACGCGACACACCGCGTCGGCCTGCCGGTAGCGCGTCTTGGCACCGTGGATCGAGCCCTCTGCGGGCGACGCGCCCGAAATCCAGCTCGCCTCGTCGGCGGAAAGCTCGCGCCTGAACATCAGCGGGTGGTCGTGTCCCTGCACCACGATGAGCGCGTTCGCGTCGCGGTCCTTGCCCGCGACGTACCAGGGCTCGCCCGCGCCGCCGATGCCGATGCCCTTCCTCTGCCCGATGGTGTAGAACGCGAGCCCGATGTGCTCGCCGATCGTGCGCCCCTCGGGGGTGCGGATCGGCCCGGGCTCGCGAGGCAGGTAGCGATTCAGGAACTCGCGGAACGGGCGCTCGCCGATGAAGCAGATGCCGGTCGAGTCCTTCTTGGCGTGATTCGGCAGGTGCGCCTCGAGCGCGATGCGGCGGACCTCGGTCTTTTCCAGGTGCCCGACCGGAAACACCACGCGCGCGAGCTGTGCCTGGTCGAGCCGGTGCAGGAAATAGCTCTGGTCCTTCCGCGCGTCGGCGCCGCGCCTCAGCTCGTAGAGGCCGTTCTTCTCCACGACGCGCGCGTAGTGCCCCGTGGCGATGCTGCCCGCGCCCAGCGCCATGGCGTGGTCGAGGAACGCCCTGAACTTGATCTCGGCGTTGCACAGCACGTCCGGGTTGGGCGTGCGCCCGGCGCGGTACTCGCGCAGGAACTCGGCGAACACGCGGTCCTTGTACTCGGCCGAGAAGTTCACCGCTTCGAGCGGAATTCCGATCACGTCCGCCGCCGCGGCGGCGTCGATCAGGTCCTGGCGCGTCGAGCAGTGCTCCGCGCTGTCGTCGTCCTCCCAGTTCTTCATGAACAGGCCCACGACGTCGTGGCCCGCGCGCTTCAACAGGAGCGCCGCGACCGAGGAGTCGACCCCTCCCGACATGCCGACTACGACTCTCATGCGAAGTCCGCGGAGAGCAGCTCGAGCGGATAGCGCCGCCCGGCAAGGTAGTCCTCTACGCAGCGCATCACCAGCGGCGAACGGTGCTGCGCCTGTCTCGCCTTCAATTCCCCGGGATGCAGCCAGTGAAGCGCGCGGATTTCCCTGTCGAGCTTCCTGGCGGGGTCGAATCCCGACGCTTCGCCGGTGAAGCAGAACCGGAGAAACGTCACGTCTTCCCTGTCGTAGATCCAGCGGTACACGCCGACGAGCCCCGCGGGACGGAACACGTGCGCCGTTTCCTCCAGCACCTCGCGCGCCACCGCCTGTACGAGCGATTCCCCCGGGTCCAGATGCCCCGCGGGCTGATTGAGCACGAGCCGCCCGTTGGCCTCCTCCTCCACGAGAAGGAAACGCCCGTCGCGCTCGATCACCGCGGCGACGGTGACGCTCGGTCGCCAGCGGCTCATGAGGTCATGCCGCCTTGCGCGTGTTCTTGCGGATGAAATCGGCCATGCGCGCCACGCCCTGCTCGATCGCCCGGGTCGAGGTGGCGTAGGAAAAGCGCACGTGCTGGCCCTCGCCCGGCACGCGCGCGCCGAAATGGATGTCGGCGAGCACCGCGACGCCCGCCTCGTTCAGCAGGCGCTTCCTGAACTCCTCGGAGTCGGCCGCGCCGATCCGGCGGCAGGCCTCGGTCACGTTCGGCCAGGCGTAGAACGCGCCGCCCGGGGTGCGGCAGCTGACCCCGGGGACGCCGTTCAGGAGGCCGACGATCAGATTCCTTCTCTGCAGAAAACTCTCCTTCATCGCGGCCGCGGCCTCCTGCGGTCCCGTCACCGCCTCGAGCGCGGCCCACTGCGAGATCTGCGAGGCGCACGAGTCGGTATTGGTGATCCAGCGCGTGAACACGGGCGCGAGCACGGGGTTGGCGGCGAACCCGATGCGCCAGCCGGTCATCGCCCAGGTCTTGGAGGCGCCGTCCGAGACGATCGTGCGCTCGTACATCCCGGGAACCTGCGCGATCGAGAAGAACTCGCCGCCATAGCAGAGCCTCGAATAGATCTCGTCGGCATAGATCCAGATCCGCGGGTGCCTCTCCAGAATGGAGGCTATGGCCTCGAGATCGCGCCTCGAGAGCAGTCCCCCGGTCGGGTTGTGCGGGTAATTGAGGATCAGGAGCCGCGTCTTCGGCGTGATCAGCCGCTCCAGTTCCGCCGGGTCGAACGCGAAGTCCCGGTCTTCCTTCAGGTGGACCGGCACCGGCACCGCGCCGCAGGCGCGGATCTGCGACTCGTAGATCGGGAATCCCGGGTTGGGGTAGATCACCTCGTCTCCGGCGCCGTAATCGGTCGTCGAGAGGATCGCGTAGGCGATGAAGGGCTTGGCGCCCGCGCCCACCACCACGTCCTCGGGGCGGATCGGAAGGCCCCCGCGCATCCCGGCCAGGTATTTCGCGGCGGCCGCGCGCAGAGGGTCGATCCCGGCCGATGCCGTGTAGCCGTGCCGGCCCTCGCGGATCGCCCGGATCGCGGCGTCCTGGACGTTCTCCGGCGCGGCGAAATCGGGCTGGCCGATGCAGAAGCTGACGATGTCGCGGCCCCGCGCCGCGAGCGCGTTCACCTCGGCGAGCACGACGAAGGCGTTCTCGGTACCGAGGCTGGATGCGCGCTGGCTGATTTCGGGCATGGCGTTCTCCGGAAAGAGCGCATTTTACAGTGCTAGCATTCGACCCCATGCTCGTAAACTGCGTGGCCTACCAGGAAGGCCGCAAGCTCGCCGACATCGACCGGCGCGAGATCAAGAGCTACGTCGGGCGGCCCGACTGCTTCGTCTGGGTGGCGCTCGCGAACCCCACGGAGGCCGAGCTCGCCGAGATGCAGGCCGAGTTCGACCTGCACCCGCTCGCGGTGGAGGACGCGCGCCACGGCCACCAGCGCCCCAAGATCGAGGAGTACGGCGACGGGCTCTTCGTGGTGCTGCACACCGTGGAGCCGGGAGCGGACGAGCCGCACATCGGCGAGATCGCGGTCTTCGTCGGCCCCAACTACGTGATGTCGGTACGCACGCGCACCGAGCGCGGCTTCAGGGACGTGCGCGCGCGCTGCGAGCGCGAGCCCGAGCTGCTTCGGCACGGCTCGGGGTTCGTGCTCTACGCGCTGATGGACGCGGTGGTCGACCGCTATTTCCCGGTGCTCGACGCGGTGGAGCTCGAGCTCGAGGCGCTCGAGGAGCGGATCTTCGAGGGAAAATCGCCGCGCGCCAACATCGAGGCGATGTACTACGTCAAACACAAGCTGATGACGCTCAAGCACGCGACCGGGCCGCTCCTCGAGGCGGTTTCGAAGCTCACCGGCGGGCGCGTGCCGCCCGTCTGCACGGGCCTGGGCGAGTATTTCCGCGACGTCTACGACCACCTGGTGCGGCTCAACCAGTCGATCGACTCGCAGCGCGACACGGTGACGACCGCGATCCAGGTCAATCTCGCCATGATCACGATCGGCGAGACCGAAGTCACCAAGCGCCTCGCCGCCTATGCCGCCCTCGTCGCCGTGCCGACCATGGTGGCAGGCGTGTACGGCATGAACTTCGAGAACATTCCGGAGCTCAAATGGACGCTCGGCTACCCGTTCGCGATAGGCCTGATGGCCGCAATCGACGCATACCTGTTCTACCGCTTCCGGAAGGCGGGGTGGTTGTGAGGGTCACCGGTCTTCTGCTCGGGGTGCTTTTCGCCGTCGCGGGGCAGGCGCAACAAGGCGATCAGCCCCACCACCAGCGTTTCCAGAACGCCGAGCGCTGGTCGCAGGTTTTCGACGACCCGGCGCGCGATGGCTGGCAGAAGCCCGACGAGGTGATCCGCACGCTCAGGCTCGGGCCCGAAGCGGCGGTCGCCGATATCGGCTCGGGCACCGGATACTTCGCGGTGCGCCTGGCGCGCGCGGTGCCCAAGGGCCGGGTCTACGGGGCCGACCTCGAGCCCGGCATGGTGAAGTTCCTGAACGAACGCGCCGCAAGGGAAGGATTGCCGAACCTGCGCTCCGTGCAGGCCGCCCCCGAGAGCCCCAATCTTCCGGACCCGGTCGACGTCGTCCTGCTCGTCGACACCTACCATCACATCGCGCGCCGCCCCGCCTACTTCGAAGCCCTCAGGAAGCAGCTTCGCCCGGGCGGGCGCGTCGCGATCGTCGACTTCACGCTCGATTCGCCCACCGGGCCGCCGCGCCGCGCGCGCATCGCCCCGGAAACGGTGAAGTCCGAGATGGCGCGCGCCGGCTACCGCCTGGCCGAGGAGCACGGGTTCCTGCCGCACCAGTACTTCCTGGTGTTCGCGCCGGACTAGCCGAGCCGCAGCTCGGCGCGCACCGCGTCCCAGGGCACGCCTACCCGGCCGTCCGCGGTCTTTTCCACGAGGCCGAGCTGCGCCAGCCGCGCGACGTCGGTGTGCACGTTCTTGTAGTCGCGCCCCAGGGCTTTCGCGAGGCCATAGACGGATGCGGGCCCGGCCTTCCCGAGGTGCTGGAGCAACGCCCAACGGGCGGGCGTGAGGACCTTCAGCAGCGAAGGCAGGCTCTCGAAGGAGAGCACGGCGAGCGGCGGCGGAGCCTTTCGTCCCTGCGCGAGGTGCCAGGCGGCCTCGAAGCGGTCGAGCGCGTCGGCCGCGGCGCTAACCCTGACGTTGAGCGTCCTCGGCATCGCGCTCGAAATCGTAGCGGAGCTGCTCCACCGACCTGAACTCGTAGGCCTCCTCGCGGCCGCCGGCCCGGCGCCGATGGCCCCTGCCGCGGCTGAAGTATTCGATGACCGGCCCGGCACGGCCAAGCCATCGAAGCGCATAGTCCGAAGACGAGGAGAACCGCAACTCCATCGCGTTTCCGCCTTCGAGCACCACCCGCTCCTCGAACATATGGTTCAGGATACCATAGTCCGCGTGGCGTAAAATGGCGCTCCATGACGGCGCGCGACGAGTTCTTCAACCTCTACCGCCACGGCTTCGTGCGCCTCGCGGTGGCGACGCCCGCGGTGCGCGTCGGAGATCCCGGATTCAACGCCCGAGCGACGCTCGAGCTGATGCGCGAGGCGGCGCGCCGGCGCGCGCTCGTGTGCGTGTTCCCGGAACTCGGGCTCTCGGCCTACACCTGCGACGATCTCTTTCACCAGCAGGCGCTGCTCGATGCGACGCAAGCCGCGCTCGCGTGGCTCGTCGAGCGCAGCCGCAAGCTCCCGCTCGCCGCGCTCGTAGGGCTGCCGGTGCCGGTGGAGGGGCGGCTCTACAACTGCGCCGCGCTCATCTGCCGCGGGCGGCTCATCGGTGTCGCGCCAAAGACCTATCTGCCCAACTACCGCGAGTTCTACGAGCAGCGCTATTTCGCCCGCGGCGACGCCGTCCCGCGCGCGGAGATCGCGCTCGCCGGCCAGAAGGCGCCGTTCGGCGCGAACCTCGTGTTCCGCCATGCCGAGGAGCCGCGCCTGTCGCTCCACGCCGAGATCTGCGAGGACCTGTGGGTGCCCGCGCCGCCCTCCTCGTTCGCCGCGCTCGCCGGCGCCACCGTGCTCGCCAACCTCTCGGCCTCGAACGTGGTGGTCGGCAAGTCCCAGTACCGGCGTGAGCTCGCCTCG
This sequence comes from Betaproteobacteria bacterium, assembly GCA_037443705.1. GTDB lineage: Bacteria > Pseudomonadota > Gammaproteobacteria > Burkholderiales > SG8-39 > 2-02-FULL-66-14. Next base: position 39,970 of record JBBINV010000008.1, on the reverse strand, counting down.
AACCAGTCGGCGCGCTGCATCGCGGCTTACCTCTACAGCGCCGCCGGCGCGGGCGAATCGACCACCGACCTCGCCTGGGACGGCCATGCCATGATCTACGAGAACGGCACGCTGCTCGCGGAGTCGCGGCGCTTCTCGGATGCGCCGCAGCTCACCTGCGCGGACGTGGACCTCGACCGGCTCGTCGCCGACCGCATGCGCCAGGGCTCGTTCGCGCAGTCGGCACGCCGCCACGCCGGCGAGGTCGCGGCGTTCCGGACGGTGGAGTTCTCGCTCCCGCTGCCGCGCGGGCGGCTGCCGCTCGGGCGCGCCCTCGCGCGCCTGCCGTACGTGCCTTCAGACCCCGCCACGCGCGACGCGCGCTGCGAGGAGGTCTATCGCATCCAGGTGCAGGGGCTCGCCACGCGGATGCGCGCCACCGGCACGAAGAAGCTCGTGATCGGAATTTCGGGCGGACTCGATTCCACGCAGGCGCTGCTCGTATGCGCGCGCGCGATGGACGAGTCGGGACTGCCCCGCCGCAACATCCTTGCCTACACCATGCCGGGGTTCGCTACCAGCACGCGAACGCGCTCCACCGCCTGGCAGCTGATGCGCACCGTGGGGGTCACCGCCGAGGAGATCGACATCCGGCCCTCGTGCCTGCAGATGCTGAAGGACCTGCGCCACCCCTACGCGCGCGGGCGCAAGGTCTACGACATCGCGTTCGAGAACGTCCAGGCCGGGGAGCGCACGAGCCACCTGTTTCGCCTGGCCAACCATCACGGCGCGCTCGTGATCGGCACGGGCGACCTCTCCGAGCTGGCGCTGGGCTGGTGCACCTATGGCGTTGGAGACCATATGTCGCACTACAACGTCAACGTGAGCGTCCCGAAGACCCTGATCCAGTATCTCATCGGGTGGGTGAAGGACTCGGGCGAGTTCAGCCCCGAGGTCGGAAGAGCGCTCGCGCGCGTGCTCGCGACCGACATCTCGCCCGAGTTGAAGCCCGATCAGCGCACCGAGGACGTGATCGGCCCCTACGAGCTGCAGGACTTCCATCTCTACTATCTGCTTCGCTTCGGCTACGCGCCGTCGAAGGTCGCGTTCCTCGCCTGGAGCGCCTGGAAGGACAAGTACTCGCTCGCCGAGATCCGGAAGTGGCTCGGCGTGTTTCTCGAGCGGTTCTTTCAGACCAGCCAGTTCAAGCGCAGCACGCTCCCCAACGGCCCCAAGGTGGGATCGGGCGGGTCGCTGTCGCCGCGCGGGGACTGGCGCGCGCCCTCCGACGGCAGCGCCGCGGCCTGGCGTGCCGACCTCGGTCGGGTACCGGCCTCGGAGTGAGTCCCGTCTGACCGAGGGGCTACTGCGGCTTGATGCCGGCCGCTTTCAGAATGCGCTGCGTATCCTCGACTTCCTTCTTCACGAACTCGGAGAACCCGGCAAGCGACAGGCTCCCGGGCTCGGTGCCGAGCTTCATGAGCCGGCCGCGCAGGTCCGGGCTCGCAAGCGCCGCGTTCACGTCCTTGTTGATCTTCGCGGCGAGATCGGGCGCCATTCCGGCCGGGCCCCACAGGCCCACCCAGAGCGTGTAGTCGAAGCCGGGATAGCCCTGCTCGGCGACGGTGGGAACGTCCGGCAACAGCGCCGAGCGCTTCGCGGAGGACACCGCGAGCGCGACCGCCTTGCCGCCGGCGACGTGCGGCAGCGCCGCGTTGAGCGGCGCCCAGTAGCAGCACACGCGGCCCGCGATCGTGTCCTGGATCGCCTCGGGCGTTCCCTTGTAGGGCACGTGCGCCACGTCGATCCCCGTGGCGATCTTGAGCTTCTCCAGGTTGAAGTGCGTGCCGCTGCCCACGCCCGCCGAGGAGAAATCGAGCCTCCCGGGGCTCGCCTTGGCGGCGGCGACCAGATCCTTGAGCGACTTCCAGCCGCTGCCGGAACCCACCATCAGCACGTTCGGCCCGCCCCCCAGGAGCGCGAGGTTCGTGAAGTCCTTGAGCGTGTCGTAGGGCAGGCTCGCGTAGATGCCGGGATTGGCCACGTGCGCCGAAGAGTTGGCGAGCAGCGTGTAGCCGTCGGGAGCGGACTTCACCACCACCGCCGAGCCGACCGAGCCGCCGGCGCCGACACGGTTCTCCGGCACCACGGGCTGGCCCCACATCTCCTGGAGCTTCGCCGCCACCGCGCGCCCGATGATGTCGGTCGAGCTGCCGGGCGTGAACGCGATGACGAGGCGAACGGGCTTGTTGGGGAAGCCCTGCGAATACGCCCCCGTCGAGAACAAAATCGCGATTCCCCATGCCAACCACTTAAGAAAGGCCATCTCCTACCTCCACGTTTTCGGGTTTGAGGTCGATCCCGGACGCCTGTGCCTGCTGCAGGAGCAGCGCAGCGAAATCCTGCTCGGTCCAGCCGCGCCCGATCATCTGCTGGACGAGGTCGCGCGTCGCCGACGCGAGCGGCATCGGCACCTCGAAGCGCCGCCCCGCGTCCAGCCCCAGGTCCATGTCCTTCCTGAGCAGCGCCGGCGTGAACGTCACCTTGAAGTCGAGGTTCACGAACGCGGGCGTCTTGTAGCGCGTGAAGGTCGAGCCCATCACGCTCTGGTTCATGAAATCCAGAAACGCGTGGCGCGGCACGCCCGCCTTCTCGGCGAGCACCGTTACCTCGGCGAGCGACTGCGTGACGACGCCCAGGAACACGTTGTGGCAGATCTTCACGATCCTGGAGAGCTCGCCCTCGCCGACGTAGCTCGCGCCATTTCCGATGAGGTCCAGGTAGGGCTTCGCGTCTTCGAACGCCCGCTTCGGCCCGGAGCACACGAACGAGAGCCTGCCCGCCTTGATCACCTTCGCGTTGCCCGAAACCGGGGCCGCAAGATACTCAATGCCTCGCGCCGCAAGCGTTTCTCTCAGCTGCGAAGAACCCTCGAGCGAAATCGAGGAGCACTCGATCAGCATCTTCGGTACCGGGCCCGGCGTCGCCAGCAGCTTCCCGACCACCTCCTTCACGTCCTCCCAGGCCGAGACCATGCAAAAGACGATGTCCCGCGCCGCAAGCTCGGAGAGATCGGCGGCGATTTTCGCGCCGTACTTCTCCAGCGGCCCGGCCTTGGCGCGCGTGCGGTTCCAGGCGAGCACGTCCGCGCCACCCCTGGCGAGGCGCGCGGCCATCTCGAAGCCCATGCGGCCGGTCCCGATCCAGCCGATGGTTCTTTCAATACGCATTGGCGACCGGAAGCGTCTGCGCGGGATAGAGGGTGATGACCTTCGCGCCCCCGGGCGTGAGCACGACTTCTTCCTCGATGCGCGCCGCGGAAACGCCGTCCTTCGCCGGGCAGAAGGTCTCGACCGCGAACACCATGCCGGCCTTGAGCTCGTACGGCTCGATGAACGAATTGAGGCGGGAAATCAGCGGCCGCTCGTGCAGCCCGAGCCCCAGGCCGTGGCAGAAGTTGAGCCCGAACGCGGCCATCTCGGTCTCGAAACCGATCTCGGTCGATCGCGGGAACATCTTCGCCACCTTGTCGGTCGTGACGCCGGGCTTGAGCATCCCGATCGCGTCGTCCATCCACTGGCGCGCGCGCTTGTAGGCGTCCTTCTGCGCCGGCGTCGCTCTCCCGACCGAGAACGTGCGGTAGTAGCAGGTGCGGTAGCCCATGAAGGAATGGATGATGTCGAAGTACGCCTGGTCCCCGGGGCGGATGAGCCGATCGGTGAAGTTGTGCGGGTGCGGGCTGCAGCGCTCGCCCGCGATCGCGTTGATCGCCTCCACGCAGTCCGAGCCCATCTCGTAGAGGCGCTTCGTGGCGAGCGCGACGATCTGGCTTTCCTTCACGCCGGGCTTCAGATCCGCCGCGATGTCCTGGTAGACGCCGTCTACCATCGCGGAGGCGGTGTTGAGCAGGGTGATCTCGTCGTGGCTCTTCACCTCGCGCGCGAAGAGCATCGCCTGCTGGCCGTCGCGCACCTCGATGCCCTGCTCCTGCAGCGCGAAAAGCATCGGCGGCTCGCACACGTCCACGCCGAGCGGCATCCCCGCGACGCCCTCCTTCCGGAGGATGTCGCGGATCTCCCTCGCCGCCGCCTCGAACAGCCCCACCTTCGGCCCGATCGCGCCGCGCATGCCGGGATTGCCCGCGCGCACGTGGTCCTCGCGCAGCCACGGGCAGTAGAGCTTGTGGTGGCGCGCCGCCGAGCCGAAATCCCACACCCAGGGCTCGCCCGTGCCGCTGAGCAGGCAGTACCGGATCAGCTTGTCGCGCGCCCACTCGCCGATCACCGTGGAGGAGATGTAGCGGATGTTGTGCTGGTCAAAACAGAGCACCGCACCCAGGCCCGATGCCGCGAGGCTTTGCCGCGTGCGCGCGAGGCGATAGCGGTGCAGGCGCTTGAAGTCGACCCGTTCCTCGAAATCGACCTGCGTGATCCCGGGCGCCTGGAGCGGCCGGTGCCACCGGTGCCCGGGATTCAGATCGGACTCGTTGACCGGAAGAAATTGCGGCGTGGTCGGTTTTCTTGCCATCCCCCCTCCAGACGGCGAAGGATAGCGGGTTATGATCGGCGCGTCATGATCCGGAGCGCATTGATCGCGGTCATGCTCGTGCTGCTTCCTGCTGCGGCGCAGGAAGGCAGGCGCGAGTACATCTACGGCGGCGAGCTCATGAGCCCGAAGGAGCGCGCGCAGTACCGCAGGGACGTGTCGGGCGCAAAAGACGACGCCGCGCGCGCCCGGGTGCGCGCGCGCCACCGCGAGCGGCTGCAAGAGCGCGCGCGCAGCCGCGGGGTGACGCTCGACGAGCAGGGCGTGGTCCGCAAGAAGTGAGGCTGCTCCCCCTTGCGCTCTGGGCGCTCGCGGCGGGCGCCTTCGCCGCCGGCGACCCCGAGAAGGGCGCGGCTCTTCACCAGTCGTGCCTCCAATGCCACGGCACCGAGGTCTACGTGCCGCCGAAGGCGCGCGTGAAGTCGCTGAGCGCGCTCCGGAAAGCGACCGAGCGCTGGGGCGACTACTACAACCCCAAGCCTACGAAGCAGGAAATCGACGACCTCGTCGCCTGGCTCAATCGCGAGTTCTACAAATTCAAATGATCGGGATCAGAGCCCGATCATTGCGAAGTCCGTAAAGCGGGGAGAAGCAGACAACCCGCAACGAGAATCCGGCAATCCGCGAACGTCAATTGCCCGGACCGCCAGGCAACCCTATTGTCGTGGACCCGCTCTGCGCCGATGGCATAGCCTCTCCCCGGCCGCGTGCGAGCACCGGATTTCTCCGGAGCATCCGGCGTGCGGCGCCGACGGACGCCTGGCGGGCTACGCCGCCAGCCCCGCGATTCCGAGCACTTCCTGCGGCACATCGATCTCGAGCTTCTCGCGATTGAGATCTGCCACCTCGTCGAGCAACCGCGTGGCGCGCCGACTCGCCGTTTGCGCCTCGGCGAGCTTCCCGGAGATCCCGAGCGCCACATTCCGGACCGCGAGAGCCGCGCGAATCCTGGCAAGCGCCCTCGACCCAACCTCGGCGAGCGCAAGATCGGCCGCAGCACGCCTTGCGATCTCCGCAGCCTCCTCCTCCGCGCCCAGCTTGTTCCATGGCGATCAAGGGTAGGACGCGCGAGACGTTGCGTCCATGCAACGACCGGTACCATGATGTTAAATATATTTGTCACTCAGAGCGGATGCTTCATGCGACTCCAGGAGCTCGGCTACGTCATCCGTAAAGCAAGGCTTGCCAAAGGCCTCACACAGGAAGACATTGGGAGCATGGCGAAGCTCTCACGTGTCACGATCAACCAGCTCGAGAACGGCGTGTTTCCCGATATCGGCGTGAGAAAGGCGCAGGCGATCCTGGAGCTCGTGGGCCTGACGCTCCAGATTCAGCCGGCCGCGTGCCGCGGGCGGAGCAGCCTCGAGCGCATTACCAATCACATCGACAGGCTCCCGCTTTTGCGGGAACGACGGCCGCGGCGAGTCCGGCCCCGAACTTCTAGGCGGCTTTCTTCTCGCCCGGGCGCGGGACCTCGCCGATCGCGCAGCGGATCGCGTCCTCGGCCTGGTCGAGGAAGACGATCCTGAGCTTCGCGCGCGCCTCGGGGGGCACGTCCTCGAGGTCCTTTTCGTTGCGGCGCGGCAGCATCACCGTGCTGATCCCGGCGCGCAGCGCGGCGAGCACCTTCTCCTTGACGCCGCCGATCGGCAGCACCAGGCCGCGGAGCGAGATCTCGCCCGTCATCGCGACCTCCGACTTCACGGGCTTGCCCGAAAACAGCGACACGAGCGCGAGCAGCATCGCGACGCCCGCGCTCGGCCCGTCCTTGGGCGTGGCGCCCGCGGGCACGTGGACGTGGATGTCGACTCGCTCGAGCGAATCTTCGGTCCAGGAGCGCGCGAGCGTGAGCGCGGCCTGCGCCGACTCCTTCATCACGTCGCCGAGCTGCCCGGTGAGGATGAGCTTTCCGGAGCCGGGCACGCGCGTCGCCTCGATGAACAGGATGTCGCCGCCCACCGGCGTCCAGGCGAGACCCGTAGCGACGCCCGGCGTGGCGGTGCGCAGCGCCACCTCGTTCTCGAACTTGCGAGCTCCCAGGATCGCGGCGAGGTCGGGCGCGTCGGTGATGATCTGGCCGGGTTCGCCCTCGGCGATGCGCATCGCGGCGCGCCGGAAGACCGCCCCGATCTCGCGCTCCAGGTTGCGCACGCCCGCCTCGCGCGTGTAGTCCGACACGATCGAGCGCAGCGCGCTTTCCGTCACCGCCGCCTGCCCGGCCTTCAGCCCGTTCGCCTCCAGCTGGCGCCTGACGAGGTAGCGCTTCGCGATCTCGATCTTCTCCTCCTCGGTGTAGCCGGGAAGCTGGATCACCTCCATGCGGTCGCGCAACGGCCCCGGGATCGTGTCGAGCACGTTCGCGGTGCAGATGAACATCACCTGCGAGAGGTCGAAGTCGACGCCGAGATAGTGATCGCGGAATTTCGCGTTCTGCTCCGGGTCGAGCACTTCCAGCAGCGCGCCCGCGGGGTCGCCGTGGAAGCCGCCGGCGCCGAGCTTGTCGATCTCGTCGAGCATGAGGACTCCCGCGCGCGAGCCCGCGCGCCGGACCGCCTGGATGATCGTTCCCGGCAGCGCGCCGATGTAGGTGCGGCGGTGCCCGCGGATCTCGGCCTCGTCGTGCGTGCCGCCGAGCGCCACGCGCTGGAACGCGCGGCCCGTGGCCCGCGCGATCGACTGCCCGAGAGAGGTCTTGCCCACGCCCGGAGGTCCCACGAAGCACAGGATCGGGCTCTTGCCGCGCGGATTGAGCTTGCGCACCGCCAGGTGCTCGAGGATGCGGCGCTTGATGCGCTCGAGCCCGTAGTGGTCCTCGTCGAGGATCGCTCTCGCTTCCCGGATGTCGATGTCCTTGGCGGAGGAAGCGCTCCAGGGCAATTCCGACATCCACTCGAGCCAGGTGCGCAGCATCGAGGACTCGCCCGAGTGCTCGCTCATGCGCTCGAGGCGCCTCAGCTCCTTCCTCGCGTGCCTGAGCGTTTCTTCCGGCATGCCCGCGGCCTCGATCGCCTTCTTCAGCTCCTCGATCTCCGCGGCCGGGTCCCCGGTCTCGCCCAGCTCCTTCTGGATCTGGCGCATCTGCTCGCGGAGCACATGCTCGCGCTGGCGCTCGTCGAACTCCTTCCGGGTCCTGTCGCCGATCTCCTTGGAGATGCGCAGCACGCCCACGCGCTCGGCGAGCCGCGCGAGCACCAGGTCCAGGCGCCGGCGCAGGTCGAACGCCTCGAGGATGCGCTGCTTGTCCTCGTTCTTGACGTCGAGGAAGTTCGCCACCATGTCGGCGAGCTGCGCCGGCGAGTCGATCGCCTGGATCACGCTTGCGAGCTCGTCGGGCGCGTTCGGGAGGAGCCCGATCGCCTCCGCCGCCTGCTCCTTGAGCTGGAGGAACCGCGCCTCGACCTCGGGCCCGGCGCCTGCCGCGTCCTCCACGTAGGCGACGCGTGCGGCGAGGAACGGCCAGCCCTCGAGGAACTCGAGCACGCGAAAGCGCTGCTCGCCCTGCACCACCAGATGGTGCGCGCCAACGGTGCCGGCGACGTAGCGCGCGATCCGGCCGGCGGTTCCGACCCAGTACACGTCCTCGGGCAGCACGTCGTTCTTCTCCGGGTCCCGCTGGAGGAGGAACCCGACCCGCTTTTCCTCGCGCGCCGCGTCCTGCGCGGCCGCGACCGAAGGCTTGCGCCCGATCGTGAGCGGCGAGATCACGCCGGGGAAGAGCACGGCGTTCCGCAGCGGGATGATCGCGATGGCGTCCGGCGGCAGCGGCTTCGCCGCGGCGTGCGGGGTGCCCGGCGCCGCGGCCGGCGACGCGCGGCCCTCGCCCGTGAGCATCTGCTGCAAATTCGGCCACAGACTCATGCGACCTCCTGGACTTTGGCGAACCTGAGGGTGAGGCAGCCGTCCCGCAAGCTCTTTTCGGCCAGCTCAAGCACCCCGCGGGCCAGGGCGACGGGAATTCGCCGCTCGAACCGGCCATAGGGGATTTCGATGCGATGGATGCGCGAATCGGCCCCGCCGCCGGGAAAAAGGCCGCGACGCCGCCACGGTGATCGCGCCCGGCTCGATGGCGATCGCGACGTCGGCCGGCGACACTCCGGGCAGCGCCACGTGCACGAGGACCTCGTCCGCGGACTCGATCACGTCGACCGGCGGCTCCCCGGTGGCGCCGCGCGGCGACGGGTCCATCAGCTGCCGGTGCAGGCGGTCCGCCTGCTCGAGCAGCGCCAGCGCCTCGCCCCACATCCAGCTCGCGGCATCGCGCGTTCTCATGGGCCGCAATTGGGGTCGAGCCGGACCGATTTCAATGTTGCCGCGCGGTTTCGGCCGGTTTCGCAGTTCAAAACGCGCCGCCCCGGCCGGAACCGGGGCGCGCGCGCGGCCACTAACCGGGAGCCGTCAATCTCGATTCAGGGGACTCCAGATGCCGATCAAGGGACGTCGGGCGACGCCGCAGCAGACGCATGCGATCGAGGAACGCGCGCGGCGCCTGCGGAGCGAAGCGCTGCGCCGCGGCTTCGAGCGCGTCGCAGGCGCGATCAAGCCCGGCGAGATGAGCGCCAACTTCGCGCGCATGCTCGTCGTCACCGTGAAAGCCTGGAGCTGAAGAAATAGAGTCATCCCCGCGAAGGCGGGGATCCAGGGCTGCTTCGCCGTCCGCGCTCCCCGGGGTTTCCTCCCTCTCCTCCGACTTCCGGCCGCGCGGGCGGCGGGCACCCTTCCGGTATCAGGTCCACATCCCGCGCAACCGCGCGGAGATGCTCGTTGAAAGGGGTTCCGAAACGACTTGCTCGGTCTCGGGCTCCTTTGATGATGGCCAGCTCGTCATTTCGAAGCAATCCAGCACCTTCTTCGTCATGAAGCGGCTGCGCGCGCCGTAGACGTAGCGGTCGCCGAGCCGCTGCTGCTGGGTCACGTAGTACTTGAGCGGCGCGATCACGTGGAGCTCGGTCTTCGCGCGCGTCATCGCTACGTACAGGAGCCGCCGCTCTTCTTCCACGAGCTCGGGCTTGCCGGTGGAGAATTCCGACGGGAAGTTGCCGTCGGCCACGTTGAGGATGTGCACCGAGTCCCACTCCTGGCCCTTCGCCGAATGCACGGTGGAGAGCACGAGATAGTCCTCGTCGAGATACGGCGCGCCCGCGAGGTCGCCCGAGGCAGCCGGCGGGTCGAGCGCCAGCTCCGTGAGGAATTTCTCCCGGCTCCGGAACGTCGTCGAGAGATATTCCAGCTGATGGAGATCGCCCGCCCGGACCTGCGCCGACTCGTACAGGCGCTCGAGCTGCGGCTCGTACCATTCGCGCACGCGCGCCACCTGACCGGGCCAGGGGGTGCGCGGATCCGAGAGGAACGACATCAACTCGTCGAATTCGTCCGATCCGGACCTGAACGATCCCCACGAAAAACCGTCTGCCTCGAAACGCGTGAATATCCGCCCCGCGATTCCCGGCCCCACGCCCTGCTGGATCTGCAGCGCGCGAAAGGCGGCGACGCGGTTCCTCGGGTTGTCCGCCCAGCGCAGCACCGCGAGCAGGTCCTTCACGTGCGCGGCCTCCAGAAACCTGAGCCCGCCGTATTTCACGAACGGGATGTTCCGGCGCGCGAGCTCGAGCTCGAGCAGGTCCGAATGGTGCGAGCTGCGGAAGAGCACCGCCTGGCGCCGGAGCAGCACGCCGCGCTCGCGCGCTTCCAGCACGCACGCGACCACGTAATCGGCCTGACCGGCATCGTCGGCGACCGAGACGTAGCGGGGCCTCGCGCCCTGCCCTTTCACCGACCGGAGATTCTTTCCGATCAGCGCGTTCGCGGCGTCCAGGATCGCCTGGGTCGAGCGGTAGTTCTCCTCGAGCGCGATCACCGCGGCGCCGTACTCCTTTTCGAAGCCGCGGATGTTCTCCACCGTAGCGGCGCGGAAAGAGTAGATGGCCTGCGCGTCGTCGCCGACGACGGTAAGACCCTCTCCCGCGGGGCGAAGCAAACGCAGTATTTGCGCTTGCACCGCATTGGTGTCCTGGTACTCGTCCACCAGCACGTGATCGAACCGCCCGCCGATCGCGGCGCCGAGCGCCGGCTCCTCCATCATCGCGCGCCAGTAGAGCAGCAGGTCGTCGTAGTCGAGCGCCTGGCTCGCGAGCTTTCGCGCGACGTACTCGGAAAAGAGCCGGTTCAGCTCGTCGTGCCATTGCGCGCACCACGGGAACGCGTCGGCCAGCGTCTTCTCGAGCGTACCCTGCGTGTTCACGCGGTGCGAGCAGATCGCGAGGCACGTGTCCTTGCGCGGAAAGCGCCGCGCCCCGGCCTCGACCTTCGAGTATCCGAGCTCGTGGCGCACCACGTCCATGAGGTCGGCGGCGTCGCCGCGGTCGAGCACGCTGAAGCGCTCTTCGAGCCCTATCCGCTTCGCATAGACCCTCAGCAGGCGGTTCGCGACGGAGTGGAACGTCCCCGCCCACGGAAAGCGCGCCTCGCCCGCGATCCGCCGCGCGCGCCGGATCATCTCCTCGGCCGCGCGCCGCGTGAAGGTGAGAAGGAGGATGCGCTCCGGCGCCGCGCCCCCGAGCGCCAGGTGCGCCACCCGGTGCGCGAGCGTGTTGGTCTTGCCCGTTCCCGCGCCTGCGATGACGAGCAGCGGCCCGCCGCCGTGGCGCGCCGCCGCGCGCTGCGCGGGGTTCAGCGTCTCGAATGCGGAAGGGGTCGCCACGAGGGGCGACTATAGGCGAACCCTGTATTTTTATCCAGTAGCGTGCCGGCTGCTCAGGGATGGATGAGCGCAAGCGGCTCGCGGCCGTGCCTGCGGTAGACGACGAAATCCGAATCGAGGGTCAGAACGTGATGCTCTTCGAACAGCTCTGTCATTCGAACTATGCACGCGTCCGCAAGCGACATGGGCCGATCGGCGTACTTCCGGTGCAGCGCCCGCAGCGCCACGACGTGGTCTTCGATGCGCAGTCCAATGCGCAGCGCGCCGTTTTCGAGCAGCCCCAGCAGCGCGTCCTGCGCCTTGGGCAGACCGCGAAGGAGGTGCATCGCTTCCGCGAGGACGGGCTCGCACACGAGCAAGGGCGCCGTGAGTTCGCGCACGCGCTCCGTCGCCCACGCATGATGGCGTTCCGCGCGGTCGAGATACGCGACCAGCGGGCCCGTGTCAGCGATTGCGGCGGGCTTCACGCCCGAAGCTCTTGAAGTGCTTCGGATTCGACGCGAGGTCGGGTATTCCGGAATCGACGACGCCGCGCGCCGGCTTCATCAGGTCTTCGAGGCTCGGGCGATCGCGCCCGCTCCTCGGCGTCTGGAGCACGAGCCGCAGCCCCTCCTCGACGAGGTCCTTGAACTTGCGCCCGCGCAACGCCGCTTCGGCCTTGGCGCGGCGGAACAGCTCTTCGGAGAGCTCGACGGTGGTCTTCATGACCGGAACGGTGCAGGAATATGCAAACCCATTTTTACAGTTTCCCTCCGTCCAGTCAACGACTCCGGGGCCGCCACACCACCGGCGCCAGCGTCCCCGGCAAATACAGCGGATGCGCCGGCTCGCCCGAGCCGTTGATTCTCAGGGCCTGAAGGGGAATTCCCGATTTCCGGAGGAGCCGGACGACTTCCGCCGAGCGGCTCCCGAAAACCCCGTGGTTCCCCCACGCGCACACGACGAGCGCCGCGGCGCGCGCGCGTGCACGAGGGATCGAGCCGGAACTCGTCGGCGGTGCTCGGGTTCAGCATCAGGAAGTTGACCGCGGGCTTTCGCGAATCCCGGGCACGCCAGAGCGAATACCGCCAGGACCTGCACTTCGAAAACGTGGCGCCGGCTTCGGTCACCGGCGCTATATTTGGGTCAACCGAATCGGAGGAAACCCCATGAGCGCCATTCCCAACCATGCCCTTCGCCAGCTCCGCGCCGGCAGGCTGGCCGTCGGCCTCGGCCTTCGCCAGGCGAGGACCGTGGACATCGCGCAGATCGGCAAGACCGCCGGCTTCGACTGGCTGTTCATCGACTGCGAGCACAACTCGATGGATACCGACGTGGCGGCGCAGATCGCATCGGCGTCGCTTGCGATCGGGATCACGCCGGTGGTGCGCGTGGCGGGAAAGGAGCACTGGCTGTCCTCGCGCATACTCGACAACGGCGCGCAAGGGATCGTGGTGCCGCACGTCGAGACGGAGCTCGAGGCGAAGCGCATCGCCGATCATTGCCGCTTTCCGCCTCTCGGGCACCGCTCGATGGGCGGGGGCCTGCAGCAGATCGGCTTCGCCTCGATGCCGGTGGGCGAGGCCGCGCGCGCGGTGAACGAGGAGACGCTCGTCGTCGTGATGCTCGAATCGCCCAGGGGAATCGAGAACTGCGAGGCGATCGCCTCGGTGCCCGGGATCGATGCGCTCCTCATCGGCACGAACGACCTGTGCTTCGAGATGGGGATCCCGGGGCAGTTCAACGACCCGCGCGTCGCGGACGCCTACAGGAAGGTGATCGGCGCGTGCCGCAAGCACGGCAAGTTCGCGGGCATGGGCGGGATGTACACGCCCGAGCTTCTGGAACGCCACATCGGCATGGGCGTGCAGCTCGTTCTCGCAGGTTCGGACTTCTCGCTCCTCATGAAGGCGGCAGCCGCGCAGGCCGCGCTGGTGCGGGGCTTCGAAAAGAAGTGACATCTCGAAAACCGGGACAGACCCGGTTTTTCACAAGTCTTCTTGCGATGATCCACCAGCAGACCCTCGAATTCCGCACCCGCGGCCGCGGCACCACCGAGATCACCGCCGAGCTCGAGCGCGCCCTCGCCGCGAGCGGCATCCGCACCGGCCTGTGCAACGTGTTCCTGCAGCACACGAGCGCCTCGCTCATCCTGTGCGAGAACGCCGACCCCGGCGTGCGCCGCGACCTGGAGACGATCCTTGCGCGCCTCGCCCCTGACGGCGACCCGGCCTACGTGCACGACACCGAAGGCCCGGACGACATGGCCTCGCACGCGCGCTCGGTCCTCACCTCCAACAGCCTCGCCATCCCGGTGAGCGGGGGGAAGCTCGCGCTGGGGACGTGGCAGGGGATTTACCTCTACGAGCACCGCAGCGCGCCGCACGCGCGCAGGGTCGTCGTGACGGTGGCAGGCGAAACCTAGACCGAGCCTCCCGCGTTACTTTCCGGTCTGAACGGTGACCCTCCCGGGCTCCTCCACGCGGCTAGAAGCGTCGAGCACCTCGATGGAAACGATGTTCCCCGCGGCGTCGTAATCGAGGATGACGCCCGGCTTTTCCTCGTCGCTCTCCGCGACCGGAACGTCGCGGAAGATCACGGTGAGCGTATCCGTCCTGGCGTCGTAATTGACCTTCATTCTCCTCTCCAGTACTTGCGAACCTTGCTCGTCCGATACGCCGTCACCACCGCGTCGCCGTCTTGTGCCCGGTCGACGAATACGCGGACCAATTGCAGTTTACCGCTTCCGGGGTCCGTAACCCGCGACTGGCACACTTCGCGCCCCGAGCGCGCCTCCAGCCGTTGCTCCGGCGAGCTGGCGACCTCCAGGATCAGTTCCTCGCTGATTCCTCTTCGCCGCGCCTCCGCGACAGCGTGCTCCGTCAGGACGATTCGCCGGCTCATGCGCTCCCCCTGTGAAGTCAACGCCATCGGATCTCACCGGTTGACTTGGGCCGTGTAAGACTTCGGGTCGCAGAAGACCAACGATCCCCCGGACCCCCGCATGCCCCCTCCCGCCCCCCACGAACGCCGCGCCCGCCTCCGCGCCCTCGTCGCGAGCGGCCGAACGATCGCCGTCCCCGGCGCGACCGACGCGCTCTCGGCGCGCCTCGTCGAGCGACACGGCTTCGAGGCCGTCTACATCGGCAGCTACGCCACCGCCGCGAGCCGCTTCGGCCTGCCGGACACGGGCCTGCTCGCGCTCACCGAGCTCGCCGAGCAGGCGCGCACGATCGCCGGCGCCGTCGACCTCCCGGTGATCGCCGACGCCGAGGGCGGCTTCAACGATCCGGCGAACCTCTGGCGCACCGTGCGCGCGTTCGAAGACGCCGGCGCCGCGGCGATCCACATCGAGGACCACTCGGGCACCGGCAAGCACACCGAGCTCCCGCAGACGCTCCGCCCGCTGGATGAGGCCGCCGCGCGCATCCGCGCCGCGGTCGAGGCGCGCGAGGACCCGGACTTCCTCATCGTCGCGAGGTCCGACGCGAGCTGGATCGGCCTGGGGCTCGACGAGACGCTCAAGCGCCTCGAAGCCTACGCCGCCGCCGGCGCCGACCTCGTCTTCCCGACCGGCGTCCCCGCGGAGAAACTCCCCGAGATCCGCCGCCGCACCGGCAAGCCCGTCATGATCGTCGATCTCCCCGGCGCCACCCTCGAAGACGAAGCGCGCGCCGGAGCGTCGCTCGTCCTTTACTACGGCTTCTCCGCGCTCGTGCACTTCGGCGCGCTCGATGCGGCGCTCGCGCGCTTCAAGGCGACGCGCGACGCCAACGCCGTCCCGGGGCTTCGCAGCCGCGTGCGCGAGTTCGAGGACTTCATCGGCTATCCCGAGTTCACCGAGCGGGCGCGGCGCTACGGGCCGTCCAGGCCGTGACCCGCAACCCGCTCAACGCCCCCGCGCGGATTCAGGCTGCCTTCTTCACCACCAGCCGGACGTTCAGTCCCGCATTGCTCGCGATGTTGACCAGGGCATCGAGGCTGAACTGGTGAAGCTTGCCCTTGAGCAGCGCATTGAGGCGCGGCTGCGTCAGGCCGAGCGCCCGAGCCCCGGTTGCCTGCGTCATCCCGCTGTCGCGGAAATGGCGGCTGATCCTGTGCATCAGCTCCGACCGAAGCCGCAAGTTCTCCGCCTCGGCCTTGCTGAAGCCCATGTCGAGGAAAACGTTCCCGCTGCTGCGCACGAACTTGAGCTTTTCCTTCATCGTTCCCGCCTTGCCTGCACCAGGTCCCTGAACCGCCGCCGTGCCAGCTCGATGTCGGCGCGCGGCGTCTTTTGCGACTTCTTCTGAAACGAGTGCAGCACGTACACCGCTTCGGAGAATCTCGCCACATAGATCACGCGGAACGCGCCGCCGACGCGCACCCGGATCTCGTTCACCCCCAGCCCAATCGACGGCATCGGCTTCCAATCCGCCGGCGCGTCGCCGCGCTGGACGTTCTCGAGCTGAAAGCCCGCGTCGTGCATCGCATCGGCGGGGAATTCCCTCAGCCGCGCCAGGCTGTCGCCCAACCAGACCACCGGCTTCACGCGATTATCTCAGTTTTTGTATAACTGCGGGACGTGCGCGCCATGCCCGCATAACGCCCTTGGCGTGGTCCGCGTTGACCGGCGTTCTTCCCTTGGAATGGCGGAAAGTCGAACCGCGCCCGTCATCCAATCGGCCGCGTGGATCGTTGAACCCGACGGGGAGCGCAGCTGCAGCTATTCCCTTGACGGAATATTCCACAAAGGCTCTATTGCGTGGCGCGCTGGGAAGTCACGTACACGGGCGAATTTGGCGACTGGTGGGACGGGCTGACGGAAGCGGAGCAGGTATCGGTCGATACCCATGCGCGACTGCTCGAGGCACTGCGAAAGGAAGGGTTGACAGGCGATGGCCAGGAAATTCAGCGAATTGCGCTCGAAGATGTCGCCAGCCGCCCGCGCGCACTCCGAGGCGCGTGCGCGCGCCATGCTGGCGGAGATGCCGCTCCAGGAACTACGCGTTGCGCGCGGCCTATCCCAGCAAGCGCTCGCCGCGAGCCTCAAGGTGCGCCAGGCGAGCATCTCCAAGCTCGAGCGGCGCGGGTTTCAACGCCGCCGGGACCCCGAGCGGGTGGTGCTTCGTGTGACGGAGGCGCGCGAACCGGAGTAGGAAGGCGATCCGGACGGGCGCGACGTGTGCGCCCGCGGCGCGTGATGCGAGGGCGAGCGGTTCGCGACGGGGGCTCCGGTGCGCGGCGAGCGCGGGCCATGGGTCGCTCGGGGGCGGTCGGCGCCCTTCCCGCCGCGCGGGCCGATGTCGGATTGCGTGACCTTCCTTCCACCCACGTGCACATCGCCGAGGGTGCGGCCGTAAGAGTCCTTGCCGTGGCGGCGGATGCGGACCTCGCCCGAATCGAGCCGGCGCTGGAGCGCCCGGCGCTCGGCCTCCGCGCCCGGCGTGCCGCGCTCGGCCGCGTACACCTCGCGCAGACGGATGCGCTCCTTGCCGCACTGCACGGTATCGCCGTCGAGCGCGCGGCAGCGGGAGGCGGCGGGCGCAGAAACGGGCCAGAGGGCGATTGCCGCAAGAAAGAGGGTGGCGTATCGCACGCGTTGCAGGTTATCGCGGAGGATACCCAGCGTCATTTTGCGCCCTCGCGCATGGCTTGCTCGATCTGCCGCAGGAGCCAAGCGCGGAGCTTCGGTCGGTCGGCCGAATCCCGGTACTCCTTGCGCGCCCTCCGAAAAGAATTTTCCTTTTCGCCGGTGTCCAAACCCCAGAGGTCGTGGCGGCTCAGCCGCCGCCCGTGCGCCGCAAGCGCGGCGGTGGCTTTGCCGGGAAAGCGCGCCTCGAAGGCAATCCGGGATTCTTTCCAAGTGCCGCGCACTTTGTGCCGCCCGGTCGGGTAGCGGCCGTGCTCGCAGAGGTAAGCGCGCACGTAGCGCCGCAGGATCCCGTAACGGATCGCAACGCCCATCGCGCCGCCGATCGCGGTGGTGTCGAACAGGCCGAGCGCCGCCCAGGAGCTGGCGCGAACGTCCAGGGGGTTGGGCTTGGACGGCATCGCTTCGGACATGGTCCGCTTCCTCCTGCCCTCAGCTCGGCTTGCGGCCTTCGCGCCTCGCCTCGTCGGCCTCGCGCTGCGCTTCGGCGCGCAGCGCCATGGCGTAAAGGTGGTTTCCCAGCTGGCGCAGCACGTCGCCCGCCGCAACCGGGCCGCAGCGGTGCGCGATCGCGGCGAGCTTCCAGGCCGCGACCTCGACGAAGACCTGGAGCATCCCCCGGCCGTTTGCGTCGTCGGCGAGCGCGTTCATCTGCTCGACGTAGCGGTCCTGCAGCTCCTGCACGGTGAGCGGCGCGGGCTTTTCGGCCGCCGCCGCGGCGGCGCCACGCGGCGCGGTGTTTTCGGCTTTCACGAGTTCTTCCACATGCCCTCCGGTTCGGTTGCCGATCGGCCCCCGGGGAATCCGGGAGGGCCGTCGCTTTAGCAGAATTTCTGGATCGCCCTGCAAGTTGACGCTTAAATCGGCGATGGCGTCATTGTCTCACGACGGGTGGCTCACCAGGT
This sequence comes from Betaproteobacteria bacterium, assembly GCA_037443705.1. Taxonomy (GTDB): domain Bacteria; phylum Pseudomonadota; class Gammaproteobacteria; order Burkholderiales; family SG8-39; genus 2-02-FULL-66-14. The sequence goes on along the minus strand of JBBINV010000008.1, from coordinate 22,233 downwards.
GAGCCAGTGCCGGGAACTCCCCCTCCGGCGCGTTCAGCCGGTGACGATCTCGACGCGGGCAGAAAAGCCGGGGCGGCCGAGCAGCTCCGCGCAGTCCGCCCATGTGAGACCGAACGCCCAGTCGACCAGCTGCGCCTGCGTGACGCGGTGGCGCAGGTAGTCGGCGATCCCGCCGGCAACGGCCCGTTGGGTGATCGTCATACGTTGCATCCTATGCCTGTTTCAGGCGCGCAAGCAGCGTCCGGGCGGTCACTATGGCCGTGCCGCGCCGCTTCTTCACTGCGAGGAGGCCGCTTTTGTCGCCGGTAACCAGGTACTCGGCGCCGGCGGCCTGCGCGGTCGCGAGAAGGAAATCGTCGTCCGGATCCGGCGATGCCGCGACGCTCGGCAGCGGATCGCACATGCGCGCGAGCCTGCGGATGTCGTTGACGAGGCGCCCGGCCAGGCCTGGCGCAAGCCGTTGCCTGAAGAACGGGCGCCGGGTCACGGTCCTGAGCTCCTCGAGCCGCCGCTCGCACGAGCACAGGACGAAACGCTTTTCGCGCCAGGCCGCATAGAGCCTTTCCGGCGGCGTGCCGTGGGTCAGAAGCGCGGCGAGAAGGACGTTGGTGTCGAGGACGACGCGCACACCAGGTCAGCGCTTTCGCCGCCGCCCCGCCCTGCGCACCGCGCGCACCGCCGCGTCGATCTCGGCCTGGAGCCGCGCGGCGGGCACGTCGCGCACGCTGTCGCGCAGCGCCTGCACGCGCCGGTCGAACACGCGCCAGCGCACCGCATCCTCGACGAACTTCGAGAGATCGCCCTTCTTCATGCCCTGCGCGCCGAGCAGGGTGCGCAGCGCCAGGTCGGTTTCCCTCGACACCTTGATGGTCCAGCGGATGGCCTCGTCCATGGTCAGGCACCTGTGCGGATAGACGTTTATGTGGACAGACTACCATGGCTCGACGGCGTGTCGCGCTTGCTCCTTCCGGCTTAACCGGTGCCTGCGCTAATGCGACGCGGGCCGGTAGTCCGCCCCCGGGTGCTCGCCGCGGGTCCGCGCCTCGACCTTCACCTCGCCGCTCCAGCGGTCCCAGACGAGGAAGTAATGCACCCCGCCGCGCGTGCCGGTAGCGACGATTTCGTACCTCAGGTAGGCGGCGACGAGGTAGCCGGCGAGCGCCCAGGCGGCGCCCAGGAAAAGCGCGACGCCGCCCGCGTCCGAAGGATCGAGCCGCTCGCCGGGCGCGACGACCATGCCGAGGAGCGCGCAGACCGGGCCGAGGAGCGCGAACGCCAGGGCGAGCCGGGTGGCCGGGGAAAACATCGCGGCGCTCACGCGGGCCGCGGAGCTACTGCACCGCGTACCCGGCGAGGTGCACCACCCGCCCCTCGGCGAGGAGCGCCCCGCCGGCGACGCCCTTGCCCGAGAGCCGCAGGTCCTCGCCCTCGCCGAGCGCCGGGAAGCGTTCGACCGCGGCCGCTTGCACCGCCTCAAGGAAGCGGCGCACCTCGTCCTCGGGCGGAGCGAGGTGCTTGCCGTTCGCCGTCTCGAGCGCGTCCAGGGCGTAGCTGCGGATGAGCTTGGCGAGGTAGCGCTCGAAGGTGGCCGCGCAGTCGAAGAACTCGAGCCCGACCACCCTGCCGTCGATCGCGAGCACGGCGCCCTGCTGGCGCGCCTCGGCGCGGAAGGCGGCGGCGTAGTCGTCCAGCTGCTTCGCGGCCGTGGCGTAGGCATCGCCCATCGCGCCGGTGGCCGACTCGACCCGGCAGAACATCATCTTGTCGGCGACATCGGCCCAGACCTCCCCCTGTTTGGCGTAGCGGGTGCCCTCCCTTCGAAGGGACTCCGAGACGTGCATCATCTTCTTCGCCCGCGCCTTGGCGAAGAGCGAGCGCTTGGCGCTCGAGAAGTCGCGCCGCCGGTAGGACCAGCGGCCCTGCTCGACGCAGGAGACGGGAATGACGACGCTCTTGCCCTCGCCGACGAGGATCGAGAGGTTGATGACGCGGTTCTGCTTCGCGCCGACGAGCTCGTCACCGTCCACGAGCAGGACCTTCTGCGCCGAGCCGTTCTCGAAGGCGAGCTCCGGGACGCTCCCCGCCGCGGAGACCTCCGTCACCCTGGCGAGCCCCTGCTCGAGCGCATCATCGAGCAGCACGTAGCCCGGGGCGCGGTCCGCCGCCCCGAGAAGGGGAAAGAGCACGAGGTTGCGGTGCACCTGCGGCGCGCCGAGCGAAAGGCACTGCAGGGAATCGAGAACTTGTTGCATCGCAGCCTCCTTTACCGGATCGAGAATCCAGTCTGGGGCCGCGGTGGCTCAGGGCGTGAGCCACACCGGTTGCAGGACCGCAGCGGTACTTCTTTCTTCGAGGCCGCGGCGGCGCCTATCGGGTTGATCGACGCAGCGACTCGATCATCTTCCAGGCTGAGTCCCCGGGCATGCGCGCCTCCCAGAATCGCCAGCCGTTGACCGCGCTTCCGGTGACGGCGACGGCGGCAGCCGAGGGCGAATCGTAGCGCTTGCCGTTCAGCACGAGCGCGCCGCCCTGGACGCGGGCCAAGTAAGTCTGACCCTTGTGGACGGCCCTGAAGTCCGTTCCGGCCGGAAAGCGCACGCCCTTGGCAACCCAGTCATTCGCCGCGATCGGCGCCGGCGCCGCCGGCGTTGCGGGCTTCCTGCGGGGAAGCCCGAAAAGCTCCCGCAGCACGTCGTTTTCGGTGACGTCCTCCGATGGGCGGCGCGCAGTAATCGCCTTGAAGACTTCGAAATCGATCTCGATGGTTCGCATGGGGTTTTCGTTGACTTTAAGACTTTAAGCCTTATTTTCCGTTCCGACCCTCTCACGGTCAAGATCCGCGGATCGGCTTGACAGGGTCAGTCGGATCGAATTATATTGCACAAAATATTGTGCTTTTTGGATAACATGTATGTTTGTCCAGGAGCTCGGCAAGATCATCCGCAGGCAACGGGTGGCGCGCGCCTGGACGCAGGCGCAGCTTGCTGCCGAGGCGGGGCTGTCGCGCAACACGCTGAACCGCCTGGAGAACGGGCTGTATCCGGACCTGGGCGTGAAAAAGGCAGAGGCGATCCTGGAGAAGCTGGGAATGAAGCTGGCAGTGGGACCGGCAGAGGCGAAGGCCAAGCAGCCCGATTTCATCGGCATGGCCTGCACGACCGCGAGCGTGAGCTTCAAGCAGGCCCTCACGCCGGAGGAGCTCGTGCACGCCCTTCTGTCCGGAAAGCCCACGCCGGGGAAGGAAGCGCACTTCATCGCGCTGATCGAGGAGGCGCCGGCATCCCTGCTCGGCGGCCTCATTCAGCAAGTAGGCGCATGGGGCAAGGCCGGCAAGGTGGAAAAGAACGTGCAGAAGATCGCCGATCAGCTCGGCGTCACGATGCGGGATGAGGCGTGGCCGAAAGCGGCCTGAAGCCCTGGGAAATCCTGTTCCAGCGGGCGCTCGCGCTCATCGATTTCGTTGCCGAAGCGGCGCCCGCCCTCGAGCAGTGGACCTTCGGCGGCGGTACGGTGCTGATGCGCCGCTACCACCACCGCCACAGCAAGGACATCGACATCTTCCTCACCGACCCGCAATACCTGTCCCACCTGAGTCCGCGCGTCAGCGCCGCGGCCGAGGCGCTCACGGACAAGTACGTCGAGCAGGCGGGCTTCGTGAAGCTGTTCTTTCCGGAAGGGGAAATCGACTTCGTGGTCTCCGCCCCTCTGACCAAGACGCCCTCCGTCAGGGAATCCGTGCTCGGCAGGGAGGTGCAGGTCGAGACGACGACGGAAATCATTGCAAAGAAGGTCCGGCACCGCGCGCATGAGTTCACTTCGCGCGACTTGTTCGATCTTGCGCTAGTTGCCACGAGGGCGCCGGAGACCCCGATACCCATCCGGGACATCCTTGCTTCGCGACGCGACCTGATCCTGAAGCGGCTGGAAACGCACGACAAGCCGCTGCGCACGACGTTCGCGGCGCTCGAGACGCTCGATTTCAACCCCGCTTACGAGGAATGCGTCGCCCTGGTCCGGCAGGCACTCGGGCGCAGGTAAGACGAATCCGCGGCAACGTCAAGGCGCGAGCCATCGGGGGAGTAAGCTCGATCATGGCAAGAAATCTCTTCGATCCCGCCTCCGAGAAGCCCTTCGCCCTCAGCCGCTCGAAAGTGGACCTCTTCGTCGAGTGCCGGAGGTGCTTTTACCTGGACCGGCGCCTCGGGATCGCGCGGCCCGCGGGGTTCCCCTTCAATCTCAACTCGGCCGTGGACGCGCTGCTCAAGAAGGAGTTCGACGCCTGCCGGGCGCGCGGCGAGCCGCACCCGTACATGCGCGCGGCGGGGTTGAATGCCGTGCCGCATGCGCACCCCCAGCTCGACGCGTGGCGCGCCAACTTCAAGGGCGTGCGCACGGTGCACGAGGCGACGCGGCTGGAGCTCTTCGGCGCGATCGACGACCTGTGGCGGGACCTCGGCACCGGCGAGCTGATCGTGGCCGACTACAAGGCGACCTCGAAGGAGGCCGAGGTGACGCTGGATGCCGAATGGCAGGACGGCTACAAGCGCCAGATGGAGTTCTACCAGTGGCTCCTGCGCCGGCAGGGCCTGCCCGTCTCGAAGCGCGGCTGGTTCGTCTACGCGAACGGCCGGCGCGACCTGGATGCGTTCGCGAACCACCTCGAGTTCCGGGTGAAGCTCATTCCCTACGACGGCGATGACGCCTGGGTCGAGCCGGCGCTCCTGGAGATCCGCCGCACGCTCGAAGCGGGCGACGCCCCGGCGCCGGGCCGCGGCTGCGAGTACTGCGCTTTTGCAATGCGCGCCGCGGGCGCCTAGCGGTAGCGCTTCGATGCGGCGGCGAGCTGCGCGGCAACGCGCGACCGGAGCCCCGCCGGCGCGAGCACCTCGACCTCGGGACCGTACTTGAGGATGTCCATCACCAGCTCGCGGTCGTCGGCGTACGGAACCTCGAGGAGGTAGCTCCCGTCGCCGTCGAACGCGGCGCGCTGCTTCGAGTGCCAGCGCTGCGCCGCGACCCAGCGCGCCGCAAGCGGCGAGAACCTCAGCTTCGCCCAGGTGACCTTGCGGCCGGCGAAGATGCCGTAGCCGCTTTTCAGGTATTCGTCGAGCTCCGCCTTCGGGACCTCCTTCGCCCGCTCATCGAGCGGCTCGGCGGCGCGGATCGCGTCCACCGCGAAGCTTCTCAGGTCCCCGCGCAGGTGGCAGTACGCGTCCACGTACCAGTTGTCGCGGTAGTGCACCAGGCGCTGCGGCGAGATCGTGCGCTCGGTCTCGCGGTCCTCGATCCGGTTGTAGTGGCGGATCCGCAGGCGCCTTCGGCCGAGGGTCGCCTGCGCCACGGCGGCGAAGTGCTCGTGCTGCATCTCGCGCGCCGCGAGGTGCAGCACCCGCACCCGCCTCGCCACCTCCTCGTGCGAATGATCGCCCGAGCCGAGGATCGCCGCGAAGCGCGCAAGGAGCGGCTTGACGTGCGGCGTGAGCAGCCCCGGCTGCAGGTTCTCGAGCAGGTGCTGCATGGTGAGCAGCGCGTGGATCTCGGCGGCCGAGAACCAAAGGCCCGGCAGCGCGTAGCGCGGGCCCGCGCGCGGCCTGCCGAAGCGGTAGCCGTTCGCGTCGCGGTCGTACTCGATCGGCGCGTTGAGGCGCTCGCGCATGTAGGCGAGGTCGCGCTTCAGTTGCGCGCGCGAGACGCCCAGCGCCTCCTGCAGCTTCACGAACGCGACGCACCGCCCGCCCTGCAGCATCTGGTCGATCTTGTAGAAGCGCTCGGAGCGGTCCATGCCGTCCTGCCGATCGCGCGCCCGGCGCCCTACCGGCCTCGCGCCGTGGCGAGCAGCCGCAGGCCGCGCTTTGCCTTGCCGGCGCCGCGGGCGGCCCGGGCGCGGAAACGCGTCTCGGCGTCGAATTCCGCGAGCATCACGGTCGCCATCTCGTCGAAGAGCTTGGTGACGCTCTGCTTGCGCTGGCGCGCGAGGTCCTTCAGGCGCTCGCGCTTGCCTTCCGGGAGGCGGATGATCAGGGCAGCCATGTCTTTCTCCTCAAGGTTTCGGCGGGCGTCAGCACCGCCAGGTTCTCGAACTTCAGTTCCGCTCCGGCGAAATCGCGCTTGTTGCGCGTGACGATCGCCTGCGCGCCGGAGGCAACCGCGAGCTCGACGAGGTGGTTGTCGGCTTCGTCGCGCAGGTTGGGCCGCAAGAGATCGTAGATCCTCGTCCGCCGGCAGCGCGCGGCGTAGATGTCGAACAGCTCGTCGCGCTCCGCCGCCGACAGCCGGCAGCGGGCGAACAGCGCCGTCCGGGCGAGCACGGCTTCGTGCCCGGCATACAGCGCCGACCCCATGACCGGCTCGAACCGGCCCTCCAGCGCCGCGCCGATCAGGCGGTTCGCAGCCCCCTCGCCGAGCAACGCGGCGGCGAATATGTCAGTGTCGATGGCAATCCGGGGCACGTCGAATGATTGCACATATGCAATCTCCGTGCGATCGCCCCATGGCCCGGCCCCTTGCGCGTGCCCGCGCAGCGGCCCTGAATGCACGTTCGAACGGGCCGGATTGGTTCGACCGTCCGCCAGTGATACCGTGCCTTTGCCTTCCCGGCCCGACGCCCGAGGCTCCATGGCAACGAAGATCAGTTTCGCGACGCTGACGCTGATCGACACGCTCGACCTCGCGGTCCTCATCGAGGCCGAGGACCAGGACGACAGCTGCATGCGGATGGGCTACTAGCCCTTTGCCGCGCGCTCAGGCCTGCCAGACCGCCCAACCCTTTTCCTGCAGCTCGTCGGCGAGCTCCCGCTCCATCGCCTGCGCCGCCTCGTAGGGCATGGGATTGAGGTGCGCGAAAAGCTCCGGCAGCAGCCCCAGCCCGAATTTCTTCACGTACCAGTTGGCCTTCACGCCCGCCTTGTGGTTCTGGAAGCGCTCGCCGGGCGGCAGGCCCGTCATGCCGACGTAGACGCAGGGCTTGCCGGCGACGTAGCCCGGGTTGCGGGCGCGAAAGCGCCGGGTCCCGAGCACCGCGGGGTCGAGCTCGACGACGTAGACGTTGTGCGAGAGGCGCGGTGCGCGCGCCGCAGGTGTCCTACGCAAGGAGCTTCTTCAGCTCACCGCTCTCGATGAGCTTCACGAGGTCGTCCGCGCCACCTACCAGCACGCCCTTCACAAACACCATCGGGAAGGTGGGCCAGCCGGTCCACATCTTGAGGGCGTTGCGGCGGCGCCACTCCGAGAGGTAGCTGCCGTACTCGAGGTAGGCATGGGCGATCCCCGCGCGATCGAGCAGCCTTCGGGCTTTCCGCGGCCAGGGGTTCTGGCGCATGCCGACCACGACGACCGGGTTCGCGGCGATCGCGGCCTCGACCTCGCGCACGATGTCGGTGCGGTTGGTGGCCACCTTGTCGCGGATCGCGGGGTGGATGCGGGATTCGTCGAGGATGGGGCGGGGCATGCCGAATGATCGCATGCCTGGGTTCCCGCTTTCGCGAACCGAAAACGGGGTCAGACCCCGAATCGCGGGGGTCCCCGCTTTCGCGGGGCGCCAATGCTAGGCGGGCGAAAGGACGTGGATGGTGCGCGTGGCGATCCAGTCCTTCACCCTGGCCGCGTAGGCCGCCATGTGCGGGGCGGCGGCGTGGGCTTCGAGCGCCTCCGCGCTCGCCCACTTCTCCACGACCATGAAGGTGTCCGGGCCGATCGCGGTCTGGAACCTGAGCGCCGGGTCGAGATCGACCGCGGCGCCGTATTCGATGCAGCCTGCTTCCGCGCGCACGTTCGGGACATTGGCGTTGAACGCCTCCAGTATCTTCCCGCGCATTCCGGGCCTGGCGGTGATGACGGCGACGACGTGAATCATCGGGCTCTCCCTGGGCTGGAATGCGACAATCGTACATGACCCTGCCGCGCGAAATCTCGCGGGATGAAGTGAACGCGCTGCCGGTGCGGCGCTACGAGGGGCCGGTGACGCTGGTGGAGACGCCGGCGCAGCTCGAGCACGCGCTGGCGAGGCTCAGGCACGAGACGCTGCTCGGGTTCGACACCGAGACGCGCCCCTCCTTCCGGCCGGGCGAGCGGCACCCTCCCGCGCTCGTACAGCTCGCCGGGAGCGGCGCGGTGTACCTGCTGCCGCTGAAGCGGATGGACTTTTCCCCGGCGTTGCGCGAAATCCTCGGCTCGAAGCACATCCTGAAGACCGGCGTGGGGCTCGCCGATGACTTGCGCGAACTGAAGACGGTGTTTCCGTTTCATGAGGAGAACATGCTGGACCTCGGGCTCGCGGCGAAGCGCGCGGGCCTCGCGCAATCGGGCGTGCGCAACCTCGCCGCGATGTTCCTCGGCTTCCGGATCCCCAAGGGGATCAAGACCTCAAACTGGGCCGCCGCGCGGCTTTCGCCGCAGCAGGTCGCGTACGCCGCGACCGACGCGTGGGCGTGCCGCGAGCTCTACCTCGCGTTCGCGAAGCTCGGGATGGCGTAGCCGAGCCGGCGACCACGCGGTTGCGCCCGGCCTGCTTCGCGGCGTACAGCAGGTCGTCCACGCGCCGGATGAGCGCGTCCGCGTCCGGGTCCTTCTCGTAGGCGCAGACGCCGAAGCTGCAGGTGATTCGCGCAAGTGCCTCGAACTTCGTAGCCGCCACGACGCGGCGCAGGCGCGCGGCGAGCGAGGCCGCCTGCCGCAGGCCGATCCCCGGCGCGATCACGAGGAACTCTTCGCCCCCGTAGCGCACCAGCCGGTCGCCGCGCCGCAGCTCCGCGCGCACGACTTCGGCCAGGCGCACGAGCACCGCGTCGCCCGCCTGGTGGCCGTAGCGGTCGTTCACGCGCTTGAAATGATCGATATCGAACATCACGAGCGCGAGCGGCGTGCGGTGCCGGTGCGCCTGTGCGATTTCGCCGCCGAGGAATTCGAACAGGGCCCGCCGGTTCCACGCTCCCGTGAGCGGGTCGCGGTCGACGAGGGTGCGGAGCTGCTCCTCGAGGTGCTTGCGCTCGGTGATGTCGTGGTTGACGACGATCACGCCCGCGAGGCGTCCGCCCGCATCGCGCACCGGAAGCGCCGAGTGAAGAATCGTCTTGCGGCTGCCGTCGAGGCACTCGATCTCGATCTCCTCGTCGATCGAGACCTCGCCCTTCGCGATCGCGCGCGCCGCGCCCCACTCGTGCGGCCGGATGCGCCTGCCGGTGGCGGCCCACCAGCCCTTGTGCGCGCCGTACTTCCCGGGCCCTGCGTAGCGCGTGCCCTTCCGGATCGCGCGGCCCGCGGCGTTGCCGTACTGGATGCGGCCGCGCCGGTCGAGGATCCAGATGCCGAGCGGCAGGATGTCGAACACCCTGCGCAGCATGTCCAGGCGATCCATCAGCCGCTGCGGCATGCGCCCCCGCGCGATCCGTCCCGGCCCAGCGTACGGCGCCGTTGCGGCGCCGGGTTGACCGAGGTCAACCGCAGTTTCTCAGAGCGGGCCCTTGTAGTGCAGGGGGAAAAGCTTCTTCACCACCTCGCCATCCGAGGCCCAGGCCTTGCAGCCGTCGATGAAGTAGGGCTTCTTCCTGTCGGTGCCCGGTTGCGATTCGGTGGCGACCTCGCCCTTCTTCGGCCAGCTGCCCATGGTCTGGAAGGCGACGGTGGCCGCGGGCATGAGGAGCTCGGTGATGTGGGTGCAGCCCCGGGTGCGGCCGACCGCTTCCGCGACCGCCTTTCGCCAGCCCGCGCCGATGCGCGCGCCTACGAGCTTCCTGTAGCCGGGCGCGACCGTGCCGCATGGCGCGTAGGGCGCATGGTTCGTTACGACCTCGATTGCGCGCACGGTCATCTCGCGATCGAGCGTAAGGCGCACCTGCATGTCGTGCACGTGCGCACCCGCCTCGCGGTGGCCGCGGCAGGGCTCGTCGACGTCGTAGGTCTTGGTATCTACGATCCGCGCCTCGATGTCGAACAGGCCGTCGTCGCGCTCGTAGCCCTCGCAGCTTATGGTGCGGGTATGGAGGTGGCGCCGCGGTACGGGAACGGGAAGGCTCATGGGGTCATCGTATCGGCAGTTTTCTTTGATTTTTACCTTACCCGGGCATAGCATGGGCCTGCACCACTGCACGCAATCGAATGGAGGTTCGCTATGTGTTACGAGTTCGAACGCGAGTACTGGCTGCAGCGCGCCGAAGAAGAGCGCCGGTCCAAGCCGAAGGAGGAAGAGCGCCGCCGGCAGCCCGGGCCGGCGGCGCCGGCATCCGCGCCGCAGACGGGCGAGAAGGAGCGGGAACCCGTTCCGGCCTGATATCCTCGCGCCTCTTTCCACAGCCCGAAGACCCCGCGCACGCGGGGTCTTTTTTCGATACCCCCGGTGACGACGCTCGAAGAAAAGCTGCGCGGTCTGTCCCCCGACATCGTGAGGGGCATGCGCCGCGGCATCGAAAAGGAATCGCTGCGCGTGCAGCCCGACGGCAAGCTCGCGATGACCCCCCACCCGCGCGCGCTCGGCTCGGCGCTCGCGCACCCCTCGATCACGACCGATTTCAGCGAGTCGCAGCTCGAGCTCATCACCGGCGTGCACGCGAGCCCGGAGGACTGCCTCGAGGAGCTGACGCAAATCCACCAGGCGGTGTACGGCGCGATCGGCGAGGAGATCCTGTGGTGCGCGAGCATGCCCTGCGGGCTTCCCGCCGACGACCGGATCCCGCTCGGGAACTACGGGGGCTCGAACATCGGGCGCGCGAAGACCGTTTACCGCAACGGGCTTGCCTACCGCTACGGCCGGCGCATGCAGATGATCAGCGGCATCCACTACAACTGGTCGCTGCCGGGGCTCGGAAACGGCGACTACTTCGCGCTGCTCAGGAACTTCCAGCGAGGGGGCTGGCTTCTTTACTGCCTCTTCGGCGCCTCGCCCGCGGCGTGCGCCTCGTTCGTCGAGCGCCGCGACCACCGCCTGGAAACGCTCACTCCCGGCACGCTCTACCTGCCGCACGCGACCACGCTTCGCATGGGGCGGCTCGGGTACCAGAGCGAGGCCCAGAGCTCGATCGTCGCGAGCTTCAACAGTCTCGAGGACTACGGCGCGGCGCTGGAGAAGGCGATGCTCGAACCCTGGCCCGCGTACGAGGCGATCGGCGTGCGCGGCGAAGAGGGCGACGGCAAAGGCTACCTCGTCGACGGCTACCGGCAGCTCTCGACCTCGCTCATCCAGATCGAGAACGAGTTCTACGGCAAGGTCCGCCCCAAGCGGCGCATCCGCCCGGGCGAACGGCCGCTGCATGCGCTTCGCGAGCGCGGCGTGGAGTACGTAGAGGTGCGCCTCATGGACCTCGACCCGTTCGAGCCGGTGGGGATCTCCGCGCGCACCATGCGCCTGCTCGATGCGTTCCTGCTGCGCTGCCTGCTCGCGGAGAGCCCGCCCGACTCGCCCGCCGAGATCGCGGCGATCCGGCGCAACCAGGAGCTCGTCGCCGGGCGCGGGCGCGAGCCGGGGCTGAAGCTGGAGCGGGATTCGCGGCCGGTCGAGCTTCGAGCCTGGGGCGAGGAGCTGCTGCGGGAGTGCGGGTGGGTCGCCGCCGCGCTCGACGGAATGCTCGGGGGACGGGCTTATTCGGACTCGGTCGAGGAGGCGATTCGCCGCCTGAAAGACCCCGAAACCACCCCTTCCGCGCGCATCCTCGAGGAGATGGCGCGCGCGCACGGCAATTCCTACACGCGGTTCGTGCTCGAGCATTCGGCGCGGCACGCCGCCGCGATCCGGCGCCGGCCGCTCGCGCCCGGGGCGCAGGTGCGGTTCGAGCGCATGGCGGCCGAGTCGCTCGAGCAGCAGGCGCGGATCGAATTGCAGGACAAGGTCGACTTCGAGACCTGGCGGCGGCACTATCTCTCGCGCGAGCGAATCCTCGTCTGAAACGAACGGGGCCGGAAAACCGGGTCTGTCCCGGTTTTTCTACCAGCCGCTGCCACCGCCACCGCCGCCGCCGCCGCCCGAGCCCCCTCCGCCGCCATCCGACGATCCGGAGCTCGAGCCGGGCGGCGTGGAGGCCGCCGCCACGGTGTCGCCGAGCGAGGAAATCGAATCGGAGAGACCGCCGGTGCCGCCGCGATCGAACAGCCCGCCGCCGGAATCGGTGCTGTAGTAGTCCGCCACCGCGGCCGCGACCGCCGCGGCGCCGAGCGTGGCGGTGAAACGATCGACCCAGGTCTTTTCTACGTCGAGCGCCACCGCGTACGGAAGCAGCCGCGCGAACTCCTCGCCCGTCTGCGGCGGCGCCTTCATGCGGCGCAGCTCGTCGGCCTCGGCGACGCCGAGATACTGCTTCAGGCCCTCGATCGCATCCTGTAGCTTGCGCCCTTCTACGGAGTACGCGGGCAGCAGCCGCCAGAAGACGAGCAGGAGCGCGACCATCGCCGCGGCCACCGCGCCGAGGAACAGCGGCGGCGCCTCGAGCACGAACATCGCGAACGCGGCGGCGACCGCTATCGCGGCGCCGGTGAAGAACGACCCTTGATTGCGGCTGAACAGTTTCTCCGAGAACTGCTCCTGCAGGTCCGACCGCAGGTCATCGCGCACGCCCTGGAGCGCAGGGTCGTGCTCGCGGCCGAACGATACGGTGCCGGCGCCGCCGCGGAACAGCCCGTTCGCGAGCCGCTGCTCGGCCGGGAGCCAGGTGACGGCCTTTGCAGTGCGCTCCAGCGTGTAGCGATCGCCCTGCTGCCGGATCCTGAGGTAGCCGCGCTGTGCAAGTCCCACGAGCGCCGCCGCGAAGCAGCGGTCGTCGTAGCTCATGCGGTTCACGTAGCGTACCCCCGCCGCGCCCAGTCCCGGCGGCGGGTCGTAGCGCGGGAACGTCGGCCCCGCGCGCGGATCGCGCCCGACGCGCATCCAGCGCCAGCCCAGGAACGCCGCCAGAAGCAACAGCCCCGCCGCCCCCGTCACCGCGCCGAGGTTGTCCTCGGCCAACCAGCGCGCGCGATCGAGCGCGCCCGGCGGCGTCACCACGCCCTTCGGAAACCCGAGCACGAGGGTGAGCCCTTCGTAGGGGCCGAGCCGGCGCGTGGTGCGAAACAAGGCGCCGCCCTCGCGCGCCTGCGCCTCGTAGTGCCGGTCGCGCGCGCCCTGCGGGCCGGTGTAGGCCTCCAGCTTCAGCGCGCTTGCGGGCACCGCAGCCGGCAGCGCGACCTCGGCCGCCACGCGGTCCATCGCGAAAGTCCAGCCGTTGCCGTTCACGTTCCAGAAGAGCTCGTCGTGCCGCTCGAAGAAGCCGATCTGGCGCGCGGTGCGGTAGGTGATCTCGTAGACGTGGCGCCCGCGCGAAAGCAGCACCCGGGGATCGCCGATCCGGATGCGCGCACCGTTGGCAAGGCGCTCGAGTGCCCAGCGCGCGGGCAGCCCGTCCTGCGTGACGCGCCAGACTTCGAACGGCACCCGGACGCGCACGCCGTAGCGGTCGCGGTAGTCGGTCGGGAAATCGCGCAGGATGCCGCGCCGGATGTTCCGCCCCTCGACCTCCACTTCGATGCGCTCCTTCACCTCGAGCGCGCCGCTGCGCTCGATCCGGATCTCGCTCCGGAAGTCGAGCACGCGCTCCTCGGCGCGGAGCGCGAACGAAGCGAGCGCCAGGATCCCCGCGAGAACCGGGCCTCTCAAAGGCCCACCTTCACCGGCTCGCGGTCGTCGGTCTCGAAGAACGGCATGGGCGCGAAGCCGAGCGGCCGCGCGACCAGCAGATCCGGGAACGACTCGATCCGCGTGAGGTACTGCTTGACCGCGCCGTTGTAGAAGCGGCGCGCGTACTGAAGATGGTCCTCGACCTCGACGAGCTTCGCCGAGAGGTCGCGGAAGTTCGCATCCGCCTTGAGCTGCGGGTAGCTCTCCTGCAGGAGGACGAGGCTCCTCAGCTGCGCCCCGAGCGCGCGCTCGGCTTCGAATCGCTCCGGGAGGCGCTCGGCCCCGAGGGCGCTCGCCCGGAGCTCCGTCACCGCGCTGAGGAGGGCTTTCTCGTAGGAAGCGTAGCCGCGCACCGCCTCGACCAGGCGCGGCACGAGGTCGGCGCGGCGCTTCAGCTGCACGTCGATATCGGCGAAGCCCTGGCGCACGAGGTTCCGGTCCGCGACCAGCCGGTTGTAGAGCCGGATAGCGGCCAGCGCGAGCACGCCGAGCAGTCCGGCGGCAGGCCAGAACAGCGATTCCATGAATGATCCGTGCCTCCCGCCGCAGATTCTAGGCCAGCGGCGGCGCAAGCCGATCCGGCCCCTGGTGAGGCCGCTGGGCGGGATCCCGAGGCTACGGCACGTCCTATCGCGGTCTTCGCCGGTACTCCCGGTCGAAGGCGCGCTCGAGCCCCGGATGCACGCCGCGAAGCCCGTCGACCACGCGCTTTGCCCACTCGTAGTACTCGCGCTTGCGGCGGCGCGACCAGCCGACCGGCGGCGCGCGCCGGATGTCGCGCAGGTTGCAGATCTTGTCGGCGAGCTTGACGAGCTTGGCGCGCGCGGACAGATGCGGCGCATGCTCGATCTGCAGGCGCTTGCGCGTGCGCTTCGCCAGGCGCTTGTTGTCGGTCACCTCCCAGACGACCGAGGCGATGGCGCGTCCGAAGGCGCGCGCAAGCTCCGCGCGGCGCGTCCTGGTGTCCTCGATCGTGTCGTGCAGGATCGCGGCGGCGAGCGTCACCGGATCGGTGACGCGGCCCTCGTTGTGCAGCACCCGCGCGAGCGCGATCGGGTGGTTGATGTAGGCCGAGGCGTGGCGGTCCTTGCGGCGCTGCGCGCGATGCTTGTGCGCCGAGAAGGCGAGCACCTCCAGGAACAGGGCCATCCGGTCGCGCGCGCTTCGTGCCATCGGCCGATTGTAGCCGCGCGGCTACAATCGGACCGATGAAGGCGAAACCGCTCGTGCGCTCGGCGGGCGCGGTGGTGTTCCGGCGCACCGCGCAGGGCGTACGGCCGCTCGTGCTGCGCGCATGCGCCGGCTGGGACTTCCCCAAGGCGCTCGTCGCGCCGGGCGAGAGCGAGCTCGAATGCGCGCGGCGCGAGGTGGCCGAGGAAACCGGGCTCACCGACCTCGACTATCCGTTCGGCGAGGCGAGCCGGGAAACCCTGCCCTACGCGGGCGGCAAGGTCGCGCGCTATTTCCTCGCCGAGACGGAGGAGGAATCGATCGAGCTCCCGGTCTCGGACGAGCTCGGCCGCCCCGAGCACGACGAATGGCGCTGGGTCTCCTGCGACGAAGCCGAGGCGCTGCTGCCGCCGCGCCTTGCGATCGTGCTCGACTGGGCGAAGACGACGATCTCCGGAAACTAGCGGCTTACGCGGTTGCGGCCGGCGCGCTTGGCCCGGTAGAGCGCCTCGTCGGCGAGCTTGAGGATGCGCTCGGGGGCGCTCCTGCGGTCGGCCGCCGCGACGCCGATCGAGACCGTGACCGAAAGCAGCTTCTCGGGCGCATCGCCGCCGCGCGCCTGGCCGCGGTGCTTCGTGCCCTCCTCGGCGTCCCTCGGGCGGCCGGGGCCGCGCACCGCCATCCGGTAGCGCTCGATGCCGCGGCGCGTTTCCTCCAGGTGCCCGAGCGCCTGCGCGAGCGTGGCATCCGGAAAGAGCACCGTGAACTCCTCGCCCCCGTAGCGGTAGGCGCGCGCGCCGCCGCCCGTCTCGGCGAGCCGCGCCGCCACCAGGCGCAGCACCTGGTCGCCGATGTCGTGGCCATGGGTGTCGTTGAACTTCTTGAAGTGGTCGACGTCGACCATCGCGAGCACGTAGTGCGGCCCCAGTCCCGCGAGCGCCTCGATCAGCGCGCGCCGCGCCGGAAGCGCCGTGAGCTCGTCGCGGAATGCGAGCCGGTGGGATTCCTGCAGCACCGCGACGAGCAGCACGATCCCGGCGGTAATCACGAAGGTGACGAACACGCCGGGCGAGCGGCTCCACTCGCAGGCGATGAACAGCGCCGCGAGCGCCGCGCCGATCCCGATGTCGAGCGGCGCGTGCCGCGGCCAGGCGCGCCAGATCGCGGCGCCGATCGCGGCCGCGAACAGGATCCGCGCGAGCCAGGGCGTGGGCGGACCGCGCAGCAGCCAGTGATCGAGCACCGTGAGCCAGACCATGCCGGAAAACTCGGTCTTGCCCGCGCCCGCGATCCAGGCGACCACCAGGATCTCGAGCGCGACGCCGAGGAGCCAGCGATAGTCGCGGTGGTGCGAGACGCCGCGCTCGGGAAACGCGAGCGCGAGCAGCACGTTGAACGGCACGAGCACCGCGGCGCCGGTGTAGACCGCGCGCGCCGCGAACCCGCCGCCGAGGTACGCCTCCGAGACGTGCCAGCCGGTGTAGGCGGCCAGGAGCGAGGCCGCGGCGATGAATGCGCGGCCGCGATTGAACCCGTACGCGACCGCGCACGCGAGCCCGAGCACGAGATAGGGCCCGAGCACCTTGAGGCCTTCGAGCGAAGGCGGCAGCTCCGGCCCCACTGCGAGCGCGAGCGCCGCCCCGAGCAGGATCGCGGCCGGCGCGATCACCGGCTGGAGCGCCGCGGTCGGCTTGAAGGCCAAGACGGCCATGCGTCAGCGGCCCAGCCGGTCGGGCCGGAAGCCGACGTCGCAGACCCTGCCGCGCTGCGCGCGCTTGCCCAAGTGCCCGGCGAGGGCCTTCGCGTCGAGAGACACCGTCGTCCGGCTCTTTCTTTTCATTCCCGAGACCTCCAGTACCTTTCCCTCGGTCACCGCCACGCCGGCGAGGCGCTCGCCCTCGGGCAGCGCGATCAGCTGCACGCCGACGCCGCCGTTCGGGCGCGCGGGGATCTCCTCGAGCGGGAACACGAGCAGCCGCGCATCCGAAGACAACGCCGCCGCGAGCGGCTCGCTCCCGATCCTCACCGGAGCGAGCGCCCTGGCGCCCTCGGGCACCGTCATGAAGTCCTTTCCCTGCCTTGTCTTGGTCGCGAGATCGCCCAGCCTGCACACGAAGCCGTTGCCGCCCGAGTTCGCCATGAGGAGCGGCGTCGCGGGGTCGCCCGTTCCGATCCAGACGATGTCGTCGGCGCCCGAGTTGACGAGCGTGTTCACGTGCGCGCCGTCGCCGCGGCCCGACGGGAGCGCCCCGGCGTCGAGCGTGAAGCATTTGCCGCCCGCGGCGAGCACCGCGAGGCTGTCGGTGGTCTTGCACTCGAGCTCGAGATACCGGGCGTCGCCGTCCTTGAACGACACCGTGTCCATGTCGATGCCGTGGCCGCTTCGCGCGCGCACCCAGCCCTTGCGCGAGAGAATCACGGTGACCGGCTCCTCGATCACGGTGCGCTCCACCGCGGCGCGCTCGGCGGGCCGGATGAGCGTGCGGCGCGCATCGCCGTACCGCTTCGAGTCCTCGAGCAGCTCGGCTACGACGAGCTTCTTGAGGACCTTCTCGTCGCCGAGGATCTCCTTCAGGCCCTTTCTTTCGGCTTCGAGGCTCTTGCGTTCCTCGTTCAGCTTCACCCCGTCCAGCCGCGTGAGCTGCCCGAGGCGCAGGTTGACGATGTCCTCGGCCTGGCGCTCCGAGAATTTGAACGTTTCCTTCAATTCACGTCTTGCTTGCGCCTGATCCTCGCAGGAGCGGATCAACCTGATGATCGCGTCTATCTTCACGAAGGCCATCAGGCGGCCCATCACGATGTGCAGCCGCTCCTCGCAGTTCGCGAGGCGGTGCGCGGTGCGCCGGCGCACCGTGGCGACGCGCCACTCGCCCCATTCGCGCAGGATCGAGACGAGGTCCTTGGTCTCGGGCAGGCCGTCCAGGCCGAGCCAGGTGAGGTTCACCGAGACGCGCGTCTCGAGGCTCGTGTGCACGAGGAGCGCCTTCATCGTCTCCTCGGGCGACTGGCGCGAGGAGCGCGGCTCGATCACCAGCCGGAGCCTGGACTTGCGGTCGGATTCGTCGCGCACCGCCTCGACCTGGTCGAGGATGAACTGGCGCAGGCGCTTGTCGGCCTTGGGGTCTACGAGCGCCTCTATCTCCTGCATCACCTGGCGGCACGACACGCCGTGCGGCAATTCCGTCACCACGATGCGCCACTGGCCGCGCGCGAGGCTTTCGGTCTCGTAGCGGGCCCGGAGCAGAAGCGAGCCTCTGCCCGATTCGTATGCCTGCCGGATTTCCTCCGGCGCCGAGATGATCTGCCCGCCGCCGGGGAAGTCGGGTCCGGGCACAAGCCCGAGCACCTCGTCGAGGCTCGCGCGCGGGTGCCGGATGACGTGCGCGGCGGCCACCGCGACTTCCTTCAGGTTGTGCGGCGGGATGCGCGTGGAAAACCCCACCGGGATGCCGAACGAGCCGTTCAGCAGGCCGAAGGGCAGGCGCGCGGGAAGCAGCAGGGGCTCCTCGAACTTGCCGTCGTAGTTCTTCGCGAAATCTACCGTTCCCTCGTCGATCTCGCTCAAAACCAGTTCTGCGAACCTCGACAGCCTCGCCTCGGTGTACCGGTACGCGGCCGCGGCGTCGCCGTCGCGCGAGCCGAAGTTGCCCTGGCCCTCGATGAGCGGATAGCGCATCGAGAACGGCTGCGCGAGGTGCACCAGCGCCTCGTAGGTCGAGGTATCGCCGTGCGGGTGGTATTTCCCGAGGACCTCGCCGACGTAGCGCGCGCATTTCGCGAACCCGGAAATGTTGTTCTGATGCATCGCGAACAATATTCGTCGCTGCACCGGCTTGAGCCCGTCCGCGATCTCGGGCAGCGCGCGCGCCTTGACCGTGGAGACGGCGTAGCCGAGGTAGGCCTGGGAGGCGTGGCGCTCGATCGGCGCGGCGTCGTCGCCGTTCTCGGGCGCGAAGAGGTCTGCGGTCCGGGTGTCGTCCATGTTCAATCGAACAGATCGAATTGTCTGTCGGCCATCGCGACCGCGGCCTCGACCGCCTTCTTCGCCTTGTCGAGCGCGCCGGCCGCGCCGGCGCGTCCCGCCGCCTCCCACCGGTACACGCCCTCGCCCGCGAGGCTCACGCGCCCGAGCTTTTGCTTTCCGAGCCAGTACGCTTGCCCCTTGTAGGCGCGCTCCCAGAACGGCTTCGGCTTCCTGCGCCTCATACGTCGGCCTCCACGCTCTTCCAGTGCTCGCGCATCCAGTTGCGGCGCCCTTCGGCCTCGCCCGCGTCCATGAGCAGCTCGAAGGTCTGTCTCGCCTTGTGCAGGTTCTTCGAGTCGAAGGACATCCGGATCAGCCGCCGCGTGTCCGGGTTCATGGTGGTCTCCCAGAGCTGCTCCGGGCTCATCTCGCCGAGGCCCTTGAAGCGCGAGATCTCCCACCCGCCCTCCTTCACTTTCTCCTTCCTGAGCGCCTCGAGCGCTTCTTCCAGCTCGTCGTCGTCCAGGCAGTAGAGGCGGCGCGCGGGTTTTCCCTTGCCCTGCGCGGCCACCTCGACCTTGTAGAGCGGCGGCTGCGCCACGTACACGCGTCCGAGCTCCACGAGCTTCGGCGCGTGCATGAAGAAAAACGTGAGCAGCAGCGCCTGGATGTGGCCGCCGTCCACGTCGGCGTCGGTCATGATGATGACCTTGCCGTAGCGAAGGCCCGAGAGGTCGGGCTTGTCCTCGGGCCCGTGCGGATCCACGCCGATCGCCGTGGCGATCGCCTGCAGTTCCTTGTTGGCAAGGACCGTGCGCGCATCCTTCGACATCGTGTTCAGCACCTTGCCGCGCAACGGCAGCACGGCCTGCGTCTCCTTGTTGCGCGCCTCCTTGGCCGAGCCGCCCGCGGAATCCCCCTCGACCATGAAGAGCTCGTTCCTCGTGGTGTCATCCGACGCGCAGTCGACGAGCTTGCCGGGCAGCGTGGCGATGCCGCTGGATTTCTTTCGTTCCACTTTCTTGCCCCTGGACAGGCGGCTCAGCGCCTGCTCGATCGCCAGCTCGACGATCTTCGCGCCCTCCGCGGCATGCTGGTTGAGCCACAGCTCGAAGGCGTCGCGCACGCACAGCTCCAGGAGCTTGCTCGCGTGCCGCGTGGTGAGCTTTTCCTTGGTCTGGCCGTGGAACTGGGTGCGCACGATGCGCGCCGAGAGCGTGAAGCAGGCGCGGCTCCAGAGGTCTTCCGCAATCAGCTTCACGCCCTTGGGCGTGAGCGCGCGCGTCTCCATGAAGGCGGCGAGCGCATCGAAGATGCCGTTGCGGAATCCCGCCTCGTGCGTGCCGCCCGATCGCGTCGGGATCAGGTTCACGTGGCTGTCGGCGAATACCTCGCCCTCGGCAACCCAGCCGATCGCCCACGAGGCGCCCTCGCCGGCCTGTATCTCGGAATGGGCCTGAGCCGCTTTTTCGTCGAAGAACCGGTCCCCCGTGAAAAGCGGGGCGACGAGCTCCCGGCCCTGCAGCATGAACTCGAAGTACTGCTGCATCCCGCGCTCGTAGCGCCAGGTCTTCTCGTCCTTTCCTTCTATCCTCAATGCGGTGACCAGACCGGGCAGCAAGTAGGCCTTCGACCGGACCAGGTGCTCCAGCTCGGCGAGCGGCACGTTCGGCGAGTCGAAGTACTTCGGGTCGGGCCACAGCCGCACCACGGTGCCGGTGCGCTTTTCCCGGATCCTTTCGCTCCTCAGTTTCTGCCTGAGCTCTCCCCCTTCGAACCCGATCTGATGGCGAAAACCGTCGCGAAACACGGTGACCTCGCACCGCCTCGAGAGCGCGTTCGAGACCGCGACGCCGACGCCGTGCAGGCCCCCGGCGATGTGGTACACCCCCTCGCCCGAGCGCGAGAACTTGCCGCCCGCGTGCAGCATGGTGAAGGCGACCTCCACCGCGGGCTTCTTCTCCACCGGATGCATGTCGACCGGCACGCCGCGGCCCTCGTCCTCGACCTGATACGAGCCGTCCTTGAGCACGCTCACGGTGATGCGCCTGCCGTAGCCGGCGAGCGCCTCGTCGACCGCGTTGTCGATCGCCTCCTGCACGATGTGAAGGGGATGGATCGTGTGCGTGTACATCCCCGGCATGCGCCGCACGGGCTCCAGCCCCTTCAGCGCCTGGATCGCGGATGCGTCGTAGACCTGCGGTTTTGCCATATATCTAGTGCTCGTTCACGTTCGCACCACTACACATTGTATCGCTGGCGCTTTTGCGCCGCGCCCGCCCCGCCCGGCGCCTGAACCATAACGCCCTCCGCGGCGCAGGCTTGCGCCAGCTCGCGGTCCAGCGTCACCACGCCGAAGCCGCGCCGGATCGCGAGCTCGAGGTAAGCCGCGTCGTACACGGTCAAGCCGTGCTTCTCCGCGAGATTGCTGACAACCGTCAGATCCGGCGGTTCCGCGTCTACCTGAATGAGAAGGCGCAGGACCTGGTCGAGCGCCTCCAGTCGGCGCGCGCGCTCGATCCTTCGCTTTCGCTGGGCCGAAAGCAGCGCATTTGCGAATTCCAGGCACCAGAGGGGAGGAACCCAGTACTCGGTCCGCTTCGCCGCGAACAACAGACCGTCGGTAAACGAAGTCCGTTCATCCTCGAGAAACCACGGCAGCGTCACCGAGCAGTCGAGGACAAACGCCATCAGTAGCGGCGCCCCGACCTGATCAGCTCCGGAATGGTCGAGCCGGGCTTCGCGCCGCGGTCCTTGCCTTTGCGCGTGCGGATGATTTCGTCGATGACCTCCTGCAGTCGGGCTTCCCGGTCACCTGCAACGATCGGCATCAGGCGGGCTACGGCCTTGCCGTGGCGCGTAATCGTGACGATCTCGCCTTCCTCGACCTTGTCGAGCAGTTCCGCCAGCTTCGTCTTTGCTTCGAACGCCCCTACCACCACACCCATGGCCGCCTCCAACTAGACAACCAGTTGGAAGAATACCACGTCGCGCTATTTCAAGTAGCGCGCCTCGAGCTCCGCCGCCGCGAGCGGCGGGGCGTAGAGGTAGCCCTGCGCCTCCTCGCAGCCGCAGGCGCGCAGGAATTCGGCCTGGCGCTCGTTCTCCACCCCTTCGGCGATGGCGCGCATGCCGAGGCCGTGCGCGAGCCCCACGATCGCGGTCGCGATCGCGCGCCCGTCGGAATCGTCCGGGAGCTCGGTCACGAACGAGCGGTCGATCTTCAGCTTGTCGACCGGCAGGCGTTTGAGGTACGAGAGGCTCGAGTAGCCGGTGCCGAAGTCGTCCACCGCGATCCGCACGCCCAGCTTCCCGAGCGCTTCCAGGGTCGCAACCACGTGCTCGAAGCCGCTCATCAGGACGCTTTCGGTCACCTCGAGCTCGAGCAGCCCCGGCGGCAGCCCCGAGTCGGCGAGCGCGCGCTCGACGGTGCCGACGTACCCGGGCTCGCGGAACTGGACCGCCG
>JBBINV010000007.1:0-86593 GCA_037443705.1 Betaproteobacteria bacterium | reverse complement strand
GCGCATGATCGACCTCGTTCGCATCAGTTCGGTCACTTGCGCAGAGCTTCCCTAAAGACTGCGCTCGAAGTCACGCTGCGGCATTCTGCCACAGACTGTCACACGCGGCCCTGCGGGGCAAGTCGACAGCGTTGCGGCCGCTTGCGTTGTCCGCCCGGGCGACTGTGCTAGCATCGTTCGCGTCCGTGACATGACTCAAGACGAACTAAAGGGGTTGGTCGCTCGCGAGGCGCTCAAGCAAGTCGTCGAGGACGCGGTGGTGGGTGTCGGATCTGGTTCCACGGTCTTCAAGTTCATCGATGCCCTTGCGACCCTCAAGGGCCGAATCGAAGGTGCCGTGGCGGCATCGGAAGCGAGCGCCGAGCGGCTGCGAAAGCACGGCATCCGGGTGTTCGATCTCAACTCGGTGGACGAGCTGCCGGTGTACGTGGACGGCGCCGACGAGATCACCGAGCACCTCTACATGGTGAAGGGCGGCGGCGGGGCGCTGACGCGCGAGAAGATCGTCGCCGCGGTGGCGAAGAAGTTCGTCTGCATCTGCGACCAGTCGAAGCTCGTGCCGGTGCTCGGGAAGTTTCCGCTCCCGGTCGAAGTGATCCCGATGGCGCGAAGCCACGTCGGACGGGAGCTGCGCCGGCTCGGCGGCCATCCCGTGCTGCGCGAGAACTGCAGGACGGACAACGGCAACCTGATTCTCGATTGCCACGGCCTCACGATCCTCGATCCGCCGAAGCTCGAGGCCGAGTTGAACCAGATCGCGGGCGTGGTGACGAACGGCATCTTCGCCCGGCGAGGGGCGGATCTGCTGCTTCTGGGGACCCCGGACGGGGTGAAGACTTACTCGAGGAAAACCTAGGCCTTCGGCGGGACGTAGCCCGAGGCGACGTCGGCGCCTTCGCCAAAGAAGTGCTTTTCCATCTGCTCGGCGAGGTACTTGCGCGCGCGCGGATCGGCGAGGTTGAGGCGGTTCTCGTTCACGAGCATGGTCTGGTGGCGCACCCACTGCTGCCACGCCTCCTTGGAGACGTTCTCCCAGATGCGCTTGCCGAGCTCGCCGGGGTAGGGCGGGAAATCGAGTCCCTCGGCCTCGCGCCCCAGCTTCACGCACTTCACCATCCTTGCCATGCGGCGATTATAGCTTCTTGAGGAAGACCTTGGAGCCGCGCTTCCAGTTGTAAAGGGCTTTCCGGCGCTCCGGCAGCGCCGCGACCGGTGCCTCCTCGAACCCCCGCGTGACGAACCAGTGCGCGGCGCGCGTCGTGAGCGCGAAGAGGCGACGGAGCTTGTGCGCACGTGCACGCGCTTCGCAGGCCTGGAGCAGCCGCTCGCCGTAGCCCGCGTCGCGGTACTCGGAGGCGACGGCGAGACACGCGAGCTCGCCGCTCCTCGATCCGGGAAACGGGTAGAGCGCGGCGCAGCCCACGATCACGCCGTCGTGCTCGATCACCTCGAAATTGCCGATCTCGCGCTCGAGGAGCTCGCGGCTCCTCTTGACGAGCGTGCCCTCGGCCTCGAGCGGCTCGATGAGCGCGAGGATCCCGCCGACGTCGTCGATCTTCGCCGGCCGCAGCCGCTCGACCGGGTCGGCAGTGATCATGGTGCCCACGCCGCTGTGGGTGAAGAGCTCGAGGAGCGTCCCGCCGTCGGCGCGCCGCTGCACCAGGTGCACGCGTCCTACGCCGCCCCCCAGCGCGCGCAGAGCGCTGCGCAAGGCCTTTTTCGCAGGGGATTCCGCTCTTGCGAGCGCATCGGCGTCGCGCGCCGAGAGCTCGTGCAGCGGCTCGCCTCTCGGGTTCGCGGGCAGCCGGTCGATGAGAAACAGGAGCTTGTCGGCCCTGAGTGCGATCGCGACGCTCTCGGCGACGTCCTCCCACGCCAGGTTGAACACTTCGCCGGTGGGCGAATAGCCGATATGCGGCACGAGCACGACTTCGCCCGCTTCCAGGCGCCGCGCGATCGCCGCGCCATCGACCTTGCGCACTTCTCCCGTGAACTGGAAGTCCACTCCTTGCACGACCCCGATCGGGCGCGCCGTGATGTAGTTGCCCGAGGCGACGCGGATCTGCGCGCCCGCCATCGGCGAATTGGGCAGGCCCTGTGACAGGAGCGCCTCGATTTCCACGCGCAGGACTCCGGCGGCGTGCTTCACCGCCGTCAGGGCGGCGGCATCCGTGATTCTAAGGCCGCGCGCGTACCGCGGCCGCTGGCCCTTGGCCTTCAGCTCCGCCTCGATCTGGGGGCGCGCGCCGTGCACGAGCGCGAGGCGAATCCCAAGCGCCGCGAGCAGGTTCAGGTCGTGCACGAACGACACGAACCGCGCGTGCTCGGCAACCAGCTCGCCGCCGAAGCCGATCACGAAGGTGCGGCCGCGGAATGCATGCACGTAGGGCGCGGCCTGGCGGAACCAGCGCACGAAGGCTTCCGGGTGCGGCAATGCGGTCATGCGTTCTTCTTGAGCGTTGAATTTTCGGAGGATTCTAAGGCACCGGCCCGTGCGGTCAACCGGGCGGCCGCGCCGGACGTTACGTTTCGGAGGCTTTCGGGCAGGAGGAGGCGAATCATGAGCATCACGCGCGGATTGCTGGTTTTCTCCCTGGCGTCGTTTTTGGCGGGTCCGGCGCTGGCCACCGAAGAGCCCGACGAGGCCTTCGGCAGCATGCTCGCGCTGGTGCAGCAGTTCGTGCGGCTCGCGGCGCAATCGCCCGACCCGCAGGCGATGCAGAAAGGCGTCGATTCCATCCTCGCCGGCGAGAGCGCCGAGGCCAATCGGCACGCGGCGCACGTCTTCGCCGAGATGCTCGCCGATTTCCCCCCCGCGCAGCGCGAGATCGTCGCCTCGATCGGCCGGGACGTTCTCGCGATTGCGCGAAGGGAGCGCAGCCGGAGGCGCGTTGCCGAAGCCGAATCGGATGAAAAGGCGATTCAGGCTCGAAAGGAATTGCACGCCATGGGTCTGCGCTACTGGGACGAGCAGCAGTTCCTGGAGGCGGCGCGGCGCGGCGACCGGATCGCCGTCGAGCTGTACGTGGCCGCGCGCGGGCTGGAGCCTAGAAATCCCCCTGCAGCGCGTTGATCGCCGCGAGCGCGGCGAGCGCCGCAGTCTCGGTGCGCAGCACGCGCGGGCCGAGCCGGACAGCGGCGAATCCGGCCGCGGCGAGCATCGCTTGCTCGCCGTCGCTGAATCCCGCCTCCGGTCCCGCTGCGAGCGTGAGAGCGGTTGCGGTGTTGGACAGTATCTCCTTCAAGGACGAGCCGCCGCGGGGAGCAAGCATCAGCTTCGGCGCGCCGCCACCACGCTCCCGGCAAAATGTGTCCAAGGATAACGGCTCGCGGACCTCGGGGACGCGGTTTCGCCCGCACTGTTCGCACGCGGCGATTGCGATCCGCCGCCAGTGCGCGAGCCGTGCGGCCGCCCGCGGGCCGCTCAAGCGCACGAGGGCTCTTTCGGTCGCCAGCGGCTGGATCGCGGCGACGCCGAGCTCGACCGCCTTCTGCACCGTGAAGTCCATCTTCTCGCCGCTCGAGATCCCTTGGGCGAGCGTCACGGCGACGGGCGACTCGCGTTCCACGGCATGGTGCGCCCCGATCGCCAGCGTGACCCTTTCCCGGTGAATCGAGGCGATCGTCCCCTCGTACTCTCCGCCCTGGCCGTCGAACACCACCACCGCGTCGCCGACCCCGAGCCGCAGCACGCGCACCAGGTGATGGGCGGAACGTTCCTCGAGCAACAAGGCCTTTTCGGGATGCAGATCGGCCCCGGCATACAGCCGGGGAGGACGGTTCTTCATGCTAGGATTTTCCCATGGTGGCCACTGAAACCAAGGTATGCGATTTCGGCTGGAAGGCGGCGGCCTTCGACCTGGCGGGCGTCGATGGCAGGCGCTACACGCTCGAATCGGTACGCGGGCCGAACGGCCTTCTCGTCATGTTCATCTGCAACCATTGCCCGTACGTGAAGGCGGTGCTCGATCGCATCGTGCGCGACTGTGCCGAGCTCGCCGCGCACGGCGTGGGCGCGATCGCGGTCATGTCGAACGACCCTGCGGAGTATCCGGAGGATTCGTTCGAGAACATGCAGCGCGTGGCGCGTGAGCGCGGTTTTCCGTTTCCGTACGTGCTCGACGACACGCAGGCCGTGGCGAAGGCCTACGGCGCAGTGTGCACGCCGGATTTCTTCGGATTCAACGCGAAGCTCGAGCTGCAGTACCGGGGGCGGCTCGATGCCTCGCGCAAGGACCCGGTGCCCGGTGCGCGCCGCGAGCTGTTCGAAGCGATGGTCGCGATCGCGAAGACCGGCGCGGGACCGAAGGATCAAATCCCCTCGATCGGCTGCTCGATCAAGTGGAGGCGGTCCTAGCGGGTGCAGGTCCAGGCGGCGATCTCGCAGCCCTGGCCGCAAGTGCGCAGCGCCTTGGTCTCGGCCTCGGCCCGCGTCACGCCCTTCTGAAGCTTGAACTTCCGCTCGCTCCTCGCGAGCGCGGCGCAACCCCCGCGCACCGTGCCGACCACCTCGCACTTCGGATGAGCGCACTGGCGCAGCGCTTCCAGCCGCGCCTCGCGGCTCGTGGCGCGGTCCGCCGCCCAGCCCACGCCGCCGCTCGCCGCGTGGTACGCGATCGCGGCGTACGACCGGCTTTCCCTGACGGGGCCGGCGTGTGCCGGGTTCCCAAGAGCGAAACCGATCACCGCGAGAAAAAGCGTCCTGGCCATCACATGGTCGCGCCGATCACCCACGGTGCGAACTCGTCCTCGCCGAAGCCGAGGATCTCGGACTTGGAGCGCCTGCCCGAGGCGGTCTCGAGGATCAGCCGGAAGATGCGCTCGCCGGCCTCGGCGACCGACTCGGTGCCGTCGACGATGGTGCCGCAGTTCACGTCCATGTCCTCTTCCATGTGCGCGTAGAGGCGCGAGTTCGTGGCGAGCTTGAGCGAGGGCGCGGGCTTGCAGCCATACACCGAGCCGCGGCCGGTCGTGAAGCAGATGACGTTGGCGCCGCCCGCGACGTGCCCGGTCACCGATACCGGATCGTAGCCCGGAGTGTCCATGAACACGAGCCCCTTCGCCACGACTTTTTCGGCGAACTCGTACACCTCCACGAGGTTCGTGGTCCCGCCCTTGGCCGCAGCGCCGAGCGATTTCTCGAGGATCGTCGTGAGCCCGCCTGCCTTGTTGCCGGGGGAAGGGTTGTTGTTCATCTCCATGCGGTTGCGTGCGGTGTAGTCCTCCCACCAGCGGATCCGCGCGAGGAGCTTCTCGCCGACTTCCTTCGAGACCGAGCGGCGCGTGAGCAGGTGCTCGGCGCCATAGATCTCCGGCGTCTCGGAGAGGATCGCCGTGCCGCCGTGCCGCACCAGCAGATCGGCCGCCGCCCCGAGTGCGGGATTGGCGCTGATCCCCGAGTAGCCGTCCGAGCCGCCGCACTCGAGCCCGAGAATCAGGTGGCTCGCCGGCACCGTTTCGCGCGTCACGCGGTTGGCTTCCGGCAGCAGCTCCTTCACGCGGTCGATCCCGTCGCGCAGGGATTTCGTCGTGCCGCCCTTGTCCTGGATGGTGAACGCCTGAAGCTTTTCGGAGATCCCGAGCTTCGCGCTCGACAGCCACAAGTTGATCTGGTTTGCCTCGCACCCCAGTCCCACCCCGAGCACCGCGTAGAAGTTCGGGTGCTGCGCGTAGCCGGTCATCGTCCGGCGCAGCAGCGTCATGCCTTCGCCCTCGGAGGCCATGCCGCAGCCGGTCTTGTGCGTAAGAGCGACCACGCCGTCCACGTTGGGATAGTCCTCCAGCCGGTTGCGAAAGTGATCCGCGATCATGCGCGCGACCGTGGCCGAGCAGTTCACGCTCGTGAGGATCCCGATGTAGTTCCGGGTCGCCACGCGCCCGTCGCTGCGGACGATGCCCTGAAAGGTGGCCGGGGTGCCGAAGTAATCGGTAGGCTTCACCTCGCAACAGAAGGCGTAATCCCTTTCAAAGTCCCCCATGGCGAGGTTGTGCACATGCACGTGCTCGCCGGGGCGGATTTCGCGCGTCGCGAAGCCGATGATCTGGCCGTAGCGCCGCACCGCCCGTCCCTGGCGGATCTCGCGCACCGCGATCTTGTGGCCCGCCGGCACCTGTCCCAGCACCTCGACGCCGTTTTCGCCCGGAAGCCTGGTCCCGGCCGGGATCTCGGCGCGCGCGATGACGATGTCGTCCTCGGGGTGCAGGCGGATGACGAGACCGGCGGCTTGCAGCATGGCATGCTCCTGCGCTGGACGCGATCCTAGCGCGGCGCGAGCAGCACCGCCTGCCGCAGCGCTTCGAGCAAGCTGCGCTCGTCCGCCTTGCCCGTGCCCGCGATGTCGAACGCGGTGCCGTGGTCGACCGAGGTGCGCACGACCGGCAGCCCCGCGGTGACGTTGACGCCGTATTCCAGCCCCATCACCTTCACCGGGCCGTGGCCCTGGTCGTGGTACATCGCGACCACGAGGTCGAAGTCGCCGCGCGCGGCGCGGTAAAAGAGCGCGTCCGCCGGGACCGGTCCCTCCACGCGCCAGCCCTTCGCGCGCACGGCCGCGACCGCGGGCGCGATCTTCGTCTGCTCTTCGCCGCGCCCGAACAGCCCCCCTTCGCCCGCGTGCGGGTTGATGCCGCAGACGCCGATGCGCGGCTCGGCGATGCCGGCGCGCTGAACGAGCTCGCGCCCGCGCGCGATCGTGCGCTCGACGAGCGCGGCGTCGATGCGCTCGATCGCATCGATCAGGCCCAGGTGCGCGGTGACATGGATCACGCGCAACTTCGGCGCGACGAGCATGAGCGACACCTCGCGCGTGCCGGTGAGCTCGGCGAGAATTTCGGTGTGCCCCGGGTAGCGGTGCCCGGCGGCGTTCAGCGCCTCTTTGCTGAGCGGCGCGGTGCAGATCGCGTCGATCCGGCGCTCGAGCGCGAGCCGCACCGCGGCCTCAACGCAGCGGTAGGCCGCTTCCCCTGCGGCCGCCGAGACCCGGCCGAACGGAAGCCCCTCGGGAACGAGGCGCAGATCGAGGCAGTCGACCGTGCCGTGCTGGAAGCGCGATTCCTCCGGGCTCTCGAGCGACCTCACCGGCAGCGCGGACCGGACGAGCTTTCCCGCCTGCTCGAGTCGCCGCCGGTCCCCGATCACGAGCGGCCGGCAAATTGCGTACGGCTCGGCGTGCGCGAGCGCCTTCATCACCACCTCGGGGCCGACCCCGGCGGGGTCGCCCATCGTGATCCCAACACGCGGCCGGGTCATGCCTTGGCCGGCAGCGGGTGGCCCGGCATCAACTGGTAGGGGTGCACCCAGCCGGGCTGGGCGCGAATGCGCTCGAGCCAGGCACCGATCGCCGGCCAGTCGGCCCACGACACGCCGAACTCCTCCGGCCAGTACAGGTAGCCGCACATCGAAAGATCGGCGATCGTGAGCCGGTCACCGGCCGCGAAAGGCTGTGCCGCCAGGTGCCGGTCGAGAATTCCGAGCGCGCTCCTCACGCGCGCGCGCAGGAACTCGGTGACCGGCGTTTCTCCCGTCTTCTGGAACTGCACGAGAAACCGGAGCGTCGCAATATAGCTCGTCAACTTGTGGTTGTCCCAGAGGAGCCAGCGCAGGATCTCGAGCTCCTCGTCGGGGTCGCGGGCGACGAACTTCTGGAAATGCTTTCCCAGATACTGCAGGATCACGCCCGACTGCGTCAGGCGCCGCCCGCGGTGCTCGAGCACCGGCACCTCGCCCATCTCGTTGACGGCTTCCCGGTAAGCCGGGGTGCGCGTCTCGCCATTGAAGAAATCCACCCAGCGCGGCGCCCACTCCGCGCCGCAGAGCTGGAGCATGAGCGCCGCCTTGTAGGCATTGCCCGACTGCGCGAAGCAGTAGAGGGTGTAGTCGGCCATCAGTGATTGTCGCGCGGAACGAAGCCGCCGCTGCCGCCGGCCAGGAAATCCAGGTCGGCGCCCTTGTCGGCCTGCAGCACGTGATCGACGTAGAGCTTCCAATAGCCACGGCTCATGGGCGGGTCGGGCTTTTTCCAGCGGGCTCTGCGCCGTTTCAGCTCTGAGGACGGGACGAGCAGATTCAGCTTCCTCTTCGCAACATCCAGTTCGATCTCGTCCCCATTGCGAACCAGCGCGAGCGGGCCACCGGCGGCAGCTTCGGGCGCGACGTGCAGCACCACCGTGCCGTAGGCGGTGCCGCTCATGCGCGCATCCGATATCCTCACCATGTCGGTGACGCCCTTTCGGAGGAGCCTGGGCGGCAGGGGCATGTTGCCGACCTCGGCCATGCCGGGATAGCCCTTCGGCCCGCAATTCTTGAGCACCATGATGCACGTTTCGTCGATTTCGAGCTTCGGATCGTCGATGCGCCTGTGAAAGTCCTCGATCGACTCGAACACCACCGCGCGGCCGCGGTGCCTGAGCAGTCTCGGCGTTGCCGCCGAGGGCTTGATGATCGCGCCGTCGGGGCAGAGGTTTCCGCGCAGCACCGCGATGCCGGTATCCTTCTTGAAAGGCCTCGCGAACGCGCGGATCACCTCCCGGTTGTGGCAGGGCGCGTCCTTGACGTTGTCCCAGATCGTGCTGCCATTGACGGTGAGGGCGTCCTTGTGAAGGAGATTTCTTTCGCCCAGCTCCCGCAGCACCGCCGCAAGACCGCCTGCATAGTAGAAATCCTCCATCAGGAACTTGCCCGAGGGCATGAGGTTGACGAGGCAGTGTACCCCGCGCCCGAGGCGGTCCCAGTCGTCGAGCGTCAGATTCACGCCGAGCCGGCGCGCGATCGCGATCAGGTGGATCACGGCGTTGGTGGATCCGCCGATCGCCGCATTCGCTCGAATGGCGTTTTCAAAGGCTTTCCTGCTCAGGATGCGTGAGAGCGTGACTCCCTCTTTCACCAGATCGACGATCCTTCGTCCCGCCATCCGCGCGAGTACGTTGCGGCGCGCGTCCACGGCCGGAATCGCGGCATTGCCGGGCATCCCGACACCGAGCGCCTCCACCATCGAGGCCATCGTGGAGGCGGTTCCCATCGTCATGCAGTGCCCGTGGGAGCGGTGCATGCACGACTCGGCCTCGTGGAATTCCTCGAGCGTGATTTTTCCGGCGCGCAGGTCCTCCGACATCGACCAGACGTTGGTGCCCGAGCCGATGTCGGTGCCGCGGTGCTTGCCCGAAAGCATCGGTCCGCCGGAAACGAAGATCGTGGGCAGGTCGACGCTCGCGGCGCCCATCAGCGGCGCCGGGGTCGTCTTGTCGCAGCCTCCGAGCAGCACCACGCCGTCCAGGGGATTCGCCCGGATGGACTCCTCCACGTCCATGCTCGCGAGATTGCGGTAGAGCATCGCGGTGGGCCGCATCAGCGTCTCTCCGAGCGACATCACGGGGAATTCCAGCGGAAAGCCCCCGGCCTCCAGCACTCCCGCCTTGACGTGCTCGGCGATCGTGCGGAAGTGCGAGTTGCAGGGGGTGAGCTCCGAGTAGGTGTTGCAGATTCCGATCACCGGGCGGCCGTCGAACTGGTCGTGCGGCACGCCGCGGTTCTTCACCCAGCTGCGGTAGATGAAGCCGTAGATGTCCTGGCGTCCGAACCACTGGACGCTGCGCAGGACGCGTTTTTCCGTTTTCGTTGCCATACTCAGTAGGTCGCGCGGCCGCCCGAGATGTCGAACACGGCCCCGGTGGAGAATGAACAGTCCTCCGAGGCGAGCCAGCACACCATCGCCGCGATCTCGTCCACTCTCACGAAGCGCCCCATCGGGATCTTGGCGAGCATGAACTTCACGAACTCGGGGCTCACCTGGTCGAGGATCGCAGTCTGTGCCGCGGCCGGCGTGACGCAGTTGACGAGCACGCCCGTTTGCGCAAGCTCCTTGCCAAGCGCCTTGGTGAAGGCGATCAGGCCGCCCTTGGCGGCGGCGTAGGCAGCGGCGTTCGGGTTGCCCTCTTTTCCGGCGATCGAGGCGACATTGACGATGCGCCCGTAGCCCGCCTTCACCATGTGGGGGACGACCGTGCGGCAGCACAGGAACGGCCCGGTAAGGTCGACGCGCAGTACGTTCTCCCATTCCGCAACGGGGTATTCGGTCACCGGCTTTGTCATGCCCGCGATACCGGCGTTATTGACGAACACATCCAGGCGCCCGAGGACTTCGAGCGCGCTTTTCGCGCCGCGCTCCACGTTCGCGGCGTCAGTCACGTCCACCGCGTCGCCCGAAGCGGAGGGACCGAGGGCGGCGACCGCTTTCGCGAGCAGCTTCTCGTCCCGGTCCCAGATGCGCACGCGGGCGCCGGAGGCGGCGAGCCGCTTGACGATCGCGAGGCCGATGCCCTGCGCGCCTCCGGTGACGACCGCGGCGCGGCCTTTGAAATCGAGAGCGTTCATCGCTTGATCTCCTTCCAGTCCTTGCTGTAGCGCCTTCGCGTGAGGTCCATGTGCCGCCGCATGGCGGCGCGCGCCGCCGCCGGATCGCGGCGCCGGACCGCCTCGGCGATCGCGCGGTGTTCGCGCAGCGTCTCGGCCGCCATCGCCGGGTATTCGAGCTTGCGTTCGAGGGCGCGATAGAACGGTCCCATGCGCTGGTCCCAGAGCGTGCGCACGAGTAGCGCGAGCGCGCTGTTGCCGGTCGCCTCGGCGATCCTCATGTGAAAGGTGCGGTCGACCGCGATCGGGTTGTGATGGCGCCTCGCTTCCCTGGCGTAATTCGCGAGCGCCGCGCGGATCGCGCGCCGCTGCGCCGCAGTCGCGTTCTTCGCGGCGAGCGCCGCGCACTCGCATTCGATCAGGCGGCGCGCCTGCATCACCTCGAACGGCCCCGGGCCGCCGTCGGGCGCCGTGCCCGCCGGGATCGCGCGCGGCGCGGCGACGTAGATGCCCGAGCCCACCCGCACCTCGAGCAGCCCTTCCATCTCGAGCGCGATCAGCGCTTCGCGCAGGCTCGGACGGCTGACGCGCAGCCGGCGCGCGAGCTCGCGCTCGGCGGGCAGCCGCGTGCCCGGCGTCGCCGCGCCCTTTTCGACCAGCGCACGGAGCTGGTCGGCGATCTGGCGGTACAGGCGGCGAGGCTCGATGGCTTGAAGGCGCACGGTCGGTGCAGGGTAGTGGCAGGCCCGCGAATTGGTCAAGTGGTCAGGCCGATTTCGGCGCCGCCCCTTGACGCGCGCTCGGCGTCTGTGTTCTGCTTCGCGCCAGGGGAGGAGGGGCGCATCGATGGAGGGTGAAGCCGCATCCGGGACGGAGCGCCGCCGGCCACGGCTGGTGGCGACCGTCCGGGTGATGGACCGGGTCGCGCACTGGTCGGGCGAGCTGTTCTGCTGGCTGATCGTGCCGCTCGTGGCTGCCATGACCTACGAGGTCATCGCGCGCTACTTCTTCAACGCGGCGACGATCTGGTCGTACGACGTGAGCTACATGCTCTACGGTTCGCACTTCATGCTGGGCGCGGCCTATACGCTGCTGCGCGGCGGCCACATCCGGACCGACGTGTTCTACATGAACTGGCGGCCGCGCACCAAGGGAATCGTGGACGCGACGCTCTATCTGCTGTTCTTCTTTCCCGGCATCGCGCTGTTCTTCTGGATGGGGCTGCAGGAGGGTCTGCACTCCTGGGACATCCGGGAGGTGTCGGACGCGAGCCCCTGGCGGCCGGTCATCTATCCCCTCAAGCTCTGCATCCCGCTCGCGCTCGCGCTGCTCTTCGTCCAGGGGATCTCGGAGTTCCTGAAAAGCCTGTACGCCGCGCTCGAGAACCGCACGCTATGACGAACGAGGTTCTCGGGCTGATTCTCCTGGGCGCGCTGCTCGCCGGCATCTTCGTGGGATTCCCGATCGCCTTTACGCTGATCATCCTGTCGGTGGTGTTCGGCTACATCGGATTCGGGGACACCGTGTTCTACCTGATGGTGTTCCAGACCATCGGCCTGATGAAGGAGGAGACCCTCGCCGCAGTGCCTCTGTTCATCTTCATGGGGCACGTGCTCGAGCAGGCGGGGCTGATGGAGCGGCTGTTCAAGTCGTTCCAGCTGATCCTCGCGCCGGTGCGCGGCTCGCTGTACCTCGGCGTGCTGCTGACGGCGACGCTCTTTGCCACCGCGACCGGGATCATCGGCGCCTCGGTGACGGTGATGGGCCTGATGGCGGCGCCCGCGATGATGAAGGCGGGCTACGACCCGAAGATGTCCGCGGGCGCGATCACCGCCGGCGGCACGCTCGGCATCCTGATCCCGCCGAGCGTCATGCTGGTGGTGATGGGACCGGTGGTCGGCGTCTCGATCATCAAGCTGTTCGCCGCCGCGATCATTCCGGGGCTGATCCTCGCGGGCCTGTACATCGCCTACTGCATGGTGCGCAGCCATCTCGATCCGGCGCTGGGACCCCCGCTGCCGCGCGACCAGTGGGCGACCTCGACCGGGCAGATCGCGAAGGAGTTCGCCTACGGCATCGTGCCGATGGCGGTGATCATGTTCGCCTCGCTCGGTTCGATCATCTTCGGCCTGGCGACGCCGACCGAAGCCGCGGCGATGGGCGCGACCGGAGCGGTGCTGCTTACGCTCTTCTACCGGCGGCTTTCCTTCCGCGGGGTCCGTGAGGCGTGCCTCAAGACGCTCGAGACCTCGAGCCTGGTGCTCTTTCTCGCCATCGCCTCGAACATCTACGGCGCGGTGTTCACGCGCCTCGGGACGAGCACCATGATGGCCGAGGCGATGCTCGCGCTGCCGCTTCCGCCTTCCGCGATGCTGCTTGCGCTGATGGTGATCATCTTTCTCCTCGGCTGGCCGCTCGAGTGGCCGGCGATCATCTTCATCTTCCTGCCGATCTTCATGCCGGTCGTCGAGGCGCTCAAGATCGACCTGGTCTGGTTCTGCACGCTGGTCGCCGTGAATCTGCAGACCGCGTTCCTTTCGCCGCCGGTCGCGATGGCGGCGTATTACCTCAAGGCGGTGGCACCGAAATGGGAGCTCGGCGCGATCTACCGCGGCATGGGTGCCTTCATGGTCCTGCAGCTCGTCGGCCTCGCGATCGTGTTCTTCTTCCCGGACACGGCACTCTGGCTCCCGAACAGGCTGTTCGGCAAATGATGCGGTGCAAGGTGCCGCTCGATTTAACCAGGGAGTTACTTTTCTTGACACCGGAATACTCGGAGCCTAGATTCCCCGCAGGGGAGATTCGGGTGCGCTCGCGGTTCGGGGCGCTCATTCTCAAAGAGGAGGACACATGCACAAGCTAGCACGCGCACTTGCCGCCACGGCTGCGCTCGGTCTCATGGCGGCCGTCCCGGGACCCGCCCTGTCCCAGATGAAGCTGAAAGGGCAGTCGTCGCACCCCGCGTCGTCCAATTTCCACCTCGTGTTCAAGACCTGGGCCGAGACCGTGGAGAAGATGTCGGGCGGCAAGGTGAAGATCGAGGTTTTGCCGGCCGGCGCGGTGGTGCCCGCGTTCGAGGTGTTCGACGCGGCCTCCCGCGGCGTGCTCGACGTGGGCGCCTCGCCCTTCGGCTACATTCTCGGCAAGAGCCTCGCCGGGATCCCGCTGTCGCACGGGCCGCTCTTCGGGATGGACGGCGTGGACTACTTCGGCTGGTACTACGACGGCGGCGGGATGAAGCTGCTCGAGGAGTTCTACCGCGACATCATCAAGCTGAACCTCGTGAGCTTCCCGGTGCCGACCGACTACCCGCAGGGGCTGGGCTGGTTCAAGAAGCCGCTCAAGAGCCTGGCGGACCTGAAGGGGATCAAGTACCGCATCTACGGGATCGGCGCCGAGACCTACGGGCGCCTCGGGGTGTCGGTCGTGACGCTGCCCGGGGGCGAGATCGTGCCGGCGATGGAGCGAGGCGTGATCGAGGGCGCGGAGTGGATCAACTGCGTCGAGGACAAGAAGCTCGGGCTGCACAACGTCGCCAAGTACTATTACACGCCCGGGATGCACGAGCCGGTCACCGGCGGCCAGATCATGGTGAACGGCAACGTCTGGAAGAAGCTCTCGCCCGACGTGCAGGAGATGATGAGAGTGGCGAGCGTGTACGCGGTGACGCAACGCAACTTCATCTTCACGCGCGAGACGGCGGAAGCCTGCCAGGAACTGATCAAGGGCGGCACGCAGATGCACCGCACGCCGGACGAGATCCTGAAGAACTTTCTCGACGAGTGGGAGAAGATCCAGGCCGAGTACGCGAAGAAGGATCCCTTCTACCGCAAGGTGATCGAGAGCCAGAAGAAGTACGCGGAGCTGATCGTGCCCTTCCGGCTGTCGTGGTACCCGCCGTATGAGTTCGCCGGCAAGTACTACTGGAAGGACAAGATGTACCTGAAGTAACCCGCGACACGGCGGCAAGGACGGCGGGCGCCGGGACTGATCCCGGCGCCCGTTGCATTTATAATGCCGCCCTCCTCCGGAACGGATCCGAAACGCATGGCAGGCAGGCTCGCAGGCAAGGTCGCGTTCATCACCGCGGCGGGGCAGGGAATCGGGCGCGGCGCGGCGCTCGCCTTCGCGCGCGAAGGCGCGGCGGTCTGGGCGACCGACATCAATCGGGATCTGCTCCGGGACCTTGAGAAGCAAGGTCTGAAGACGCGAGCCCTTGACGTCACCGACGAAGCTGCCATCGGCAAGCTCGCCGCCGAGATCGGGCCGGTCGACGTGCTTTTCAATTGCGCGGGATTCGTGCACCACGGCACGATCCTCGACTGCACGCCGGCCGATTGGGATTTCAGCTTCAACCTGAATGTAAGGTCGATGTACCTCGTGACGCGCGCGTTCCTTCCGGGAATGCTCGCAAGGAAGAAGGGCTCGATCATCAACATGTCCTCGATCGCGTCGAGCGTGAAGGGGCTCCCGAACCGCTTCGTCTATGGCGCGACCAAGGCGGCGGTGGTGGGGCTCACCAAGGCGATCGCCGCGGACTACGTGAAGCAGGGCATCCGCTGCAACTGCATCGGGCCGGGGACGGTGGACACGCCGTCGCTCCGCAGCCGCATCGCGGCGTTTCCCGACCCGGTGCAGGCCGAGAAGGACTTTGTCGCGCGCCAGCCGATGGGGCGTCTCGGCACGGTGGAGGACATCACCGGGATCCTGGTGTTCCTGGCTTCGGACGAGTCGCTTTTCGCGACCGGCAACATGTATTCGATCGACGGGGGAATGACCATATGAAGCTTTGCCGCTACGGCAAGAACGGGTTCGAGAAGCCAGGGATCATTGATGCCGAGGGGCGCCTGCGCGACCTCTCCAAGGTGGTGGACAACATCGGCCCGAACGAGATCTCGCCGCGGGGCCTCAAGATGCTGGGCAAGCTCAAGCCCGAGTCGCTGCCGCTCGTGACCAACAACCCGCGCCTCGGCGTGCCGTACGTCGGAATCGGCAAGTTCGTCGCGATCGGGCTCAACTACTCCGACCACGCGAAGGAGGCCGGAATGCCGATTCCGTCCGAGCCCGTGGTCTTCATGAAGGCCACCACCTGCATCAGCGGGCCGAGCGACGACGTGGTTGCGCCGAGGAATTCCACCAAGCTCGACTGGGAGGTGGAGCTCGGCGTGGTGATCGGAACCAAGGCCCAGTACGTGACCGAGGAAAGAGCGCTCGAGCATGTCGCCGGCTACTGCGTCGTGAACGACGTCTCCGAGCGCTCGTTCCAGATGGCGACCAGCCAGTGGGACAAGGGCAAGGGCTTCGACACCGCCGGGCCGATCGGGCCGTGGCTCGTCACCACCGACGAGATCCCCGACCCCCAGACGCTCGACCTGTGGCTCGACGTGAACGGCAAGCGCATGCAGACCGGGAACACGCGCACGATGATCTTCAGCGTGGCGAAAATCATCGCGCACGTCTCGAGCTACATGACGCTCCTGCCCGGCGACATCATCACCACCGGCACCCCGCCCGGGGTCGGGCTCGGCATGAAGCCCGAGCCCGTATTCCTCAAGGCGGGCGACGTGGTGACGCTCGGCATCCGGGGGCTGGGCGAACAGAGGACCCGAATCGTCGCCTATCCGGCGTAGCGCGTCCCGGTTGCGAACGCGCGCTCCCTTCGGCCGGTCCAAGGGAGTAAGCTAGCCATGCCCATGAACGACCTGCGCATCGATGGCGAGCGGCTGTGGCGCTCGCTGATGGAGCTGGCGCAATTCGGCGCCACGCCGAAGGGCGGTGTGAAGCGCCTCACGCTCACCGATGCCGACGGCCAGGCGCGCGACCGGTTCGCGGCCTGGGCGCGCGAGGCGGGGCTCGAGGTGCGCGTGGATGCCATCGGCAACATGTTCGCGCGTCGCGCGGGCGCCGACGCGAAGGCGCCGGCGGTGGTCATGGGGAGCCACCTCGATTCGCAGCCTTCGGGCGGAAAGTTCGACGGCGCCTACGGGGTAATGGCCGGGCTCGAGGTGATGCGCACGTTGAACGACGCCGGCATCGTCACGCGCGTGCCGCTCGAGGTAGTGTCCTGGACCAACGAAGAAGGCTCGCGCTACACGCCCGTGATGATGGGCTCGGGCGTGGTGGCGGGCGTTCACACGCTCGAGCATTGTCTTGCCCAGACGGACCTTGAAGGCGTGAGCGTCGCCGAGGCGCTCGGCCGGATCGGCTATGCCGGCAAGGCGCCGCCGCAACCGGTCGGCGCGTACTTCGAAGCTCACATCGAGCAGGGGCCGGTGCTCGAGGCCGAAAGGACCACGATCGGCGTCGTGCAGGGCGCGCTCGGGCAGCGCTGGTTCGATGTCGTGATCACGGGCCAGGACGCGCACGCCGGCCCCACGCCCATGGAGCGCCGGCAGGACGCGCTCGTCGCCGCGAGCCGGCTGGTGCTCGAAGTGAACCGCATCGCGCGCGAGACCCCGGACTACGCGCGCGGCACGGTCGGGTTCATGCAAGTGAAGCCGAACTCGCGCAATGTCGTTCCGGGCGAGGTGCGGATGTCCGTGGAATTCCGCAACGCGAAGGACGCGACGCTTCTGGCGATGGTCTCCTGCCTGAAAGACGGAATACGGGCGATCGAAGCCGAATGCCGCGTCTCGATCGATTGGAAGGAGATCGTCCATTTCCCGCCCTGCGAGTTCGACCGGGCAATGGTCGGGCAGGTGCGCGAGGCGGCGCGCGCGCTCGGGCTTACGCATCGCGACATCGTGAGCGGCGCCGGGCACGATGCCGTCTACATCGCGCGCGTCGCACCCACCGCGATGATCTTCGTCCCCTGCGAAGGGGGCGTCAGCCACAACGAGCTTGAGAACGCCACGCCGCAGGACCTCGCGGCAGGCTGCAACGTGCTGCTGCACGCGGCGCTCGCGCGCGCAGGCGTTGCCCGGACGAAGGAGACCGTTTCATGAACGACCGCGCCCAGATTCCCGCCACGCTCGAGAACTCGCCCTTCTTCATGCCGTTCTCCATGAACCGGCAGTTCAAGAAGCATCCCCGGCTGCTCGCGCGCGCCGAGGGGATGTACTACTACACCCCGGAAGGCCGCAAGGTCCTCGATGGCACGGCGGGCCTGTGGTGCGTGAACGCGGGCCACTGCAGGAAAAAGATCGTTGAGGCGGTGCAAAAGGGCGTCGCGACGCTCGATTTCGCGCCTCCCTTCCAGATGGGCCATCCGCTCGCTTTCGAGTTCGCCGAGCGGCTCGTCCCGATCCTGCCCAAGGGAATGACGCGCGTGTTCTTCACCAATTCGGGCTCGGAGTCGGTGGACACCGCGCTCAAGCTCGCGCTCGCGTATCACCGGGTGCGCGGCGAAGGCCATCGCGTGCGCCTGATCGGGCGCGAGAAGGGCTATCACGGCGTCAACTTTGGCGGCACCGCGGTGGGCGGGATCGTGGGCAATCGCAAGATCTTCGGCGCGCTCCTCGCCGGGGTCGATCACATGCGCCACACGCACGACCCGCAGAAGAACGCGTTCTCGCGCGGGCAGCCCGCGCACGGGGCCGAGCTCGCCGAGGACCTCGAGCGCCTGGCGCAGCTGCACGATCCCTCTACCATCGCCGCGGTGATCGTGGAGCCGGTCGCGTGCTCGGCGGGCGTGTATGTGCCGCCCCAAGGGTATCTTCAGAAGCTGCGGGAGATTTGCAACCGGCACGGGATCCTTCTCATCTTCGACGAGGTGATCAATGCCTGGGGGCGCCTCGGCAAGCCGTTCGCCGCGGACTACTTCGGCGTCATGCCCGACCTCATCACCACCGCGAAGGGGATCACGAACGGCACCGTGCCGATGGGTGCGGTGTTCATCAAGGAAGACCTCTACCAGGCGTTCATGACCGGGCCCGAGAACACGATCGAGATGCCGCACGGCTACACCTATTCCGCGCACCCGG
Organism: Betaproteobacteria bacterium; assembly: GCA_037443705.1. GTDB lineage: Bacteria > Pseudomonadota > Gammaproteobacteria > Burkholderiales > SG8-39 > 2-02-FULL-66-14. The sequence continues at coordinate 68,323 of JBBINV010000007.1, read as the reverse complement.
TCGCATGCGCGGCGGGCCTCGGCACGCTCGAGGTCTACCAGGAAGAGGGGCTGCTGACCCGCGTCGGCGAGCTGGCGAAGTACTGGGAAGACGCAGCGCACGCGATGCGCGACTGCCCGAACGTGGTCGACATCCGCAACATAGGCCTCATCGCCGCGATCGAGCTCGCGCCGCGCGCGGGCGCGCCCGGCGCAAGGGGGCTCGAAGCGCACATCAAGGCCTTCGAGAAGGGCGTCTACATGCGCGTCACGGGCGACGTGATCGCCTTTGCGCCGCCGCTCATCATCCAGAAGGCGGAGATCGACCAGCTGTTCGGCGTCGCGCGCGAGGTGCTGAAGTCGCTCGCCTGACGCGGGGAATCGGGGTCAGAGCCCTATTTCTTCGCGAAGTCTCGTCCGATCCGGCCGAGCACGAGCTTGCGCAATGCCGGCGCAAGCTTCGTCGCGGCAGCTCGCTCGAGGAGCGTTTCGCGGCGCGTCAAGCGGTGGCGCGCCAGCGCGGACGTGAACGCGAGGTCTTTTTCCCTTCCCGCAACGTACTTCGAGATCGCCAGATCGTGGACCTCGAGGCACAGGCCCTCGATGCCGCCGGTGTTGGCGTTCTTCACGCGCACCAGCCGATCGCGCCATCCTTGCGGAAGGGTTGCGGTGGCTTCGCCCACGCCCTGAGCGTAATAGCCAAACTGCTCGTGAAAGCTCGAGCCCTCACCGATCGCGCCGTCGATCAGGTCCGCGCGCTCGGGACGACGGCTGGGGAAGACATCGGCCTCCATGGACGCGAGAAGGGCGGGCGGCGCGTCGGGGAATTGGCCGAGCACCGCCTGGCTGCCGATCACGACGATTTCACGGTCGTCGGCGATCGCGCCGGCGGCGCGGATCACGTGCTCAAGCTCGGAACGCTTCATGCACGCGCCGGCGCTCCGCCGCCGAGAGCAGCGTCGCGAGCGGCGAGGACTGACGCAGCCGCGTACCCTGCTCGCTGAGCGCGGTTGCGCGCGCAGCGATCTCCTGCCACGGGCGGTCGAGAAGGGCCTTCCATTCGAGCAGCGCCGCGGGAGGCCGGTCGCCGTAGCGCCCGATCCAGTTCCGGATGGTGGTGCGGGCGCGATCGAGCAGGCGCGGGTCGGCAGCGATGCGGCGCACCGCCAGAACGTGCAGCGCCAGGCTCCGGGCCTCGGCCACCCGATGATCCGACCAGGTGGGCTCGCGCGCGACCCATGCCGTCGCCGGACGCAATCCAGCGGCACGGCGCCGCGCGCGGTAGCGACGCATGCGCTCGCCGGGGGATAGGGCCTTGCCGGTGCGAGGTCGGGCCACCCGGTTATCGTAACGCGTTACGATAACTGCGGCAAGCAAAGAAAGGGGCGCCGAAGCGCCCTCTCTTCCTCTCTTCCTTGTTACTTCGCCGCCGCCCTCACGACGCCCAGCCGCCGCCCGCGGGTCTGCTGCTTGAGGCGCGGCGGGTTGACGAGATCGCGCACGAAGTTCGGCAGGGCGAACACCCCCTCGTGGGTTTCGCCGTTGTAGAACTTCAGGTCGGCCAGGCGCCGCGCCTCGATCCGGCGGTCGATCTCGTCGGCGGTGAGGCTCTTGGGATCCAGCTTGTCGGAACACACCGCCATCGCCCACTGCGCTCCGTAAAGCGGGATGTACATGGTGTACGGCCGCACGATGCGGAACACGCCGTTCAACCGCTGGGCGAGCTCGGCGACGCGCTCGGGGCGCGCCACGGGCGCGCCAATGTGCAGCACGAGTGCCCCGCCCTGGGCGAGCGCGGCGCGACATTGCTGGAAGAACTCCGTCGAATAGAGCGATTCCGCCGGCCCCATCGGGTCGTTGAGATCGAGCGCGATCAGGTCGAAACGCTCGTGGGTCTCGCGGATGAACTTCATGCCGTCACCGACCAGCACCCGCAGCCGCGGATTGTCGAACGCGCCGCGGTGCACGGCGAAAAAGTGCTCCTTTGCGACCCGGATCACGTCGGGATCGATCTCGCACATCGTCACCTGCTCGACCGACGGATGCTTGAGCGCCTCTTCGGAGGATCCGCCGTCACCGCCACCGATGACGAGGACCTTGCGCGGTGCCGGATGCGCGGTGAGCGCCGGATGCATCAGGTTCTCGTGGTAGACGAACTCCTCGCGCTCGGAGGTCATGTTGAAGCCGTCCAGGCGGAAGATCCGGCCGTAGTGCGGCGTGTCGTAGATCTCCAACTTCTGGAACGGCGTCTGCCACTCGCCCACCTTGCGCGTCGCCTTGACGTAGAAGCCGGTGGAGTCGTTCAGCGGCTCCATGATGAGGTGCTCGCCTCGCTCGAGTTCGTGGCGCGCGGTCTCGGCGGGGTCGAAGTGAGCGACGATTGCGTCGAAGAGCTTTCTCGCCTTGGCGGAGTTGTCGGCGCTGTAGTTGCAGACGTAGACGTCGAGCGTGAGCCCGTGGCGCTCGGGCCAGGTGTGGATCGCGAGGTGGGACTCGGCGAGCACCACGGTGCCGGTGAAGCCCGAGCCCTCGAACTGGTGAAAGCTCGCGTCCATCACGGTGAGCCCGGCCGCGCGCACCATCTCCACGCAGGTCGATTCGAAGCCCTTGCCGTCGAGCAGCCGCCGCGGATCGCAGCGGCAGCCCTGAAGGTCGCCGATCAGGTGCAGACCGTTCATCTTGTTGCCTCCCCCGAAAAACGAGAAGGCGCAACCCAGCACGATTTCCAGGCTGCGCCTTCAGCTTCGCCTTGCGAAGAGTGTCCGTCCGGCCCGTTCAATTCGTTCGAAGCCCCCGTTTCACGCGACTCAGGGTCGCATAACTGCGCGCATCTCACCGGCAACCGCGTCGATCAGCCGGCGCGCGATCGAGATTTTGCTAGGAAGCCTCGGCAATTGCAATACGTCGAACCAGTCCGCAGCCTCGATTTCTCCCGCCTGCGGCCGGATCTCGCCGCCCGCCCAGTCGCACACGAACGCGATCATGAGCGAGTGCGGGAACGGCCACGGCTGACTGGCGAAGTAGCGCGCCCCGGCGACCGCGACCCCGACCTCTTCGGCGACTTCGCGTTCGAGGCACTGCTCCAGCGTCTCGCCGGGCTCTACGAATCCGGCGAGTGCGCTCCACATTCCGGGAGGGAAGTGCGGGCTGCGGCCCAGCAGAATCCGGCTTCCGCGGCGCACGAGTGCCATCACCGCCGGGGCGATGCGTGGATACGCCGGTAGCTTGCAGGCGGGGCAGACGCGCGCCCGCTCATCCGGCTTCGCTTCGGTCGGCGCGCCGCAGCGGCCGCAGTAGCGGTGCGTGCGGTCCCATTCCAGGAGCTGGAGTGCCCGGCCGGCGAGCGCGAAATGCGCGTCCTCCAGCACCGAGAAGAGCGTACGAAGGCTCGTCCAGCTCGCGCCCTCGGGCGCAGGCACCCCGGCGGGCATCTCGGCTGCCCAGCACGCGACTCCGTTCAAGCGCCCTAGATATAGGGGCCGGGGCTCAATCGAGCCCAATAGGTTGTTGTTTTTTTGCAACGCCAATCTCGCCCAGCTGGGCCGTTCGGGGACCCTGAGGTCGTCCGACGGCCTCGGGCTCGGCGGCCCGAGCTCGACCAGCAGCCGATCGCCCTGAAACACGAACCAATGCCCGGCTTGCGTGCCGCCGGCGGGCGCGACGCCGCTCTCGAAGCACGGCGGCGTCATGAAGGGCATGTCCATGCCCCGATTGTAGGGGGGTTAGCGCAGCGCCTGCTCGATCACGCGCGCGCCGCGCTCGATGAGAAAGCTCTTGAAGGACTGCGCGACCGGCGAGAGGCGCTTCCTCTCGCGGTGGATGACATGCCAGTGGCGCATGACGGGCGTGCCGGTCACATCGAGCACCGCCAGGCGTTTCGCGGCGAGCTCCAGGCCCACGGTGTGAAGCGACAGAAAGCTCACCCCCATGCCGGCCATCACCGCCTGCTTGATGGTCTCGTTCGAGCTCATCTCGATCGTCTCGCGCGGGACGAATCCGCGCTCGGCGAATACGCGCTCCATCGCGGCGCGCGTGCCCGAGCCGGGCTCGCGGATGAGGAAGGTCTCGCCATCCAGGCGCTCGAGCGCGATGCGGCGCTTCCTCGCAAGCGGGTGGTCCGGCGCGGCGATGATCGCGATCGGATGCCGCGCGAACGCGACTGCCACGGTGTCGAGGCCCCGCGGCGGCGTGCCCATGATGACGAGATCGACCGTGTTCTCGGCGAGGTCGCGGACGACGGCCTCGCGGTTGCTCACCGACAGGCGCACCTTGACGCCCGGATGCCGGCGGCGGAACTCGGCGAGCAGCTGCGGCACGTGATACTTCGCGGTGCTCACCGCCGAGATCGCGAGCTCGCCCCCGCCCGCGCCCTTGAGCGCCGCGAGCGCCTCCCCGGCCGCGCGCAGGCGCTCGATGATGTCGCGCGCGCAATCGACGACCTCGCGTCCGGCGGGCGTCACGTCCAGCCGCCGTCCCATCTGCTCGACGAGCGGCAGCCCGATCTCGCTTTCGAGCTGCTGTACCTGCATCGAAACCGCGGGCTGCGTGAGGTGGAGCTCGGCCGCGGCGCGCGAGAACGAACGATGCCGGGCCACCGCCTCGAACACCCGCAGCCTGCGCAAGCTCGCGTGCCTGAGAGACATTGTCAAGTGAATCTTATAGCAGCGATAAGAAACTGTGAATTGTGCTTATAAAGCGCGCGGCGTACAAATCGCTCCGTCAGGAGGACGCATGAGCCAGCGCAAACCCGCTTCTTCGTACAGCGCCGGGGTCAAGGCCTATCGCCAGACCTACTGGGAGCCGGACTACCGCGTGCGCGACACCGATCTGCTCGCCTGCTTCAAGATCACCCCGCAGCCGGGGGTCGATCGCGAGGAGGCGGCGGCCGCCGTCGCCGCGGAGTCGTCGACCGGCACCTGGACCACGGTTTGGACCGATCTGCTTACCGACCTCGAGCATTACAAGGGGCGCGCCTACCGCATCGAGGACGTGCCCGGCGACGCAAGCTGCTTCTACGCGTTTGTCGCCTACCCGATCGACCTGTTCGAGGAAGGGTCGGTGGTGAACGTCTTCACCTCGCTGGTGGGCAACGTGTTCGGCTTCAAGGCGATCCGCGCGCTCCGGCTCGAGGACGTGCGCTTTCCGATCGCCTACGTGATGACCTGCGGAGGGCCGCCGCACGGGATCCAGGTCGAGCGCGACAAGATGGACAAGTACGGCCGGCCGCTGCTCGGCTGCACCATCAAGCCCAAGCTCGGCCTCTCGGCCAAGAACTACGGCCGCGCGGTCTACGAGTGCCTGCGCGGCGGGCTCGATTTCACCAAGGACGACGAGAACGTCAACTCGCAGCCCTTCATGCGCTGGCGCGACCGCTTCGGCTACGTGATGGAGGCCGTGAAGAAGGCCGAGGCCGAGACCGGCGAGAGGAAAGGCCACTATCTCAACGTCACCGCGCCGACGCCCGAGGAGATGTACCGGCGCGCCGAGCACGCGAAGCGCCTGGGCGCTCCGATCATCATGCACGATTACCTCACCGGGGGCTTCTGCGCCAATACGGGGCTCGCCAACTGGTGCCGCGAGAACGGCGTGTTGCTGCACATTCACCGCGCGATGCACGCGGTGATCGACCGCAATCCCCATCACGGCATTCACTTCCGCGTGCTTGCCAAGGCGCTGCGGCTCTCGGGCGGCGATCACCTGCATACCGGCACCGTCGTGGGCAAGCTCGAGGGCGATCGCCAGGCGACGCTGGGATGGATCGACCTGTTGCGCGAGAAGTATGTGAAGGAGGACCGCTCGCGCGGCATCTTCTTCGACCAGGACTGGGGCGTGATGCCCGGCGCGTTCGCGGTCGCCTCGGGCGGGATCCACGTCTGGCACATGCCGGCGCTCCTTTCGATCTTCGGCGACGACGCGGTGTTCCAGTTCGGCGGCGGCACGCTCGGCCACCCGCAGGGCAACGCGGCCGGCGCGACTGCCAACCGCGTGGCGCTCGAAGCGTGCGTGCAGGCGAGGAACGAAGGCCGCAGCCTGGAGCGCGAAGGCAAGGACATCCTGACGGCGGCGGCGCGCCATTCGCCCGAGCTCAAGGCTGCCATGGAGACGTGGAAGGAGATCAAGTTCGAGTTCGACGTCGTGGACAAGCTGGACGCGGCGAAGGCCGCATGAAAGGGACCGCAAGATGAGCGCGATCAAGCTGGGAACCTTCTCCTATCTTCCGCCGATGAGCGTGGCGCAGGTGCGCAAGCAGGTCGAGCACATCGTCGCGCGCGGCTGGAACGCGGCGATCGAGCACGTCGAGCCGCAGCGCATCGCAGGCTCGTACTGGACGATGTGGAAGCTGCCGATGTTCGGCGAGAAGAGCGTCGAGCGCATCCTCGCCGAGGCCGAGGCCTGCCGCAGGGCCAATCCCGGGCATCACGTGCGCGTGATCGGCTACGACAACGCGCGCCAGACCCTCGGAACCGCCTTCGTCGTGCACCATGCTTGAAGCGCTGATCTTCGATCTGGACGGCACGCTCGCCGACACCGAGGAAACCCACCGCCAGGCGTTCAACGCGGCGTTCATCGAATTCGAGCTGTGGTGGGACTGGAGTCCGCAGCGCTACGCAGAGCTCCTGAAGATCTCGGGCGGCAAGGAGCGCATTGCGCGCTACGTCGAGAGCCTGGGGCTGCCGGGCGCCGAGCGCGCGCGGCTGCTCGAGCTCGTGCCGGCGATCCACCGTGCGAAGACGCGCATCTACACCGAACTCCTCGAGCAGGGCAAGCGCCCCCTGCGGCCCGGCGTGGCGAAGCTGCTCGCGGAGGCGACCCGGTCGGGCCTCAAGCTCGCGATCGCCTCGACCACGACCTCGGCCAACATCGAGGCGCTGCTGCGCGCGAATCTCTCGCAGGCGCCGCACGTGGTGTTCAGCGCGATCGCCTGCGGCGACCAGGTGCGCGAGAAGAAGCCTTCGCCCGAGATCTACCAGCTGGTGCTCGCGAGCCTGCACCTGCCGGCCTCGAGCTGCATCGCGTTCGAGGACTCGGTCAACGGCCTCAGGGCGGCGCGCGCGGCGGGCCTCGCGACCGTGGTGACGCCGACGCGCTGGAATGCGGGCCAGGACTTCTCCGGCGCGGAGCTCGTGCTCGATTCGCTCGAGGAGATCGACGTCCCGCGCCTGGAGCGGCTGCTCGGAGAGGCGCATGCCGCGGCTTGAGACCACGCTCACCGAGTTCATCATCGGCGAGCAGCGCCGCTTTCCGCACGCCACGGGCGGCTTCACCGCGCTCGTGAACGACATTCGCCTTGCGTGCAAGCGGATCGCCTATCTCGTGGGCAAGGGCGCGCTTGCGCATCCCGAGGGCGCGGGGGAGGAGGGTCCGCGCAAGCTCGACGCCGTCGCCAACGAGATCTTCCTGCGCACGAGCGAGTGGGGCGGCACGCTCGCCGGCATGGCCTCCGAAGACCTGGATACGCCCTACGCGATCCCGGCCGAGTTCCCGCGAGGACGGTACCTGCTGGCGTTCGACGCGCTCGACGGCTCGTCCAACATCGACGTGAACGTCTCCGTGGGTTCGATCTTCTCGGTGCTGCGCGCTCCCGAAGGCGCGGCCGCGCCCTCGGAGCGCGACTTCCTGCAGCCGGGCTCGACGCAGGTGTGCGCCGGGTACGCGATCTATGGCCCGACCACGATGCTCGTGCTCACCTTCGGGCACGGCGTGCACGGTTTCACGCTCGACCGCGAGATCGGCGAGTTCATCTACACGCATCCCGACCTGCGCATTCCCGAGGACACGAACGAGTTCGCCATCAACACCTCGAACAGCCGGTTCTGGGAGCCCGCGGTCAAGCGCTACGTCGACGAGTGCCTCGCGGGCAAGAGCGGCGTGCGCGGCAAGGACTTCAACATGCGCTGGGTGGCTTCCCTCGTGGCCGAGGCGCACCGCATCCTCATGCGGGGCGGCGTGTTTCTCTATCCGCGCGACGAGCGTGAGCAAGGGCGCAGGGGCCGGTTGCGGCTGCTGTACGAGGCGAACCCGATCGGCATGGTGATCGAGCAGGCGGGCGGACGTGCGAGCACCGGCTACGGGCCCGTGCTCGAGGTCGAGCCGGGTTCGCTCCACCAGAGGACCGGCTTCGTGTTCGGGGCGCGGCGCGAGGTCGAGCGGATCGAGCAGTATCACCGCGATTACAACGAGCGGCCGTACGATGCACCGCTGTTCGGCGCGAGAGGCCTCTTCCGCGCCGCCAACGGCGGCTAGCGGGGAGGCGAGCGCCATGTCCGCGAGGCACCCGATCATCGCGATCACCGGCTCTTCCGGCGCAGGCACCACCTCGGTGATGCGCACCTTCGACGCGATCTTCCGGCGCGAGGGAGTCAGACCTGCGTTCGTCGAGGGCGACGCGTTCCACCGCTACGACCGCGCCGAGATGAAGGCGCGCATGGCCGAGGAGCTCGCGCGCGGCAACCAGCACTTCAGCCACTTCGGCCCCGAGAACAACCTGTTCGAGGAGCTCGAAACGCTGTTCCGCAGCTACGCCGAATCCGGGCGCGGGCGCACGCGCAAGTACCTGCACGACGAAGCCGAGGCGGCGCCCTACGGGCAGAAGCCCGGCACCTTCACCGGGTGGGAGGACCTCCCGGAGGGCACCGACGTGCTCTTTTACGAAGGGCTGCACGGCGCGGTGGTCACCGACAAGGTGAACGTCGCGCAGCACGTCGACCTTCTCATCGGCGTGGTGCCGGTGATCAACCTTGAGTGGATCCAGAAGCTGCACCGCGACCGCGCTGCGCGCGGCTACACGACCGAGGCGGTGACCGACACGATCCTGCGCCGCATGCCCGACTACGTGAACTACATCATTCCCCAATTCGGGCGCACCCACATCAACTTCCAGCGCGTTCCGATCGTCGACACTTCGAATCCCTTTATCGCGCGCCACATTCCGACGCCGGACGAGAGCTTCCTCGTGATCCGGTTCGCCAACCCGCGCGGCATCGACTTTCCGTACCTGCTTACGATGCTGCACGACTCGTTCATGTCGCGCCCGAATACGATCGTCGCCCCTGGCGGCAAGATGGACCTCGCGATGCAGCTCATCTTCACGCCCATGATCTGGCGTCTGATGGAGCGCCGGAAGCTCGCGATCGAGAAAGGATAGGAGGGAATCGACCGATGGCACTGATGTCTCTGAGGCAGCTGCTGGACCACGCGGCCGAGCACGGCTACGGCGTGCCGGCGTTCAACATCAACAACCTGGAGCAGATCCAGGCGATCATGCAGGCGGCAGAGGAAACGCAGAGTCCCGTGATCCTGCAGGCCTCGGCGGGCGCGCGCAAGTACGCGGGCGAGGCGTTTCTCCGGAAGATGGTGGAGGCGGCGGTCGAGTCCTACCCCGCGATTCCGGTGGTGCTGCACCAAGACCACGGCGCGAGCCCCGCGGTGTGCCAGAGCGCGATCCGCTCCGGCTTCACCAGCGTGATGATGGACGGATCGCTGCTGGAGGACATGAAGACGCCCTCCATGTACGAGTACAACGTCGAGGTGACGCGCAAGGTCGCCGAGATGGCGCACGCGGTCGGCGTTTCGGTCGAGGGCGAGCTCGGGTGCCTGGGCTCGCTCGAAACGGGCACCGCCGGAAAGGAGGACGGCGTGGGGGCGGAAGGGGCGCTTTCGCGCGAGCAGCTGCTCACCGATCCCGGCCAGGCGGCCGACTTCGTGCGCCGCACGGGCGTGGATGCGCTCGCGGTCGCGATCGGAACCTCGCACGGCGCGTACAAGTTCACGAAGAAGCCGACCGGAGACGTGCTCGCGATCGACCGCATCCGCGCGATCCACGAAAAGATCCCGGAGACGCATCTCGTGATGCACGGCTCGTCGTCCGTTCCGCAGGACTGGCTCGCGGTGATCCGCGAGCACGGCGGCCGGATCAAGGAGACCTACGGCGTGCCGGTCGAGGCGATCCGCGAAGGTATCCGCCACGGTGTCCGGAAGATCAACATCGACACCGACATACGCCTCGCGATGACCGGCGCGATCCGCCGCGCGATGGCCAGGGACCCGTCGGAGTTCGACCCGCGCAAGTTCCTCAAGGACGCGATGCTCGCGGCGCGCGCGCTGTGCAGGGAAAGGTTCGAGGCATTCGGCTGCGCCGGGCAGGCCACACGCATCCGCCCCGAGCCGCTCGAGCGAATGGCGCTTCGTTATTCGAAGTCACTGTCGCGCGCCGCGTGATTTTCTAAGATAATTTTTCTTCACGTCATGAACGATCTGGCCACCGCGCCCTTGAACCGCACCGGGACGAACCTCGAGGCCGACATGGCGAACGCGCTGCGTGCGCTCGCGATGGACGCGGTCGAGGCCGCCAAGTCCGGCCATCCGGGCATGCCGATGGGCATGGCCGAGATCGCCGTGGCGCTCTGGAGCAGGCACCTCCGGCACAACCCTGCGGATCCCGCTTGGGCGAACCGCGACCGCTTCGTGCTCTCGAACGGCCACGGCTCGATGCTGCTCTACGCGCTGCTGCATCTCACCGGCTACGACCTGCCGATCGAGGAACTCAAGCGTTTCCGGCAACTGGGCTCGAAGACCCCCGGGCATCCCGAGCGCGGCTGCGCGCCCGGCGTAGAGACCACGACGGGACCGCTCGGACAGGGCATCTCGAACGCGGTCGGCATGGCGCTCGCCGAGCGGCTGCTCGCAGCGCACTTCAACCGCCCCGGGTTCGAGATCGTCGACCATTACACGTTCGTGTTCATGGGCGACGGCTGCATGATGGAGGGCGTGTCGCACGAGGCCTGTTCCCTCGCCGGCACGCTGGGATTGGGGAAGCTGATCGCGCTCTACGACGACAACGGCATCTCGATCGACTCGGAAAAGGCGCACATCGCCAACTGGTACACCGACGACGTGCCCAAGCGCTTCGCCGGCTACGGCTGGCAGGTGATCGCGAACGTCGACGGCCACGACGTGCAAGCCGTGGATCGCGCGATCCGCAAGGCGAAGCGCGAGACTTCCCGCCCCACGCTCATCTGCTGCAAGACCGTGATCGCGAAGGGCGCGCCGCACAAGGCGAACACCGGCGCGGCACACGGCGCGCCGCTCGGCGAAGCGGAGATCGCGGCGACGCGCGCCGCGATCGGCTGGCCGCATCCCCCGTTCGTCGTCCCGCCGCACGTGTACGCGGCGTGGGACGCGCGCAAGGCCGGCAAGCGCGCCGAGCGCAGGTGGGCGAAGCTGTTCGAGGCGTACGAGGAAGCGCATCCCGAGCTCGCAGCCGATTTCCGGCGCCGGATGAAGGGAGAGCTGCGCGAGGATCTCGGGGAGCGTCTCGATTCCCTGCTGGAGGAGATCAATCAGAAAGCGGAGACCGTTGCGACTCGAAAGGCCTCGCAAAATGTGCTCGAGGCGCTCAAACCGGCGATCCCCGAGCTCCTTGGCGGCTCGGCCGACCTCACCGGCTCGAACCTCACCATGGTGAAGGCGTCGAAGGCAATCGCGCGCGAGGGCGAGGGCAATTACCTCTTCTACGGGGTGCGCGAGTTCGGCATGTGCGCGATCATGAACGGCGTGGCGCTGCACGGCGGCTTCATCCCGTACGGCGGCACCTTCCTCGTGTTCTCCGACTACGCACGCAACGCCATTCGCATGGCGGCGCTGATGCAGGTTCGCGTGATCTACGTCTTCACGCACGACTCGATCGGCCTGGGCGAGGATGGGCCGACGCACCAGCCGATAGAGCATGCCGCCACCCTGCGCCTGATCCCGAACCTGGATGTCTGGCGACCGTGCGACACCGTGGAGTCCGCGATCGCGTGGGCCTCGGGCATCGAGCGCGCGAGCGGTCCCACGGCGCTGCTCCTTTCCCGGCAGAACCTGCCTTTCCACAAGCGCGATCCCGAGCAGCTCGCGGCGGTCCGCAAGGGCGGATACGTCATTTCGGAAGCGAACGGCAGCCCGCGCGCCGTTCTGGTCGCAACGGGGTCGGAAGTCGCGCTCGCGCTGCAGGCGCAGAAGCTCCTGGCGGACGAGGGGGTGCCGGTGCGGGTCGTTTCGATACCTTCGACCTCGGTATTCGATCGCCAGACGGAGGCTTACCGGGCGTCGGTCCTGCCGCCTGCGATCCCGCGCGTCGCGATTGAAGCGGGTGTCACCGACTACTGGCGCAAGTACGTGGGTGCGGAGGGCGCGGTGGTCGGCATCGACCGCTTCGGGGAATCGGCGCCTGCGAGCGAACTGTTCAAGCACTTCGGCTTCACCGCCGAAAACGTGGCCAAGGTTGCAAGGAGCGTGATCCCATGACCATCAAGGTGGCAATCAACGGCTTCGGCCGGATCGGGCGCAACGTGCTGCGCGCCTTCTACGAAAGCGACAGGAAGCACGGGCTTGCGTTCGTCGCGCTGAACGACCTGGGCGATGCCGCGACCAACGCGCACCTCCTCAAGTACGACACCGCGCACGGGCGCTTCAAGGGCACCGTCGAGGTGGACGGCGACGCGCTCGTGGTGAACGGCGATCGCATCAAGGTGCTCGCCGAGCGCGATCCCGCAAAGCTTCCCTGGAAGGCGATGGGCGTCGACGTCGTGATGGAGTGCACGGGACTTTTCACCAGCAAGGCGAAGGCCGGCGCGCACGTCGCGGCGGGCGCGAAGAAGGTGATCATCTCGGCGCCGGGCGAGAAGGACGTCGACCGCACCATCGTTTACGGCGTGAACCACGCGGCGCTCAATGGCGCGGATACCGTAATCTCCAACGCCTCGTGCACCACCAACTGCCTCGCGCCGCTCGTGAAGGCGCTGGATGACCGCATCGGGGTGGTCTCGGGCCTGATGACCACGGTGCATTCCTACACCAACGACCAGGTCCTGACCGACGTCTATCACAAGGACTTGCGCCGCGCGCGCTCCGCGTCCCAGAACATGATCCCGACCAAGACCGGCGCGGCCGCCGCGGTGGGGCTGGTGCTCCCGCACCTGAATGGCAAGCTCGACGGCTTCGCGATCCGCGTGCCCACGATCAACGTGTCGATCGTCGACCTGAGCTTTGTTTCCAGGAAGGCCACGACGGTGGACGAGGTGAACGCCGCGGTGCTCGAGGCGGCGAAGGGCGACCTCAAGGGGATCCTGCAGTACAACAAGGACCCGCTCGTTTCCTCCGACTTCAACCACTGTCCGGCGAGCTCGGTGTTCGATTCGACCCTCACCAAGGTCTCGAACGGAACGCTCGTGAAAGTGTCGGCATGGTATGACAACGAGTGGGGGTTCTCGAACCGCATGCTCGACGTCGCGGTCGCGCTGATGAACGCAAGATAGATGAGCTTCAAGCGGCTCGCCGACCAGGAACTCCGCGGCAAGCGCGTCTTCATCCGTGCCGATCTCAACGTCCCGCAGGACGCGGGCGGCGGGATCACCGACGACACGCGCATCCGCGCTTCGGTCCCCGGCATCAGGCTCGCGCTCGAGAAGGGCGCGGCGGTGATGGTGACCTCGCATCTGGGACGCCCGAAGGAGGGGGTTTTCGACGGGAAGGATTCCCTCGCTCCCGTTGCGAAGCGGCTGGGTGAATTGCTTCAAACGGAAGTCGCTCTTGTCCGGGATTGGGTCGATGGCGTGTCCGTGAAACCCGGACAGGTGGTGCTCCTCGAGAACTGCCGCTTCAACAAGGGCGAAAAGGCGGACGACGAGGGGCTTGCGAGGAAGATCGCGTCGCTCTGCGACGTGTACGTCAACGACGCCTTCGGCACCGCGCACCGCGCGGAGGCCACCACGCACGGCGCGGCGCGATTCGCGCCGGTGGCGTGCGCCGGGCCGCTGATGGCCGCCGAGCTCGACGCGCTCGGTAGGGCGCTTGCAAGCCCTGCGCGGCCGCTGGTCGCGATCGTGGCGGGCTCGAAAGTCTCGACCAAGCTGACGATTCTGTCAGCGCTCGCAACCAAGGTCGACCAGCTGATCGTGGGGGGCGGCATCGCCAACACCTTCATGCTCGCCTCGGGATTGCCGATCGGGAAATCGCTCGCCGAAAAGGACCTCGCGGACGAAGCGAAGAAGATCATGGCGCAGACCAAGGTGCCCCTGCCCGTCGACGTCGTGGTCGCGAAGAGCCTCGATTCGAAGGAAGGAACCACCAAGCCGGCGACCGCGGTCTCGGCGGACGACATGATCCTCGACGTGGGCCCGAAGACCGCGCAGGCGCTCGCCGCCTCGCTCAAGCTCGCCGGCACCATCGTCTGGAACGGCCCCGTGGGCGTGTTCGAGAACGACGCCTTTGCGAAAGGCACCGAGACGATCGCGCACGCGATCGCCGAATCCAGGGGCTACTCGATCGCCGGAGGCGGCGACACCGTCGCCGCGATCAACAAGTTCGGCGTCGCCGACCGGATCGGCTACATCTCGACGGCCGGCGGCGCGTTCCTCGAGTTCCTCGAAGGCAAGACCCTGCCCGCTGTCGCCGCGCTCGAAGCACGCGCCTAGCGTTTCTTGAGGCTGACGCCGGCGCCGGCGTCCTGCATGTCGGGGTTTACCGTCTCCAGGCCCGGATCGGCCGGGTAGTCGAAGCGGCCTTCCCGGTCCGCACCGGGGAACACCGTGTCGACCGCAACCGCGGGCTTCGCGACTTCGGCGCGCGCGTCGCCTCGGTGTCTGCGCGAGGCCGAACGCGCCGACGAATGCGCCGGCGGCAGCCAGCGCGGTGCCGGAGTCGGCTCACCGTGCGATGTTACACTGCCACGATGCTCCGAAGCACCAAGATCGTCGCCACGCTCGGACCCGCCTCGAGCGATCCTGCAACGCTCGAGCGCATGGTGCGTGCCGGCGTAGACGTGGTGCGGCTCAACTTCTCGCACGGCGCCGCCGAAGACCATCTCGCGCGCGCGGATCTCGTAAAGGACATCGCGCGCAAGACCGGGCGCACCGTCGCGATCATGTGCGACCTGCAGGGTCCCAAGATCCGCGTCGGCAAGTTCCGCGACGGCAAGGTCACGCTGGAGAAGGGGCAGAAATTCGTCCTCGACGCCGCGTGCGCCCTAGGCGACGGCACGCGCGCGGGCCTCGACTACAAGGAGCTGCCGCGCGACGTGGCCGAAGGCTCGGTACTGCTGCTCGACGACGGCAGGATCGTGCTCGACGTGACGGCGGTGCGCGGCGAGGAGGTGCACACCGTGGTGCGCCACGGCGGCGTGCTGTCCAACAACAAGGGCATCAACCGGCAGGGCGGGGGACTGTCCGCGCCTGCACTCACGCCGAAGGACATGGAGGACATCCGCACCGCGGCGAAACTCCAGGCCGATTACCTCGCGGTGTCCTTCCCCAAGTCCGGGGCCGACATGTACATGGCGCGCGAGCTTACGCGCGCCGCGGGCGGAAAGTCGTTCCTCATCGCCAAGATCGAGCGCGCCGAGGCCGTGGGGCAGGGCGCGCTCAAGGACATCATGGACGCGTGCGATGGCATCATGGTGGCGCGCGGCGACCTCGCGGTCGAGGTCGGCGACGCCTCGGTCCCGGCGCTCCAGAAGAAGATGATTCGTCTGGCGCGGGAGGCGAACAAGCTCACCATCACCGCGACGCAGATGATGGAGTCGATGATTGCGAGCCCGGTGCCCACGCGCGCCGAGGTGTCGGACGTCGCGAACGCGGTGCTCGACGGCACGGACGCGGTGATGCTGTCGGCCGAGACCGCGAGCGGAAGATACCCCGTAGAGGTGATCGAGGCGATGGATCGCATCTGCGTGGAGGCCGAGCAGACGCTGCCGCTCAACCTCGAGCAGGATTTCCTGAATCGCGTCTTCTCGCGGGTGGACCAGTCGATCGCGATGGCGGCGCTGTTCACCGCGTTCCACATGAAGGCCAAGGCGATCGCCACCCTCACCGAGTCGGGCTCCACGGCGCTGTGGATGTCGCGCCTCAACTGCGGCGTGCCGATCTACGCGCTCACCTCGCAGACCTCCACGCGCTATCGCTGCGCGCTCTTTCGGGACGTCTATCCGCTGATGGTCAAGTACGTGGGCCACGACCGCGAGGAGCTGCTCGCGGAAGCCGAGAACGTGCTCGTGGCGAACGGCGTGGTGAAGATGGGCGATCTGATCGTCCTCACCATCGGCGAGCCGATCGGCAAGGCCGGAGGCACCAACACCATGAAGATCGTGCGCGTAGGCGAGCACCGCAAGCCGTGACCGCGCCGCTTGCGAGCCGCTTCGTGAGAGCGCAGGGCCTGCCCTGGGAGAAGACGCGCTTTCCGGGCGTGGAGACGAAAACGCTCTACTTCGAGCGCGACACGGGTCTCCTCACGATGCTTCTCAGGATGGCCCCGGGCGCGCGCCTGCCCGATCACGAGCACGTGCTCGTGGAGCAGACCTACGTGCTCGAAGGAAGCCTGTGCTGCGGCGAGGGCGAATGCAGGGCGGGCGAATTCGTCTGGCGCCCCGCCGGCAGCCGCCACGAAGCCTGGGGCGGCCCTCAGGGCGGGGTCATGCTCGCCGTCTTCCAGATCCCGAACAAATTCTTCGAAGCCGACGGCCGCGAGCTCGACGCCGCGGGCGAGGACTGGAACGCGGCGTGGGGGAAGGCTCTGTTCCGGTGAGTGATCGGGCCCTGGTCCGCCCAGAAGCGGGAACCCGGCAGAACCGGTTGGAAGCAGCCCGACGCTCGATTTCGAATCGCGGCGCTCTTCTGGGGCACGCCGGGCGCCTTGATGGGCGCGATGTCGTGCCGATCGAAATGCCGCGGGCCTTGAATCGAGGTCGGCCGGCTCGTCAGCCGCCGCACCGCCCGGTCACATCAGAAACCCGCTGCCTTCCTTGATCGGGCCGCGCGGCGGTCCGACGGGGCAGACGGCTTCGACCACCGCCATCAGGTCGTCGAGTGCCGCATAAGGATCCTGCCCGAGGCGCGCGGGCGCTTCGAGCCCTCCTTCGGCGGCGAACGGCGGCTCAGCGGGTTTGGCGCAGGGGGTCATCGAGCAGAGACTCGCGGTCGAAAAGTTGAAAGCACTCGCGAAGCTCCTCTACGTCCAGGGCGGCGCGGTTGGTGCGCAGCAGCGCACGGATATCCTCGAGATCCTGGGTGGCGCGTATGACCTTGTGCGTCGCAAGTGCCAAGCCCCCGATCAATGCAAACCGCGCTCCGATCGTGCCGAAGAAGGCCGCGGCCTGCGCGATTTGCCCACCGAGGCGCGAGCGCGCCACGTCCGTATTTCCCGGTTAGCCCCACACCTCGTTCGCCGTCTCGATCACGAGCCGGATCTTGGCCCACTGTGCATCAAACGGGATCACGTTGCCGTGCACGGTGCTGGAGAAGCCGCACTGCGGTGAGAGGCACAGCTGGTCGAGGGGTGCGAACTTCGCTGCTTCGTCGATGCGGCGCTTCAAGTCGTCCTTCTTTTCGAGTTCGCCGAGCTTGGTGGTGACGAGGCCGAGGACGACGATCTTCCCCTTCGGCAGGTGCCGCAGCGGCTTGAAGTCGCCGCTGCGCGCGTCGTCGTATTCCAGGAAATACGCGTCCACGTTCATCTCCCTGAGGAGTGCCTCCGCCACGGGTTCGTAGCCGCCCTGCGCGGCCCAGGTGCTCTTGAAGTTGCCGCGGCACAGGTGGATGGCGAGCGTCATGCCCGCTGGCTTCTGCGCCACCACGCGGTTGATGAACCCGGCGTAGCGGTGCGGGAGCTCGTTCGGGTCGTCGCCGCGCGCGCGCGCGGCCTCACGCATCCTGTCATCGCAGAGATACGCCAGGTTCGTGTCGTCCAGTTGCACGTAGGTGCAGCCCGCAGCGGCAAGCGACCGCAGCTCGTCGCCGTAGGCCTTCGCCACGTCCTCGTAGAAATCGGGCTCGAGCTCGGGGTAGTGCTCCTTGCTGATGCCCGCGCGCCCGCCGCGGAAGTGCAGCATCGTTGGCGAGGGGATCGTGACCTTGGGCGTGCGCGCGGTCTGGCTCTTCAGGTACTCGAAGTCGGCGAGCTGGATGTTCGCCGCGTGGCGGACCTTTCCGATCACGCGCATCACGGGCGGCGCGAGCTCCTCGGTCCCGTCGGGCTTGCGCACGGTCTTCGGCTCGTCGGCCTGCACCCCGCCCAGCTGCCGCAGGAAATCGATGTGGAAGTAGGTGCGCCGGAACTCGCCGTCGGTGATGGCTTGCAGGCCCGCGACTTCCTGCGCTCTCACCACCTCCGTGATGGCGCGGTCTTCCACCGCGCGCAGCTGTGCGGCGGTGATGCTTCCCTTCGCGGCCTGGTCGCGTGCTTCCAGGAGGTACCGGGGCCTCAGAAAGCTTCCTACGTGGTCGGCGCGGAACGGCGGCGTGGTGCGGGCGGTCATGGCGATGTCTCCGTGGTTGGGTTTATATTCTGATGCATGCGAATCGCGCTGTGCAACGAAGTGGTCGCGCCGATGCCGTTCCCGCAGCAGTGCGTGTACGCGGCCAAGCTCGGTTACGACGGGCTGGAGATCGCGCCCTACACGCTGTCGGAGGAGCCGCACCGGCTCGGGCGAGCGCAGATCGCGGCGGCGCGCTCGGCAGCCGAGGACGCCGGCATCGCGATCACGGGGCTGCACTGGCTGCTCCTCAAGCCCGCGGGGCTCTCGATCTCCGCGCGCGATTCCGCGGTGCGCGGCAAGACCATCGACGTGATGCTCGCGCTGATCGATCTGTGCGCCGCGCTCGGCGGGCGCTACCTCGTGCACGGCTCGCCGCAGCAGCGGCGTGTCGATCCGGGCGACACGCGCGCGGCGGCGCTCGGGCGCGCGCAGGAGTGCTTCGCCGCGATCGCCGAGCGCGCCGAGAAGGCGGGCGTGCTGTATTGCGTGGAGCCGCTCGCTGCGGAGCAGACCCCGCTCATCAACACGCTCGAGGAGGCGGTGCGGATCGTGGAGGCGGTCGGCAGCCGCGCGGTGCGCACCATGCTCGACTGCAGCGCCGCGGGCCGCATGGAAACGGCGCCTCTCGCGGCGCTCGTGGACCGGTGGCTGCCGCCGGGCATGATCGCGCACGTGCAGGTGAACGACCGCAACCGGCGCGGACCCGGCCAGGGCGAGCAGCGCTTCGCGCCGCTCGTGGCGGCGCTGGTGCGCCACGGCTACGACGGGGACATTGCGGTGGAGCCCTTCGACTACGTGCCCGACGGGCCCGGCGCCGCTGCGCGCGCGATCGGCTATATCCGCGGCATCCTGGAAGCGCTCGGCGAGCGGCCCTCGTAGAGGTCGCGCCCGGCGACCAGCGCGCGGATCTTGCCGTCCGCGATGTTGCGCTTGAGCATCCAGAAGCCGCAGTCGGGATGGACGTAGCGGATTCTCCGCCTGCCGAGGATTCTTTCCGCCCGCTCGATTGCCCGCGCCACCTCGTCGGCGGACTCGATCTCGGTGCGCTTGATGTCGATGACGCCGAGGCCGAAGCCGATGTCGCGCCGCAGCTCCCTGAAGACCTCGAGCTCCTCGCGCGGGCGATGGGCGCACTCCATCACGATGTGGTCGACGTGGAGCGCGTTTAGGTAATCCATCAGCTTCGCCCAGGTGCCCTTCTGCACGCTCTGCCCGCCGTAATTGCCGAAGCACAGGTGCACCGCGGCCCTGGCCTTCTTCGGCACCGCCTTCAGCACCCTGTTGATCGCGGCCGCCGCCCACTTCCACTCTCCGGGATGGCCCGGCAGATTGGCTTCGTCCACCTGCACCACGTCGGCGTCGAGGCGCTTTACCTGCTCGGCAAGAACCCCGGCGATCGCGTACGCGAGCTTCTCGGCGTCGCGGTAGTGACGGTCGTGCAGCGTCTTTGCGAGCATGTGGGGGCCGGTCAGCGTGAACTTGAACGGCCGGCCGGCAAGGGCTTTCGCGCGTGCGCACGGGATCGGCAGGTTGAGCGTCCCCGCGCCCACGGGGCCCACGACGACGCCCGGCGGGCGCGTGCGAAAGCGCATGCCCGGGCCGCGCGAGTACTCGATCCAGTCCGAGAAGCCGATGTCGCTCCGGATCCCCTCCATCGGCCGCGTGAAATACTCGATCATGCCGTTGGTCTCGGGATGGTTGAGGTCGAAGCGGTAGAGCTCGCCGTCGCACACCAGGTCGATCCCGGCGCGCTCCTGGGTGTGCAACACCACGCGCGTCGCGTCCGTCAGCGCCTGCTCCGAGGGCGCGGCGGCGAGCCACTCGGGCACGGGGTAGGAGCCTACGACGGTGGTCTTGATCCGCGGTTCGCGCATGGCCGGGGATTATAATTCACCGGATGGTTAATAGAGATCTTCCCGCCGGTTTTGCCGATCCGGACGGGCTGGAGGACTTCATGTCCGAATCCTCGCCGGCCCTCGAGGCGGACCTGGCGCGCGCCGACGGCGACATCCTCGTGCTCGGCGTGGGCGGCAAGATGGGTCCTACGCTTGCGCGCATGGCAAGGCGCGCCGCGCCGCGAAAGCGGGTGATCGGGGTCGCGAGGTTTTCCCAGGCGGACGTCAGGAAGAAGCTGGAAGGCTGGGGAGTGGAGTGCATTCCCTGCGATCTTCTGGAGCGCAGCGCGCTCGAGCGCCTGCCGCGCGCGAGGAACGTCGTGTTCATGGCCGGCCACAAGTTCGGCGCCGCAGGCGATCCCTCGTTTACCTGGGCGATGAACGCCGGCGTGCCGTTCATGGTGGCCGAGACCTTCCGGGATTCGCGCATCGTCGCCTTCTCGACGGCTTGCGTTTACCCGTATGTTTCGGTCGGGACTTCAGGGGCAGCCGAAAACGAACCCACCGTCCCTCCTCCCGGCGACTACGCGAATTCCTGCGTCGCGCGCGAGCAGGCGTTCGCCTATGGCTCGCGCCGCTGGGGCACGCCGGGGCGGCTGGTGCGCCTCGAGTACGCGATCGACATGCGATACGGCGTGCTGCACGACGTGGCGCGCAAGGTGTTCGCCGGCGAGCCGGTCGACGTCACGATGGGGCACGTGAACGTCATCTGGCAGGGCGAGGCGAACGAACAGGCGCTGCGGCTCCTCGCGCATTGCACCACGCCCACCTCGCCGCTCAATGTGAGCGGGCCGCAGGTGGTCAGCGTCCGGTGGCTGGCGGAAGAGTTCGGGAAGCGTTTTCGCAGGAAAGCGCTCGTCACTGGCGTGGAGGCTGCCAACGCCTGGCTCGTCGACACCGCTGCGGCCCGGCGTCTGTTCGGGCCGCCGCGCGTGCCGCTCGAGCGCATGATCGACTGGCAGGCCGACTGGATCGCGCGCGGAATGCCGAGCCTGGGCAAGCCCACGCATTTCGAGACGCGCGATGGAAGGTACTGAGCATGCGCTGGGGATCGAGCATCTGCGCGGCTGTCTCGCGCTTTCCGTGTCTGCCGGCTGGAACCAGAACGAGGCGGACTGGCGGCTGATGCTGTCTTTCGGCCACGGCTGGGGCCTCGCGATTCCCGGGGGAACGCTCGCCGCCTCCACGATGGTCCTTCCGTACGGTGATTTCGCCTGGATCAGCATGGTGCTCGTGCATCCCGCCCACCGGCGCAAGGGCTGCGCGACGCGGCTGCTTCGGATCGCGCTCGCCGACCTCGAAAAAAGGGGTCAGACCCCGATTCTCGACGCCACCCCCGCGGGCCGCGGGGTGTACGCGCAGGAAGGTTTCCGGGATACGTGGGGTTTCGCGCGGTTCGCCTTCGGAGGGAGATCGATACAACCGGGGCGCGAGCGCCATTGCGTTCGAGAGTTCGAGGAAAAGGACTGGCCGCAGGTCCTCGAACTCGACCGGCGCGCCTTCGGCGGGCGCCGAAGCGCCGTGCTGAAGGATCTCGCGCGCCGGCTTCCGCAGGCGGCGCTCGTCGCCGAGCGCGCGGGAAAAATCGCCGGGTTCGTCTTCGGCCGCGACGGCCGCGAGGCCTGCCAGCTTGGGCCCCTCATCGCGGAGGACGGGGCGATAGCCCGGTTCCTGCTTGAAGAAGCGTTGCGGCGCGTGACGCCGCCTGTTTACGTCGACATCGTGGACCGCGACGCGGCGCTCGGCGCGTGGCTCGGATCGCTCGGCTTCGCCTTTCAGCGCCCGTTCACGCGCATGGTGCGCGGCGCGCGGCGCGCGCCGGGCGACGAGTCGCTGGTGTGCTGCCCGGCGGGTCCGGAGCTCGGCTAGCAACCCCGAATAGCCGCCGGGTCTTCCCTCTTCTCGCGCGACCGCTCGGCCGCCGGACGGCGATGATTGGCATTCATCGATATGCTGAAGCGGATCGGCGTAGAGCACCTCCGCGAGGGAATGTACCTCCACGAGCTTTGCGGCTCGTGGATGGAGCATCCGTTCTGGCGCACCTCGTTCCTGCTCAGGCGGCGCGACGACATCGAGCGGATCCTGGAGAGCGGGATCCGCGAGGTCTGGATCGACACGGCGAGAGGCCTGGACGTCGAGTCGGGGCTCTCGAAGGAGGCGGTAGAGGCGGAAATCGATCAGACGATCGAGATGGCCGTCCCGAAGGCCGCCACGGCGCCGGCGCGCGTCCCGCTCACTGAGGAGATCGAGCGCGCCGCGCGCATCTGCGCCGAGACGAAGCGCGCGATCGTTTCGATGTTCAGCGAGGCGCGAATGGGAAGAGCCGTCGATGCCGCCGGCGCGGCGCCTCTCGTGGAGGAAATCGCGGAATCGGTCGCGCGCAATCCGGGCGCGCTCGTGAGCCTGGCGCGCCTCAAGACCGCCGACGATTACACCTACATGCACTCGGTCGCGGTGTGCGGGCTGATGATCGCGCTCGCGCGCGAGCTCCGGCTCGGCGAGCCGCAGGTGCGCGAGGCGGGCCTCGCGGGGCTCCTGCACGACGTGGGCAAGATGGCGATCCCCGATGCGGTCCTGAACAAGCCCGGCAAGCTCACCGATGCCGAGTTCACGCTGGTGAAGACGCATCCGGTCGAAGGCCACCGCATGCTTTCGGAAGCTCGCGGCGCGACCGAAGTCTCGCTCGAGGTGTGCCTGCACCACCACGAGAAAGTCGATGGCAGCGGCTACCCGCACCGGCTCCCGGGCGAGCGCATCAGCCTGTACGCGAAGATGGGCGCGGTGTGCGACGTCTACGACGCGATCACTTCGGACCGCGCCTACAAGAAGGGCTGGGATCCCGGGGAGGCGCTGCGCAAGATGGCCTCCTGGGCGAAGGGTCATTTCGACGAGACGGTGTTCCAGGCGTTCGTGAAGAGTGTCGGCATCTACCCGGCGGGGTCGCTGGTGCGGCTTCACTCCGGGCGGCTCGGCGTGGTGGTCGAGCAATCGGGGACCCTGCTTGCGCCGCGGGTGAAGGTGTTTTTCTCGACGAAATCGCAGGCGCGAATCCCGCCCGAAACGCTAGACTTGGCAGGCGCCGCCGCGCGCGACCGCATCGTGTCGTGCGAGGATCCTGCGCGCTGGAGCTTTCCGGACCTCGAGACGCTTTGGCGAACGTAGACTTCATCGTCATCGGCGCGGGCCACAACGGCCTCGCCTGCGCCGCCTATCTCGCGAAGGCCGGCGCCAGAGTTCTGGTGCTGGAGCGCAACTCGCGCGTCGGCGGCAGCTGTCACACCGCAGAGGCAACGCTGCCCGGCTTCAGGCACAACATCTGCTCGATGGTGCATACCCACATCCCCTCGAGCCCGGTGTACCGCGACCTGGAACTCGAGCGCCACGGCGTGAAATACGTGTATCCCGATTACCTGCGCGGGACGATCTTTCCCGATCACCGGTGCCTGGTGATGTACCGGGACACCGCGCAGATGGCGGCCGAAATCGCAAAGTTCTCCGCGCGCGACGCAGGCACCTTCTCGCAGCTCGTGGAGGACTACGGCGAATTCATCGAGTCCACTTATCTTCCTCTCATGTACTCGCCGCCGCTGCCGCCGTCGCTGCAGACCGCAGAACTGGAGAAGTCCGAGGAAGGCCGCGCGCTCATGCAGTGGCAGGCGAGCACGCCCGCGCAGCTCCTGGACGAGCTCTTCGAGAACGAGCAGGTGAAAGTGCATTTCCTCGCGCGCCTGACGGTGCTCGGCTTTCCGCCGGATGCCTTCGGGCAGGGCTGGATCCAGCTGTTTCGCATTCTCAAGGCCGAGGCGCCGATCTGCGTGGGCGGCTCGCAGCAGCTTGCGGAGGGTTTGAAACGGGCTCTCGAATCGAGCGGCGGAGCGGTAAGGACGGATGCCGAAGTCAAACGCATCCTTCTTGACGGCAGACGCGCCGCGGGAGTGGAGCTCGCCGATGGCACGAGGATCGGCGCCGCCAGGGCGGTGGTCACGAACGTGGAGCCGAAGAAGAGCTTTCTCGGGATGGTGGGCGAGGAGCACCTGCCGGCCGCCTTTGCGACGCGAGTCAGGAACTACCACTCGCGCGGCCGGTCGCTGTTCTGCCTGCACCTCGCGGTGTCGGAGCCGCCGCGGTACCGGGCCGGGGCTCACAATCCCCACGTGCACCGCGCGTTCAGCCAGGAGATGTTCTGTGGCACGGTCGCGGACCAGGTCGAGGCGTACCGGGAAATCGCGGCCGGACGCGCACCCCGCCGGGAGATGCTGCAGATCACGCTGCCTACGCTTTTCGATCCGTCGCAGGCTCCTGCGGGCAGGCACACGGTGCTCGTGTGGCAGTACGCGCCCTACGCGCTTCAGGGAGGCTGGCAGAATGCCCGCGCGGAATACGCCGAGCACCTCCTCGGCCTGTGGCGCTCCTATGCGCCCAACATGACGAAGGACAAGATCCTCGCCATGACCATCCAGGATCCCACCGACACCGTGCGGCACAACGACAACATGGTGAACGGGGTGGACGTCGTGGGCGACATGACGCCCGACCAGATGGGCTACTTCCGGCCCTTCGCCGGCTGGTCCCATTACCGCACGCCGATCGAGGGCCTGTACATGTGCGGCGGCTACTGCCACCCGGGCGGCGGCGTGCACGCAGGCGCCGGGCACAACGCCGCCGGCGTGATCGCGGAGGACTGCAAGCTCGACAAGTGGTGGGACTGATGCCGCGCCGCGAGGCGAAGTTCGCCGTCAACGCCCGCCCCGCGGAGCTCTGGAAATTCCTGCGCGACTTCGAGTCGCTTTGCACCTGCATTCCCGGCGTCGAGCGCATCGAGATCCTGGACGCGAGGACCGCGGAGCTGACGGTGAAGGAAAAGGTCGGCGTGGTGCCGCTCACCGTGAACCTGAGGGCGCAAATCGAGTCGGAAACGCCGCCCCGGCGCCTTCACGCCGTTGCCCGAGCCGAGCACCTGACGATGACGATCGACGTGGCGCTGCAGGAAACCGGCTCGGGGACCGAGCTCACGAGCCTGTTCGACGTGAAGGGCACCGGGCAGCTGAAGGCGATCGTCGATCGCCTGTTCGAGAAGCGCGCCACCGAGCGCACCGCTCAGTTCGCCGAATGCCTCGGAAAGCGCTTCGGCGCAGTTGTTCCAGCAACCATTCCGAAAAAATCAAAAGGGCCGCTCCGCCTGTGGCTGGAGCGGCTCTGGCGCCGCCTCACTTCGTCATCTTGATCGAGCGGTCGAGGAACTCGTTGGTATAGGTGGTCTTGACGTCGAAGGGCTTGTCGATTCCCACGTAGTCGCGCACCAGCTCGTAGTCGGCCTTCATGCGGCCGTCGTCGTGGATGCCGAGCGCGACGCTCTTGGAGAACCTGTCGCTCATCAGCACTTCGACCAGCCCCCAGTTGGTGAGCTCGTTGTCGAACTTGAGCGCGCCGTTGGCGTCCACCAGCGCCTGCACGCAGGGCTTCGGGTCCTTCACGCAGGCGGCGAACGCGCGCTGCGTGACGCTCACGAACTTGCCGATCTGTGCCTTGTTCTTCTTCAGGTACTCGCCGTTCACGATCACCGAGTTGCCGTAGGGGTTGAGGCCGATGTCGCGCCAGGCTACGAAGCCCATGTCGTCGCCGAGCTCGCGCTGGAAGATGTGGTGGATGTTGTAGAACGAGGTCGTGATGTCGATGGACTTGGCTTTCAGCGCCGAGAGCTTGGCGTTGGCGTCCACGTTCACCCAGGTGATCGACTTGGGGTCGATGCCGTTAGCCTTGGCGAGCGCGGGCCACATCGGGCGCGCGCCGTCGGCGGCGGGGTTGCCGATCTTCTTGCCCGGGAAATCCTTGATGCCCTTGATCCCGGAGCTCTTGAGCCAGTAAAGGCCCTGCGGCGAATTGGCGTAGACGTTGAACACGGCCACGAGGTCCGCGCCCTTGCCGCGGCCGATGAGGACGTTGCCCATGTCGGCCAGACCGATCGGGTTGGCTCCCGCGCCAACCTTCTGTACCGCGAGCGCCGATCCCTTGCCGGGTTCGAGGTTGAGATCGATTCCTTCCTTGGCGTACCACCCTTGCGCCTTGGCGTAGTAGTAGGGTGCGTGGTCGCCCCCGGGCACCCAGTTGAGAATGAAGTCGAGCTTCTGCTGCGCGGCGGCCGGCGCAGCGGCGATCGCGAGTGCCACGCCAATGAGAGTCTTGCGCATGTTTCCTCCTCCGAGTCGAGGAAAGCGATGCTAGCGGCGCGCGCCGCTCCGTGTCAACGGCGGGGTTTGACTCGGCGTTAACCGGGCAGTTAAATTCGTGCGGATGCCTTTGCACTGGTCGCAAATTCCCCCGGAGGTGCTGTCGCTCCTGCGCCGGGGAACCGTGATCCCGGCGCATCCGCTCGCGCTGGATGGCGCCAGGCGGCTGGACGCGCGGCGCCAGCGCGCGCTTTCGCGCTACTACCTCGACGCCGGCGCAGGCGGCCTCGCGGTGGGCGTGCACGCCACCCAGTTCGCGATCCGGGAAGCGGGGTTATACGAGAAGGTCCTGGACCTGGCAGCGAGCGCGGCGCGCGACTGGACGCGCAGGCCGGTCATCCTGATTGCGGGGCTTTGCGGACAAACCCTGCAGGCGAAAGCCGAAGCCCGTATTGCCCGCTCGCTCGGCTACCACGCCGGGATGCTCTCGCTCGGCGCGATGAAGGGGGCGTCGCTCGAGGAGCTCATCGCGCATTGCGCGGCGGTGGCCGCCGAGATTCCGCTCGTCGGCTTTTACCTGCAGACGGCGGTGGGCGGCATCCGGCTCCCGGCCGAGTTCTGGCGGCGCTTCGCGGCGATCGAGAACGTGGTCGCGGTGAAGGTGGCTCCCTTCGACCGCTACGCGACGCTGGAGGTCGCACGTGGCGTGGTCGCGGCGCGCGCCGAGGAGCGCGTGACGCTTTACACCGGAAACGACGATCACATCGTTCTGGATCTGGTCACGCCTTTCGCGGTCAGGAGGGATTCGCAGGAAATCCGGGTCCGGTTCCGGGGCGGGCTTCTCGGCCATTGGAGCGTCTGGACGAAGATGGCGGTCGGGCTGTACGAAAGGATTCTCCGGGGTCCGGTCGACGACGATCTGCTCGCCCTCGATTCGCGCATCACCGACTGCAACGGCGCGTTCTTCGATGTCGCGCACGATTTCGCGGGCTGCATCCCGGGATGCCACGAGGTACTGCGGCGCCAGGGCCTGCTCGCGGGCATCTGGTGCCTCGACCCGAGCGAGACGCTCTCGCCGGGCCAGGCCGCGGAAATCGACCGGGTCTGCCGCGAGCACGCAGATCTCGCCGACGACGATTTCGTGCGCGCGAATCTCGAAAGGTGGCTGGCATGAACGAGAACCTTGGGCGTTACGCGCTCGCGATCGGCGCGCATCTCGCGCTGATCGCGGCGTGGTATCTGTTCGTGAAGCTCGGCAACGTGCCGAAGTTCGTGATGCCCTCGCCCGGCGAGACGCTCGATGCGCTCCTGCAGCCGAGCTACAACTGGTGGTGGAACGTGGGGGTCACGGCAACGGAGATCTTCGCGGGCTATCTCCTCGGCGTAGCGGTGGGCGTTGCGCTCGCGCTCGCGTTCACGTGGTCGAAGGCGCTCGAGGCGTTCTTCATGCCGCTGCTCGTGTCGCTCAACATGATCCCCAAGGTGGCGCTGGGGCCCCTCATCATCGTCTGGTTCAAGTACGGGGTGTGGCCGAACACGCTGATGGCATTCTCGATCTGCGTATTCCCGATCCTGCTCACCACGGCGCGGGGCCTTCGCGAGATCGAGCCGGAGCTCCTCGACCTGGTGAGGGCACTGCGCGGCTCGCGCTGGCAGGTGTTCGCGAAAATCCAGCTCCCGGGCGCACTGCCCTACATCTTCGCCGGCATGAAGGTGGGCGCGATTCTCGCGGTCGCCGGCGCGATCGTGGGCGAGTTCCTCGGCTCGGACAGGGGCCTGGGGTACCTCATGCTGCAGGTCCAGGTGACGCTCGACACGCCGGCGATGTTCATGGCGGTGATCCTCATCACTCTGATCGGGATGGCACTCTACGGCCTGGTGCTGCTGCTCGAGCGGCTGCTGGTGGTGAAGGACGCGCGCGTTTCTTAGATGGAGCCGTTCATCCGCCTCTCGGGGGTCAAGAAGGTCTATCGGCGCGGCAAGGCCGAGCACCTCGCGATCTCGGATGCGACCTTCGACGTGATGCCGGGCGAGCTCGTTTCGCTCGTGGGACCCTCGGGTTGCGGGAAATCGACGCTCCTCAAGATCCTGGCGGGGCTGCACCCGGCGGACGGCGGCGAGGTGAGGATCGGCACGAAGGATCACCCGTTCGATCCCTCGCGCGACGTGGGGATGGTGTTCCAGGCGCCGCTGCTCCTCAAGTGGCGGCGCATTCTCGAGAACGTGCTCCTGCCCGCGGAAATCCTTGGTTTGGCTCCGAAGGAATCCAGGGAACGGGCGAGAGATCTCCTTGCGCTGGTGGGTCTTGCCGGTTCCGAGGACAAGTACCCGTACGAGCTCTCCGGAGGGATGCAGCAGCGCGCGGCGATCGCGCGCGCGCTCGTGCACGACCCGAAGCTCGTCCTGATGGACGAGCCCTTCGGGGCTCTGGACGCGCTTACGCGCGAGAAGATGAACCTGGAGCTCCTCCGCATCTGGAGGGAGGCGGGGAAGACGATCGTGTTCGTCACGCACGGGATCTCGGAGGCGGTGTTCCTCGGCTCGCGAGTGGTGGTGCTCACCGCGGGCCCGGCGCGGATGGCCGATAACTTCCCGATCGAGCTGCCCCACCCGAGGACGCTCGACCTGAAGACCCACGAGAGCTTCGGCGAGTACACGCGCCGCATCTACCGCCTGCTGGGGATGGAATGAAGGGCGGCAAGCGCAACCCGGAGAGAAACCAGGGCCGCATCCTCGCCGCGGCGACGGCCGAGTTCGCCCGTCACGGGCTGGGCGGCGCGCGCGTGGACCGGATCGCGGCGCGCGCCGGCGCCAACAAGCGCATGCTCTATTACTACTACGGCAACAAGGAGGATCTGTTTCTCGCGGTGCTGGAGGCCGAGTATGCGCGCATCCGCGCCGCGGAGCAGAAGATGCACCTCGAGAACCTCGCTCCCGAGGAGGGCATCCGGCGCCTGGTCGAGTTCACCTGGAACTACTACCTCGCGCATCCCGAATTCATCACGCTGTTGAACAGCGAGAACCTGCACCGCGCGCGGCACCTGAAGCGCTCGCGCAAGATCCCCGCACTGCACTCGCCGTTCGTGCTGCTGCTCGATGACATCCTCCGGCGCGGCGCCCGCGAGGGGAAGTTCCGCAGCGGAGTCGACCCGGTGCAGCTCTACATCTCGATCGCGGGCCTGGGCTACTTCTATCTGAGCAACCGGCACACGCTCTCGACCATCTTCGAGCGGGATCTCCTCGCGCCGCGGCACAAGGCCGCGCGGCTGCGGCACATGACCGGGCTCGTGCTCGGCTACCTGCGCAAATGACGGCGTTGCCGAGGCCGCGCCCGCAACGGGTTGCGCTCGAAGGCCGCTATGCGCGGCTCGAGCCCCTTTCGGCCGGGCATGCCGAAGGCCTGCTCGCCGCATCCGGGGACCCGAGGAGCTTCGATTACCTGTTCGACGTCCCGCCGAAGAGCCTGGACGACGTGATATCGTGGATCGCCCGGTGCTCGGTGCTCGAGGACCCGCTGTTTCATTGCGTCGTCGATCGCGCCACGGGCGCGGCGGGCGGGCGCCAGGCGCTCATGCGCATCGTGCCCGAGCACGGCGTGATCGAGATCGGAAACATCCTCTGGGGACCGGCGATAGCGCGCACGCGCGTCGCAACCGAGGCGCTTTATCTCGCGGCGAAGTACGTATTCGACGAGCTCGGCTACCGGCGCTTCGAGTGGAAGTGCAACGACCGGAACGAGCCCTCGAAGGCCGCGGCGCGGCGCTTCGGCTTCACCTGCGAGGGGCTGTTCCGCCAGCACATGTGGGTGAAAGGCGCGAACCGCGATACCGCGTGGTTCTCCATCATCGACGCCGAGTGGCCGGCGCTTCGCGGCCGCTTCGAGCGCTGGCTCGATCCCTCAAATTTCGATTCCGAAGGACGCCAGCGGACGAAGCTCGCAAATTCCCGGTGAGGTTCAGGATCATCTCGGTAGAACTGCTGGAGCGCGACGTGCGCTTGCGACTGCCGTTTCGCTTCGGCGTGGTCACGCTCACCGAGGCGCCGCAGGCGTTCGCACGCGCGCGCATCCGGCTCGCCGACGGCCGCGAAGCCGAGGGCGCGGCGGCGGAGATGATGGTGCCGAAGTGGTTCCGCAAGGACCCGGCGCGCTCGAACGACGACGACATCGGGCAATTGCGGGAGTCGCTGCGCGCCGCACGGGCCGAATACGGCGAGGCACCGGAAGACAGCGCCTGGGGGCATTTCCGCTCCCACGCGAAAAGGGGGCTCGCGGAAAACTTCGGCCCGGCGCTCGTGGATCGCGCGCTTCTCGATGCGCTCTGCCGCGCTCTGGGGGTGTCGTTCTACGAGGCGATCCGGCGGAACCTGATCGGGGCGTCGGCGTTCGAAGGGCTCGACCTGCCGCGCGTGTTTGCCCGGCTCGAGCCGCGTCGCGCACTCGCCGCGCGGCACACGGTAGGGCTCGCGGACCCGATCACCGCGGCGGACGTACGCGAACGGGTGGGCGACGGGCTGCCCGAGACGCTCGAAGAGGCGATCACGCGCTACCGCCACCGCTACTTCAAGCTCAAGGTGAGCGGCGATCCGGCGGCCGACCTCGAGCGGCTCTCCGCAGTCGCCGCGGTGCTCGACCGCATTCCCGGGGACTATTTCGCCACGCTCGACGGCAACGAGCAGTACGAGGACATGGAAGGCGTGGTGGAGCTATGGAGAGGAATGAAATCGGATTCGCGCCTGAAGCGCCTCACCGAGAGCATTCTGTACCTGGAGCAGCCGGTCGCGCGAAAGCGCGCGCTCGAATGTCACGTTGCCGGGATCGACCGGCCCGTGATTATCGACGAATCGGACGATTCGCTCGACGCTTTTGCGCGCGCCAAGGCGCTCGGCTACCGCGGCGTGTCCTCGAAGACATGCAAGGGAATCTACAAGTCGCTCGTCAATCGGGCGCGGTGCGACGCGTGGGGACCCGAATACTTCATGTCGGGCGAAGACCTCACGAATCAGCCCGGGCTCGCGCTGCAGCAGGATCTCGCGCTCGTCTCGCTCCTCGGCCTTTCGCACGTCGAGCGCAACGGCCACCACTATGTGAACGGCATGGCCGGACTGCCGCAAAGCGAGCAAGAAGCGTTTCTCGCCGCGCATCCGGATCTCTACGAGCGCAGCCATGGGGCGGCGAGGGTCCGGATTCGGGATGGAGTCCTTTCCATCAAGTCGCTCGAGTGCAACGGATATGCGAGTCAAGCCATGCCCGATTGGAATGCGATGAGGAGGGTGTCATGACATTCCGCGTTCTCGGAGCCAACCACACCAGCTAGGGGAATAGCGATGGCGGAAAAGCGACTCGGCATCATCATGCACGGCGTCACCGGCCGGATGGGCATGAACCAGCACCTCATCCGTTCGATCCTCGAGATCCGCCGGCAGGGCGGCGTGGCGCTCAAGGACGGCACGCGCCTGATCCCCGACCCGATCCTCGTGGGAAGGAAAGCGGGCAAGCTGCAGAATCTCGTGAGGGAGCACGGTCTCGAGCGGTGGACGACCGACCTGGAGGCGGCGCTCGGGAATCCCGATGACGCCGTGTTCTTCGACGCCGCTTCCACGCAGTTGCGGCCGAAGCTCCTCGCGATGGCGATCCGCGCGGGAAAGCATGTCTATTGCGAGAAACCGGTTGCGACGTCGCTTTCCGAGGCAATGGCCTTGTATCGAAAGGCCAGAAAAGCGCGAATCAGGCATGGCGTGGTGCAGGACAAGCTCTGGCTCCCGGGGCTGCTCAAGCTCGCAAGGCTGCGCGACGAGGGCTTCTTCGGCCGGATCCTTTCGGTACGCGGGGAGTTCGGTTACTGGGTGTTCGAGGGCGATGCGCAGGCGGGGCAACCGCCCGCGCAGCGGCCGTCGTGGAACTACCGGAAGAGCGACGGCGGCGGGATCATCCTCGACATGCTGTGCCACTGGCGCTACGTGCTCGACAACCTTTTCGGCGAGGTGAAGGCGGTGTCGTGCCGCGGCGCCACGCACATCCCGTGGCGCTGGGACGAAGGCGGGAGAAAGTACCGCGCCACCGCCGACGACGCCGCCTACGCGACGTTCGAGCTCGCAGGGGGCGTGATCGCGCACTTCAACAGCTCGTGGGCGGTGCGCGTGCGGCGCGACGACCTGCTCACGCTCCAGGTCGACGGCACGAAAGGCAGCGCCGTCGCCGGATTGAGAAAATGCTTCGTTCAAAGTTACGAGAAAACGCCAAAGCCGGTCTGGAACCCGGACATCCCGCAGCCGGTCGATTTCTTCGACGGCTGGGAGGAAGCGCCCGATGAGCGCTACGACAACGCGTTCAAGGCACAGTGGGAGCTGTTCCTGAAGCATGTCGCCGGCGAAGGAGGCTTCCGCTGGAACCTGCTCGAGGGCGCGAAGGGCGTGCAGCTCGCCGAGCTCGGCCTGAAGAGCTGGGCGCGGAAGAAGTGGCTCGACGTTCCGCGGCTGAAGGCATGAAGATCGAGCTGCCTGAGGCCGGGGGAGGGATTTCGGGTTACACGCTCCGGGGACCCAAGCCCTTCAGAAAGCCCGAACGCCCCTTCAACCGCGTCGCGCTCGCCGCGGCCCACGTCGTGGCGGCCCCCCTTTCGGCGCGCGAGCCGTGGCTCGAGGCAGCGATCGACTGGGAGGCGACGCTTCGCTACCGGCGGTACCTCTGGTCCTGGGGCTTCGGCGTTGCCGAGGCGATGGACACCGCGCAGCGCGGCATGGGGCTGGATTGGGCGAGTTCGCTGGAGCTCATCCGCAGGACGGTGAAGGAGGCCAGGTCAGTTCCGAATGCGGCCGTCTGGTCCGGGGCAGGCACGGATCATTTGGCGGCGCGCGGCGACTTTTCGGTCAATGACGTCATCTCCGCCTACGAGCTCCAGTGCGGGGAAATCGAAAAGCTCGGCGGGCGCATCATCCTGATGGCGAGTCGCGCGCTCGCGGCGTGCGCGAAATCCCCCGATGCCTACGGCCAGGTCTACGACCGGATCCTCTCGCAGGTCAGGGAGCCGGTGATCATCCACTGGCTCGGCGAGATGTTCGACCCCGCGCTCGCGGCCTACTGGGGCAAGGACGATCACCGCGAAGCGATGGAGATCTGTCTTTCCGTCATTGAAAGAAACAAATCGAAGATCGATGGAATAAAGATCTCGTTACTCGACAAAAACAAGGAGATCGCCATGCGCCGGCGCCTGCCGAAGGGCGTGCGCATGTACACCGGCGACGACTTCAACTTCGCCGAGCTGATCGAGGGCGACGCCGAAGGGCACTCCGACGCGCTGCTCGGGATCTTCGACGCCATCGCACCCGCCGCGTCCCAGGCGTTGGGTTTTCTGGCTGGAAACGAAAACGAGCGTTTCCGGGAAACGCTCGCCCCGACCGTCGCGCTGTCGCGGCACATCTTCGGCGCGCCAACGCGCTTCTACAAGACGGGCCTGGTGTTCCTTGCGTGGCTGAACGGCCACCAGGATCACTTCGTCATGGTCGGGGGGCAGCAGTCGGCCCGGAACGTGCTCCATTTCGCGGAGCTTTTCCGGCTCGCCGATGCGGCGGGGCTCCTCGCCGATCCGGAGCTCGCCTGCGCGCGCATGAAGCAGCTTCTCGCCTTGCATGGCATTGCTTAGGGACTCACCGGTGGGCGAGCTCTCTCTCAACACGGCCACCGTCAGGAAGCAATGGACGCTCGCGAAGGCGATCGAGGGCTGCGCGCGCCACGGCATCCGCGGAATTAATCCGTGGAGAGACCAGGTCGCGCAGATGGGGCTGAAAAATGCGGTTTCGTCGATCAGGGCAAACGGCCTGACCGTGACCGGTCTCTGCCGCGGCGGCTTCTTCACGCGGGAGAACTGGCGCGACGACAACCGGCGCGCGATCGAGGAAGCGCACGAGCTGAGAGCAAAGTGCCTGGTGCTCGTCGTAGGGGGTCTGCCTTCTGAATCGACGGATTTGATTTCAGCCCGGAAGAGGATCGCGGACGGCATTGCCGAAATTCTTCCTGAAGCGCGAAAGGCGGGAGTGCCGCTGGCGATCGAGCCGCTGCATCCCATGCAGGCGGCCGAGCGCGCGTGCGTGAACACGCTCGAGCAGGCGCTCGACCTTTGCGATGCGCTTGGCGAAGGCGTGGGCGTGGCGGTGGACGTCTATCACGTGTGGTGGGACCCGAAGCTCGAGGCGCAGATCCGGCGAGCCGGGAAGAACCGCATCCTGGCGTATCACATCTGCGACTGGCTGGTGCCCACGACCGATCTGCTGAACGACCGCGGCATGATGGGTGACGGAGTGATCGATCTGAAGCTGATCGGGAGCTGGATCGAGGCCGCCGGGTATTCGGGCTTCCACGAAGTGGAGATCTTCTCGGAGCGCAACTGGTGGAAGCGCGATCCGGACGATGTGCTTCGTATCTGCAAGGAAAGGCATATCCAATGCTAGGCGCGGTGTTCCTCGGCAATCGCAGAATCGAGATACGCAGATTTCCCGATCCCACGCCCGGCCCGGGCGAGGTGGTGATCCGGATGAAGGCCTCGGGCATGTGCGGTTCGGACTTGAAGTTCTACCGCTCGCCGCCGGGCGAAGCGCAGAAGGCGCTCGGCCTGGGCGGCGACGCCGAGCCCTTCATCGCGGGGCACGAGCCCTGCGGCGTGATCGAGGCGCGCGGCCCCGGCGTCTCCGAGCGCGAAACGCCGACCGGGCAGCGGGTGATGGACCATCACTACGCGGGCTGCGGGGTTTGCCCGCACTGCCGCCTCGGCTGGTCGCAGCTCTGCCGCGCCGGGATCACGGTCTACGGCGTCACCGCGAACGGGGGGCACGCCGAATACCTCAAGGTTCCGGTGCGCACGCTCGTGCCGCTGCCCGACGAGCTCTCCTTCGCCGAAGGCGCGGCGGTAGCGTGCGGCACCGGCACCGCGTACGCGGCGCTCAGGCGCATGCACCTCGCGGGCGGCGCAACGCTCGCCGTGTTCGGCCAGGGGCCGGTAGGACTCTCGGCGACCCTGATCGGGGCGAAGATGGGCGCGCGCGTCATCGCGGTCGAGACGAATGAAGAGCGATTGGGACTTGCCAAGGGGTTCGGGGCCGATTCCGTGGTGAATGCGTCGAAAGAGGACCCCGAGAAAGCTCTCAGGGACCTCACCCGGGGCGAAGGTGTGGACCTCGCGCTCGACTGCACCGGCGCAGCCTCCGCGCGCCTTTCCGCGGTGCGCGCGGCGAAGACCTGGGGTACGGTGTGTTTCGTCGGCGAAGGGGGCGAGGTAACCCTCGACGTTTCGCGCGACATGCTGCGCAAGCAGCTCACGCTCGTGGGATCCTGGACCTTCAGCGCGATGGGGATGGGCGAGTGCGCACGCTTCATCGCCGACAACGGCATCAAGCTGGAGCGGATCTTCACCCATCGCTGGGGGCTCGAGCAGGCGGACGAGGCCTACCGCGTGTTCGACGCGCAGTCTTCCGGCAAGGGCGTGATTCTCTTCTGATCGGGGTCAGACTCGACTTTCCGGTGGGAAGTCGAGTCTGACCCCGATCAGAAACCCCGATCAGAAATACGGGACACCCTGCGTGTTCACGTAGAGCGCGTAAAGCGACGTGCTCGCCGCCATGAAAAGGCGATTGCGGTGCACGCCGCCGAAGCAGACGTTGGCGCAGCGCTCCGGGAGATCGATGCGGCCGATCAGGCGCCCGTCGGGGTTGAACACGTGGACGCCGTCCAGACCGGCCTCGCCCATGCCCCAGCCGCACCACAGATTGCCCTCGACATCCACGCGAAATCCGTCGGGGGTTCCCTTCGGACCGGCATCGATGAGGGTCCGTCGATTTCCAAGGGTTTTCTCCTGAATGACATCGAAGGCCAGGATCTTCCGGGGCACCGACCTTGACTCGACGACATAGAGAACCGACTCGTCGGGCGAGAAGGCGAGGCCGTTCGGCTGGTTGATCCCTTCGGCCACGACCGTGATCGCACCCTGCGGATCGACGCGATAAACGTTGGTGGCGAGCTCGGGCTCCGCTTTCGATCCTTCGTACCATCCGAGGATCCCGAAGCTCGGATCGGTAAACCAGATCGAGCCGTCCGACTTGCAGACGATGTCGTTGGGCGAGTTGAGTCGCTTGCCATCGAATGAATCGGCGACCGTGATCACCCTTCCATCATGCTCCGTACGGCACACCCGTCGCCCCAGGTGCTCGCAGGTGAGCAGCCGCCCCAGCCGGTCGCGCGTGTTGCCGTTGGCGAAGCCCGAGGGCCTGCGGAATACGCTTACCGCACCGCTTTGCTCGTCCCAGCGCCACATGCAGTCGCCGGGTACGTCGCTCCAGACGAGCGCGCGCTGGTCGCCGAACCACACCGGCCCTTCGGCCCAGCGCGTGAGCCCGGTGGCGAGCCGCTCGACTTTCGCGAGCGCAAGCCGCAGCCGGTTGAACGATTCGTCCACCGCGACCACCGCGGGGTCGGGATAACGCGCGCTCGGGGTCCACTCGGGCATGGCCGTAATATACCCGCTCGAAGGAAAAGCTTGACCTCAATCAACCGGCGCCGTTCGTCCGCGAGGAACATCACGGGACAATCCGCCGCGAAAGGATTGCGCGATGAAAAAGGATCTCATCCAGGATGTGGCTCATCTCGGGAGCGTGGAGTTGCTCACGCCAAAGCCCGAGCGCAGCCTCTGGTACTTCCGCGAACTGCTGGGCATGGAGGTCGTGCACACGCGCGGCGACACGGTGTACCTGCGGGGCTACGGCGACTACGCGACCTCGACCCTCAAGCTGACCGCGGCGAAGGGCGCGGGCGTGGCGTGCGTCTCGTGGCGCGCGGTGAGCGAGGCGGCGCTCGAGCGGCGTGCGCGCGCGGTGAACGCGGCGGGCCTGGGCGAAGGATGGAGCGACGGCGACTTCGGGCGCGGCCGGATCTTCCGCTTCCGCGATCCCGACGGGCACCGCATGGAGCTCTACTACGAAGAGGAGCGCTACCGCGCGCCCGATCACCTGCGCTCCACGCTCAAGAACCTGCCGCAGAAATACACCGGGCGCGGCGTGAACGTCCGGCGGATCGACCATCTCGCGCTCCTTGCGCGCGACGTGCCTGCGAACCGGGCTTTCGCCGAGGACATCCTGGGATTCAGGCTGCACGAGCAGGTGCTCTTCGAGAACGGAAAGGTCGAGCTCGGTTCCTGGCTCAGTCCCTCGATCACCCACCACGAGGTGGCGTACGTGAAGGACGTGAAGGAAATCGGCGGTCGTCTGCACCACTTCTCGCTCTGGGTCGACAACCGCGAGGACGTGCTGCGCGCGGCCGACCTCTTCGCGGAGAACGGCGTTTTCATCGAGGCCGGGCCCTCGAAGCACAACAACTCGCAAGCCTTCTACCTCTACAGCTACGAGCCGGGCGGCAACCGCATCGAGATCTACTCCGGGAGCTTCCTCATCTTCGCGCCCGACTGGGAGCCGGTGCGCTGGAACGAGGAAGAGCGCGGCACGGGCGTCTACTGGGGCGCGGCGCTCCCGCCAAGCTTCATCGAGTACGCGACGCCGGACGCCGCCGCGCCAGTGGGCGAGAAGACACCCGTCTTCGATCCCCAGTAGCGAACTAGTCTTCGGCCTGCTGCGCCGGCTTGTGCGCGGCGACGAGCTTCTGCTGGAGCTGCGGCGGCGCGGGTTCGTAGTGGCTGAATTCGAGCGTGTACGAGCCGTGGCCCGCGGTGAGCGACTTGAGGCGCGCGGGGAAGTGCTCGAGTTCCGATAGCGGCGCCTGCGCGCTGATCTGGACGGTCCCGGGGCGCGGGGTGTCGGAGCCCTTGATCTGGCCGCGGTGGCCCGAGAGCTCGCCCGCGATGTCGCCCATCTTCTCCTCCGGCGCCATGATCTCGACGTTGACGATGGGTTCGAGCACGATCGGGCGCGCCTTGGCGAGTGCGTCGAGGAACGCCTTGCGGCCCGCGGACATGAAGGCGACGTCCTTGGAGTCGACCGGGTGGTGCTTTCCGTCGTACACGATCACGCGCAGGTCCTGGAGCGGAAAGCCGGCGAGGTAGCCGGCGTCGAGCACCGAGCGCACGCCTTTCTCGACCGAGGGGATGAACTGGTTGGGGATCACGCCGCCCTTCACGTTGTCCACGAACTCGAACCCCGCGCCGCGCGGCATGGGCTCCACCTTGAGGAACACCTCGCCGAACTGCCCCGCGCCGCCGGTCTGCTTCTTGTGGCGGTTGTGCCCTTCCGCGCGCGCCGCGATCGTCTCGCGAAAGGGGATGGAGGGCGGGCGCGTTTCGAGCTCGATCTTGTACTGCGTTGCCATCTTCTCGAGCATCGTCTTCAGGTGCATTTCGCCCAGGCCGCGCATCACGGTCTCGTTCGCCTGCGCGTTGTGCTCGATCCGGAAACAGGGGTCCTCGGCCACGAGCTTGTGAAGCATGTCGGAGACCTTCTGCTCGTCGCCGCGTTTCCTCGGCTGCACGGCGAGGCCGAATACCGAGGTCGGCAGCTCGAGCGGCCGTGCACGAATGTGCGCGTCCTCGGGCGAATCGTGCAGGATATGGTCGAACTGGATGTCCTCCACCTTGGCGATGGCGCAGATGTCGCCCGGCACCGCCTCGTTCACCTCGACCTGGGTCTTGCCGCGAAGCGCGTACAGGTGCCCGGGCTTGATCGGCTTGCGGCTTTCGCCGATGTAGAGCTGCGTGCCGGGCGTGATCCGGCCCTGATGCACGCGGAACACGGCGATGCGCCCGATATAGGGGTCGATCTCGATCTTGAAGACGTGCGCGAGCGCGTGCCGGCCCGGGTCCGGGACCGCGGCGAGCTCGGTCGCCGCGCCGCCGCCCGCGGGCACGTTCACGTACACCGGCGGATTGCCCTCGGCAGGGTTGGGCAGGAGCTTCACGATCACGTCGAGGAGCTCCGCCACGCCCGCGCCGGTCTTCGCCGACGTGAAGACGACGGGTATCAGGTGTCCCTCGCGCATCGCGCGCTCGAGGGGATCGTGCAGCTGATCCGGCGCGATCTCGCCCTTCTCGAGGTAAAGCGACATCAGCGCCTCGTCCACCTCGACCACCTGGTCGATGAGCTTGCGGTGCGCTTCCTCCACCGAGGAGAAGTCCGACTCGCCCGACGGAGCGAAGAAGCAGTCCGAGACCTTCGTGGCGCCCGCCGCGGGGAGATTGAGCGGCAGGCATTCCCTACCGAAGGCCTGCTGAATCCGGTCGAGCAGCTCCGGAAGATCGGCGTTCTCGGCGTCGATCTTGTTCACGATCACGAGCCGGTCCAGCCCGCGCTTTGCCGCCCACTGCATGAAGCGGCTGGTCATCATCTCGATGCCGTTCTGGGCGTTCACCACGATCGCGGCAGTCTCCACTGCGGCAAGCGCCGGGAGCGAATGACCGAGAAAGTCGGGGTAGCCGGGCGTGTCGAGCAGGTGGATGTGCGTCTCCTGGTGCTCGAAGCTCGCCACCGCGAGCTTGAGCGAGTGGCCCAGCGTCTTCTCGAGCGGGTGGTAGTCCAGCACGGCCCTGGCGCCGGCGCGCGCGGCGAGCACCTCCGCCAGCAGCGTTTTGCCCGATCCCGCCTGGCCTACCAGCGCGATCGTGCGGATATGCTTGATGAGATGCTTTCCCACGGGGGTGACCTCCTTGCGCAGTTATAGCAGCCCCGCGGAAGCATTTCCAGCCTCAGCGCGGCACGTGCCGCGGGGTCGCCACCGCGAGGAAGATCTCGCGCAGGAAAAGAAGCAGCGCCGCGATCAGCGCGAGCATCGCCAGCACGAACATCGCGCCGATGGTGCGCGAGAGGTCCGCCGCCACGAAGGCGCCCGCGAACGCCGCCACGATCAGGAGGCTCACGAAAAGCCCGGACACCACCGAGAACAGGATCGAGAGGTAAACGTAGCGGATCCGGCGCCCGATCTGCGCGATCTCGTCCCGCGCGTCGCCGGCCTGGTCCTCCGGGAGCGTGGGAAGGTTCGCCTCCAGCACCCGGCGCCGGTCCACCGCGCGCCCGAGGCGCAGGTTCAGCGCGTTGATCAGCGCGCCCACGGCGGTGAGCATGAACACCGGCGCCACCGCGAGCTGGATCACCCCCGCGATCTCGGGGACGTGCGGCTCGATCGCCATGGCGGGAGTTTATTCCTTGTCCGTTCCTTCGACCCGGCGGATGAATTCCTTGAACCCCGGCTTCGGCGGCGGAGCTTCTTTTCCGAGGTTCATCGGTATCAGGATGAAACGGACCGGACAGGACACGAGGTAAAGAGCAACGATTCCGGGCGCGTACCACCACCAGCTTGCCCCAAGCAGCAGGATCGTTCCCGCCGCCCCCAGGAGCGCGCCGAGCGCCCAGAGCTGCGCGAAGTACATCTCGCCCCCATCGTCACGTACGCGCCGGCGCGCGCGTCGGCGATCAGCACACGGCAGGCCGAGGCGAAGAACAGCAGCGCGGCGATCGCGAGTCCCCAGCCGAGCATGCCTCAAAGCTGGTACCGAGTGATATCGAGAGAACCGTGAAAAACGCCGAGAATGTCGATGTTCCTGTCGTCCTTCACCAGGTACGCAATGCGGTAGTGCCCGTACAACAGGATACGCACGTGGCGCGAGGACGGAAGGTACCGGTGACCGATCTCCGGAAATGTCGCAAGAACCTGCACTCGGTCGTAGATCCCTTGAACCGTTCGCCCGGCAGCGGCGGGATTATCCGCTGCGATGTATTCGAAGATGTCTTCGACCCAGCGTTGAGCCTCCGCGGTCCACGTTATTTCTGCCATGAGCGGATGCGCCGCGCCATCTCCTCGTTCGAGATGGCGCGCTTCGCGTCCGAGTCGGCGAGTCCGCGCTCGACCATGACGTGAAAGGCGAGCTCGCGCACGATTTCCTCGCGCGAGCTGTCTTCGGGTTGCCCCTGAATGAGGCGGGTCAGTTCTTCCTTAGCCGTGGACATCGTTCACTTTCCTTGTGCCGGATCGGCTGTGCTTTCGCTCGCAGCGTCTGCACCGGGACTCGCGTGCCAGCGAACACGGGCGTGCCGCCCTTTGCGTCCGGGATACACGAGATGACGGGCTTTTCCATGCAAAAAGCCTACTCCGAACCGCCCCTCTGGTCGAGATGCGCGCGCCAGCCGGCGGCCACGGCGCTACTTCTTCACTTCCTTCTGCTCGAGGAGCTCGGCGCGCTTTTTCAACAGATCCTCGAGCTTGGATTTGGGGACGAGGAGGACATGCTCGCCGAGCATCTTCTCGCGCTGCACGTGCTCGGCCTTCGAGTCGCCCGAGACGGCGACCGTCAGGTAGTAGTTGTCGCCCTCGAGCTTGCCGATCTTCAGTCTGTACGATAGGCCTTCGGAGGTCGCGGCCTCGGCGAGGATCGGCTTGTCGAGGCCGGTGTCGGCGTTTTTCACGTCCTTGGGCGCGACATCGGCGAGGTCCATGATGGAGAGCGCATAGCCGGCCGCGTTCGCCTTGGTGATCGCAAGCTTCTCGCCCGGCCGGATTCCCGC
Source organism: Betaproteobacteria bacterium (assembly GCA_037443705.1). Classification (GTDB taxonomy): domain Bacteria; phylum Pseudomonadota; class Gammaproteobacteria; order Burkholderiales; family SG8-39; genus 2-02-FULL-66-14. Next base: position 26,514 of record JBBINV010000007.1, on the reverse strand, counting down.
AAGCTTCCAGGGCGCGTCGTCCTTCTCGCGATCGATCCTCCACGACTCGCCGCCCGGATGCTTCACCTCGAGCGATTTCAGCTTCTCGGCCTCCAGCCCCTTCCTCGCGATCCAGTCGGCGCTCTTCGCGCTCGCCTGCGAAAGCGGATCGGCCACCACGTAGACGCTCGATTCCGCGCCCGGCAGCAGCACGAAGCGCCCGTCGCCGGGTGCCTTGTCCGGGTTCTCGGACTCGGTCCTGAAGTGCTTGCGGCCCGCGATCATCTGCGCGAGCGCTTTTCCTTCGGCCGACCTGAACTCGATGCGCGTGCCCGAATCGTCGAGGTGCAGGCGCGCGCGGTCGGCGGCGCCGACCGGCTCGACCTGCCCGATCTTCAGCGTGATCGCCTTGAGGACGAACTCGCGCACCTTGTCCGGATCGGCGGGAAAGCCGGCGCGCTCGGCGATCGCCCAGCGCTCGCCCTTGCGCTCGAGCGTGAGCGTCGCTTTCGGCTCGCGGATCGCGATCGATGCGATGTCCGCGGCCTTCAGGCCCTTCAGCAACGGCTGGCCCAGCGTGCCGCTCGCCACCGGGCGCTGCTCCATGCCCTGCCGGTGGTACAGAAGCGCGCCGCCGCCCAGCACCAGCAGCAGCGCCACCAGCACCGCGGCGAGGCGCGCGCTCATTGCGCCACCTGCCGCCGCCGGCGAACGAGCGCCACGCCGAGCCCCGCCGCCGCTACGAGCAGGGGCATCAGCGCGATGTTGGCGACCTTGGTCCAGAAGACGAGGCTTTCGGCGTCCTGGCGCAGGTTCTTGCGCAGCTCCTTCAGCTCTTTTCGTGTTTCAGCGACGCGCTTCCTGAAGTTCTCGAGTTCGGCCTGCTGCTCGGGCGAGAGGATCTGCGCGCTCTTCGCGCCGCCGCCGCGCGCCTTCTGAAGCTCCTGGAGCTTGTCGTTGGTCTTCTGCAGCTCGGCCTCCAGGCCCTGGATCTTGCCGAAGTACTGCGCCTGGGCTCTGGCTTCCATCTCGCGCACCACGGTGAGCGGGCGGAACGCGGCGGCGCGGCTCCGGAGCGACCCGAGCTCGTCGCCCGCGGCGAGCTGCTCGACGAGCCCCTGCCCGAAGGCGAGGTTGCCGTTGGAAGGGACGATGATCCTGCGCCCGAACACTTCCTGCACGTCGACCGCCGCGCCGTCCTGCAGCATGTCGGCGTCGGCGACCAGGACGACGCTGTTGTCCTTCGCGGCCTCCGCGAGGTGGGCCTTTTCGCGCTCCCCTTTGCGGTCCGAGTTCGGGGCGCCGCCGGGAAAGGCGCTCCTGAATTTGCCCGTGAGCCGGACCGCGAGCGGCCGGCTCTTGCCCTCGGGCTTGAACGCCTTGGTCGCTGCATCGCCCGACGCGGTGGCCACAGCGTTATCCACCAGCATGGAATTGGGCGAGGACTTCACCAGCTCGGTCGCCTTCAACCCTTCCGCGAGCTTCAGATCGAACGCACCCCCAAAGGCATACAGGAGCGTCTCGATCTGGCTGGCGGCGACATCGTCGCGGTTGAACGCAGTGCGGTTCAGCGACAGGACCGTAGGCGTGTAGCGTGCGCCGCCCCCCGAGGCGAATACGACGTCGGCGATCACCTTGCCGGGATCCATCGTGACCCCCCAGGCCTTGAACAGGCGTGGCAGCGTGGAGCTCGTGCCGCCGCCGCCCACGCCGGGAATCGGGCTCGGCAGAGGGTCGAAGTACGCATACGGATCGACGAACACGACGAGCTTGCCGCCGCGCATGACGAACTGGTCGAGCGCGTACTCGGTCGCCTCCTGGATGTCGCGGGGGTGGATCACGAGGAGCACGTTTATCTCGGGGTCGATCGAGGTCGCAGTCATGTTGACCGTCCTCACCTCGAAGTCGCGCTTGAGCTCACCCGCCAGCACCCAGGGCTCCGAAGGCTGGCGCGTGGCGAGGTTGAACTTCTCGCCGAGCACCGGCAGCGCGCTCATGAGGCCCACCGTGGGTTTGGCGCTGCTCGCCACGCGCGCGATCGCGCGCGCGAGGTCGTACTCGAGCAGCCGCTCGCGCGAGGGGCTGAGCGCAGGGATCGACTGCTTGCGCTCGAGACGCGTCACGGCGAGTCCGAGGTAGAACTGCTCCCCCGAGGCGAGCGTCTGCGGCTCGATGCCGTCCAGCTGCGCCGCGTCCTCCTCCTCGGAGTCGGGCTTGGGGTTGTATTTCTCGATCACGAGGTTCGCTCCGGCGATCGACTTCATCTCGCGTGCGAGGTCTTCCACCCGCTGCGCGTAGCTGCGCAGCGGCACCGGCATCGCCTGCTCGCCCTGCGAGACATAGAGCTTCACCTTCACCGGGGCCTCGAGGCCTTTGAGCATCCTGCGCGTGCCCTCGGAGAGCGTGTACAGGCGCCCCTCGGTGAGGTCGGCGCGCAGCGGCGCGGTCGAGGCGAGGTAGTTGAACGCGACGAGCAGCAGGAAAAGCGCCGCGATCCCGATCGCCGAATAGACGAGGCTTTCGTTCTTGCGGTTCATCGGTTGCGCAGGATCACGTTGGTCGCAAAGAGCGCGAACCCCATCACCGAGAGGAAGAAAAAGAGATCGCGCGTGTCGATCACGCCCTTCTGCAGGCCGTCGAAGTGCGTGATCACCGAGAACGCGGCCACGGTGTCGACCACCGCCGGGCTCGCCCAGCGCACAAGGAGATCGGTGACCGGGTTGAACCCGGCGAGGATGAGGAACAGGCACGCGACCACGGCGAGGATGAAGGCGACCACCTGGTTACGCGTCATCGCGGAGGTCATGCAGCTCACCGCGAGGTACGCGCCCGCGAGCAGAAAGCTTCCGAAGTAGCCCGCGGCGATCGCGCCGTTGTCCGGGTCCCCGAGCACGTTGACGGTCACCGCGACCGGGAAGGTGAGCGCGAGCGCCACCGCGAGAAAGATCCAGCTCGCGAGGAACTTGCCGATGATCGCCTGCCAGGGCGTCAGCGGAAGCGTGAGCAGCAGCTCGATCGTTCCGGCGCGCCGCTCCTCGGCCCAGAGGCGCATTCCGACCGCCGGCACGAGGACCAGGTACAGCCACGCGTGCCAGCCGAAAAAGGGGGCGAGGCTCGCCTCGCCGCGCTCGAAGAACGCGCCCGCGGTGAAGGTGAAGAAGCCCGCGAGCAGGAGAAAAATCACCAGAAACACGTACGCCACCGGTGACGTGAAATAGCCGCCGAGCTCGCGCCGCGCGAGGATCCAGACCATCTTCATGATTGCACCGTGTCGGGGAGCGTGATGCGGCGGAACACCTCGTCGAGCGGCCTTCCGAGCTCGTCGGGCGTGCCCTGCGCGACGATGCGCCCGCGGTCGATGATGATCGCGCGCGTGCAGGCGGCATCCACTTCCTCCAGAATGTGGGTCGAGAACACGATGGCCTTGGTCTTCCCGAGCTCGCGGATGAGGTTGCGCACCTCGTGCTTCTGGTTGGGGTCCAGGCCGTCGGTCGGCTCGTCGAGCACCAGCACCTCGGGGTCGTGGATCAGGGCCTGCGCGAGGCAGGCACGATGCTTGTAGCCCTTGGAGAGCGTGTCGATCGACTGGTGCAGCACCGAGGAAAGGAAGCAGCGCTCGATCACGCGCGCCACCGCCTTCTTCTTCGCTTCCCCGGAAAGGCCGCGGACATCGGCGGCGAAGCGGAGGAACCCCAGCACCGTCATGTCGGGATAGGCCGCGGCGCTTTCGGGGAGGTACCCGATCAGGCGCTTCGCGGCGAGCGGATCCTCGACGACATCGTGGCCGCCGACCGTGACGCGCCCGCTGGTGGGGGGGTAGAACCCGGTCACGACGCGCATGGTCGTGGTCTTGCCGGAGCCGTTGGGGCCGAGGAATCCGAGCACCTCGCCGCGCTCGACCGAGAACGACACGCCGTTCACCGCGCGCTTGGCGCCGAAGCTCTTCACCAGGTTTTCGATGCGGATCATGACGGGGGCGAATAATACCGAAATTGCGATATGGACTAGAATTCGCGCGACCGAGTTCACCCAGGAGGAGTCATGAGAAAGCTTGCCGCGGCCCTGCTTTCGGCGTTCGCCCTGTCGGCCGGGGCCCAACCGAGCCTCAAGATGATGATCCCGGCCAACCCCGGCGGGGGCTGGGACCAGACCGGCCGCAACCTCGCTGCCGCGATGCACAGCGCGAGGCTCGTCTCGGGCGTGCAGTTCGAGAACAAGGGCGGCGCCGCGGGCGCGATCGGGCTCGCGCAGTTCGTCAACGCCGCGAAAGGCGATCCGAACGCCGTCATGATCGGTGGCATGGTGATGGTGGGCGGCACCTACCTCCAGAAGTCGCCCGTGACGCTCGCGCAGGTGACGCCGGTCGCGCGCCTTACGAGCGAGTGGGAGGTGATCGTGGTGCCGGCGGCTTCGCCCCACAAGACGATGGCCGACCTGGTCAAGGCGTTCAAGGAGAACCCCGGCAAGGTTTCCTGGGGAGGCGGCTCGGCCGGCGGCACCGACCATATCCTCGTCGGCCTCATCGCAAGAGCGGTCGGCGTGGAGCCCGCGAAAATCAACTACGTGCCGTACAAGGGGGGCGGCGAGGCGGTCGCAGCGATCCTCGGCGGCCACGTCACCGCGGGCGTCTCGGGGATCGGTGAATTCGCCGAGCAGGTGAAGGCGGGCAAGATGCGCGCGCTCGCTCAGTCGGGCCCCGCGAAGGTGGAAGGGATCGCGTCCCTGAAGGAGCAGGGCATCGACGTGGAACTCGGCAACTGGCGCGGCATCTTCGGGGCGCCCGGCATCACGCCGGCGCAGCGCGACGCGCTGGTGAAGCTCGTGAAGGACGCCACCGAGACGCCGTCGTGGAAGGCGACCCTCGAGAAGCTCGGCTGGACGTCCTACTTCCTCGCGGGCGACGACTACGCGGCGTTCATCGCCGAGGACACGAAGCGCATCGCCGGCATCATCGACTCGCTCGGCATCAAGAAGAAGTAGCGCGCGTGCGCCGCTCGCGGGCGGAGATCGCGCTCTCGCTCGGGGTGCTCGCGCTCGGCGCGGGCGTGGGGATCGCCACCGCGCAGCTGCCCTCCGAGGGCGGCTACGCGCGCATTGGCCCCAATTTCGTGCCCGGCGTGGTCGCCGCCGGGCTCGTCGTGCTGGGCCTGTGGCTCCTCTACGAGGCGTGGAACGGGGGCTGGCGGAACCGCGCCGAGGAGTCGCATTCGTTCCATGCGCCCGCGTTCCTTTGGGTGAGCGCAGGCCTGTTCGCGCACATGGCGCTCGTGGGCTGGGCCGGATTCGTGCTCGCCTCTGCGGCGCTTTTCGCGTGCGTCGCGCGCGGTTTCGGCAGCCGGCGCCTCGCGCGCGACGCCTCGATCGGCCTGCTGCTGGGCCTCGGCGTGTTCCTTTTCTTCGTGAAGCTCCTGAACGTGAATTTGCCTGCGGGCTGGCTTTCGCCCCTGATGCGCGGCGCGGGGATCTAAATGGAAGCGCTGAACGCGCTGCTCGCCGGCTTCGCGGTCGCGCTGAAGCCGATCAACCTGCTGTGGGGCTTCATCGGCGTGACGCTCGGCACGTTCGTCGGCGTGCTGCCGGGGGTGGGTCCGGCGCTGACAGTCGCGATGCTGCTCCCGCTCACCGTGAAGCTCGATCCCACCGGCGCGCTCATCATGTTCGCCGGCATCTACTACGGCGCGATGTTCGGCGGGTCCACGACGACCATCCTGCTCAATACGCCCGGGGAGTCCGCGTCGATCGCGACCGCGCTCGAGGGAAACCGCATGGCGAAGAACGGCCGCGCGGGGCCGGCGCTGGCAACCTCTGCCATCGGCTCGTTCGTGGCGGGAACGATCGCGACCGTGCTCCTCACGCTCCTTGCGCCGCTCGTGGTGGACCTCGCGCTGAAATTCGGCCCCGCGGAGTACTTCTCGCTCATGGTGTTCGCGTTCATCACGGTGTCGGCGGTGCTCGGGGCCTCCACCGTGCGCGGCCTTGCGAGCCTGTTCGCGGGGCTTTTCCTGGGCTTGGTAGGCATCGACAGCCAGACCGGGCAGGCACGGTTCGCCTTCGGCGTGCCCGAGCTCCTCGACGGCATCGACGTCGTCGTGCTCGCGGTAGGGCTGTTTGCGGTGGGCGAAGCGCTTTATGTAGCGGCCTACCAGAGCCGCGTGACCGAGACGATGGAGAAAATGAAAGGCTCGCTCCTCATGTCGCGCGAGGACTGGAAGCGCTCGTGGCCGGCGTGGCTGCGCGCCACCGCGATCGGCTTTCCGTTCGGCACCATTCCCGCGGGCGGCTCCGAGATCCCGACCTTTCTCTCCTACACCGTGGAAAAGCGCCTCTCGAAGAAGCCCGAGGAGTTTGGCAACGGCGCGATCGAGGGCGTCGCCGGGCCCGAGGCCGCGAACAACGCCGCCGCTACCGGCGTGCTCGTTCCGCTTTTGACCCTCGGAATTCCCACCTCCGCCACGGCGGCGATCCTGCTCGGGGCGTTCCAGAACTACGGCATCCAGCCCGGGCCGCTCCTTTTCCAGTCGCAGACCGATCTCGTCTGGGGCCTGATCGCGAGCCTCTACGTGGGCAACGTCATCCTGCTGGTGCTGAATCTTCCGCTCATCGGCATCTGGGTGCGTGTGCTCGCGATCCCGAAGGACCTGCTCTACGCCGGGATCCTCGTCTTCGCCACCCTCGGAGCCTACAGCCTGCACCAGTCCTGGGTCGACCTCGCCACGCTCTACGTCTTCGGGCTGCTGGGATTCGCCATGCGCCGCTGGGACATCCCCGTGGGGCCCGCGGTGATCGGCCTCATCCTGGGGCCGCTCGCGGAAACGCAGTTCCGCAGGGCGTTGTCGATCAGCGAGGGCGATCCGAGCGTGTTCCTCACGCACCCGATCTCGGCGTTTCTGCTCGGATTGACTCTGGTCCTGATCGTGGCGCCCTGGGTGGTGCGGCGGCTCCGGAAAAGCTGGGCGGCGGCGCGCTCGGCGCGCGTCCGCTCGTAGTGCGATGGTCTGTCATGCGCGCGATTTCCGGACTGCCGGGTCGCACCGCGCATGGAATACCGCCAACACCACGATCCGTTCCCTTTCGACGGTATAGAAGACGGAGTACGGAAAGCGGCGCGCTCGAACGCACCGTATGGCCTTGTGTTGCACCGGGTATCGGTCGGGATACCTGCAAGCAAGATCGACTGCACGGTCGATCTCCGCCACGAACTGGGCGCCCAGACCGGCCTGTCGGTCCTCGTACCACAACGTTGCGCCGTCAAATTCGGCCCGCGCCGCCGGCCGAAAGACGACCCTGAGGGTCATCTCTTCAGGCGGGCCGTGATGGACGCCTTGACGACCTCCCAGGGCACAACGTCTTCGGGATTGGCCTCGTGATCCTGTAACCGACGATCCAACTCGGCCCGCTGGGCATCCGTCAGAGGTGTGGCCTCCGCGATGCTGTCCCAGATCTCCTCAACCAGGGAGATTCGCTCCTCCACGCTGAGTCGCTCGATTCCTAGAGCTTTCAGAGATGCACTCATAGATTCGATCCTACCAAAATCACGCGACGAATGCGGCGGAACTAGGCCGCCGCGCGCTCGGCGCGCTTGCGCTCGTGCTCGTTGAGGAAGCGCTTGCGAAGGCGGATCGACTTCGGCGTCACCTCGGCGAGCTCGTCGTCGGCGATGAATTCGACCGCGTATTCCAGGGTCAGCCCGATCGGCGGCGTGAGGTCGATCGCCTCGTCCTTCCCCGAAGCCCGGATATTGGTGAGCTGCTTCTCGCGGATCGGGTTGACCGTGAGGTCGTTGTCGCGGCTGTGGATGCCCACGATCATGCCCTCGTACACCGGGTCGCCGGGATTGACGAACATGCGGCCGCGCTCCTGCAGTTTCCACAGCGCGTAGGCGACCGCGGCGCCGTCTTCCTGCGACACGAGCACGCCGTTGCGGCGCTGCCCGACCTCGCCCTTCATCGGCGCGTACTCGTCGAACACGTGGCTCATGATCCCGGTGCCGCGCGTGAGCGTCAGGAACTCGCCCTGGAAGCCGATCAGCCCGCGCGCCGGGATCCGGTACTCGAGCCGCACGCGCCCCTTGCCGTCGGGCTGCATGTCGCGCAGCTCGCCGCGCCGGCGGCCGAGCTCTTCCATGATTGCGCCCTGATGGGTTTCGTCGAGATCCACCGTGAGCAGCTCGAAGGGCTCGTGCGTCTCTCCGTTCACGACCTTCGTCACCACTCTCGGGCGCGAGACGGCGAGCTCGTAGCCCTCGCGGCGCATGTTCTCGATCAGGATCGTGAGGTGCAGCTCGCCGCGCCCCGAGACGATGAAGGTGTCGGTGTCGGCGGGGTATTCGACCTTCAGCGCGACGTTGGACCTGGTCTCGCGCTCCAGGCGCTCGCGGATCTGGCGGCTGGTGATGAACTTGCCCTCGCGGCCGGCCAAGGGGGATGCGTTCACCAGGAAATTCATCGTGAGGGTGGGCTCGTCGATCTTCAGCATCGGCAGCGCCTCGGGATGCTCGGGATCGCAGAGAGTCGCGCCGATGCCGATCTCCTCGATCCCGTTTACGAGCACGATGTCGCCGGCCTGCGCCTCCTCGACCGGGACGCGCTCCAGGCCCTCGAATTTGAGGACTTGATTGATTTTCGCCTTCAAGGACGAAGACTCGCCGTAAAGCACGACGACTTCCTGCAAAGGCTTCAGCCGTCCCCTTCGGATCCGGCCGATCCCGATCTTGCCGACGTAGCTCGAGTAATCGAGCGAGCAGATCTGCAGCTGCAGCGGTCCGTCCGGGTCCTCGTCGCGCACCGGGACATGGTCGAGAATGGTCTGGAAGAGGAACGAGAGATCCTTTTCGGGAGCTCCGGGGTTCTTCGAAGACCACCCCTGCAGAGCCGAGGCGTAAACCACCGGGAAGTCGAGCTGCTCCTCCGTGGCCCCGAGCTTGTCGAAGAGATCGAACGTCTGGTTCACCACCCAGTCGGGGCGCGCGCCGGGGCGGTCGACCTTGTTGACCACCACGATCGGCTTCAGGCCGAGCGCGAGCGCCTTGCGCGTGACGAACCGCGTCTGCGGCATCGGCCCGTCGACCGCGTCCACGAGGAGCAGCACGCCATCCACCATCGAGAGCACGCGCTCGACCTCGCCGCCGAAATCGGCGTGCCCGGGGGTATCCACGATGTTGATATGCGTGCCCTGGTAGCGCACCGCGCAGTTCTTGGCGAGGATCGTGATGCCGCGCTCGCGCTCGAGCGCGTTCGAGTCCATGACGCGCTCGGCGACGCGCTCGTGCGCGGCGAAGGTGCCCGATTGCTGGAGCAGCTTGTCGACGAGCGTGGTCTTTCCGTGGTCGACGTGGGCGATGATCGCGATGTTGCGGAGCGCGCGCATGGGGCCGCGCATTGTACGTGAATCAGGGACTTGCGTGTTGCGTCGCACAAAGCGTGCTATGATGCGCCTTCACACGCGTCATCCGGTTGGCGTCACCGTTTACCCCTCTGCCTGAACCGGTTGGAAGAGTCCCTTCCCAGGCCGAATTCAGGAGATTCTTATCAGCACGACATTCGAAGGCCTCGGCCTGCGCGCCGAACTGCTGCGCGCGGTGTCCGAGCAGGGCTACACCCAACCCACCCCCATCCAGCAGCAGGCGATCCCCGTGGTCCTCGCGGGCCGGGACCTCCTCGGCGCGGCTCAGACCGGCACCGGAAAAACCGCAGGGTTTGCCTTGCCTCTGCTGCAACGTCTTTCCGAATCAACTTCGAATCAAGAACAAATTCGTGGCCTGATTCTGACCCCCACCCGCGAGCTCGCGGCACAGGTGCACGAGGACATTCGCACCTACGGCAGGCACCTGCAGCTGCGCTCCACGCTGGTATTGGGCGGCGTAGGCATGCAACCCCAGGTGGACGCGCTCCGGCGCGGGGTGGACATCCTCGTAGCCACGCCGGGGCGGCTGCTCGATCACTCGCGGCAGAAGACGGTCGACCTGCGCGGCGTAGAGATCCTGGTGCTGGACGAGGCCGACCGCATGCTCGACATGGGCTTCATCCACGACATCCGGCGCGTGCTCGCGCTGCTGCCGGCCAGGCGCCAGAACCTGCTCTTTTCGGCGACGTTTTCCGGCGAAATCCGCAAGCTCGCGGGCTCGTTCCTGCACGATCCGGTCACGGTCGAGGTGGCGCGACGCAACACCCCCGCCGAGCTGGTGGCGCAGGTCGCGCACCCGGTCGCGAGGGACCGCAAGCGCGAGCTTCTGGCGCACCTGGTGAGCACCGGCGACTGGCGCCAGGTGCTCGTGTTCTGCAAGACCAAGCACGGCGCCAATCGGCTGGCCGGACAGCTCGAGCGCGGCGGCATCGAGGCCGACGCGATCCACGGCAACAAGCGCCAAAGCGCGCGCACCCGTGCCCTCAAGCGGTTCAAGGACGGGGAGCTGCGCGTGCTGGTCGCTACCGACATCGCGGCGCGGGGCCTGGACATCGCGCAGCTGCCGCACGTGGTCAACTACGACCTGCCGCACGTGCCCGAGGACTACGTGCACCGCATCGGCCGCACCGGCCGCGCCGGTGCCTCGGGCGAGGCGGTCTCGCTCGTGAGCCCCGAGGAGCGGCCGCTGCTTGCAGCGATCGAGAAACTCATGGCGCGACGCGTGGAGCTTCGCCAGATCGAGGGATTTGATCTGCCGCAACAACCGCGGCCCCCCCACCATCAACGGGAACAGCCCCATCCGAAGCAGCACCACCCTAAACCGCACCATCCGCACTCAAGACCGCAGAAGCACCCCCCGGAAGCGGCGCCGGTACCCGGCTACCGGCCGCTCACCTCGCACGCGTGGCCGGCGCGCGTTCCGGCGCTCCTGGGAGGAAAGCCGCACGGCAAGCGGTAAAATCCGAATTCCCCGCTTTCGAATCCAACCCGGACATCTACCGTCATGGACAAGGCACTGCTTTCCAAGACCGCGGCCGCGATGGTCGCGAAGGGCAAGGGCATTCTCGCCGCGGACGAATCCGCCGGCACCTGCGAGACCCGCTTCAAGTCGGTAGGGGTCGAGTGCACCGAGGAGAACCGCCGCGCCTACCGCGGGCTGCTCTTCACCACGCCGGGCGTGGAGCAGTTCGTCTCCGGCGTGATCCTGTTCGACGAGACGATCCGCCAGAAGACGAACGACGGCGTGCCGTTCGCGGACTACCTCGCGCGCAAGGGGATCGTCCCCGGGATCAAGGTCGACAAGGGCGCCAAGAATCTCGCGCTCTGCCCCGGCGAGAAGGTGACCGAGGGCCTGGACGGCCTCCGGGAGCGCCTCGCGGACTACTTCAAGCTCGGCGCGCGCTTCGCCAAGTGGCGCGCGGTAATCACGATCGGCGCGTCGATCCCGACGCACACGTGCCTCTACGCCAACGCCCATGCGCTCGCGCGCTATGCGGCGCTCTGCCAGGAGGCCTCCATCGTCCCGATCATCGAGCCCGAGGTGCTGCTCGACGGCGACCACCCGATCGAGCGCTGCGAGGAGGTGACCGAGGCGACGCTGCGCGCGACCTACGCGGCGCTCGCGGCACATAACGTTTCCTTCGAGCACACGATCCTCAAGGCGAGCATGGTGGTCTCGGGCAAGGCCAACGCGCGCCAGGCCGGTGTGGAGGAGGTCGCCGAGCGCACCGTGCGGGTGCTCAAGCGCACCGTGCCGGCGGCGCAGCCGGGCGTGGTGTTCCTCTCGGGAGGCCAGACCGACGTGGCGGCGACCGCGCATCTCAACGCGATGGCGGCGATGAAGGGGCTGCCCTGGCCGCTCACGTTTTCCTACTCGAGGGCGCTTCAGAATCCCGCCCTGTCGACGTGGAAAGGGCAAAACGCGAATGTCGCCGCCGCGCAGAAGGCGTTCTACCACCGAGCGCACATGAACGGGCTCGCCTGCCAGGGCAAGTGGAAGCCCGAGCTCGAGCGGCAGGCCGCCTGATGGGGACAGAGCCCGTCGTTCGCGAATCGGTGACCGTCCCCGTTTTCGAGTCGAGCCTTTCCAGTCTTCCCCGGATCGGCAAGGGGAAGGTGCGCGACATCTACGCGGTCGACGGCGACAAGATGCTGATCCTGGTCTCGGACCGCCTGTCCGCGTTCGATGTGGTGATGCGCGATCCGATCCCCGACAAGGGGCGCGTGCTCACCGCGATGGCGAACTTCTGGTTCGAGAAGCTCCGGCATATCGTGCCGAACCATCTCACCGGCATCGATCCCGAGTCGGTGGTGAAGGGCGAGGACGAGAAGCGCCAGGTGCGCGGCCGCTCGATCGTGGTGAGGAAGCTGAAGCCGCTTCCGATCGAGGCGGTGGTGCGCGGCTATCTCATCGGCTCCGGCTGGAAGGACTACCAGGCCACCGGCGCGGTGTGCGGCATCCGGCTTCCGGCGGGCCTGCGGCAGGCCGAGAAGCTCCCCGAGCCGATCTTCACCCCCGCCACCAAGGCCGCCGAGGGACACGACGAAAACATCGCCTTTGAAGAAGTCGAAAGACTTGTCGGCAAGGACGTTGCGGCAAAAGTGCGCGCCGTCAGCATCCGCCTGTACAAGGAGGCGGCGGAATACGCCGCCACGCGCGGCATCATCATCGCCGACACGAAGTTCGAGTTCGGGTTGAACGAGAAGAACGAGCTCGTGCTGATCGACGAGGTGCTGACGGCAGATTCCTCGCGCTTCTGGCCCGCCGACGGCTATCGCGCCGGGATCTCGCCGCCTTCGTTCGACAAGCAGTACGTGCGCGACTACCTCGAAACGCTCGACTGGGACAAGCGGCCGCCGGCGCCGAAGCTTCCGCCCGAGGTGATCGCGAAGACCTCGGAAAAATACCGCGAGGCGCTGGAGCGGCTGACCGGGAGGAAATTGGCATGAGCGCGCTCGTCGGCATCGTGATGGGCTCGACCTCGGACTGGGACACGATGAAAGCGGCGGCGAAGGTGCTCGAGGAGTTCGGCGTCGCCTACGAGGCGAAAGCGATGAGCGCGCACCGCACGCCCGATCTCGTCGCCGACTGGGCGGGCGGCGCGGCGAAGCGCGGCTTGAAGTGCCTGATCGCGGGCGCGGGCGGCGCGGCGCATCTCGCCGGCGTGGTCGCCGCGCACTCGACGCTTCCCGTCCTCGGAGTGCCGATGCCATCGAAGCATCTCAACGGCATGGACTCGCTCCTGTCGACCGTGCAGATGCCGAAGGGCATCCCGGTAGCGACCTTTGCGATCGGCGAGGCGGGCGCCGCCAACGCGGCGCTTTTCGCCGTGGCGCTCCTCGCGCTTGGTGACCCGAAGCTCGCGAAGAAGCTCGCCGGGTTCCGCGCAAAGCAGGCCGAGGCGGTCAGGAAGGCCGAGCTGCCGAATCCCTGATGGTGGTACCATGGTGACACCATGTCCACCACACTGAAGCTGCCGCCCGAGCTGAAGGGCCGGATCGCCTCCGTGATCAGGGGCACCGGCAAGAGCGCGCACGCATTCATGGTCGAAGCCATCGCGCAGCAGACCGAGCTCGCCGAGAAGCGCAAGGCGTTCGTCGCCGCGGCGCTCAAGGCGCGCGAGCACGCGATGCGCACCGGAAAGGGCTATTTCCTGGAGGACGTGCGCGCGGAGTACGCCGCACGGTTCGCCGGCAAGCCGGTACGCCGCGCGCGCCTCAAGCGTTGGCGCGGGTAGTCTACGCCGCCGACGCGCGCGCCGATCTGGACCGCCTCTACGAGTTTCTCGCGGTCGACGATCCGGCCGGTGCGATGGCCGCGGTCCTGGTGATCGACGATGCGCTCAAGATTCTGGAGCGGCATCCCCTGGTCGGGCGGCCGGCGGAGGAGGGTAAGCGCGAGCTGGTGATTTCGCGCGGCCGTTCCGGCTACCTTGCGCTGTACGAGTACATCGCCGAAGAAGACGCCGTGCTCGTCCTGGCGCTGAGGCATCAGCGAGAGGCGGGCTATTCGGAGCACGGATGACGCCTGAAATCCGCAGGGCCGCCGAATTGCTGCGACACGGCGGGCTGGTCGCGTTTCCGACCGAAACGGTCTACGGCCTCGGCGCAGACGCGTCGAACGAAGCGGCGGTGGCGCGCCTCTACAAGGCGAAGCGCCGGCCCCCCGGGCACCCCGTGATCGTGCATTTCGCTTCCGCAGAGGATGCTTTTTCCTTTGCAGCGGAGATTCCTGCTGCGGCAAGAACGCTCGCGAAGAGGTTCTGGCCCGGACCGCTCACGCTGATCCTGAAGCGCTCGCCCAAGGCGAAGGACTTCGTCACCGGTGGCCAGGACTCGGTGGGCTTGCGCGTTCCGTCGCACCCGGTGGCGCATGCGCTGCTCGAAGCCTTCGGCGGCGGCGTCGCGGCGCCCTCGGCGAACGTGTTCGGGCGCGTCAGCCCGACCACCGCGGCGCACGTGCGCGAGGACCTCGCGCGCGACGCCGACCTGGTGCTCGATGCCGGGCCGAGCGAGATCGGCATCGAGTCCACGATCGTGGATCTTTCGGGCGCCGCGCCGATGCTGCTCAGGCCGGGAGCGATTTCGAAGCTCCAGCTCGAAGAAGCCTTGAAGGCGCAAGTCCTCGACAAGCAGGCAAGATCGACGCGCCACTCCGGCGGGCACGCGCGCCACTACGCGCCGAAGACGCCCGCGCGGCTCGTCCCGCCCCATGAGCTGGACGCGGCAATTGGAAAAGCGCGAGGCAACGCCGCGGTGCTCGCGTTCTCGCGCCCGGACGTGCGGGTGGATTTCTGGATCCGGATGCCGCGCGAGCCGGGCGCGTACGCGCGCAGGCTTTACGCGGCGCTGCGCGAGCTGGACGGCGCGGGCTGCGGCCTCATCCTTGTGGAGTCGCCCCCGGAGACGGCAGAATGGGCCGCCGTGCACGATCGATTGAGGCGCGCGACCGCGTGATTCGCCTTTTGCTGATTCTCGCCGTTCTCGTTTCCGGATGTTCCGGCCAGGCGAGTCTGCGCGCCACGTCCGGCGGCGGCGCGCCGCCGGGCGGCTCGGTGGGCGTGGACGTGCGCTCGACCTCCACCGCGGGCGCGCTGATCGGCCTCGGCGTCGTCGCGATCGCGATCCACGGCTCGGGCGAGGGCTACGCCCGCTCGCGCGTCTCGCCGCCCGGTTTCGAGCCGATCGCGCCGCCGATGGATCCGGCGCGCGTCGTGCGCGAGGCCGACTGCACGCGGCCGATCGAGGACCTGAGCGCCAACCTGCGCTGCAAATAGGAGCTAGAGGCGCCGCGGGCCGGGCCGGCCGTCCTCCACGACGAAGCTCGCGAGCGTGCGGCAGCCGGCGTCGCGGCGCTGCACCGATTCCATCGCGCGGAGGTCCGCGTTCAGCTCCCTGGACGTCAGCTCCATCCGAACATAGCCTCGATATCGCCCTTCGGCGAGCCTGACGTGCGGGTTCTCGGCGAGGTTCGCCTCGATCACCTCCTGCGGCCGGCCCTGCGAGGTGATCGAGGTGCCCGTGAACTCGCTCGCGACGACCGGCGAGGCGGGATCGTCGAAGTCGGGCTTGAGATCGGACACGTAGAACGCGTGCACGTCGCCGCCGATGACGACCGGATTCTTCACGTTCCTTTCCGAAATCGAATTCAGCAGCCTGCGGCGCGCGGCGGGATACCCGTCCCAGGCGTCGGTCCAGGCGCGTCGCCCGGGGCCCGGCAGCTCGTCGATCTGCGCCATGCGCGTCTGCTGTGCAATGACGTTCCAGCGCGCCCCGGTGCGCGCAAGCGCCCCGTCGAGCCAGCGTTCCTGCGCACGGCCAAGCATGCTGCGATTGGGATTGTCGAGCCGCGAACACTCCGCCACGTCGACGGTGTTCGAGCCGCCGCGCCGCCCGGGGCGCGGGCAGGCGTGCCACGAGCGGTACTGACGATCGTCGAGCACGAACAAGCGTGCAAGGCTCCCCCAGCCGAGCTGTGTGTAGATGCGCATGTGCGGACCGTCGGGGCGCATGCGCGCGGGCAGCGGCATGTGCTCGTAGTACGCGCGGTAGGCCGCGGCGCGGCGCGCGAGGAAGCGCTCGCGCTCCATCCCGTCCTCGGGGCGGTCGTCAGCGTAGTCGTTGTCCACCTCGTGGTCGTCCCAGGTGACGATCCAGGGACAGGCCGCGTGCGCCGCCTGCAGGTCCGGGTCGGATTTGTACAACGCATAGCGCGCGCGATATTCGTCGAGCGTGTACGGCTCGCCGCCGGTGTGCTTGCGCACGTGATCGCGCCCCCACGAGGACTCGTAGATGTAGTCGCCGAGGAACGCCACGAGGTCGGGCGCGTCGCGCGCGATTTGCGCGTGCGCCGCGTAGTAGCCCTGCTCGTACTGCTGGCAGGAGGCGAACGCGAAGCGTAATCGTGCCACGTGCGCGCCGGCCTCCGGCGCCGTGCGCGCGCGTCCCGCAGGGCTCACGGCGCCGCCGGCGATGAAGCGGTAGAAATACCAGCGGTCCGGGTCGAGACCCTTCGGCTCGGCGTGGACCGAGTGCGCCCACTCGGGCGAGGCGTCGTGGCTTCCGGTCGACGCGATTCTCGAAAAACCCTCGTCTTCCGAAACTTCCCAGCGAACCGCAACCGGTTCCGGCCCCGGAACGCCCACAAGCCGCGTCCACAGCACGAACCCGTCCGGCGTCGGGTAGCCCGAGGCGACTCCGAGCGCGAAAGGGTCGGAGGAGAAGCGCGGGTGCGGCTGCGCGCGGGCGGGAAGCGTGCGCGCGACCCCGAGCGCGGCGAGCGCGCGCAGGAAATCCCGGCGCCCCCTGTTCCTAGGCGCGCTCATCGCGGCCGAGGTCGCTGAAATACTCGTGCTGCGCGGTGTCGACGAGGCTGCGGCGCAGCTCCACCGGTGCCTTGTGGTAGGTGAGCGCGACCCGCCGGATCTCGAGCAGCGGCGCGCCCTTCCTCACCCCGAGGAGCTTCGCGCTCTCGGCGTCGGCCAGCGTCGCCCTCAGCCGCTCGCTCGTGGAGAGCACGTTGATGCCGTAGCGCGTCTGGTAGAGGTGGTAGATGGTGTTGTCGCGCGAGGTGAAGATGCGCTCGGTAAGGTCGGGAAAGAGCCGCCGCGGCAGCACCAGGTCGTCGAGGATGACCGGGTGCCCGGCGAGCGAAAGGAGATTGCGGATCCGAAGCACCGGATCACCCGCCGCAATGCCCAGCCTTGCCGCCTCCCCGGCGTCGGCGCGAGCGCGCCGGAACGCGAGCGTCCTGGTCCGGGGATACTGCTTTTCTCCGTCGCGCGGCACGATGTGGAAGAAGTGGAACATCAGCCGGCTCGCGCCATGGGTCGCCACGAAGGTGCCGCGCCCCTGATGCCGGAGCACGATCCGCTCGGCGACCAGCTCGTCGATCGCTTTCCTGAGCGTGCCGATCGACACGCCGAAGCGCTCCGCGAGCCTGGTCTCCGAGGGCAGCGCCGCGCCGGGCGCCCACTCCCCGGCGGCGATGCTTTGCGTGAGCGCCCGCTTCACGTCGCGGTACAGGGGCGCGAACGCCCCGAGCTCGGCCGGCCGGTTCATCGCGCCGAATGTAACATACAGGTCATGCAGGTCATATAGTTGACTTGGCGGGCGCGGCAGGGCTATCCTCGCGCTTCCCTCAGAAGGAGCGAGCGATGATCCATTTCGTGGTGCACGAGGAAGGCGACGGCGTCGGCGTCGTCGTGATCGAGGGCGTGAAGGCCGGACAGGAGCTGACCGGCTGGATCATGGAGGACGACAAGGAGGTTCGCCTCACCGCGAAGAGCGACATTCCGATCGGGCACAAGCTCGCGCTCCGCGACTACAGGCCCGGAGACACCGTGATCAAGTACGGCGTCGACATCGGGCGGGTGGTCGCGCCGATTGCCAGGGGCGAGCACACGCACGTCCACAACCTCAAGACCAAGCGGTGGTGAGCATGGATCTCTCGAAGGCGAGCTTCTGGGGCTACCCGCGCGCGAACGGGCGCGTGGGCGTTCGCAACCACGTGGTCATCCTGCCGGTGGATGACCTTTCGAACGCCGCCGCGCAGGCGGTGGAAAACAACGTCAAGGGCACGATGGCGCTGCCGCACCCGTACGGTCGGCTGCAGTTCGGCGCGGACCTCGAGCTCCATTTCCGCACCCTCATCGGCACCGGCGCGAACCCGAACGTGGCCGCGGTGGTGGTGATCTGCATCGAGGACCAATGGGCGAAGCGCGTCGCCGAGGGCATCGCCGCGACCGGGAAGCCGGTGGCGTATTTCGGCATCGAGAAGCATGGCGACCTCGACACCATCCTGCGCGCCTCCAGGGCGGCGAAGGAGTTCGTGCAGGCGGCCTCGGAGCTGCGCCGCGAGGAGCGGCCGCTGAAGGACCTGTGGGTGTCGACGAAGTGCGGCGAATCCGACACCACCTCGGGCTGCGGGGCGAACCCGACCGTCGGCAACGCCTTCGACAAGATGTATCCGCACGGGGTCACGATGGTGTTCGGCGAGACCACCGAGCTCACCGGCGGCGAGCACCTGGTGGCTGCGCGGTGCCGCAACGACGAGGTGAGGAAGAAATTCCAGTTCATGTTCGACCGCTACCAGCAGGTGGTCGAGCGGCACAAGACGAGCGACCTGATGGATTCGCAGCCGACCAAGGGCAACATCGAGGGCGGGCTCACCACGATCGAGGAAAAGGCGCTCGGCAACATCCAGAAGATCGGAAAAAAGTGCATGATCGACGGCGTGCTCGACAAGGCGGAAAGCCCGACCGGGCCGGGCCTGTGGTTCATGGACTCCTCTTCGGCCGCCGCCGAGATGGTGACGCTGTGCGCCGCGGCCGGCTTCGCGGTGCATTTCTTTCCGACCGGGCAGGGCAACATCATCGGCAACCCGATCCTGCCGGTGATCAAGCTCTCGGCGAACCCGCGTACCGTGCGCACGATGAGCGAGCACATCGACGTGGACGTATCGGGGCTGCTGCGAAAGGAGATGACGCCCGATCAGGCGGGCGACAGGCTGCTCGAGTGCATGGTCCGTACCGCGAACGGCCGGCTGACCGCCGCCGAGGCGCTCGGGCATCGCGAGTTCGTCCTTACGAGGTTGTACGAGTCTGCGTAGGAATTTCGTCCTGGTTCACGGGGCCTGGCACGGCGGCTGGTGCTGGCGCCGGGTCGCCGATCGCCTCGCGGCGGCCGGGCACCGCGTGTTTTGCCCAACGCTCACGGGACTTGGCGAGCGAGCGCACCTGCTCGGCCGGGACGTCAACGTCAGCACGCACGTCCAGGACGTGGTGGCGCTGCTCGAGGCCGAGGAGCTCGCCGACGTGGTGCTGGTGGGGCACAGCTATGGCGGCATCGTCATCACGGGCGTCGCGGCGCGCGCGAAGCGCCGGCTGCGGCGGCTCGTGTACCTCGATTCGGCGATCGTGGAGGATGGCGCTTCGTGGTCGGAGATCGGCGCGCCGCAGCTCGTCGCCGAGCGGCGCAGGCTCGCGCAGGAGTCGAGCGGCGGGGTTTCGCTCCCGGTCCCCGACGCCAGGATCTTCGGGCTCACCGACCCCGAGGACGTCGCGTGGGTGCAGCGGCGGCTGACGCCGCATCCGTTCGGCGGCTACGACGAGAAGATGGGCTGGGGTGTCCCGGTCGGCAACGGCCTGCCGAAGGTCTACGTCGACTGCACCGAGCCGGCCTACGCGGGCCTCGCCGCGGTGAAGGATCGCTATCGCGGCAAGCCGGGCTGGCAGTTCGTCAACCTGAAGACGGGTCACGACGCGATGGTGAGCGCGCCTGCCGAGACTGCGCAGCTGCTGCTCGCTTTCGCATGAATGCGTTGAACGTTTCGGTCTGGAGGGGAGGCGCGGCGGGCGCGTTCCAGCGTTTCGAGGTGCCGCGGCGCGAAAGCCAGACGGTGCTCGACGTCGTCACCCACATCCAGCGCACGCTCGATCCCACGCTCGCCTATCGCTTCGCCTGCCGGGTCGGCATGTGCGGTTCGTGCGCGATGACGGTGAACGGCGTGGCGCGGTGGACATGCCGAACGCACGTGAACGACGTGATCAAGGAAGACCGCATCGTCATCGCGCCACTCCGGAACCTTCCGGTGATCCGGGACCTCGTCACCGACATGCGCGAGTTCTTCGACAAGTGGGCCCGCGCCAAAGGGGTTTTCAAGGGGAGCCGGAGTAGGCGCGACGGCTTCGTGCGAATCGCTCCCCAATCCGCTTCTCGAAAGCGCGTCGATGCCGCGATCGAATGCATCGGCTGCGGCGTGTGCTACGGGTCCTGCGATGTGGTGGCGTGGAACCGCGATTACCTCGGCCCTGCCGCGCTCAACCGGGCGTGGACGCTGGTGAACGATCTCAGAGACACCGCGAAGATCGAGCGATTGCGCGCGGTCGCGGGTGACGCGGGCTGCCACGCCTGCCATACCCAGATGGGCTGCACCGAGCGCTGCCCGAAGAAGCTCTCGCCCACGGCAGGCATCGCGGGATTGAAGCGGGAGGTCTCGTTGGCCATGCTGCGCGCAGTCCTGTGAAGAGCGCCAGGACCCAGACCCTGCTCTGGATCGCGCAGCGCGCAAGCGCGGTCGCGCTCGCGCTCTGCGTCGTCGTGCACCTCGTCACCATGATTTACGCGATTCGCGGGGGCTTGAGCGCGGCGGAGATCCTGGGACGCACGCGGGGAACCGTCGGCTGGCTCGTGTTCTACACGGCGTTCGTGATCGCGGCCGCCGTGCATGCGCCGATCGGCCTTCGGAGCGTTCTGATGGAGTGGGCAGGCTGGCGCGGCGCGGCGCGCGATGCGGCGCTCGCCGCGTTTGCGTTGTCGCTCGCCGTTCTCGGAATGCGCGCCGTGCTGGGAGTCTTCGGATGAGAGACACGCACCCGAGCTACTGGGCTTTCCTGGTTCACCGCGTCTCGGGAATCGCGCTCGCGGCGTTCCTTCCGGCGCATTTCTGGGCGCTCGGATCGGCGCTCGAGGGCGAGGCGGCGATGGACTCGTTCCTCGCCTGGACCGGGCGGCCGCTCGTGAAATTCGCCGAGTGGGGCATCGTGCTGCTGCTCGCCGCGCATCTGGGCGGGGGACTTCGCGTGCTCGCGCTCGAATTTCTGCCCTGGCGCGACTGGCAGAAAAGCCTCGCCGCCGCGGCGGCGGCGGTGGCGCTCGCGGCGGGGCTCGCGTTCGCGCTGGCATTGCAGGGTTAGAATCGTTCGACAAGGAGGAGCGAACCATGAGGATCGGAAAACTCGCATCGATTGCCATAGCACTTCTCGTCGCCGCGTCCGCGCAGGCACAGTCCTGGCCGCAGAAGCCGGTGCGGTTCATCGTGCCGTTCCCGCCCGGCGGCGCGACCGACATCTCGGCGCGGCTGCTCGGCGAAAAGCTCACGCAGATCTGGGGACAGACCGTCATCATCGAGAACCGCGGCGGCGCGGGCGGAGGCGTCGGCGCGGCCGAAGCCGCGCGCGCGACGCCCGACGGCTATACGCTCTTCTTCCCCTCCGGCTCGGTGATGACCGCGAACCAGCACGTCTATCCGAAGCTCAATTACGATCCGATGAAGGACTTCGTTCCGGTGACCAACGTGGTCTCAGGCCCGCAAGTGCTCGCGGTTCCGGCGAAGTCGCCCTACAGGACGGTGAAGGACCTGATCGACGCCGCCAGAGCGCAGCCCGGCAAGCTCACCTTCGGTCATGCGGGCGTCGGCTCGCAGACGCATCTCGCCGCGGAGAACTTCGTCAATACCGCCGGGATCGATGCCCTGGCGGTTCCCTACAAGGGCGAAGGACCGGCGCTTGCGAGTCTCGTGGCGGGCGACATCTCCTTCACCGTCACGAATCTCGCTGCGACGCTGCCCCACGTCACGTCGGGCCGCCTGCGCGCGCTCGGCGTCACGAGCAAGACCGAGGCGCCGCAGATGCCGGGCGTGCCGCCGATCGCAAACACGCTGCCCGGATTCGAGAACACGGGCTGGTTCGGAATCGTCGCTCCCGCCGGCACGCCGAAGGAGATCGTGCAGAAGGTCTATCGCGACACGAAGAAGGCGCTCGAGGCGAGCGACCTGAAGGGCCGGCTGTACGTGCAGGGACTGGCGCCGGTAGGCAACTCGCCCGAGGACTTCGGCAAGGCCATGGAGCAGGAAAGCTCTCTCTGGGCCCGCGTGGTCAGGGAGCGCAGGATCCAGGTCAAGTGAGAATCGACGTCGCGCAAGTCGAGGAGGCGGCGAAGGAACTCTACATCCGGGCGCTCAAGCTCCTGCCGCCCGATGTGAAGCAGGGGTTCGACGCGCTCGCTGCGCGCGAGTCGGACGCGGGCGCGAAACGCGTGCTCGGAACCATGATCGAGAACATCGCGGTCGCCGAGCGCACCGACAACCTGCTCTGCCAGGACACCGGCATCCCGGTCTACAACGTGACCATCGGGCGCGGGGTGGAGGTGGATGGCGCGGCGCTCAAGGCGGCGATCCGGCGCGGCTGCGCGCGCTCCACGCGCGAGTACTCGTTCCGCTCCTCGATCGTGCACCCGGTCACGCGGGTGAACGAGCACACCTCCACGGGAAGGGGCGTTCCGGTGATTCATTTGGATTTCGTTGAAAATGAGGAGTTCCTGGAAATTGAAATGATCCCCAAAGGCTCCGGCTCGGAGAACAATTCGTGGCTGCGCATGGCGGTGCCCGCGGAAGGCGTGGACGCGATCAAGACCTTCGTCGTCGACTGCGTGCTGGAGGCGGGGGGCAAGACCTGCCCGCCGACCGTCGTCGGCGTGGGCGTGGGCGGCACGGCGGACCTTTGCCTGCATCTCGCGAAGGTGGCGGCGACGCGGCCCCTCGGCAGCCGATGCGAGGATCCCGAGGGGGCGAAGCTCGAGACCGCGCTCAGCGAGGCGGTGAACCTGCTCGGCGTGGGGCCGCAGGGCCTCGGCGGCGATTCGACCGCGTTCGCGGTGCACGTCGAGACCGCCGCGACCCACATCACCATGAACCCGGTGGCGGTCAACATGCAGTGCCACTCCGCGCGCCGCGCGCGCGCCGTGTTCACGCCGCAGGGAATCGAGTATGGGTTTTAGATTCGTTCTTGCATTGCTGATCCTGCATGTCCCCGGAATCGCGTTCGGGATTGAAATCTCGGGGATCAGATTCGAGGAAACGGCCCAGGTCTCGGGGACGACGCTGAAGCTCAAGGGCGCAGGCCTGCGAAAGCGGGCGTTCTTCAAGGTCTATGCGATCGGGTTGTATGTCGCCGCTCCCGGGAGCGACATCATTTCGCAAACCGGGCCCAAGCGCATCGACATTCACATGCTGAGGGACGTGGACGCCGAGACGTTCACCCGGGCGCTCGTCGACGGCATGGCGCCGAATCACGGCGAGGCCGAGATGAAGGCGCTCGAGCCGAGGATCGCGCAGCTCTCCGCGATCATGGCGGGGCTGAAGGAGGCGAAGGAGGGCATGGCGATCGCGCTGGACTGGCAGCCGGGGGCCGGGACGATCGTCACGGTCGAC
Organism: Betaproteobacteria bacterium; assembly: GCA_037443705.1. Lineage (GTDB taxonomy): Bacteria > Pseudomonadota > Gammaproteobacteria > Burkholderiales > SG8-39 > 2-02-FULL-66-14. The sequence goes on along the minus strand of JBBINV010000007.1, from coordinate 3,143 downwards.
GCGAAGCCCGGGGGAAAGCCGATCGAAGGCGAGGACTTCTACCGCGCGCTGCTCAGGATCTGGGTCGGGGAGCAGCCGGTGCAGGACGATCTGAAGAAGGCGCTTCTGGGCGGATCATGAGCCATTTCGAGCTGCGGCCGCCGGTTTCGGAAGAACAGGTCAGGAAACTCCGCGTCCGCGATACGGTCAGCTTGAGCGGCACCCTGTTCGGCATTCGCGACGCCACGCAGATCCACATGTTCGATCGCGGCCGAAAGACGCGCTTCGATCTCTCGGGCCATGCCGTGATTCACACCGCGCCGAATGTGAAGAGAGTCGGGGCTGACTATGTGCCGGTCTGCGTCGGCACCACGACGAGCGATCGCATGGAGCGCTTTACGCGGCCCCTCATGGAGCAGTACGGCGTGCGCCTGATCATCGGGAAGGGCGGGCTGCGGGATCAATCGCAGCGGGCGTTCCAGGACCTGGGCGGAGCGTATCTCGCGATCATCGGCGGCACCGCGGCGCTCGAGACGACCTGGATCGAGGCGATCGAGGACGTCGACCTCGACGACCTCAACCCCGAGTCGCTCTGGAAGTTCCGGGTCAGGGGTTTCGGCCCGCTGCTGGTCGCGATGGACAGCCACGGGGGGAGTCTCCATGCGGAGGTGAAACAGACGGCGCTCGGCCGGCGCGCTGCGGCGCTCGCCAGGCTCGGCGTCAAGTAGAATTCGCGGCTCTATCCCAGGAGGAAAGAATGCATTTCGTTACCCGGATTGCGGCATTGCTCGCCGGCGCGGTCGCACTCGGCGCGCAGGCGCAGAACCTCTCGATCGGCACCGGCGGCACCGGAGGCGTGTACTACCCGCTCGGCGGCGGAATGGCGGCGCTGCTTTCGAAATACGTTCCCGGCATGCAGGCGACGGCGGAAGTCACGGGGGGATCGGTGGCGAACCTTCAGCTCGTGGGAACCGGCAAGCCGTATCTCGCGATGACCATGGCGGACGCGGGTCAGGACGCGCTCCAGGGCAAGGACAAGTTCACCGGCAAGCCCGTTCCGATCCGCACGCTCATGGTGATGTACCCGAACCGGATGCACGTGGTTACGGTGGAGGGCACGGGAATCGCGAAAATCGACGACCTGAAGGGCAAGCGCGTGTCCACCGGCTCGGGCGGCAGCGCCACCGAGGTGATGGCGTTCCGCGTCATCGAGGCCGCGGGACTGGACAAGGACAGGGACATGAAGCGCGAGCGCCTGGGCGTCGCCGAGTCGGTCAACGCGCTCAAGGACCGCAAGATCGACGCGTTCTTCTGGGTCGGAGGCCTGCCCACGGCGGCGGTGACCGATCTCGCCAACACGCCGGGCACCAGGATCCGGATGATCGACCACGCGCACCTGGTTCCGGCCATGAACAAGAAATACGGGAACCTGTACGTCGAAGACCGCATCCCTAAGGAAACCTACAAGGGCATGGATGCCGACAACCGGCAGGCGACCGTCATGAACCTTCTGGTCGCGCACCAGAACATGGACGAGAAGACAGCGTACAACGTCGTGAAGGCGGTGTTCGAGCACCTCGACGAGTTCGCGCGTGTGCACAAGGAGGCTTCGAGCTTCAGGCTGGAGAACCAGAAGACCGCGGCCACCCCGATCCCCTGGCACCCGGGCGCCGCGAAGTACTACAGGGAGAAGGGCGTCAAGCTCGATTGAGGCGCAAAGCCTTGCGAGCCCCGGCCAGCTCCCTGGCGGGGCTTTTCTTTTTCCGGCGGCCATGAGCGACGAGATCCAGCGCCTGCACCAGCCCGCGGCGGAGGTGAGCGAGGAAGCGCTCCATCGCGCCGAGGAGATGATCGAGCAGGAAGAGGGCGTTCACAACAGGCTGCGCGGCCGGCTCGCGATCCTGGTGACCGCCGTGGCGGTCGTGATGTCGGTGTTCCACCTCTATACCGCCTACGCGATCGTGCGGCCCGAGCACCTGCGCGCAATCCACGTCGCGTTCGTGCTGTTTCTCTCGTTCCTCGTGTTTCCGCTCGCGCGGCGCTTTCGCCACCGCGTCATGTGGTGGGACTGGCTGCTCGCCACGGCGGGCGTAGCGACCGCGGCCTATCTGATCCAGGGCGGGGACGATTTCTTCGACCGCTCGATCGTGCCGAACGACTGGGACATCGTGTTCGGCGTCGCGCTGATCGCGCTGGTGCTCGAGGCAATGCGCCGCACCACGGGCTGGATCCTGCCTCTGGTCACAGGGTGCTTTCTCCTCTACGCGTTTTTCGGGGCGTACCTTCCATCGCCCTGGACCCACAAGGGCTACGAGATCCCGCGGCTGATCGGCCACATGTACATGACGCTCGAGGGCATCTACGGCACCGCGATCTCGGTGTCCTCGTCCCTCATCATCCTGTTCACCATCTACGGCGCGTTTCTCCAGTTCTCGGGCGCGGGCAAGTTCTACATCGATTTCTCGTTCGCCGCGATGGGCGGAAAGCCCACCGGCGCCGGGCGCACCGTGACGCTGGCCTCGTTCCTGCTCGGCGGGCCGTCCGGCTCGGGTGTCGCGACCACGGTGACGCTCGGGTCGGTCGCTGCGCCGATGCTCTCCAAGGTCGGCTACAGCAGGGAGGAGGCGGGCGGGCTGCTCGCGGCCGGGGGCCTCGGCGCAATCATCTCGCCGCCGGTGCTCGGCGCGGCGGCGTTCCTGATCGCCGAGTTCCTCAAGATCTCCTACCTCGATGTGCTGCTGATGGCGGTGATCCCCACGTGCCTCTACTACCTGACGCTGTTCCTGATGGTGGAGATCGACGTGCGCAAGTTCGGCATGAAGGAGGTCGTTTTCGAGCGCGTCGAGAGCGCCTGGAGCCTGACGAAGAAGTACGGTTTCCATTTCCTGTCGCTCGTCTCGATCATCGCCTTCATGCTGATCGGGTTCTCGCCCGAGCTCTCGGTGTTCTGGGCGACGGTGGTCGCGTTCGCGACGAGCTTCCTCAGGCGCGACTGCGCTCTCTTTCCGAGGAAACTGATTCAGGCGCTCGAGGGCGGGTCGCTCGCGGTGCTCAACGTCGCCGCGACCTGCGCGGGCGCCGGGATCATCGTGGGTGTGGTAACGCTGACGGGCCTGGGGCTCAAGTTCAGCTCGATCGTGCTCGCCTACGCGGGGAATTCGCTT
>JBBINV010000006.1:0-87724 GCA_037443705.1 Betaproteobacteria bacterium | reverse complement strand
CTTGAGGATTGTTACGATCCATTTGTCAAGAAATTATGAAAAAGACATTCTCCGGGCGCCCTTCACAGGATCGCCGCGCCGGCCGGGGAAGGGTTCCCGGTTTTCGCCCCGTCGGGCTAGGCGCGGCAAACCGCTACATCAGCCCGCGCTCGGCGAAGCTCATCAGGCTGTCGCCCGAGACAATGAAATGGTCTAGCGTCTGCACGTCCACCAGCTTGAGCGCGTCGCGAATCTGCACCGTCAACGCCAGGTCCGCCACTGAGGGCTCAAGGACGCCGGAAGGATGATTGTGCGCCAGGACCACCGCCGCCGCATTGTGGCGCAGCGCCGCCCGCACAACCTCGCGGGGATACACGCTCGTCTGCGTCAGCGAGCCCCGGAACAGCTCCTCGAATCCGATCACGGCATGCTGTGCGCTCAGGAACAGGACGGCGAAGCACTCCTGCTCGCGGTCCGCCAGATGCAGCAGCAGCACGTTGCGGGCCGCGCCGGGCGATGTGATGTAGGCGCCGGGCCGGCGAAGCCGCGCCCGCAGGATCGCGAGCGCCGCGTCTATCACCGCCCGCTCGTGGACTTCCAATCCATCGCCGCCCGCCGTGAAGGCTGGCGCGGCAGAAAACGTTTTCGCGCGATCCCGGCGCTTCGCGTGCGCCAGCGAAGGGGCCAGCTCCTCGGACGCGGCGGGGCGAGCGGATGCGGGAGCGGAAGCCCTTGGACGAAGTGTCCTCACTTTGTCCTCAGTCTGTCCTCACTCGTGTCATCAGTCCCGCCACCGCGCCCAAGTCCAGCAGGCGCAAGGGATTTCGGACGGATTGCCGGCGATGTCCTCAGTGTCATCAGTCGCGAACGCGCGGCGAAGGTCATGCAGCGGCCCGCATGGCGCGGCGCCGGATCGGGACTACGTTGTCCCCCTGCCGCACGGCGTCCAGGTAATCCGCCCAATGCTGCATCAGCTCGCGCCGCTCCTCGGCGTACCGCGCATGGTTGTAAGCGGCCCGGACGCGGTTTTCCTCGACGTGCGCAAGCTGCGCTTCGATCACGTCGGAACGGTAGCCCGCCTCGTTCAGCGCGGTGGACGCGACGCCGCGAAATCCATGTCCGGTCATCCGGCCCTTGTAACCCATGCGCTCAAGGGCCTTCAGCAGCGTGCCGTTGCTCATCGGCTTGGACCGATCGCGCTGTCCGGGGAACAGCAGCGCCGCACCCGTGCAGCGCTCGGCCCCGCCGTGCGCCGCTTGCAGGCAGCGCAGCGCTTCGATCGCCTGCCGCGACAGCGGGACGAAATGCTCGCGCCGGCTCTTGGTGCGTTCTGCGGGGACGCGCCACTCCCCGGCGTCCAGGTCGAATTCCTGCCAGCGGGCGCCGATCAGCTCGTTTGTCCGAACGAAGCACAGCGCCATCAATTGAAGCGCGATCCGCGTATAGACGTTGCCGCGATATGCCGCGATCCTGCGCATCAGCTCGGGCAGCTCCTCGGCGCTGATGCGGGCGAAATTGACGCGCTCGCGTTCCTTGAGGAAGTCGCCCGGCTTCACGTCCGCGAGCGGGTTGCGCTTCGCAAGCCCGTGCGCGACGGCATAGCGCATGATCTGGCCGCAGCATTGGAGCACGCGCCGTGCCACGTCGGCCGCGCCGCGCTCCTCGATTGCCTTCGCCAGGCGCACGAAGGCCGGCGCGTCCAGGTCGCGCACGTTGCGCGGGCCGATCAGGGGGAATGCCTCATCCTCGAGCCGGCGCAACGTGTAGCCCGTATGCCGGCCCGCCTTGTTCGCGCTCCAATCGGCGAACCAGCGACGCGAGACCTTCTCGAATGACGCCTCGGATTCGAGCATGAGCGCCAATCGCGCCTCGCGCCTCGCGCTGCTCGGATCGGTCCCGGCCTTCAATCGCTCCCGCGCTGCGTCGCGTTCCCTGCGGGCGCTCGCGAGGCTCACTTCAGGATAGCTCCCGAGCGCGAGCCGCTTTTCCTTGCCGGCGTGGCGGTACTTCCACCGCCACAGCTTCGAGCCCGTGCGCGTGACTTCGAGATAGAGCCCGCCGCTGTCGGCGAAGCGTTGGAACGCGCGTCCCTCGGCGCACGTCGCGTTTCTGCATGCTGCGTCGGTCAGGGGCATTTACCGTCCTCTCTCGGGGGCGGTCAGGATGCCCCCGCTTTTCTAGCCGCGATGCCCCCACCAACAGCGGCCGAGGGCTTCTTTTCCCTCTGAGGGAGCGCAATCCCGATGCCCCCACTTCGAGAATCACGATGCCCCCAACGATGCCCCCAAATTGATTCGGCTGTCAACGAACGATGACGAACGCTCGCGGACAAAGTTTGCCGGTTTTCAGAGGGAAAAACGGGCTTCGGCGGAATTCCTCGGAAGCCTTTGGAAGCTATGTTGGCGGAGTGAGTGGGATTCGAACCCACGATACGGATTTTGTCCGTATAACGCCTTAGCAGGGCGCCCCCTTCGGCCTCTCGGGCATCACTCCACGGCGCGAAGCCGGGAATTCTACTCCTGGTCCAGCTCGAAAGCCTTGTGCAGCACGCGCACCGCGAGCTCGGCGTATTTCTCGTCGATCACGACGGTGATCTTGATCTCGGAGGTCGAGATCATCTGAATGTTGATGCCCTCTTCCGCCAGCGTGCGGAACATCTTGGCGGCGATGCCGGCGTGCGAGCGCATGCCCATGCCCACGATCGAGACCTTGGCCATCTTCTCGTCGCCGCTCACTTCGCGGCACTGGATGTGGGGCTTGACCTGATCGCGCAGGAGCTTGAGCGCCTTCGGCAGGTCGCCGCGGCTCACGGTGAACGAGAGGTCGGTCATGCCGTCGTGGCTCACGTTCTGCACGATCACGTCGACGTCGATGTGGGCGTCGGCGATCGGCCCGAGGATCGCGTACGCGATTCCCGGCCGGTCGGGCACCCCGTGTACCGTGATCTTGGCCTCGTCGCGCTGCGCCGCGACGCCCGATACGACCGCCTTTTCCATGGCCATGTGAGGATCGTCCTCGAAGGTGATGAGCGTGCCGGCGACCCCCTCTTCCTCGACCGGGATCGCGGGATCGGTGAGGCTCGAAAGAACGCGCGTCGGCACGCGGTACTTGCCGGCGAACTCCACCGAGCGGATCTGAAGGACTTTCGAGCCCGCGCCCGCCATCTCGAGCATCTCCTCGAAGGTGACGGTGCGCAGGCGCCGCGCCTCGGGCACGATGCGCGGGTCGGCGGTGTAGACCCCGTCGACGTCGGTGAAGATCTGACACTCGTCGGCCTTGAGCGCCGCGGCGAGCGCGACCGCGGAGGTGTCCGAACCGCCGCGCCCGAGCGTCGTGATGTTTCCCGCGGCGTCCACGCCCTGGAAGCCCGCGATCACGACGACGCGCCCCTGCGCGAGGTCCGCGCGGATGCGTGACTCGTCGATCTGCACGATGCGTGCCTTGTTGAACGCCGAGTCCGAAAGGATCCGCACCTGCCAGCCGGTGTAGCTCTTCGCCGGAACGCCGGCCTCGATGAGCGCCATCGCGAGCAGCCCGATCGTGACCTGCTCGCCGGTGGAGGCGACCACGTCGAGCTCGCGCGGCTCGGGATGCGCCTGGAGTTCCTTCGCGAGCGCGATCAGGCGATTCGTTTCGCCTGCCATCGCCGAGGGCACCACCACCACGTCGTGCCCGGCGGCGCGCCACTTTGCGACGCGGCGCGCGACGTTGCGGATCCGCTCGACCGAGCCGACCGAGGTGCCGCCGAATTTCTGGACGATGAGCGCCATGAGCCTGCAAAAAAGGGCGCAATTTTACCGGACTTGCGGGCTCCGGCGAACTGGATGCTAGACTGCGCGCGCCTTGCAAACACTGCTCCAGGTCAGGGACCTCCGGACCACATTCCTCACCGCGGCGGGCGTCGTGCGCGCGGTGGACGGCGTGTCCTGGGACATCGCGCCCGGTGAGACGGTGGCGCTGGTGGGCGAGTCGGGCTGCGGCAAGTCGGTGTCGGCGCTCAGCATCATGCGCCTGGTCGCGCCGCCCGCGGGCCGCATCGAGGGCGGGCAAATCCTCTACAAGGGTCGCGATCTCCTGCAGCTCACCGATTCGGAGATGCAGCGGGTGCGGGGGCGCGAGATCGCGATGGTGTTCCAGGAGCCGATGACCTCGCTGAACCCCGTGCTCTCGATCGGCCGGCAGCTCACCGAGGGGCTCGAGATCCACATGGCGATGAAGCCGTCCGAGGCGCGCGCTCGCGCCGTCGAGCTCCTCGGCATGGTAGGGATCCCGGACCCGGAGCGGCGCCTCGCGCAGTACCCGCACCATTTCAGCGGCGGCATGCGCCAGCGCATGATGATCGCGATGGCGCTCGCCTGCAATCCGTCGCTGATCCTCGCCGACGAGCCGACCACGGCGCTCGACGTCACGATCCAGGCTCAGATCCTGGAGCTGATGCGCGACCTCTCGCGCCGCCTCGGGGTCGCGATGCTGATCATCACGCACAACCTCGGCGTGGTGGCGCGCTACGCCGACCGCGTGAACGTCATGTACGCAGGCCGGATCATCGAGCAGGCCGAGGCCGCGGAGCTCTACGCCAACCCGCGCCATCCCTACACCCTGGGGCTGCTGCGTTCGGTGCCGCGGCTCGACGAGCCGATTCGCGAGCGCCTGGTGCCGATCGAAGGTCAGCCGCCCGACCTCACGCGCCTTCCGGGGGGCTGCGCGTTCGCGCCGCGCTGCGCGTTCCGCGTGGAGCACTGCGACGAGATGGCGCCGGCGCTCGCGCCGGCGGGCGCCGGCGGCCACGTCGCGGCGTGCTGGGAATCGGTACGCGTCACCCGGCAGAAGGCGGCGGCGTGAGCCCAGTGCTCCTCGAAAAACCGGGACAGACCCGGATTTCGGTCGAATACGCGAGAGAGGAAATCCGGGTCTGTCCCGGTTTTTCGCGATGAGTGCTGCGCTTCTCGAAGTCACGGACCTCGTGAAGCATTTCCCGGTGAGCGGCGGGCTGCTCGCCCGCTCCGCGGGCACGGTGCGCGCGATCGACGGCGTGAGCTTCGCGATCCGGAAAGGGGAAACCCTCGGCCTCGTGGGCGAATCCGGCTGCGGCAAGACCACGACCGGGCGCTGCGTCCTGCTGCTCGAGCGTCCCACGAGCGGCAGCATCGTGTTCGAGGGAAAGGACCTGACGAAGCTCTCGGAGGCGGAACTGCGCGAGGTGCGGCGCCACATCCAGGTCATCTTCCAGGACCCGTACTCGTCGCTCAACCCGCGCCTCCCGGTGGGCGACATCCTCGCCGAGCCGCTCAAGGTCCATGGCATCGAGCCCGACAAGGCGAAGCGCACCGCGCGCGTGAGGGACCTCCTCACGCAGGTAGGGCTGCTCCCGCAGCACGCGCGCCGCTATCCGCACCAGCTCTCGGGGGGGCAGCGCCAGCGCGTAGGGATCGCGAGGGCGCTCGCGATGCAGCCCTCGCTCATCGTGTGCGACGAGCCGGTCTCGGCGCTCGACGTCTCGATCCAGGCCCAGATCATCAACCTGCTCGAGGACCTGCAGCGCCGCCATGGCCTCACCTATCTCTTCATCGCGCACGACCTGTCGGTCGTCCGGCACATCTCCGACCGGGTCGCGGTGATGTACCTCGGGAAAATCGTGGAGATCGCCGACCGGACCGCGCTTTACGAGGAGCCGCTCCATCCGTACACGAAGGCGCTGCTTGCCGCGGTGCCGATTCCCGATCCGGCGCTCGAGGCGCGGCGCGATCACACCGTGCTGCGCGGCGAGGTGCCGAGCCCGCTCAGGCCGCCTTCCGGGTGCGTGTTCCACACGCGCTGCCCGATGGCCTCCGATCGCTGCAGTGCGGAAATTCCGCAACTGCGCGAAGTCAGGCCCGTTCACTGGGCGGCTTGCCACTTCGCTTGACTGGCGGCATTGACAGACCGCCGAGCGAGCGGCTAAGAACGCGAGGCAGGCGGGCGCCCTTCGGGAGGGGGCGAGGTTTTACGGGATCGTCGAGGAGGAGGATGTCATGAAGCGTCGTGCGCGTTTTCTGCTGTTCGCCGCAGCGGCTTCGTTTTCGCTGCTTGTCCAGGGCCAGACGCCGCGCAGCGGCGGCGAGCTCGTGTTCCCGGTTCCCTCGGAGCCGCCCTCCTACGACGGCCACCGCGAGGAGACCTTCGGCCTGATCCACCCGATCGCGCCGTTCTACAACACGCTGCTGCGGGTGGACCCGAACGACAAGAGCGGCACCAGGCCGTACCCCTCGCTCGCCGAGAGCTGGACCGTGTCGCCCGACGGCAGGACCTACACGTTCAAGCTCCACAGGGGCGTCAGGTTCCACGACGGCTCGGAGATGACCTCGAAGGACGTGAAGGCGTCCTACGACAAGATCATCTTCCCGCCGGCGGGCGTGGGCTCCACGCGCAAGGGCCAGTACGCCAACGTGGAAAAGGTCGAGGCGCCGGACCCGTACACGGTGGTCTTTCATCTGAAGGAGAAGTCGGGCTCGTTCATCGCGTCGCTGCTTTCGCCCTACAACTTCATCTACAAGGCCGACATCCTCGCGAAGGACATGCACTGGTACGAGAAGAACATCATGGGAACGGGCCCGTTCACGTTCGTCGAGCACGTCAAGGGTTCGCACGTGGTGGGCAGGAAGAACCCGAACTACTGGGATAAGGGCAAGCCGTACCTGGACGGCTTCCGCGCCATCTTCATGCGCGAGTCGGCGGCGCAGGTGGCGGCGGTGCGCGGCGAGCGCGCCCACATCCAGTTCCGCGGCTTCACGCCCAAGGACCGCGACAACCTCAAGGCCGCGCTCGGCGACAGAATCACAGTGCAGGAGTCGCCGTGGGACTGCATCCTGCTCGGCGCGATCAACCACGAGAAGAAGCCCTTCGACGACAGGCGCGTGCGCCGGGCGCTCACGCTTGCGCTCGACCGGCACGGCGCCTCGAAGGCGCTCTCGCAGATCGCGATCGTCAAATCGGTGGCGGGGGTGCAGGTGCCGGGAACGCCTTTCGCGACGCCGCCCGAGGAGCTGAACAAGCTCGCCGGCTACTGGACCGACCCCGAGAAGTCGCGCGCCGAGGCGAAGAAGCTCCTCAAGGAAGCGGGTGTTCCCGAGGGCTTCTCGTTCACCTTCAAGAACCGCGGCATCCCGATGCCCTATGAGCCGCTCGGCGTGTGGATGATCGACCAGTGGCGCCGCATCGGCCTGAACGTCAAGCAGGAGGTGATCGAGGCCGCCGCCTACTTCGGCGTCATCCGCAAGGGTGACTTCGAGGTGGCGATGGACTTCCAGTGCGGCTACATCGTCGAGCCGGACCTGGACATGTACAAGTTCCTGTCGGTGGACCGCAACCCGGCGAACTACGGGCGCTACAAGGACCCGGTGCTCGACCAGCTCTACGACCAGCAGAGCCGCGAGACCGACCCCGAGAAGCGCAAAGCAATCGTCCGGCAGTTCGAGAAGCGCGTGCTGGACGACGAGGCGCACTACCTCATGACGTTGCAATGGCACCGCATCGTCCCGCACTCCTCCAAGGTGAAGGGCTGGACGGTCACGCCGAGCCACTACCTCAACAACACGCTGGACACCGTCTGGCTGACCGAATGACGTAGTGGCGTACTACATGCTCAAGCGGCTCCTCGCGATGATCCCGACCCTGCTCGGGGTCGCGGTGCTGATCTTCGTGCTGCTGCGTATCGTGCCCGGGGACGTCGTAGAGGCGCGCTACCTCGCGCAGGGCAGCCAGTTCCAGTCGCAGGAGCTGATGAACCAGGAGCGCGCCAAGCTCGGGCTCGATCAGCCGATCTGGAAGCAGTTCACCACGTGGATGGCGGGGCTCGCGCGCCTGGACTTCGGCCTTTCGATGTGGACCGGCGCGCCGATCACCGAAGAGATCAAGCTCCGGTTCGCGCTTTCGCTTCAGCTCGCGATCATGGCGAGCCTGATCGCGCAGTGTCTCGCGATCCCGCTCGGCATCCTCGCGGCGATCCGGCAGGACACCTGGGTCGACTACGCGGTGCGCGTGTTCTCGATCGCGGGGCTCGCCACGCCCTCTTTCTGGCTCGGCATCCTGATGATCCTGGTGATGCTCATCTCGTTCAAATGGGTGCCTCCGATGGTGTTCACGCCGCTCTGGGTGAACCCGTGGGAGAACCTCGCGCAGCTCATCTGGCCGGCGCTCGCGGTCGGCTATCGCTACTCGGCGGTGGGAACGCGCATGATGCGCTCGGCGATGCTGGAAGTGCTGCGTGAGGACTACATCCGCACCGCGCGCGCCAAGGGCCTGTGGCCGAAGCTGATCCTCGCGCGTCACGCGCTCAAGAACGCGATCCTGCCGGTGCTCACGGTGATGAGCCTGGAATTCGCATTCCTCCTCGGAGGCCTGGTGGTGACCGAGCAGGTGTTCAACCTGAACGGCCTGGGTATGCTCTTCGTGGACGCGATCTCGCATCGCGACTACACGCTCACGCAGGCACTGGTGATGCTGGTGGCGACGTTCTTCCTGTTCGTGAATTTCTTCGTTGACATCGCGTATGCCTGGATCGACCCTCGAATCCGCTATCGCTGAGCCGCGCGCGGCGCAGGGGCCGCGCGGGCTCGCGGTGGTCCTCGAGTTCGTGCGCCGGCGCCCGCTCGGCGCGATCGGCGCCGGGATCATCCTGCTGATGGCGATGGCCGCCGCGACCGCGGGACTGCTGGCGCCCTACGACCCGCTCGCGAACGACTACGCCGCGATGCTCGCGGCGCCGGGCCGCGAGCACTGGCTCGGCACCGACGCGCACGGCCGCGACGTGCTCTCGCGGATCCTGTATGGCTCGCGCACCGCGCTCATGGTAGGGCTCGGCGCCTCGCTCCTCGGTGCCACGCTCGGGTCGCTCATCGGCGTCGCGAGCGCCTATTTCGGCGGCCGCACGGACCTCTTCGTGCAGCGGATCATGGACGTGTTTTTCGCCTTCCCGGTCATCATCCTCGCGCTCGCGGTGGTCGCGGTGCTCGGCACCGGCGCGGGCAACGTGATTCTCGCGATCGCGACGCCGATGGTGCCGCGCTGCGCGCGCGTGGTGCGCTCGAGCGCGCTTTCGGTGCGCGAAATGCCCTACGTGGACGCCGCGCGCGCCTCGGGGTTCGGGCATGCGCGCATCATCCTGCGCCACATGCTGCCGAACGTCATGGCGCCGATCCTGATCATGGCGACCGCGTTCCTCGGCGAGGCGATCCTGCTCGAAGCGTCGCTGTCGTTCCTGGGCCTGGGGGTGCAGGAGCCCACCGCGGCCTGGGGCCTGATGCTGCGCGGCGCGGCGGTCGAGTTCGCGGAGAGCGCGCCGTGGATGGCGATCTTCCCGGGCCTCGCGATCAGCCTCGCGGTGTTCGGCTTCAATCTGTTCGGCGATTCGCTGCGCGACGCGCTCGACCCGCGGCTGAGAACGCAGTAGCCAGCCGGAAGATCGGCGCGGTCGCCGCCACCAGCACCACGACGCGCGTGACGTGCGCCGCGGTGACGAGCGGCACCCCGAGGCTCAGCACCTTGGCGGTGATGCACATCTCCGCGATGCCGCCCGGTGCGGTAGCGAGCACGAGGCTCGCCGCCGGAAGCCCGCTTGCGGCGGCGAGCCCCGCTCCGAATCCGGCCGCCACCGCGACCGCGAGGAGCACGCTCGCGAGCACCGCGCCGGTGTAGCGCGCAAGGCCCGCGAGCGCCTCGCGATCGAAGCGCGCGCCCAGCGCCGCGCCGAGCAGAAGTTGCGCGGCGTTCGCGAGCCAGCCCGGCACCGGCGAAAGCCGGATCTCTGCCGCGGTAAGCACGACGGTGGCGAAGAGCGGCCCGAACATGAAGGCGTTGGTTACCTTCAGGGCCGCGAGGAAGCCCGCGGCCGCCGCCGCGATCGCGAGCAGGATCGCGAGCCGGCCCCCGTCGAGCGCCGCCGCCGCGGGCGCGGAGGCGTCGAATCCGTGCGCGCCGGAGAACGTGAGGGCGAACGGCACCACGATCACCACCACCAGGAGCCGCAGCGATTGCGCCGCGGCCACGCGGTCGGAGCGCGCGCCGAAGCGCTCGCCGAGCAGCGTCATCTCCATCGCGCTGCCCGGGACGCTCGCGAAGAACGCGGTCGTGCGGTCCACCCCGGTCGTGCGCGCGAGCAACCACCCGCACAGCGCCGCGATCGCGAGCGCGAACAGCGCCGCCGCGATCAGCACGTACCAGTAGGAGGCGACCTCGCGCACCACGGCGGGCGTGAAATACAGGCCCAGCACGCAGCCGATGACAAGCTGGCCCGCGTGGCGGCCGCCCGGCGGCGGCCGCAGGCGGGCACCGAGCATGTTCGCGCCGGCCGCCGCCAGCATCGGCCCGATGAGCCATGGTACCGGCACGCGGAGCCATTCGAACAGGAACCCCGCGGCCGCGCCGAGGGCGAGCATCGCCGCCGGGTTGACCCAGGTATCGCGGGCGGCCTTCAACGGGCAGAATCGGCGTCCATGGACGTGGCGCTGGTTCTCGCGGCGGGGCTGGTGGCCGGAACTATAAGCGGGATCGCGGGATTCGGCTCCTCGATCATGCTGATGCCGCTGCTCGTGATCGTGTTCGGCCCGGTCCAGGCGGTGCCGATCATGGGGATCGCCGCGATCCTCGCGAACCTCTCGCGCATCCTCGCCTGGTGGCGCGAGGTCGACTGGCGCGCGTGCGCGGCCTATTCCGCCACCGGCGCGCCGGCGGCGGGCCTCGGGGCCGCGACGCTGCTTTCGCTTCCGCCGCGGCTGGTCGAGGGCGCGCTCGGCGCCTTCTTCATCCTCATGATCCCGGCGCGGCGCTGGCTGGCCGCGCGCAATGCGCGCCTGAAGCCGGGCCACCTCGCGCTGATCGGCGCCCCGGTCGGCTACCTGACGGGGATCGTGGTCTCTACCGGGCCGATCACCGCGCCCATCTTCCTCGCCGCCGGGCTCGTAAAGGGCGCATTCCTCGCGACCGAGGCGGCCGGCTCGCTCGCGGTGTACCTGGCCAAAGTCGCCGTCTTCCGGGGCTTCGGGGCTCTTCCCGCGCAGGTGATCCTCGAGGGCCTGCTCACCGGCGGCGCGCTGATGGCCGGCGCGTTTCTCGCCAAGAAGTTCGTCGTGAAGTTCGAGCCCGCGCAGTTCCGCCTGATGATGGAGGGGCTGATGCTCGCCTCGGGCCTGGTGATGCTCGCAGCGAGCGTTCTTTGACTGGCGGAAGGGGTGGGATTCGAACCCACGAGGGCTTGCGCCCTGCCGGTTTTCAAGACCGGTGCATTCGACCGCTCTGCCACCCTTCCGGGGCTTGAAAAGCGCTTTCGCGACGGCATTTTAGGGGAAACTTCCCGCCGGTTTGGTAGTCTTATGGGCGGAACGTCAACGGAGGAAGACGATGGAACCTCAGCTGCAACCGGTGCGCACGGGCCAGACAGGGCCCGGAAAGGTCCTGGCCGGCCGCGCGATCAGCGCGCAAGCGCAGAAGGTCCTGCGCAACACGTATCTGCTTCTCGCGCTCACCATGGTGCCGACGATCGCCGGCGCCTGGATCGGCATGGCGACCGCGTCCGTCATCGTGGCCCATCCGGTCATCAGCTTCTTCGTGATGCTCGCCGCGGTGATCGGGCTTCAGTTCGGCATCGCGCACTATCGCAACAGCGTCGTCGGCATCGCGCTGCTGCTGCTGATGACGGGGCTGCTCGGCTGGTTTCTCGGGCCGCTCCTCAACTACGCGCTGGCCCTGAAGAACGGTGTACAGCTCGTGGGCTACGCGGCGGGCGGCACGGGGCTGGTGCTCGCCGCGATGGGCGCGATTGCGACGACCTCGAAGCGCGACTTCAGCTTCATGGGCAAGTTCCTGTTTGTAGGCATGATCGCGCTGCTCGCGGCGATCGTCGCCAACCTGTTCCTGCAGATCCCGGCGCTCGCGCTCACGATCTCGACGCTCGTGGTAGTGGTGTTCTCGTTGTTCCTCCTGCACGACCTCTCCAGGATTGTGAACGGCGGCGAGACCAACTACGTCATGGCGACCACCGGCGTGTACATGAGCCTGTTCAACATCTTCGCCAACCTTCTCCAGCTCCTCATGGCGCTCACCGGGGAGCGCGAGTAGCCGCGCGAGCTCGCGGAACGCAAAAAAGGCGCCTGCGGGCGCCTTTTCTTTTTTCAGCGCTCGAAGAGCGCGATCGACTCCACGTGCGCGGTGTGCGGAAACATGTTGGCGACCCCCGCCGCCTCGAGCCGGAAGCCCTTCGTGTGCACGAGCACCGCGGCGTCCCGAGCGAGCGTCGCGGGGTCGCAGGAAACGTAGACGACGCGCCGCGGCCAGGTCTCGGGAAGCGACTTCACCGCCTCGATCGCGCCCTCGCGCGGAGGGTCGAGCAGGAGTTTGTCGAAGGGGCCGTACGCGGCGAACTCGCTGCTGAAGAGGTCCAGGGCTTCAAATCGGACGTTCAAGCCGTTCCGTTGCGCGTTGCCGCGGGCCCCTTCCAGCAGCTTCGCGTTTCCCTCGAATCCGGCGACGTCTGCGCCGCGCCGCGCGAGCGGCAGCGAAAAGTTCCCCAGCCCGCAGAAAAGGTCCGCGATGCGCTCGCCCGGCCGCGGATCGAGCAGCCGCACCGCGCGAGATACGAGCACGCGGTTCACCTCGTGGTTCACCTGAGTGAAGTCGGTAGGTCTGAACGCGATGCGCACGCCGAATTCGGGCAACTCGTACCAGAGAGTGCTCGCAATCGGCTCGAACGGTCGCGCCGATTCGGGCCCGCCAGGCTGGAGCCAGACGTGAACGCCGGAGCTTGCGGAAAAATCACGCAGAAAAGCCTCGTCTTCCGGAGTCAACGGCAGCAAGTGCCGGAAGACCAGTGCCGCGGCGTTGTCGCCGACCGCGACCTCGATCTGCGGCAGGCGCTCGCGGACCGAGAGCTTCTCGACCAGCTCCCGCAGCGGAACGATCAGCGATGCGACCGCCGGGGGCAGGACGGGGCACTCGCGCATGTCGGCGACGTAGCTCGAGCGCCTTTCGTGAAAGCCCACGAGCACTCCGCCCTTTTTCGCCACGCGCCGCACCGCGAGGCGCGCGCGCCGCCGGTAGCCCCATTCCGCGCCGTAGAGCGGCGCGAGCAGCGACTCCGTGCGGACCTTGCCGATCCGCGCGAGGCACTCCTCGAGCCAGCGCTGCTTGGCGGCGAGCTGGGTGCGCGCGTCGACGTGCTGGGTCGCGCAGCCGCCGCACACGCCGAAGTGGGCGCAGCCGGGCGTGCGCCGCCCGGTGGAGGGCTTCAGAACCGCCGTCACGCGCATCAGGTCGAAGGAGGGGCGGCGGCGCACGAACGCCGCCTCCACCGTCTCGCCGGGAAGCGCCCCTTCCACGAACGCCACCTTGCCGTCCGGATTGCGCGCGACGCCGCGCCCTTCTGCGTCGAGCGACGCGATGGCGAGCTTCAGGCTTCCTTCCAACGCTCGAGGAACTCGCGCCAGTGCGGCGCTTTCTGGCCGCGCAGGTACGCGCGCAGCAGCGCGCATTCGGCGGCATGCTGCTTTTCCGTGAACGATCCGCGCAGGCGCTGGAAGCCCAGGTAAAGCACGTAGGTGTTCGCGCAGTCGGCCTCGCAGTAGTCGCGGATCGCATCGATCCCGCCCTGCCGGTACGCGCCCCATACCGCAGCGCCGCCCACGCCGATCTTGCCCGGCAGCCCCGCGAGCTGTGCCACCTCGTCGAGCGGCGCATTGTTGCGCGGCTGGTACATCGCGAGCACGTCCATCAGGTCGAGATGGCGCGTGTGGTAGCGCGAAACGTAGTTGTTCCAGCGGAAGTCCTTGTCGTCCTCGCCCTGGTCCCAGAACTTCTCCGCGTGCACGCCGTGGATCAGCCCCCGGTACGCGAGCACCGGCAGGTCGAACCCCCCGCCGTTCCACGAGACGAGCTGCGGAACGTACTTGCGGATGCCGTCGAAGAACCTCTGGATCGCCTCGCGCTCGGGCTCGCAGAGCGAGAAGATCCTCACGCCGTCGGCATCGCGCAGCACGCACGAAATCACCACCACCCGGTGCAGGTGCGGCGGCAGGAAGTCGCTCCCGGTCTGCGCGCGGCGCTTCTGGAACGCGACTTCCGCCACTTCCGCGTCCGGAAGCGAGTCAGGCAGCTCGTAGAGCTGCCGTATACCCGCGCAATCGGGGACGGTTTCGATATCGAAGGCAAGAACCGGGGTCATGGGAAGAAAATGGGGTCAGACCCCATTTTCTAGTCCGGAAAGACCCCGGTCGATAGATACCGGTCGCCGCGGTCGCAGATGATCGTGACGATCACCGCGTTCCTGATCTCGCGCGCGATGCGCAGCGCCACCGCGACCGCACCCCCCGAGCTGATGCCCGCGAAGATGCCCTCTTCGCGCGCGAGCCTTCGCGCCATCTCCTCGGCGTCGGCCTGGCTCACGTACTCGAGCCGGTCGACGCGCGATCTATCGTAGATCTTCGGCAGATAAGCCTCGGGCCACTTGCGGATCCCGGGGATCTGCGAGCCTTCTTCCGGCTGGCAGCCGATGATCTGGATCTTCGGGCTCTGCTCCTTGAGGAAGCGCGAGCACCCCATGATCGTGCCCGTGGTGCCCATCGAGGACACGAAGTGCGTGATGCGTCCGCCCGTGTCGCGCCAGATCTCGGGCCCGGTGCCCTCGTAGTGCGCGAGCGGGTTGTCGGGGTTGGCGAACTGATCGAGCATGATGCCCTTGCCCTCGCGCACCATGGCTTCGGCGAGGTCGCGCGCGGCTTCCATGCCGCCCGTCTGCGGCGTGAGGATGATCTCGGCGCCGAAGGCGCGCATGGTCTGGCGGCGCTCGACCGAAAGGTGCTCGGGCATGATCAGCACCATGCGGTAGCCCCGGATCGCGGCGGCCATCGCGAGCCCGATCCCGGTGTTGCCCGAGGTCGGCTCGATCAGGGTGTCGCCCGGCTTTATCGTGCCGCGCTCCTCCGCGCGGCGGATCATCGAGATCGCCGGCCGGTCCTTGACCGAGCCCGCCGGGTTGTTACCTTCGAGCTTCGCGAACAGCACGTTGCCTTTTTTCTCGTTCTCCGGCCCCGGCAGCCGCTGCAGGCGCGCGAGCGGCGTGTTGCCGATGAAGTCCTCGATCGTCCGTTTCATTTCGCGAGCAGCTCCTTCACGTATGCCGCCACGCCCTGCTCCACCGTCATGAAGGTGCCCGTGTAGCCGGCGGCACGGAGCTGCGTGAGATCTGCCTGGGTGTAGCTCTGGTATTTCCCCGCGAGCTGCGCGGGAAAGGGAATGTACCGGATGAGCTTCTGCTCGACCAGCTCGGCGACGGAGTCATTCGTGCCGCGAACCGAATTGACGACCGCCGCAGCGAGCTCGTTGAAGCTCTGCGCACGCCCGGTGCCGCAGTTGTAGATGCCCGAGATGGCGCCGTTCTCGAGCAGGTACAGGTTCACTCGCACGACGTCGTCCACGTGCACGAAATCGCGCCGCTGCTCGCCGTCGCCGTATCCGCCCGAGCCCTCGAACAGCCGCACGCAACCCTCGGCCGCGAGCTGCCCGAAGGCGTGCCAGGCGACAGAGGCCATGCGTCCCTTGTGCGCCTCGTTCGGCCCGTAGACGTTGAAGTAGCGCAGCCCCGCGATCTGCGCCGTGCGGCCCGGAAGCCGCCGCCGCACGTGCTCGTCGAAAAGGAATTTCGAGTAGCCGTAGACATTGAGCGGGCGCTCGTTGGCGCGGTCCTCGCCGAACGCGCCGCCCGCGCCGTAGACCGCCGCCGAGGAAGCGTACAGGAACGGCACCTCCGCGTCCTGGCACCAGTCGAGCAGCGCGCGCGAGTAGCGATAGTTGTTTTCCATCATGTAGCGTCCGTCCTGCTGCATCGTGTCCGAGCACGCGCCCTGGTGCAGCACCGCCTCGATTGCGCCGTCGAGCTGGTTGGCCTCCACGCGCTGCAGGAACTCGCGCTTGTCGAGATAGTCCTCGATGCGGCAGCCGGCGAGATTGCGGAACTTGTCGGCGTTCTCGAGGTTGTCGACCGCGAGGATCTCGGCGATGCCGGCGCGGTTGAGCGCCGCGACGATTCGCGAGCCGATGAAGCCGGCAGCGCCGGTGACGACGTAGAGCATGGGCACGAGCCTATCCGAACACTTCCTTGCGTGTCGCGACCGCGACGCCGAGCTTTCCGACCACGATGCCGGCGGCGCGGTTCGCGATCCGCACGGCCTGCTCGAGCCGGACGCCCGCCCCGAGCATCACGCCGAGGGCCGCGATCACGGTGTCGCCGGCGCCGCTCACATCGTACACCTCGCGCGCCTCGGCCTTGACGTGCATCGCGCCGCGCGCGGTGTAGAGCGTCATTCCCTGCTCGGCGCGCGTGACGAGCAGGGCCTCCAGGCCCAGGCTCCGCCGCAGCTTCTGCGCCCGCCGCGCGAGGTCGGACTCGCTCTTCCAGGTGCCGACGACCTCGCGGAGCTCCGCACGGTTCGGCGTCATGATGTGGGCGCCGCGATAGCGCCGGTAGTCGTCGCCTTTCGGGTCGACCAGGACCTTCTTGCCCGCGCCGCGCGCGGCCTCGATCATCTTCGCGATGTGGGCGAGGCCGCCCTTGCCGTAGTCCGAGAGGATCACGACGTCGCACGCAGGCAGCGCCTCCCGGAACTCGGCGAGCTTCGAGGCGAGGACCTCGCGCGAGGGCGCGGTCTCGAAATCGATCCGGAGCAGCTGCTGGTGGCGCCCGATCACGCGCAGCTTGAGCGTGGTGCGGATCGACCTGTCGGTATGGAAGCTCACCGCGACCCCGGTTTCCGCCGAGATCCTGCGCAGCAGCGCCCCGGCGTCGTCGTCTCCCACGACCGAGAGCAGCCTCGCCCTCCCCCCGAGGGCGACGCAATTGCGCGCGACGTTCGCCGCGCCGCCCGGCCGTGCCTCTTCGCGCTCGACCAGCACCACCGGCACCGGCGCCTCGGGCGAGATGCGCGAGACATCGCCGAACCAGTAGCGGTCAAGCATCACGTCGCCGACCACGAGCACGCGCGCCTTGCGGGTATCCGGCCGCTTCATGCGCTCCGGCCCACTGCGAAATACTCGATGCCGTGCGCGCGCACCGCCGCGGGCTCGTAGAGGTTGCGGCCGTCGAAGATCGCGGGAGTGCGCAGCCGCCGGCGGATCTCGCCGAAGTCCGGGCTCCTGAATTCCTGCCATTCGGTGACGATCACGAGCGCGTCGCAGCCGTCGAGGGCGGAAAGCGGGTTTTCACAAATCGATACCCCGGGTTCGCCGGAGAAGATCTTCTTCGCTTGCATGCCTGCCACCGGATCGTAGGCGCTCACCCCGGCGCCCGAGGCAAGCAGCTCGGCGATCAGCGCGCGGCTCGGCGCCTCGCGCATGTCGTCGGTGTTCGGCTTGAACGCGAGGCCCCAGAGCGCGAAGCGCCGGCCGGAGAGGCTTTCGCCGAAGCGCGCGCGGATCTTGCGCGCGAGGACGCGCTTCTGGGCCTCGTTCGCGCGCTCGACCGCGGCGACTACGCCGAGCGGAAGGCCCGCCGCCTCGGCGGTGCGCAGCAGGGCCCGCAGGTCCTTCGGGAAGCACGAGCCGCCGAATCCCGCCCCGGCGTAGAGGAAATGGGTGCCGATCCGCGGATCGGCGCCGATGCCGCGGCGCACCTCCTCGACGTCCGCGCCGAGCCGCTCGGCGAGGTTCGCGAGCTCGTTCATGAACGAGATGCGGGTTGCGAGCATCGCGTTGGCGGCATACTTGGTGAGCTCGGCCGAGCGCACGCTCATCAGCATCAGCCGCTCGCGGTTGCGCTGGAACGGCGCGTAGAGCTCGCGCAGCAGCTGCGTGGCGCGCTCGTCCCCGGACCCCACGATGATCCGGTCGGGACGCAGGAAATCGTCTACCGCAGCGCCCTCCTTCAGGAACTCGGGGTTGGACACGACGCTGAACTCGAGTCGCGCCCCGCGCTTGAGCAGCTCTTCCCTGATTACGGCGGACACGGCATCCGCCGTTCCGACGGGCACTGTCGACTTGTTCACGACGACGCGATAGCCGTCCATGTGGCGCGCGATCGCGCGCGCCGCCTCGAGCACGTGCGTGAGGTCGGCCGAGCCGTCCTCGCCCGGCGGCGTGCCGACCGCGATGCACTGGAGCACGCCGTGCGCCGCGCCCGCAGCCGCGTCGGTCGTGAAGGCAAGCCTTCCGGCGTCGCGGTTGCGGCGCACGATCGGCTCCAGGCCCGGCTCGAAGATCGGCAGGCGCCCCTGCTCGAGCGTTCGTATCTTGTCCGCGTCCGAGTCCAGGCACAGCACGTGGTTGCCCATCTCCGCGAGGCAGGCCCCGGTGACGAGTCCGACGTAACCGGTGCCGATGAGGGTGACGTTCATGGGACCAGCTCGAACTCCTCGGTGCGCCGAGGCGGATAGGTCTCCCAGCGGCCGCATCCCGGGCAGCGCCAGTGGAACTGGCGCGCCTTGAAGCCGCAGACCTCGCAGCGAAAGCGCGCGAGCTTGCGCGTGTGGCTGTGCACGAGGTTGCGCACGAGCTCGAGGTCCCGGCGCCGCTCGGGGTGCGCATCGCTCACGATCTGCGCCTCGAGCAGCCGGTCGAGGCCGAGGAGCGTGGGATTGCGGCGCAGCTCGTCCCGCACCAGGCGATACGCCGCTTCCGCGCCCTTCGCTTCCAGCGTGTACTGGAACACCGCGTCGAGAAGGTCGAGGGAAGGGTAGCGCTCCAGATACCCGGTGAGCAGGGTAAGCCCCTCCTCGAGCCGCCCGGCGTCGCGGTGCGCCTCGAGCAGCCGCTGCGCGACGAGCGCGAGGTAGGCCGGATCCTGCGCCTCGATCCGCTTCCAGCTCGCGATCGCCAGGTCGATGTTGCCCGCGGCGCGCTCGAGGTCCCCGAGCTGCACGCTCGCGCGCACGCACTTGCGGTGCGCCTCGAGCGCCTCGCCGAGGAGCCGGCGCGCGGCGTCCGGCCGCGAGTGCGTCGCCTCGGTCGCGGCCTGCTCGCAGAGGAACTGCGCGATGTCGCGGGCGCGCGGCTCGCCCGACTCCGCCCCGATTCCCCGCGCGAGCCCGATCGCCTTGGCCCACTCCTTCTCGGCCTGATAGATCTCGAGAAGGTATCCGCGCGCCTCGCGCGCGCGCGGGCCCTCGGCGAGGCGCCCGAACACATCCTCGGCGCGGTCGAGGATTCCCGCCTTGAGATAGTCGAGGCCCAGCTCGAAGAGCGCGGCGGCGCGCTGCTCGGCCGCGAGGTCGGCGCGCTCGAGCAGGTTCTGGTGCATGCGGATCGCGCGGTCGTATTCCCCGCGCCGCCGGAACAGGCTCCCGAGCGCGAAATGCAGCTCTACCGTCTCCGGGTCCACCTTCACTACCTCGATGAAGGCCTCGATCGCCTTGTCGGGCTGCTCGTTCAGCAGGAAGTTGAGGCCCCGGAAATACGAGCGTGGCAGCGAGCGCGACTCGCGCACGAGGCTGCGGATGTCGATGCGCGCCGCGAGCCACCCGAGGCCGAAGAAGACCGGGAAGCCGAGCAGCCACCAGTATTCGAACTCCATTCAGGCGTCCACGGCAGGCGCTGCAGGAGGCTCGCGCTGCGGCTCGACGCCCGAGCGCCGGCGCAGGCGCAGGATCTCGCGACGCTGGCGCAGGAGCGTGCCGAGCGCCGCGGCGAGCCCGGCCGCTGCGCCTGCGGCGAAGAACGCCGCCAGCAGCGCCACCAGCGGAGCCTGCCACACCAGGTCGAAGTAGAAGCGCAGCGCCACCGGCTCGGTGTTCTTGACCGCGAACGCGAGCAGCACGACGAACAGCGCGAGGCGCACCACCCAGGCCAGGACTTTCATCGCGGTGGCCGCCGGGCCCCCCGGCGGCCGCTAGCCGGAGGCCTGCGCCGGCGCCGGTTTGGCGGGCGCGGCGTCCGGCCCGTCGACGCGCTCGCGCAGCTCCTTTCCGGCCTTGAAGTGCGGCACGTATTTCTCCGGCACGTGCACCCGCTCGCCCGACTTCGGGTTGCGCCCGACGCGCGGCGGCCGGTAATTGAGGCCGAAGCTGCCGAAGCCGCGGATCTCGATGCGGTGCCCGCCAAGCAGCGAGTTCGTCATCGCATCGAGGATCATCTTCACCGCGTACTCCGCGTCCTTCGCCACGAGCTGCGGATAGCGCTGGGCGAGGCGCGCGATCAGTTCGGACTTCGTCATGGCGATCCCTTCCCCCTGCCGACAGGACGCTCCGCCTACTGCTGCGGGCTGCCGCCGCTCTTGTCGAGCTTGGCGCGCAGCAGCGCGCCGAGATTGGTCGCCCCGGCGCTGGCCGCGGCCTGCTCGGTGCGAAGCTGCTTCATCGCCTCGGTCTCCTCGGCAAGATCCTTGGCCTTCACCGAGAGGTTGATCGCGCGGTTCTTGCGGTCGATGTTGATCACCATCGCCTGAACCGTGTCGCCGGCGTTCAGGTGCCTGGAAAGGTCCTCGACGCGGTCGCGCGAGAACTCGGAGGCACGCAGGTAGCCGTCGATCTCGGGCGTGAGCGCGATCACCGCACCCCTGGCGTCGACCGACTTCACGGTGCCCTGCACCACGCTGTTCTTGTCGTGGCTGGCGATGAAGTTGGTGAACGGATCGCCTTCGAGCTGCTTGATGCCGAGCGAAATGCGCTCGCGCTCGACGTCGATCGAGAGCACCACCGCCTCGACCTCGTCGCCCTTGCGGAATTTCTTGACCGCCTCCTCGCCCGCCTCGCTCCACGAGAGGTCCGACAGGTGCACCAGGCCGTCGATCGAGCCCGGCAGCCCCACGAACACGCCGAAGTCGGTGATCGACTTGATGCTGCCCTTGACCCGGTCGCCCTTCTTGTACTCGCGCGCGAAATCCTCCCACGGGTTCGGCATGCACTGCTTCATGCCGAGCGAAATGCGGCGGCGTTCCTCGTCAATCTCGAGAATCATCACCTCGACCTCGTCGCCGACCTGCGCCACTTTGGAGGGATGCACGTTCTTGTTGGTCCAGTCCATCTCGGAGACGTGCACCAGGCCCTCGATGCCCGCCTCGACCTCCACGAAAGCGCCGTAGTCGGTGAGGTTCGTGACCTTGCCGAAGAGGCGCGTGCCCTGCGGATATCGGCGGCCGATCCCGACCCAGGGGTCCTCGCCCAATTGCTTCAGGCCGAGCGACACGCGGTTCTTCTCGGCGTCGAACTTGAGCACCTTGGCGGTGACCTCGTCGCCCACGTTGACCACTTCCGACGGATGCTTGACGCGCCGCCACGCGAGGTCGGTGATGTGGAGCAGCCCGTCGATGCCGCCGAGGTCGACGAACGCGCCGTAGTCCGTGATGTTCTTGACGATGCCCTTGACCACCGCGCCCTCCGAGAGCGTCGCGAGCAGCGCCTCGCGCTCGGCGCCCGCCGTCGCCTCGAGCACGGCGCGGCGCGAAACCACCACGTTGTTCCTCTTGCGGTCGAGCTTGATGACCTTGAACTCGAGCTCCTTGCCCTCGTAGGGCGTCGTGTCCTTCACCGGGCGCAGGTCCACGAGCGAGCCCGGCAGGAAGGCGCGGATCCCCCGGGTCATCACCGTGAGCCCGCCTTTCACCTTCCCGGTAATGACGCCCTTGATCGTCTCTCCCGACTCGAGGGACTTCTCGAGCTCGAGCCACGCTGCCAGGCGCTTGGCCTTGTCGCGCGAGAGCCGCGTCGCGCCGAAGCCGTCCTCGAGCGCTTCGATCGACACGGAGACGAAGTCGCCGGCCTTGACTTCGACTTCGCCCGCGTCGTTGCGGAACTCCTCGACCGGGATGACGCTTTCGGACTTCAGCCCCGCGTTCACCACGACGAAGTTGTCGTCGACGCTCACCACCTCGGCGGTGATCACTTCGCCCACGCGCATCTCCTTGCGCGTGAGGCTTTCTTCGAACAGCGCGGCGAAGGATTCGCCGGCGGGGGACTTCGAAACTGCGGGGAAAACGCTAGCCATTTAGAAAAGCCTTCCAAACCGCGGGCTTGCGAGCGCGCCGCGGGCCAGGTTGAGGAAACGGAAAGGGATCAGCCCCTTCCACCGATTGCGCTTCTGTCCCGGTACCACGCGAGGATCCGGGCGACGACGTCGTCGATGCCGAGATCCGAGGAGTCCAGCTCCAGCGCACCCGGGGCGGGCGCCAGGGGCGCCACCGCCCGGGTCGCGTCACGCGCATCGCGCTCCGCGAGGTCACGGGAAAGGGCGCGAAGGTTAGCATTGATTCCTTTTTCTTTCAACTGCTTATATCTGCGCGCGGCCCTCACGCCGGCGCTCGCCGTCAAGAAGATCTTGAGCCCGGCGTCGGGGAACACGACCGTGCCCATGTCGCGCCCGTCGGCCACCAGCCCGGGGGGCCTGCGGAAGGCGCGCTGGCGCTCGAGCAGCGCAGCGCGCACCGCGGGCATCTTTGCCACTTCCGAGGCCCGGTTGCCGCAGGCCTCGCTTCGGATATCCTCTGTAACGTCTTGTTTATCCACAAGGATTCTATCTCCCGCAAACTCCACCGCCATCCGCCGGGCACACGCGACGAGACTAGGCTCGTCACGCACGTCGTCCTTCAGGGAAACCAGCGCAAGGAGCCGATAGAGGGCACCGCTCTCGAGGTAGTGAAACCCCAGCGCCTGCGCGACGCGCCTCGCGACCGTGCCCTTCCCGGAGGCCGAGGGCCCGTCGATCGCGATGACCGGAATCGTTGACGCGCGTGAATTTTCCACAGCGCCGAAGTGTGGCAGCACGCGCGCGATCGCGCACTTCCGGGGCAAGCTGCCGCGCGGGGGATCACCCGAGGAACCGGTGATGAAGGCCTTGCTAGAGGAATCTCGCTCGCGGATGGCGGACCCGGGTTATGCCGAGGGCAAAAACCTGATCATCGGCGTGGTCGCGGCGAAGCCGACGCGACACGCTTTCCCGCAGCGGCCGAGCAGCTGCTCGGCCTGAAGCCGGATGTGCTGACCGCCAACGAGACCGCGACGCGCGCGATCTTGGGCCGGACGAGAACGATTCCAGTCGTCTTGTAACGGATGGGATTCCTCTTCGACCCGCTGTGGTCGAGTCGCAGGAGTTGCGAGGAATTCGCGCAACGGGCCGCGAACGCCAAGCGATCGAGCCTCACGGCCATAATCGCCGCCTGTCCGGAAGCCGGCGGTCTGCTCAGCTACGGCCCCTGCCTGCTCGAGAACATGCGCCAGGTCGCGGAAATGGTCGACCGCATCGCCAAGGGGAATCCATCCTGCTGCGCGCTGACCGCGTAATCGAGTAACCCAATAATCCTGTCCGTTTGATAATGGATTTTCGCTAGAATGGCGGCATGGCACTCGATGTCGCCCGCGACGGCATCCTGACGGTCTCGCAGTTCGCGGTGCGCGAAGGGGTGAGCCGCACCCGGGTGCTGCAGCTGCTCGCGGCGCGGCGCGTTGCGGGCGCGGGCCGCATGGGACATCAGTGGGTGATCCCGGCCTCGGCGCGGATCGAGCGGCGCGCGCCCGGGCGTCCGCGCAGGCGGCCGGCGGACGACGTGCAGCGGCTCCTTCGCCGGCTGGCGAGGAAGTACGTCTGGTGGCTGTCGCCTTCGCAGGCGATGGCAAGACCCCGCCTGGTCGCAGGACAGGTGATGAATCTCGGCGATTACGACGATGCGCTCGCGCTCGAGGCGGCACTCGGCCGCGAGCGGCTTGCGGATGCCCTGCGCAACGCGGACCCGGGACGTTTTTCTCCGCGCTCATGGAGCTACTGGCACTACCGGCTTGGTCTGGCGGCACCCGGGCGCGTGCCTCCCCTTCCACGGCGCACGGGAACGTGATCGCCGCGCTCGCAGCGCGCTTCGAGAAGCTGCCTGCCGCGCAGCGCAGGCTCTGGCCGGCGCTCCGGCCGGTCCGCGATCTCGGCTTCGTCCTCTATGGCGGAACCGCGGTGTCGCTGCACCTCGGGCACCGGCGCTCGGTCGACTTCGATTTCTTCCATGATCGGCCCCTCGACGCGGCGTCGATTCGCAAGGCGGTTCCGCTGATGAGCAGGGCGCAGACGCTGCAGGCGCAAAAGGACACGCTGGTGGTAAGCGTCCGCGGACCGGTGAAGCTCTCTTTCTTCGGGAACCTGCATTTCGGCCGGATCGGGGATCCGCTCCTCACGACCGACGGCGTCGCCGAAGTAGCGTCGCTCGAGGACCTGATGGCGCACAAGCTCAAGGTGATCCTGCAGCGCGCGGAAAGGAAGGACTATCAGGACGTCGCCGCAATGGTGCGCGCCGGCGTTTCGCTTCCGCGCGCGCTTGCCGCCGCGCGTCTGCTCTTCGGCAGGACATTGCAGCCGGCGGAAAGTCTGAAGGCGCTGACCTATTTCAAGGACGGCGACCTGCCCCGCCTCGCCCGATCGGATCGGACTACCCTGATCGCCGCGGCCGCGGCAGTGCGTGACCTGCCGCCCGTGGCGCTGCGTTCGCGCTCGCTTGCGATACCTGCCTAGCGCAGGACGCGAGCGAATTCGGCGAAGTAATCCGGGAACGTCTTCGCGACGCAGTCCGGATCATTGATCGTCACCGGCACGCCGCCGAGCGTGACGAGCGAGAAGCACATCGCCATGCGGTGATCGTCATAGGTGTCGATGGCGACGTTCGGGTTGAGCACTTTCGGGGGTATGATTTTCAGCGCGTCCGGGGATTCGACGACTTCGGCCCCCAGCTTGCGCAGTTCCTTCGCCATCGCGGCGATGCGGTCGGTTTCCTTCACGCGCCAGCTCGCGACGTTACGCACGGTGCACGGCCCGTCAGCGAAGAGCGCGAGCACGGCTGCGGTCATCGCGGCGTCCGGGATGTGATTGAGATCGAGATCGAAGGCATGCAGCCTGGCGCCGCCCGAAGACGATTCGATCCAGCTCTCGCCCATCGCGACCTTCGCGCCCATTTTCTCGAGCACCTCGCAGAAGCGCACGTCGCCCTGGATGCTCGCGCGGCCCACGCCCTCCACGCGCACCGGCCCGCCGCCGAGCGCACCGGCGGCGAGAAAGTAAGAAGCCGAGGAAGCGTCACCCTCCACGACGATCTCTCCGGGGGAGACGTAAGGGCCGGACGGAACCGAGAAACGACTCCAGCCTTCCCGCCGCACCTCGAGGCCGAAGCGCCGCATGAGATTGAGCGTGATCTCGACATACGGCTTGGAAATCAGGTCCCCCAGGACTTCCACCGTGCCTCCACCCGCGAGCGGAAGCGCCATCAAAAGCGCGCTCAGAAACTGGGACGACGTGTCACCGCGGACCGAAATCGGCTTCTTGAGAGACACCTTTCCCGGAAGAATCCAAAGCGGAGGAAAGCCCTCCTTCCCCAGATGCTCGATCCTCGCGCCCGCGGCGCGCAGGGCGTCCACCAGGTCGCCGATCGGGCGCTCGTGCATGCGCGGCACGCCCGAGAGCCGGTACTCCCCGCCGCAGAACGCGAGCACGGCGGTGAGCGGCCGGAAAGCCGTGCCTGCATTGCCAAGGAACAGCTCGGCTTTCTTGACCGGGAAGCTTCCCGCGGCGCCTTGCACGACGAGATCCTGCCGAAAGACCACCCCGAGGCCCGAAAGCGCCTGAAGCATCACCTTCGTGTCGTCGGCATCGAGCAGATCGCGCACGACCGTGGTGCCCTCGGCGAGCGCGGCAAGCAGCAGCACGCGGTTGGAGATGCTCTTCGAGCCGGGCAGGCGCACGGTCCCGGCGGCGCGGGTCGCGGCCTTCAGCTCGAGCGCCCTCACGGCTCGTACTCGCCGTCCAGCCAGCGCCGGCGCGCCGCGCGTGCCTCGGCAAAAAGCCTTTCCAGTGCCGCGGAATCGCCGGCCTCGAGGAGATTTCTCATCTTCGAGAGTTCTGCGGAGAAACCGTCCACTTCGCTCATCAGCCGGTCGCGGTTCGCCATGCAGATGTCGCGCCACATCTCGGGGTGGCTCGAGGCGATGCGCGTGAAGTCGCGGAACCCGCCAGCCGCAAAGCCGAACAGGCGCGCGGCGTCGTCGCGCGCCGCGATCCCGTGCACCAGCGCGTAGGCGAGCAGGTGCGGCAGGTGGCTCACCGCCGCGAAGACTGCGTCGTGCTCCTCCGGAGTCATGCGGTACGTTCTTGCCCCGAGCGACTTCCAGAGTCCTTCGATCCGGTTCACGTCCGCGGCGGAATTCTCGGGCAAAGGCGTCAGGACGACGCGCTTGTCGCGAAACAGATCGGCACGTGCGGCCCCGGCGCCGCTCTCTTCGCCCCCGGCGATCGGATGGCCCGGCACGAACTGCGCGAGCTTTGTGCCGAGCGCGGCGCGCGCCGCCGCGACCACGTCGCGCTTCGTGCTGCCGCCGTCGGTAACGAGCGCGCCGGGATTCAGGGAATTCCCGATGGCAGACAGGATGATCGGAAATTGCGCGACGGGGGCGGAGAGCATGATCAGGTCGGCGTCCCGCGCCGCGGCTGCGGGGTCCGTTTCAATGGAGTCGATCGCTCCGCAGTCCAGCGCCGACTCGAGATTCGCTTGCGATCGGCCGACGCCGACCACGCGGCCGCAGAGCTTCGCCGCCTTCAGCGCGAGCGCGAACGAGCCGCCGATCAGCCCGACGCCGATCACGGCGACGCGCGCAAACCGGGTCATTCCCGGAGGCTGGCCGAGAGCGCCGCGAGGAACCGCTCGTTTTCCTCGGCGGTGCCGACCGTGACGCGCAGGTGCTCGGGAAGCTCGTAGCCTCCGCCGACCGGCCGCACGATCACGCCGCGCCGGAGCAGCCGCTTGTAGACCTCGGCGGCGCGGCCCACCCGGATCGTGACGAAATTGCCGTACGAGGGGATCCAGTCGAGCCCGAGGCGCTTCGCGCCCTCCTCGATCTGGCGCATGCCCTGGAGGTTCTCGGCGTAGCTGCGCGCCACGAACTCCATGTCGTCGAGCGCGGCCGCCGCCGCGGCGAGCGCGACCGAATTCACGTTGAAGGGCTGGCGCACGCGGTTCATCATGTCCGCGACCGACGGATGCGCGAGCGCATAGCCGACGCGCAGGCCCGCGAGGCCGTAGGCCTTGGAGAAGGTGCGCGTCACCACGAGGTTCGGATGGCGCCTCAGGAGCTTGAGCATGTCGGCGCGCAGGTCCGCGTGCAGGTACTCGTTGTACGCCTCGTCGACCACGAGGATCACGCGCTCGGGCAGGCGCCGCGTGAACGCCTCCAGCCGCTCGGGCGGCACCATCGTGCCGGTCGGGTTGTTCGGGTTCGCGACCCAGACGACCCGCGTGTCCTCGGCCACCGCCGCGGCCATCGCCTCGACGTCGTGGCCATAGGCCTTCGCCGGCACCACGATCGCGCGCGCGCCGCGCGCCTGCGTCGCGAGCGGATACACCGCGAACGCGTGCTGCGAGTACACCGCCGAGCGCCCGGGACCGAGAAACGCGAGCGAGACGAGCTCCAGCACGTCGTTGGAGCCGTTGCCGAGCACGATCTGGCTCATGTCGAGCCCGTAGCGCTTCGCGAGCGCGAGCTTGAGCTCGTAGCCGTTGCCGTCCGGGTAGCGCGCGATGTCGCCAAGCGAGGCCTCGATCGCGGCGCGGGTGCGCGGGCCGATGCCGCGCGGGTTCTCGTTCGAGGCGAGCTTGACGATCCGCTTCTCGTCGAGCCCCATCTCGCGCGCGAGCTCGGAGATCGGCTTGCCCGGCTGGTACGGCGCGATCGAGCGCACGTACGGGGGCGCGAATTCGCAGAGGTCCATGTTCGGGGTCAGGCGACCGCGACGGGATAGGAGCCGAGCACCTTGAGGAACGGCGCCCGCGCCTGCAGCTCGGCGAGCGCCGCCGCGACGCGCGCATCCTCGCGGTGGCCCTCGACGTCGACGAAGAACACGTACTCCCAGAGCGCCGAGCGGGCGCGCGCCGGGCGCGACTCGATGCGCGTCATGCTCACCTGATGCGCGGCGAGCGGGGTGAGCAGCGCGTGCACCGCGCCCGGCCGGTTCTCGGCCGACATCACGAGCGAGGTGCGGTCGCGCCCGGTCGGACGCGGCTCGAGCGCGCCGAGCACGAGGAAGCGCGTCGTGTTGCTGGGATCGTCCTCGATCGAGCGCGCGAGCACCTGCAGGCCGTAGCGACCGGCGGCGGCCTCGCCCGCGATCGCCGCGGCGCCCTCCTCGGAAGCCGCGCGGCGCGCGGCCTCGGCGTTCGAGGCCACCGGCACGCGCTCGGCCCGCGGAAGGTTCTGCGCGAGCCAGCCGTTGCACTGCGCGAGCGACTGGGCGTGCGAGTACACGCGGCGCACGCCGCCGAGGTCGCCCGCGTTCGCGAGCAGCGCCTGCTGCACGCGAAGCTCCACTTCGGCGCAGATCCGGAGCGGCGTCGCGAGCAGAAGGTCGAGCGTGCGGCCGACGGCGCCCTCGGTCGAATTCTCGACCGGCACGAGCGCGAAATCGGCCGCGCCGGACTCGCTGCTGCGGAACACTTCGTCGATCGAGGGCATCGCGAGCGCCTCGACCGCCTGCCCGAAGTGCTTGCGCACCGCCTGCTCGCTGAAGGTTCCCTCGGGCCCGAGATAGGCGACGCGGATCGCCGCCTCCATGGCGCGGCAGGCCGAGATCACCTCGCGCAGCACGGCGAGCGCGCGCTCCGCGGGCAGCGGTCCGGGATTGCGCGCGGCGGCGCGCCGCAGGATCTCGGTCTCGCGCTCGGGTCGGTACGCGGGTGCCCCGCCCTTCAGCTCGCCGATCCTCCGCGCGAGCGCCGCGCGCCGGTTGACGAGCCCGAGCAGCTCCTCGTCGAGCGCGTCGATCTCCCGCCGGAGCTTCTCGATTTCGCCGTTCATGCCCCGGACGGAAGGTAGCGTACCGCGAGCACCCCGTCGATGCCGCGCAGCTCGGCGAGCACGCCTTCCGGCACCGCACTGTCGACGTCGACCAGCGTGTACGCCATCTCGCCCCTCGACTTGTTCAGCATGTTGTGGATGTTGAGGCCGCGCCCGCCGAGCGCGTGCGAGATTCGGGCGAGCATGTCGGGGACATTGGCGTTGGCGATCGCGAGCCGGTAGGGCGACTCGCGCGCCATCACGGCCTCCGGGAAGTTCACGGAGTTGCGCACGATGCCGTGCTCCAGGTACTCGCGCACCTGATCAACCACCATGACGGCGCAGTTGTCCTCGGCCTCGCGGGTCGAGGCGCCGAGGTGCGGCAGGGCCACGACCCCCGGTTCCCCGAGCAGCCGCGCCGACGGAAAATCGGTGACGTAGCACTTGATGCGGTGCGCCCGGATCGCCTTGATCACCGCCTCGTCGTCCACCACGCCCTCGCGCGAGAAGTTGAGCAGGATCGCGCCGTGCTTCATCAGGTCCACGTTCTTCGCGCCGATCAGGTGCCGCGTGCGCTCGCCGAGCGGCACGTGGAGCGTGACGAACTGGCAGGAGCGCAGCACCTCGTCGATCGAGCCCGCCTTGCGCACCTGCGAGGGCAGGCTCCAGGCGGCCTCCACCGTGATCTCGGGGTCGTAACCGAGCACGTGCATCCCGAGGCGGATCGCGGCGTCCGCGACGAGGCTCCCGACCCTGCCCAGGCCGATGATCCCGAGCGTGTGCCCGGGCAGCTCGACGCCGGCGAACTGCTTCTTGCCTTCCTCGACGCGCCTGTCCAGCTCCTCGTGGCCGAGCTGCCTCACGAAATCGAGCGCCGGCGCGACGTTGCGCGCGGCGATCAGCATGCCCGCCAGCACCAGCTCCTTCACCGCGTTCGCGTTCGCGCCCGGCGCGTTGAACACCGGCACGCCGCGCTTCGAAAGCTCGGACACCGGGATGTTGTTGACGCCGGCGCCCGCGCGGCCGACCGCCTTGAGCGCCTCGCCGAAGCGCATCCCGTGCATCTCCTGCGACCGCACCAGGATCACGTCGGGGGACGCCGCCTCCTTCACGACCGCGTAGCGCTCGGGCGGCAGGCGCTTGAGCCCCACCGGGGCGATCGCGTTGAGCACCAGCACCTCGAACTTGCGTCCGGCGCCCCTAGGCATGACGCTTCTCGAACTCGCGCAGGTAGTCGACCAGGCGCTGCACGCCTTCCAGGGGCATCGCGTTGTAGATCGAGGCGCGCATTCCGCCCACCGAGCGGTGGCCTTTGAGCTGCACCATGCCGCGCTCCTCGGCGCCCTTCAGGAACGCCTCGTCGAGCTTCGCGTCGCGCAGCGTGAACGGCACGTTCATCCGGGAACGGTCGGCGGGATTCACGGGGTTGCTGAAGAAGCTGCTCTCGTCGAGCGCCCGGTAGAGCAAATTCGCCTTCTCGATATTCCGCTTCTCGATGACCGCCAATCCGCCGAGCGCCTTCATCCACTTGAACACGAGCCCCGCGATGTAGATCGCGTAGGTCGCGGGCGTGTTCAACATCGAGTCGGCCTCCGCCTGGAGCCGGTAGTCGAGCACCGAGGGAGTGCCTTTCGCCGCGCGCCCGAGCAGATCCTCGCGCACGATCACGATGGTAAGCCCCGCCGGGCCGATGTTCTTCTGGGCGCCGGCGTAGATCAGGCGAACCTCGAGACCTCGAGCGGCCGCGACAGGATGTGCGACGAGGCGTCGGCGACCAGGGGAACGTCCTTGGCGACTTCGGGAATCTCGTGAAATTCGACACCGCCGATCGTCTCGTTGGAGCAGTAGTGGACGTACGCGGCGTCGGCCCTCACGTTCCAGCTCTTCGGGGCGTACGTGAATCCCCTGTCCCCGGAGCTGGCGGCGATCGCGACGTCGCAGAAATTCGCCGCCTCCTTCGCCGCCTTCTTCGACCACTCGCCCGTGAGGACGTAGTCGGCCTTGCCGCGGCGCCCGAGCAGGTTCATCGGCACGCCCGAGAACTGGAGCGTCGCCCCGCCCTGCAGAAACAGAACCTTGTAGTTCTCGGGGATGCAGAGCAGCTCGCGCAGGTCGCGCTCGGCCTCCGCAGCGATCCCGATGAACTCCCTGCCGCGGTGGCTCATTTCCATGACGCACATGCCCGAGCCGTGCCAGTCGAGCATCTCGTCGCCCGCGCGGGCGAGCACCTCTTCGGGCAGGACCGCCGGACCGGCGCTGAAGTTGTAGATCCGGCTCATCTCAGTGCACCTGCGGGGAAGCCGGCGCCGGCGCAAGCGCGCCGCCGTTGCCGCCGTTGCCGTTGCCGTTGCCGTTGTCGCCGTCGTCGGCCTCGCGCTCGGCGATCCTCTCGATCCCGGCGAGCTTCTCGCCTTCGCCGAGCGCGATCAGCGTCACCCCCTGGGTGGAGCGGCCCATCTCGCGGATCTGCGCGACCCCGGTGCGGATCAGCACGCCGCCGGTGGAGATGAGCATCACCTCGTCGTGCTCCTCGACCAGCACCGCGCCGACCAGGGCGCCGTTGCGGTCCGAGGTCTGGATGGCGATCACGCCCTGGCCGCCGCGCCCGTGGCGCGGGTACTCGGCGACCGATGTCCGCTTGCCATAGCCGTTGGCCGTGGCGGTCAGCACGGATCTGGACTCCTCGCGGGCGGCGAGCATGCAGACGACGCGCGCGCCCTCGCCCAGGCGCATGCCGCGCACGCCTGTGGCCTGGCGGCCCATCGGCCGCACGTCGTCCTCCTGGAACCGCACCGCCTTGCCGTCGGAGGAAAAGAGCATCACGTCGTACCTGCCGTCGGTGAGCGCGGCGCCGACAAGGTAGTCGCCTTCGCCCAGGCCCACGGCGATGATTCCGCTCGGGCGCGGGCGCGAGAATTCGGCGAGCGCGGTCTTCTTCACCGTGCCCTGGGCGGTCGCCATGAAGACGTAGTGCTCCTCGTCGAACTCCTTCACCGGCACCACCGCGGTGATCTTCTCGCCCTCCTCGAGCGGAAACATGTTGACGACGGGCTTGCCGCGGCTCGCGCGGCTGCCCTGGGGCACCTCGTACACCCTGAGCCAGTACAGGCGCCCGCGGTTGGAGAAGCACAGCAGGTGGTCGTGCGAATGCGCCACGAACAGCCGCTCGATGAAATCGTCCTCCTTGGTCGCGGCGGCCTGGCGCCCGCGCCCGCCGCGGCGCTGCGCGCGGTAGTCGGCGAGCGGCTGCGATTTCGCATAGCCGCCGTGCGAGAACGTCACCACCATGTCCTGCGGCGCGATCAGGTCCTCGATCGAGATGTCCTCGGCCACCGTCACGATCTCGCTGCGCCGCGCGTCGCCGAACTCGCGCTTGATCGCGCCGAGCTCGCCGGCGATGATCGCCGCGATGCGCGCGGGCCTGTCCAGGATATCGAGCAGGTCCGCGATCGCCGCCATCACCTCGCGGTACTCGTCGCGGATCCGGTCGCGCTCCAGGCCCGTCAGGCGCCGCAGCTGCAGGTCGATGATCGCCTGAGCCTGTTCGTCCGAGAGCCGGTAGCCGTCCTCCTTCAGGCCCAGGTCCGGCGGCAGCCCTTCGGGCCGGTACTGCTCGGCGCCCGCGCGTGCGAGCATCTCGCGCACCAGATCCGAGGGCCAGGCGCGCCGCATCAGCTCGCGCTTGGCCTCGGCGGGGCCGGGGGCGCGCTTGATCAGCTCGATCACCTCGTCGACGTTGGACAGCGCGACCGCGAGGCCTTCGAGCACGTGCCCGCGCTCGCGCGCCTTCCGGAGGTCGTACACCGTGCGCCGCGTCACCACTTCGCGCCGGTGCGCGATGAACGCCTCGATCAATTCCTTCAGGTTGAGCAGCCGCGGCTGGTTGTCGACCAGCGCGACCATGTTCATGCCGAAGCTGTCCTGGAGCTGCGTCTGCTTGTAGAGGTTGTTCAGCACCACCTCGGGGATCTCGCCGCGCCTGAGCTCGATCACGACCCGGATACCTTCCTTGTCGGACTCGTCGCGGATGTCCGAGACGCCCTCGAGCTTCTTGTCGTTCACGAGCTCGGCGATGCGCTCGATCAGCACCTTCTTGTTCACCTGGTACGGCAACTCGTCGACCACGATCGCCTGGCGCTCGCCGCGGCCCGCGTCCTCGAAGTGGGTGCGCGCGCGCATCACCACGCGCCCGCGGCCGGTGCGGTAGCCCTCGTGCACGCCCGAGAGGCCGTAGATGATCCCGGCGGTCGGAAAGTCGGGCGCCGGCATCAGCTTGATCAGCTCCTCGATCGCGCAGCGGGGATGCTCGAGCACGTGCAGGCAGGCGTCGATCACTTCGGAGAGGTTGTGCGGCGGAACGTTGGTCGCCATCCCCACCGCGATGCCCGAGGAGCCGTTGATCAGCAGGTTCGGGATGCGCGAGGGCAGGATCAGGGGCTCGCGCTCCGAGCCGTCGTAGTTCGGCCCGAAGTCGACCGTCTCCTTGTCGATGTCGGCCAGCAGCTCGTGGCCGATCCGGGCCATCCGGATCTCGGTGTAGCGCATCGCCGCCGGGTTGTCGCCGTCGACCGAGCCGAAATTGCCCTGGCCGTCGACCAGCGTATAGCGCAGCGAGAACTCCTGCGCCATGCGCACGATCGTGTCGTACACCGCCGCGTCGCCGTGCGGGTGGTACTTGCCGATCACGTCGCCCACGATGCGCGCCGACTTCTTGTACGGCCGGTTCCAGTCGTTGGAAAGCTCGTGCATCGCGTAGAGCACGCGCCGGTGCACGGGTTTCAGGCCGTCGCGCACGTCGGGCAGCGCGCGGCCCACGATCACGCTCATCGCGTAATCCAGGTACGAGCGCCGCATCTCCTCTTCGAGGCTGACCGGCAGGGTTTCTTTGGCGAACGGTTCCATCTCGGCTCTTCTGGGGCGGCGGGCAGCGGCCGATTAACGGCGGGAAATCACTGCGTTTCGAAGGTCCGATTTTAGCA
Organism: Betaproteobacteria bacterium; assembly: GCA_037443705.1. Lineage (GTDB taxonomy): Bacteria > Pseudomonadota > Gammaproteobacteria > Burkholderiales > SG8-39 > 2-02-FULL-66-14. Next base: position 54,030 of record JBBINV010000006.1, on the reverse strand, counting down.
CGCGGGGCGTGGCCTTCCCCCGCAAACTGTGCTCTAATCCGGTTCGTCCCAACACCACATTTCAGGGAGGAGTGCGGTGAAGATAACTAGCGTGTTCCTTGGCGCGGCGATCACCGCCGCGGGTCTCGCGGCCGCCGGCACGGCGCTCGCGCAGGGCTACTGGACGAATCCGGCGAGCGGCGGGACCTGGAAGAACGGAACCGGGATGTGCTGGAAGACGACGTACTTCACGCCCGCTATGGCGACCGCGGAGTGCGACCCCGATCTGGTGCGGAAGCCCGCGCCCGCGGCCGCGCCGGCTCCGGCCGCGAAGCCCGCGCCCGCGCCCGCCGCCAAGCCCGCGCCGAAGCCCAAGGTGCTGCGCATCACCTCCACGGAGCTCTTCGACTTCAACAAGTCGACGCTCAGCCCCGAGGCCAAGGCGCTGCTCGACAAGGACGTGATCGCGAAGCTCGGGCAGTTCGCCACCATCCAGTTCATCAACGTGAACGGGCACACCGACCGCCTGGGCTCGGCGCAGTACAACCAGAAGCTCTCGGAGAAGCGCGCCCAGGCCGTCAAGGCCTACCTCGTCTCGAAGGGCGTGGACGGCTCCAAGATCGAGACCTACGGCTACGGCAAGACGCAGCCGGTGCGCTCCTGCCCGGACACGAAGAAGCGCGCGGATCTCATCGAGTGCCTGCGCGCCAACCGCCGCGTAGAGGTCGAGGTGCAGGGAACCCCGAAACCGTAACCGACCGGAGGCGCATCGAAGCCCCGCTGCGGCGGGGCTTTGTTTTTGCATGAACGACAGTTTCCTCATTCGCGCTCGCTGGGTGGTGCCGGTCGAGCCCGCCGGCGCGGTGCTCGAACACCATGCGGTAGCGGTAGCCGGGGGGCGCATCGAAGCCGTCTTTCCGGGCGAAGAGGCGAACCGCCGGTATCCCGGCCGCGAGATCCTGGAGCTTTCCGAGCACGTTCTCATACCCGGCCTGGTCAACGCGCACACGCACGCCGCGATGTCGCTCATGCGCGGCATCGCCGACGACCTGTCGCTGATGCGCTGGCTGAAGGAGCACATCTGGCCGGCGGAGCTGAAGCACGTCTCGCCGCAGTTCGTGCGGGACGGAACGCTGCTCGCCTGCGCCGAGATGCTGCGCGGCGGCGTCACCTGCTTCAACGACATGTACTTCTTCCCGGAGGCAGCGCTCGAGGCGGCGCTCGAGGCGGGGATGCGCGCCGCGCTCGGGATCATCGTGGTCGAGTTCCCGTCCGCGTATGCCGCGGATCCCGACGATTACCTGCAGAAGGGGCTGGCGCTGCGCGACCGGTACCGCGATCATCCGCTCGCGTCGTTTTGCCTCGCCCCGCACGCTCCCTACACCGTATCGGACGCCTCGTTCCGGAAGGTGGCCCGGATCGCGGGCGAACTCGACATCCCGATTCACGTGCACCTGCACGAGACCGCCGAGGAAGTGGAGCGCTCAGTCGCCGAGCACGGCGTGCGCCCGCTCGAGCGCCTGAGGCACCTCGGGCTGCTCGGCCCGGGGCTGATCGCGGTGCACACGGTGCATCTCACCGAGGAGGAGATCGCGACGCTTGCGCGCCACGGCGCTTCGGTCGCTCACTGCCCCTCTTCGAACCTCAAGCTAGCGAGCGGTTTCGCGCCGGTGGCGAGGCTGCTCGCGGCCGGAGTGAACGTGGCGCTCGGCACCGACGGCGCGGCGAGCAACAACCGCCTGGACGTGATGCAGGAGATGCGCCAGGCGGCGTTGCTCGCCAAGGCGGTCGCGCGCGACGCGGAAGCGATGCCGGCGCACGCCGCGCTTCGCGCGGCCACCCTCGGCGGCGCCGTGGCGCTCGGGCTCGACTCGGCGATCGGATCGATCGTATCGGGCAAGTGCGCCGATCTCGTGGCGGTGCAACTCCGGGAGCCGGAGCTGTCACCGTGCTACGACCCCGTCTCGTTGCTGGTCTACGCGGCAGGGCGGGAGCACGTCAGCCATGTCTGGATCGAAGGCCGCCTGTTGCTGCGGGACAACGAACTGCAAAATTCGGCATTCGACGGCTTGGACACCCGTTGCGAGTTGTGGCAGAATGTTCTCAAGATCCGTCCAGCGTCTTGAAAACCAAGAACATTTCCTCGTTCAGGAAGGAACCAAACATGAGCAAGCGAATCCTGATGCCGGTCGTCGCCGCGGCCGCAATGGCGATGTCGGCAATCTCGCCAAACGCGGTGGCGCAATCCAAGCAGGGATACTGGACCGAGCCCGCCGGCGGCGACGCGGTCTGGAAAAACGCCTCCGGCCAGTGCTGGCGTGCCGGGTACTGGACTCCGGCGATGGCGATCGCCGAGTGCGATCCCGATCTCGTGCCGAAGCCCGCACCCGCACCCGCACCCGCGCCCGCGCCCGCGCCGGCCAAGCCGAAGCCCAAGCCCGCGCCGAAGCCGGTCGCCGAGAAGGTGACGCTCGCGGCGGACGTGCTGTTCGACTTCGACAAGTCGGTGCTCAAGCCCGCAGGCAAGGCGAAGCTCGACGACCTTGCCGGGAAGATCCGCGCCATCAACCTCGAGGTGGTGATTGCGATCGGCCACACCGACTCGATCGGCAGCGACGCCTACAACCAGAAGCTGTCGGTGCGCCGCGCCGAATCGGTCAAGGCGTACCTCGTGTCCAAGGGCGTAGAGCCGAACCGCATCTACACCGAGGGCAAGGGCGAGAAGCAGCCCGTGGCGAGCAACAAGACCCGGGACGGCCGCCAGAAGAACCGCCGCGTAGAGATCGAGGTCATCGGCACGCGCAAGAACTGAACCGGCAAACGCCGCATGAAAGCCCTGCTTCGGCGGGGCTTTTTTTTTGCGAGAATCCCCGTTCGGGGTCAGACTCGACTTTCGATGACCATGACCACGCATCAATCCGAGGGAGCGAAAGTCGAGTCTGACCCCGAACTGGCCAACGTCGATCCTGCAGAAGTCGCCAAGTTCAGCGAGCTTGCGCACCGCTGGTGGGACCCGGCGAGCGAGTTCCGGCCGCTGCACGAGATCAACCCGCTGCGCCTCGCCTGGATCGAGAGTCACGTTGCGCTCGCGGGCAAGCGCGCGCTCGACGCAGGCTGCGGCGGCGGCATCCTCGCCGAAAGCCTCGCGCGCGCGGGCGCTCAAGTGACGGGAATCGACCTTTCCGAGCGCGCGCTGAAGGTCGCGCAGCTTCATCTCCTGGAAAGCAGGCAGGAAGTGCAGTACGAGCTTTCCTCCCCCGAGTCGTTCTCGGAACATCATCCCGGCGAATTCGATGTCGTCACCTGCATGGAGATGCTCGAGCACGTGCCCGATCCCGCGAGCGCGGTAGCGGCCTGCGCGCGGCTCGCGAAGCCCGGCGGCAGGGTCTTCATCTCGACCATCAACCGCAATCCGAAGGCCTACCTCTTCGCGGTCATCGGCGCCGAGTACGTGCTCAAGCTCCTGCCGAAGGGCACGCACGATTACGCGCGCTTCATCAAGCCCTCTGAGCTTGCGCGCTGGTGCCGCGCCGCGAGTCTCAGGCCGCTCGATCTCGTGGGCATGACCTACAACCCGCTCACGAAGCGCTACCGGCTCGGACCGGACTGCGACGTGAATTACCTGCTTTGCTGCGCCCGCGATGCGTAGCCGCGCGGTGCTGTTCGATCTCGACGGGACGCTCGCGGATACGGCGGACGACCTCGCGGCCGCGCTCAACCGCCTGCGCCGCGACCAGGGCATGCCGGAGCTCCCGATCGCGCGCGTGCGGCCGTTCGCCTCGGCAGGCGCGCGCGGGCTGCTGCGCGTGGGATTCGGCGTCGATTCCGCAAGCCCCGAGTACGCGGCGCTGCGCGACGCGTTCCTCGAGAACTATCGCGAGCGCACCTGCGTGCACACGCGGCTCTTCCCCGGAATCGCGGCGCTGCTGAAGGTGCTTCGCGTGCGGAGAATCGCCTGGGGCATCGTCACCAACAAGGCCACGCGCTTCACCGACCGCGTCGTAGCGGGTCTGCGTCTCGAGCCGGATTGCGTGGTCTGCGGCGACACCACGCCGCACCTGAAGCCCCACCCTGCGCCGCTCGAGTACGCGGCGAAGCTGCTCGACCTCCCGCCTGCGGATTGCCTGTTCCTCGGCGACGACCTGCGCGACATCCAGGCCGCGCGCGCCGCGGGCATGCGACCGGTGGCGGTTCAGTGGGGCTATCACCACCCGGATGCGGGCGGTCCCGACACCTGGGACGCGGACGCCGTGATCGCGCAGCCGATGGACCTCGTCGCGCATCTGGAGAGGACGCACACGCCATGAAAGCCGTCGCGCACATCCGCCCGCTTCCGATCGAAGACCCGGCGTCGCTCGCGGACATCGAGTTGCCGAAGCCCTCCCCTGCGGGCCGCGATCTGCTGGTCAGGGTCGAAGCCGTGTCGGTCAACCCGGTCGACACCAAGCGCCGCAGGGACCCCGCGAAGACGGACGATGCGCCTCGCGTGCTCGGCTGGGACGCGAGCGGCGTGGTGGAAGCCGCGGGATCCGAGGCGACGCTCTTCAAGCCCGGCGACGAGGTCTTCTACGCAGGCGATGTCACGCGCCCGGGGTGCAACAGCGAATACCACCTGGTGGACGAGCGCATCGTGGGCCGCAAGCCGCGCGCGCTCGATTTCGCGCAGGCCGCGGCGATACCGCTCACCGCGATCACGGCGTGGGAAGGGTTCTTTCACCGGATGCGGATCGACCCGGAAGGACGCCACCGCGGCGCCTCGATCCTTCTGATCGGCGGCGCGGGCGGCGTGGGCTCGATCGGCATCCAGCTCGCGCGCCTCGCCGGGCTCAAAGCGATCGCCACCGCCTCGCGCCCCGAATCCATCGCCTGGGCGAAGAGCCTCGGCGCCGACGGAATCCTCGACCATCGCAAGCCGATGCGGCCGCAGCTCGAGGCGCTGGGACTCAAGTTCGTCGACTACATCGCCTGCTTCACCGACCTCGATCCGTACTGGGACGCGATCGGCGACCTCATTGCGCCGCAGGGCTCGGTGCTCGCGATCGTCGCAAACAAGGGCCCGCTCGCGCAGGACGCGATCCGCGCGAAGAGCGCCGCGCTCTGCTGGGAGCTGATGTTCACGCGCCCGCGCTGGCAGACCGCCGACATGATCGAGCAGCACCGGCTGCTCTGCCGCGTAGCCGACCTCCTGGACGAAGGGCGCCTGCGCGGCACGCTTCGCGAGACGCTCTCGCCGATCAACGCCGCGAACCTGCGCGCCGCGCACGCCCGCATCGAGTCGGGAACCATGATCGGCAAGCTCGTTCTAAAGGGCTGGCACTGATAAAATATGCAGTGTCAGACGCTGGGGGCGACCTGGTTTCGACGCGGGTCGCGAAGCAGCGCAGGGCATGCCGAGGGGCGGAGCACCTCGTAAATCCAACCGTACGCAACCAGACGCCAACGACGAGCGTTTCGCTCTCGCCGCCTAACACCGGCGAGACGCTGCACTAGCCTGCTGATGGGCTAGGCCCGCGAAAGCGGGTGCAGCGCCATTCACATCAGCCTCTCTTCCCGGCTTGGCCGCTTGGCCGGGGGGATCCGTCGAAGCGGCTGGCCGAGCGTCAGCCTGCCGGTGGGCGGGCGCAAGGCGAGATCCAAATCACCAGGCTAAGCATGTAGTCCTGACTGTCTAGGGCTTGCGGACGCGGGTTCGATCGACTGGTCGCGCCGGCTCGCAAGAGCAGGCTGAAAACGGGGCTCACATCGGCGAACCCTGGGGCCAAAGAACAAACGGCCTGGAAACGCCGAGGGGTAGGAAGGAGGCCAACTCCGGGCCTGCCCTGTAGAGACTCATAGAGCCGCTGACCCGGGCCACCGGGCGAGCGGCCACTAGGATCCGCCGAAACCGGGCGGATAACACGCCCCGCATCCCGGGCAACCGGGATGAAGGCATAGTCCAGCCCGTCCCGAAAGGGGCGGACCGGCTGTCCCGCCGCCTCCACCAATTCCACGGCCGCCGACTCGGTGGCCGTTTTCTTTTCAACCGTTCGCGGGCGTGGCGCGTTGATGGCTCGTGGCCCGCGACCGAAAGACACGAAAGACTGGCGCCACCCAAGCGGCATACGCCGCCGGATCGATCGGCGGTGACGGCACGGTAACACTGTCTCGCCTGCCTAAGCGCGAGAATCGGCGCCTCGTTGTCGCGATCAGCAACAACGAGCCGCCGTTGCTCGCGTTCGTCAAGAACGTGGTCGGAGCGGGACGGATCACGACCCTGACGCTGGGCCTCTTCATGTTCGTGATCAACGGGTTGCTGTTCTGGATGGCCGGCTCGCTGCTCCAGGGGTTCGTGGTGGCCGGGTTCTGGCCCGGGGTATTCGGCGCGATAGCGTACAGCCTCATTTCGTGGCTGCTGTCGAGCGTTCTGGTTGACGGGGGTCAAGGTCGGCCGCGCGCGGCCGATTAACCTGTGCGAAGAGCCATGGTACGCATCGGCCTCCGGGAACCGACCCCGCAGATCCCCCTGGGACTGGAGCCGGTCGCGCGCGCCGATAGCGACGCGGCGCTGCGCGCGGCGTACAAGCGGCTCGGGTTCTCGCGCCGCTACACGTTCGAGGAGGCGATGCAGGACCGCGCGTTCTCGATCTGCATCCGCAACTTCGCGGAGGCGACCGCCCTGCGAATCAACCGCCGGCGCCGCCGCAGGTAGCCCCTAGAATCCGGGCGGTGACGCCGCCCGCCGGATTCTCCCCGCACTCGCAGCCCGAATCGCCCTATGCCTGGGCGAGGCTCGCGGCCGCCCTCGCCCTCGCGACGCTCGGCGGCTCGGGGATGTACGCGGTCACGGTGGCGCTGCCGCCGGTGCAGGCCGGGTTCGGCGTGTCGCGCTCCGACGCCTCCCTCCCCTACACCCTCACGATGGTCGGCTTCGCGCTCGGCGGGATCCTCATGGGCAAGCTCTCGGACCGCTTCGGCGTGATGGTGCCGGTGATGATCGGCGGCGCCGCGCTCGGCCTCGGGTTCGTGGCGGCGGGGAACGCCGCAAGCCTGATGCAGTTCGCGCTCGCGCAAGGCGTGCTGATCGGGCTGCTGGGCTGCTCGGCCACGTTCGCGCCGCTGGTGGCCGACATCTCGCTCTGGTTCACGCGCCGGCGCGGCATCGCGGTGGCGATCTGCGCGAGCGGAAACTATCTCGCGGGTGCCCTCTGGCCGCCGGTGATGCAGCACTTCTTCGACACCGTGGGCTGGCGCCAGGCGTACGTGGGCGCGGGCCTGTTCATCCTCGCAGTCAGCCTTCCATTGGCATTGGCGTTGAGAAGGCGGCCGCCGGCGATTGCCGAAAATCCCGTTTCGACAACTCCCGAAAAAAGCGAAAGGCCGCTCGGGCTGTCGCCGGACACGCTGCAATGGCTGCTCTTCGTCGCGGGGCTCGCATGCTGCGTGGCGATGTCGATGCCGCAGGTGCACATCGTCGCCTATTGCAACGACCTCGGTTACGGCGCGGCGCGCGGGGCCGAGATGCTCTCGCTCATGCTGGGTGCCGGAATCGTGAGCCGGCTCGCCTCCGGGTGGATCTGCGACCGGATCGGAGGCTTGACGACGCTTCTCCTTGGCTCGGGGCTGCAGGGGCTCGCGCTGCTCTTTTTCCTGCCCTCCGACGCGCTCGTGACGCTCTACGTCGTCTCGGCGCTGTTCGGCCTCTTCCAGGGCGGGATCGTGCCCTCGTACGCGATCATCGTGCGCGAGTACTTCACGCCGCGCGAGGCGGGCGTGCGCGTGGGCGTCGTGATCATGGCTACCCTCATCGGCATGGCGCTCGGCGGCTGGATGTCGGGCGCGATCTTCGACCTCACCGGGTCCTACAAGGCGGCGTTCGTGAACGGGATCGCCTGGAACCTGCTCAATTTCTCGATCGCGGCCTGGCTGCTCATGCGCGCGAGGGGCGGGCTTACGCCTCGAGCAGCTTGAGGCGCTGCACCTTTCCCGAGGGCCCCTTGGGCAGCTCGGCGATGAACTTGAAGGCCTTCGGGGTCTTGTAGCGCCCGAGCTCGCGCACGCAGAAGTCCCGGAGTTCGTCTACAGAAACCGATTTGTCGCTTCGCAGCACGATGCACGCCAGAATCTCCTGTCCGTAATTCGGATCGGGGATCCCCACCGCGGCGGCTTCGAGTACCGCCGGGTGCCGGAGCAGCGCCTCGTCGATCTCGCGCGGCGCGATGTTCTCACCGCCCTTGATGATCAGCTCCTTCAGCCGCCCGGTGACGAAGTAGAAGCCGTCGGCGTCGCGGTAGCCGAGATCGCCGGTCCTGAGCCAGCCCTCGGCGTCGAACGCTTTCGCGGTCTGCTCGGGTGACTTGTAGTACGCGCGCATCACGTTCGGACCGCGCAGGCAGATTTCTCCGGGAACGCCGTCAGCCAGCGTTTTGCCGTCATCCAGGCCCACGACCTTCGCTTCGACCCCGCAGGGCAATCCGGGAGTGCCGTATTTGCGCTTCGCGGGATCCTGCGGATTGCAGAACACGACGGAGGACGATTCGGTCATGCCCATCGCCTCGATCACGGGAATGCCGAAGGTGCGCTCGAAGGCGCGATGCTGCTCGGGCGGCAGCGGCGCGGAGGCCGAGCGCCCGAAACGTACGAACGGGAACCGGCGGGCGCGCGCGGGATCGGCGGCGTTCAGCAGGTACGCGATGATCGTGGGCACGACGTTGATCCACGTGGGGCGGTGCCGCTCGACGATTCCCCACCAGGCCGAGACGCTGAAGCGGTGCGGCGCGACGATGCTCCCGCCCGAGACGAACGGCGTCACCGTGGCGATCACCTGGCCGTTGATATGGTAAAGCGGAAGCGACGAGAGACACCGGTCCGCGGGCGTGAGGCCGTGCCACGCCGCGACGCTCTTCGCTGCCGCCATGAGGTTCGCGTGCGTGAGCAGCGCCCCTTTCGGCGTTCCGGTCGTCCCCGAGGTGTACATGAGGAGGGCCGGGGACTCGGGGGAAATGCCCTCAGGTTTCCCCCGAGGAATTTGACCTTCGAGAAAAAGCTCCCTCGCGTCGGGATCGATCACGACGATCTCGAATTTCCGCTTCACCGGCTCGAGCGCTTCCGCGAGCTGCGCCTCGTACTCGCGCGCGGTGAACAGCACCTTGCAGTCGCAGTGCTCGAGCACGTAGGAGAGCTGCGAGCGCTGCGAAAGCAGGTTGAGCGGTGCCGCCACGTAGCCGCCGATCATCGTGCCCAGGAAAAGAAGCGCCGTCTGGTAGCCGTTGTGGAGATACAGGCCCACCTTGTCGCCGCGGGAAAGGCCCGCGGCCCGCAGCCACCGCGCGAGCATCCGCGCCTGGCAGTCGAGCTCGCGGTAGCTCAGCTCGCGCCCGGTCTCCGGCGCGACAAGGAAGATGCGGTCCGGCTGCCGCGCGACGTGCCCCGCCAGCACGTCGCGGAGCGTCCCGCTCATCGGCCGTACTTGGCGAAGTACGCCCCGAAGATCGCCTCCTCGGCAGGCACGCGCTCCGGGATGACGCGCGCGATGCGGGTGATGTTCAGGAAGTGGCGCCAGTGCATGTTGTCGGAGAAGCTGTTTCCGCCCCAGGTGCCGCAGCCCATCGACAGCGAGAACGGCAGGCCGTTGTCGAAGCTGCCGCCGGTGGCGATGCAGTGCGCCTGGTTGACGATCACGCGCGCCACCGGCATTTCGAGCCCGAGGCGCAGCACGTGAGCCTCGTCGCGCGTGTGGATCGAGACCGAATGGCCCTTGCCCTGGTAGTCGTAGATCGCGCAGGTGATCCGGAACGCCTCGTCGAAGTCCCTTGCCCGGTAGACGGCGAGCACCGGCGACAGCTTCTCGCCGGAGAAAGGATGATCGGGACCGGCGCCGTCCTCCTGGACCATGAGGAACCTGGCTCGAGCCGAAATGCCGGCCAGCTCCGCGATTCTCGCTGCGGACTGCGCGGTGGCAGCGGAAGAGAGCTTTCCATCCGGAAACATGACGCGTTGCAGTTTCGCCCTGCCGGCCTGGTCCAGCATCTCTCCGCCCTGCTTCTTCAGCTCCCCGACCATTGCCTCGTACACCGGCGCGAGGATCACGAGCGCGTTCTCGGACGAGCAGCTCGTGGCGTTGTCGAAGGTCTTGGAGAGCGCGATCTTCGCCGCCGCGTCGGCCAGGTCCGCGCTCGCGTCGACGATCGAGACCACGTTGCCCAGGCCCACGCCGATCGCCGGCGTGCCGCTCGAGTAGGCGGCGCGGATGTTCGCCTGCGAGCCGGTCGCCGCCACGAGATCGGAGCGCTGCATCAGCTCGCGCGTCGATTCCTTCGTGACCGGAGCCGGAAGGATCTGAACGAGGCCGTCGGGCGCACCGATCTTCGCCAATTCCCTCGAAGTGAATTCGACCAGCAGAGCGGTGGTGCTGTAACCCTTCGGGGAAGGCGCGAGGACGATCGCGTTGCGGCACTTGACCGCGTTGATGATCTGGTTGGCGGGCGTCGCGCCCGGGTTGGTCGAAGGCGTGATCGCCGCCACCACGCCGACCGGCCGCGCGATTTCGGTGATGCCCTTGTCCGGATGCTCCGCGACCACCCCGACCGTGCGCACGCCGGCAAGATCGCGCAGCAGGCCGAGCGTCTTGCGGTGGTTTTTGGCGATCTTGTCGGCGACGTTGCCCAGGCCCGTGTCGCGCACCGCGGTCTCGGCGAGCCGCCGGTTGTTCTCCGGCTTCATGATCGCCCAGCCGCAGGCGAGCGCCGCCTCGTCGACGCGCTCCTGGCTCCAGCGCTCGAACTGCGCTTGAGCCTCTCTCGCGCGCGCGACGAACGCGTCAACCGGATTCGCCTTCATCTCCGGGTCGCGATTCTACGCCGCTCGCGAAGGCTCCGGACCGCCGGGTATGCGAGCGCGGCGAACGAGAGCACCATCACCACGCCCGCGACCGGCCGGGTAAAGAACACCGTCCAGTCGTTGTCGAAGCCGATCATCGTGGTCATGAAGGTGTTCTCGGCGAGCGGCCCCAGGATCGAACCGAGCACCATCGGCGCGATCGGGAAGCGGAACCGCTCGAAAAGAAATCCGAGCACGCCGAACGCGGCGATCACGTAGAGGTCGGTGAGGTTGTTGCGCGCCGCGAAAGCGCCGATGAAGCAGAACATGACGACGAACGCCGACACTATCGCCTCCGGGAACTCGAGTACCCGGACCAGCAGCTTGATCGCGAAGTAGCCGAGCAGGCACATGCCCAGTACGCCCACGAACATCGACGCGAACACCGCGTAGGCCATCGCCGACTGCTCGGGGTTGGAGAAGATCTGCGGCCCGGGTTGGACGCCGTGCAGCAGGAACGCGCCCAGGATGATCGCGGTGGCGCCGCTGCCCGGAATCCCCATCGTGAGGAGCGGAATCATCGCGCCACCGACCGACGAGGTCGCGGCAGTCTGCGGCGCGACGATCCCTTCGGCGATCCCGCTGCCCAGGTCCTTGCGCCGCCGGCCGTACTGCCCTTCGGTTCCGTAGGCGACGAACGAGGCGATCGTGGCGCCGGCGCCCGGCACCAGGCCTACGATCACGCCTACGAGCGAGCTGCGCGCGAACGCGGCGCGTAGCGCCCCGATCTCGCGCAGCCCCGGGAGCTCGGTGCGGATTCTCTGCACGCGTTCGACCGCGCTCGAGCCGAAGCCGTAGTAGAGCCGCGTAAACACCTCGCCGATGCCGTAGGCGCCGACCATCACGAGCAGGTACTCGATGCCGTCCACAAGCATCGGCACGCCAAACGCGAAGCGCTCGGCGCCGTAGGTCGCGTCCACCCCGACGGTGGAGACGAGCAGCCCCAGGCACAGGCTGATCAGCGCGTTGGTGACCGAGCCGCCGCCCAGCGACACCACGCTCGAGAGGCCGAAGAAGATGATTGCGAAGTATTCGGGCGTGGAAAGCGCGAGCGCGATCCTCGCAACCGGCTCCGAGAACGCGACCATGACGCACGCCGACACGATGCCGCCCACGAAGGCCGCCGCGAGGGTCCATCCCAGCGCTTTCGCCGGGAATCCCGCTCGCGCCATCGTGTAGCCGTCCCAGAGCAGCGGCACGTCGATCGGCTCGCCGGGTACGCGGAACAGGATCGCCGTGAGCGCGCCGCCATAGGTGCCGGTGACGTACATCGCGGTGAGCAGGATGATCGCCGGCGTGATGTCCATCGCGTAAGTGAACGGCAGCGCGAGCACCACGCCCATCACGAGGGTCAGTCCCGGCAGCACCGCGACCAGGAGCCCGAGAACCAGCCCGATGAAGAGCACCGCGAGATTGACCGGCACGAGCACCTGGCCGAAGCCCGCCGCGAGCTGGATAAGGTGTTCCACTCGTTATCTCACCCCGAGCAGCTGCATGAGCGCGATCGAGATCGCGGCGAACGGTCCCGTGCCAAGGGGAAGCGAAACGTACACGATCCTTGCGAACACGATCATGAGCGCGAAGCTTCCAAGCACGCCTGCGGCAATCGCCACGCCCGCGCGCCGGTAGCCGCCCACCCGGATGAACCCGGCGAGATACGCGGCCGAGGCGAGGAAGAACCCGAGCACATCGACGAGGAACACGTAGCCGAGCGTGACGCCGAGGCCTGCCGCGAGCCGCACGAGGCTGGGCTGTCCCGCCTCCCCCGCAGGCTCGGCGGAATCGGCGGCCTGCGCCATCATGCTCTGCAGCACGCCGTCTACGGAGCGCGCTCGCCCCAGCAGACTCTTCGCGATCTCGTAGACGCAGAGCAGTGCGAGCAGAACGAGTATCGCGCGCGGCCAGAACGCCGGCCCGATGCGATCGGCAGGCCCGAGGTACTCGATGTGGCCGGCGACGGCGTAGAGCCACCCCGCAAGCGCGAGCAGTGCCGCGTACGGCGCCGCGCGCGCGAGTCCCCGCGCGAGGATCACTTCTTCCTGAGGAGGTCGGTGAACTTGCGCATCGCGGCGAGCTCGCCGTCGAGGAATTTCTTCGCGTCCTTCGCCGGGATGAAGCTCTCGCGCAGCGCCAGGCTCTCCTTGAGGAAGCCGTAGAACTCGGGATCCCGCGCTGCCTTCTCCACCGCGTCGGCGAGGAGCTTCACGCGCTGCGGGTCCGTGCCGGCGCGCACCACGATCGAGCGGAACTGCGGCAGATACACCTCGAGCCCGGCCTCCTTCGAGGACATCACGTCCGCGAACTCCGGGAGCACGCGCTCCTGGTTGAAGATCAGGATCGGGCGCATCTGCTTCGAGTCGATGAACGAGCGCACGTCGCCCGCCTGCTCGTAGAGGAGATCCGCGTGGCCACCGAGGATCGCGGTATAGCGCTCACCCGGCTTCGCATAGGGCACGCCGGTGAACCGGATCCCCTTGCCTTCCATGTACTTGAGCGCCATGTCGTCCACGCTGCCGAAGCCGAGGATCGCGACCTTTAGCTTTCCGGGATTCGCCCTGGCAGCCTTCACCACGTCGGGCCATGTCCTGAAGGGGCTGTCCTGCCTTACGAACAGCGCCGAAGGCTGCCGGATCATGATACCGAGAGGGATGTAGTCGTCGGGCTTCCAGCGCGGGTTTCCGGTGGCGAGCAGCGCGTGCGTATCGGCGATGTAGACGGAGATCGAGTAGCCGTCGGGCGGCGCGCTCAGCATCTTGATCAGCCCCGTGCCGCCGGTGGCGCCGGGAACGTTCACCACCGGCAGCGAAACCTTGAGCTCGGGCTCGAGCATGCGCGCGAGCTTGCGCGCGAGCTGGTCGGCCCCGCCTCCGGGGCCCCACGGCACGACGAATTCGATCGGCCGCGACGGAAACTTCTCCTGCGCCGCCGCGCCGCCGGCGGCAACCGCCAGTGCAATCGAAAGAATCAGTCTACGCATGCCTCCTCCTCGGATGATCAGACGAAATTCTTGTACTTCACCAGCAGGCGCGTCGGCTTCCTGAGCGCGTCGCGGCGGAACGGGTCGCCGAGCTCCCTCGTGCACATCATCTCGAGGATCGTCGTCTTGCCGTCCCGTTGCGCCTTGCACGCCGCGCGCAAAGCCTCGCCCACGTCGGAAACCTTGTCAATCACGACCCCCTCGGCGCCCATCGCGCGGGCGATTCCGGCGAAGCTCGGGTTCTCCAGGTTCACGCCGAGGAACCGGTTGGAGTAGAAGTCCACGTGGTTCTTCTTCTCCGCGCCCCACTGCTGGTTGTTGAACACCACCGCGGTCACGGGAATCTTCTCGCGCACGCAGGTGAGAATCTCCCCGAAGCTCATGCCCCAGGCGCCGTCGCCCACGTAGGCGACGGCGGGGCGAGCGGGCGCGGCGACCTTGCAGCCGATGATGGTCGGAAACGCGTAGCCGCAGTTGCCGAACATCATCGCGCCGAACATCGAGCGCGGCCGCTCGAACCGCAGGTACGAGTTGGCGATCTGGCAGATGTTGCCGATGTCGGTGGACACCATCGCGTCCGCCGGCATCGCTTTCCCGAGCTCGCGCAGCATCTGGCGCGGGTGCATGTACCTGGAATCCTTCGCCACCTCCAGGCTCCAGGGATCCTTCTCGAAATCCCACGACGCGAGCTCCGCCGCCCAGGCCTGCTTTTCGGCCTGAACGATCCTGGCGATCTCGTCTTTGTTTCTTTTCAAAGTCCGGCCTCTGATCCGCAAGACCAGCGCATCCGCGGCTTCGCGGGCATCGCCGTTCACCGTCACCGCGGTCTTCTTCACCAGGCCGAGCACCTTTGGATCGGCGTCGACCTGAATCAGCCTGGCGTTCGCGGGCCAGTAATCGAGACCGTACTGCGGCAGCACGCCGAAGGGCCCCAGGCGCGAGCCCAGCGCAAGCACCACGTCGGCGCGCGCCAGCACCTTCATCGCCGCCTTCGATCCGTGGTAGCCCAGCGGCCCGCACGCGAGTCGATGGCTCGCGGGGAACGAGTCGTTGTGCAGGTAGGAGTTGCACACCGGCGCCTCGAGTGCCTCGGCCAGCGCAATCGCCGCTTCGACGCCACCGGCGGCCACCACGCCACCCCCGGCGATGATGACGGGGAAGCTCGCCTGCGCGAGCAGCTCCGCGGCCGCATCGAGGCTCGCGCCGCCCCCCGGCCCGCGCTCGACGCGTATCGGCTGCGGGATCTCGCATTCGATCTCGCCATAGAGGTAATCGCGCGGAATGTTGAGCTGCGCCGGCCCCATCTCGAGCACCGCACGGTCGAAGGCACGCCCGGTGAGCTCGGCCATGCGGGCGGGGTTATTCACGTGCGCCTGGTATTTCGTGATTCTGGAGAAGATCGGCAGCTGGTCGGTCTCCTGAAATCCGCCCAGGCCTATCGCCATCGTTCCCGCCTCCGGCGTGATCGCCACCACCGCGCTGTGCGCCCAGTAGGCCGCCGCGATCGCGGTGACGAAGTTCGTGATCCCGGGGCCGTTCTGCCCGATGCACACGCCGTGACGCCCGCTCGCGCGGTAGTAGCCGTCGGCCATGTGCGCGGCGCCCTGCTCGTGCACGGTGGGGATGAAGCGGATGCCCGCGGCCGGAAACAGATCGAGCGCGTCCATGTACGCCGATCCCACGATTCCGAACACGTCCTTCACGCCCTGCGCGGCGAGCGTTTCCACGAACGCCTCCGAGGGTGTCATGCGCTGGCGCCCGGATACGGCCAGGCGGTTCACTTCGGCGATGTTTGTCATGCGGGGCCTCCGTTCGAAGGCTCGCAGTCTCTCACAGGATCCGGCACGTTTCGTTCCAGATTCCGATAAACTGGGCGCATGCCGCGCAAGGAAGACAATGTTCCGGCAACGCTCCGCGCGCTCTCGGTGCTCGAGGCGCTGGTCGCGGCCGACCGTCCGGCGGCGCTCGCGGAGCTCGCCCAAACCGCGCGCCTTCCCAAGCCCACGCTCTACCGGATGCTCGGGATGCTCGAGGCCGCGGCGCTGGTCGCGCGCGAACCGGGCGCGCGCCGCTACGCGCCCGGGCCGCGCCTTGCGACGCTCGCGAGGAACGTCATGCTCAACGGGAGCGTGCGCGCCGAGCGCCACGCGATCCTCGCGCGGCTGGTCGCCGAGGTCGGGGAAACCTGCAACCTCACGATGCTCGACGGGGCCGAAGTCGTGTACCTCGACCGCGTGGAAGCGGCGTGGCCGCTTCGCATGAACCTGTCCGCCGGCTCGCACGTGCCGCTGCACTGCACCGCGAGCGGCAAGCTCCTGCTCGCGATGCTTCCGAGGGGGCCGCGCGAGCGGCTGCAGGCGCAGCTCGCGCTCAGGCGCTACACCCGCACGACGCTCACCGACGCGCGCGAGCTCGGCGCGGAGCTCGAGCGCATCCGCGCCGAGGGCTACGCCACCGACAACGAGGAGTTCCACGCCGGCCTCGCCTGCGTGGCCGTGCCCGTGCGCGACGCCGGGCGCCGCGTGTGCGCGGCGATCGCGGTGCACGCGCCGGTGTCGCGCATGCCTCTCGAGCGCGCGCTCGGGCATCTGCCGGAGCTGCAGCGCGCCGCCGCCGCGATGGCCGGAACGTTCGCGCGCTGAGGGGCCGTTCTCTACATGACGTTGTCCATCAGCAGGCGTTCGACGATTCTTCCCCCGATGACGTGCTCGCGGAGAATCTCCTCGGCGTCTTCCACGGTCGGCACGTGATACCAGATTGCCTCGGGGTAAATCACGACCGAGGGACCGTACTCGCAGTGTTCCATGCAGCCTGCACGGTTGATGCGCACGTCGTCGTTCAGGCCCGCCTTCGCGGCGCCTTCCTTCAGCGTCTTGAATACGTCCTCGGACCCGCGACGCTTGCAGCAGCCGCGCGGGTGATCGTCCGCGCGTTCGTTGAGGCATACGAAGACGTGTCGCTTGAAGCCGGCTTTCTTCATGAGGACGGACCCATTGTCGAATTGTCGAATTCTAGGCGAGCACCTCAGGTGCGGAGAAAGCCGCCGTCGACGGCAATCGTTTCCCCGGTGATGAAGTCGGACCAGTCGGATGCGAGGAACACCGCGAGCCGCGCCACGTCGTCCTCCGTCGCCAGGCGCCCGAGCGGAATGCGCGAAACGATTCGCTCCCGCACCTCGGGCGTGAGCAGGTTTCGCACCATGTCGGTCTCCACGACAGCGGGCGCGATCGCGTTGACGCGGATGCCGCAGGGCCCGAGTTCGCGCCCGAGGCCCTTGGTCATCGCCACCACGCCGGCCTTGGTGGTCCCGTACCAGACGTTGCCGAAGGCGCCGCCGCCCTTCTCGTGCGAGACGGAAGCGATGTTGATGATCGCGCCGCGGCCACGGCGGCGCATCGCGGGCACCGCCGCCTGCACGCAGTTGTAGATCCCCGTGAGGTTCACCGCGACCAGCCGGTCCCAGGCTTCGCCGCTCGTGGCGTCGAACGGGCCGTTGGCGAGCAGCCCGGCATTGTTGACGAGGATGTCCAGGCCGCCGCTTTCCTCCTGTATTTTCCCGACAACCGAAAAAACCGCTTCGCGGTCGCGCACGTCCATCGGGAATTTCCACCCCGGTTCGACGTCGGATGCGTACACCACCGCCCCCTGCTCGGCGAAGCGCGCCGCGATCCGCGCGCCGACGCCGCGCGCCGCGCCGGTGACGAGCGCGACGCGGCCGTCGAGCCGCAGGCTCACTGCGGATACGTCACTGCCGGATACTGCTTCGCCTTGTCCCACCAGCCGAGCTCCACGAAGGCGCGCTTCGCGCCGGGATGCACATTATCGTCGGAGAGCCCGTGCAGCATCAGTTCCGGCGACCAGATCTTCCAGAGCGCATGCAGCTCCTTCATCTTCGGTGCGTTCCTCGCCACCGCCATCACGATCTGGTAGGCGGCTTCGTCGGGAAAATCCGGATGCGCGGCCTTGAAGCCGCGGTTGAACCCGAGCGACAGCGGCTCGGACTGCTTCGGAAGCTTCCCGGCCGGCAGCGTCGAGTGCAGGAACGTGGTGCCGAACTTGGCGTTCACCTTGTCGAGCACTTCCTTCGAGACCCCGATGTAGCGCAGGGGCTTCGGAGAAGCCTCGAGCTGGCGCAGCGGCGGGCTCACCAGGATTTCCTTGAAGCCCGGCTCGGTGCCGAACGCGGTCACCGCCACGTCGACCGCGCCGTCGAGCAGCTGCTGCGTGAGCGCGGCGGGCGTGAGGTGCCGGATGTCGCTGTTCTGCGGCGTGACGCCGTAGCCGTGCTCGAGCACCAGGCGCGAGAACACGCCCCAGTCGCTCTGGCTCCTCAAGCCCAGGCCGATCCGCTTGCCCTTGAAGTCCGCGGGCGTCTTGATCTTCGGATCGAAAGTGACGAAGAATTTGCCCTGCGCCCACCAAGTCTCGCCGTAGAGCAGCTTGAACCGGATCGGCACGCGCTCGGGCAGGAACTCCTTGAGCTCGGGCGTCCCGCCCCACTTGAGGCCGAGCTGGATGATGATGTCCTCGGTGCTGAACGCGGTCTTCTTCCAGTGACGGTCGTTCGCCATCTCGCGGATGTTGTACATGTAGCCCGGCGTCTCCTGCGGCAGGAGCGTGACGGGGCTCCCTTCCTTGATCATCTGGTTCATCAGGATGGTGTCCGATTCGGTAGGCCCGCATCCCCACGGGCAGAGCAGCAGCGGCACCGAGATGGGCGCGGCGGGCTTCTGCGCGAGCGCAGCGGAAAGCGGCAGCGCCGCGAACGCCACGGCGCCTACGAGACTCTTCAGGAAACGGCTTCTCTTCATGGCTCTCCTCCTCCGGTCATGGTCACAGGCACAACCCCCGCGCGGCGCACGGCCACCCCCGCCAGCAACAGGGCGGCCGCGCCCGCGAACACGAACGTCGAATACAGCGCCTCGGTCACCATCGCCCAGTAGCCGAGCCCGGTGAGCGCGGCGACCAGGGTGCGCTCGAGCGCACTCAGGCTCCTGCGGAAGTACCCGAACAGCGCGATCGAGCTCGTCCACTGGATGAGCAGGATCTCCACGAGCGGCGGAACCACGTCCCAGCCGAGATCCGGAAACGCGAGCAGCTGCGGCCGGTAGACGAACGCGAACGGGATGATGAAGGTGGTCGCCGCGAGCTTCATCGACTCGCGGCAGGTGTCCCAGAAGCCGGCGCCGGCGATCTTGGCGCCGGCGAGCGCCGCGACCGCGACCGGAGGGCTCAGCGCCGAGTAGACCGCGAAATAGAAGACGAAATAATGCGCGAGGAACGCCTTCACCCCGAGCTGCTGCAGGAACGGCACCAGCGCGAGCGCGACTACCAGGTAGGCGACCGGCGTAGGCAGCCCCATGCCGAGGACGAGTGACAGAACCGCCGCGCCCAGGAAAAGCACGAGCGGGCTGTCCGGCAGCAGATGCACGAGATAGGTGCCGAGCCGCCCCGAGAGGTTGGTGGTGAGGAACGCCTGCCCCAGGGGCCCGATCGCGATGAGCAGCAGCGCGAGCAGCGCCATCATCTCCAGGCCCTCCTCCAGCGCGAGCCCGAGCTGCCTGAGGGTAGGCCGGTAGCGGCCCTGGAACGCCGAGAGCGCGAGCGCCACCACGCAGCCGGCGAAACCCGCGACCGAGGGCGAGTAGTAGTCGAGCAGAAGCCAGCACACCACGACGAACGAAACGAAGAACGCAGGGAAAGTCCGCCGGATGATTCCCGAGTCCACGGTCTCGCGAAGCTTCGGCAGGCGGTGGCGCCGCGCGTAGACCATCACCGCGATCGCGATCCCGGTCATGTAGAGGAACCCCGGGATCACCGCTGCCTTCACCACGTCGATGTACTTCATCGAGAGGAAGCTCGCGATGATGAACGCGGCCAATCCCAGCACCGGCGGCATGATCTGGCCCGAGGTCGACGCGGCGGCCTCGATCGCGCCGGCCATTGCGGGGCTGTACCCGTATTTCTTCATCATCGGAATGGTAAAGCGGCCGGTGAGCACGACGTTCGACACCGCCACGCCCATCACCATCGAGACCACGCCGCTCCCGATCACGGCCGGCCCCGCGGCTCCGCCGGGGATGCGGTTGCCCATGGCTTTTCCCAGCTCGATGATCGAGTAGAGCATGCCGATGCCGAACAGGACGGATGCGTACAGCACCAGGTAGTAGATGTCGTCGACCGCGGTCTGCGCGAACCAGAAGAACCCCTGCGTGGTCCCGAGCCCCACGTAGTTCATGACGAAATTGGGCTGGTACTCGGGATGCGAGAGCAGCGGGTGCTCGAAGAGGTGCCCGTAGAAGAAGTACGCGATCGCCGCGCCGATCACGAGCGTGAGGATCGCGCCCCAGTGGATCCAGGTGAGGATCAGCACGCCCGCGGTGAAGGCGAGCCCCACCGCCATGTCGAAACCCTCGAAGAACGGCGCTGCGACTTCCAGGCGCTTCGCGTGCCAGAGGATGTAGAGCCCGCCGCCCGCGGCGAGCAGGCCGCCGGCGGCCGCGATTCCGAGCCTCGCGCCGAACCGGCGGAGCGCCGGGTCCGCCGCGCGCATGTCGAAGACCATGCGCATGCTCACGAGGCCCGACATGAGCATGACGGCGAAAGTGAATGCCGCGTAGTGCTGCGAGGAGCTGCGCACCACGCCGAAGAGCGCGAGCGTGACGTACACGGTCAGCACCGCGCCCGCGATGCCGGTGAGAATTCTCAATGACTTCGCCATGGCCGGCTACGCCGCGAACGTCATCTCGGTTCCTGCGAACCGGATGTGCGCATATTCGATGTCCCGCCGCGAGCCGAGGAAACGGATCAGCTCGTGGAGCGGCGTGGTGCGGAACTCGTACTTCGGCGCCGGCTTCGCGAGCGGCTCGAGGAGCGCGCGCTCGTAGAACGCCGCGAGCAGCAGCTCCTCGTCGGGGACGCCGGCGCCCAGCTCCTTCCGGAGGCGCGGGATCCACGGCTCGATGTGCTCGCCGGGGCGCTCCGTGACGTGGTCCTCCGCCTTCAAATTCAATTTCTCCAGGAACACGTCACTCGGCTTCGCGGCCAGGCGCCCGTAGTAGCCCGCCGCGTACTTGCGGATCTCGTCCGGAATCGTCTTGTAGCGCTCGCCCTGCACCACGTTGAGCGTCGCCTGTGTCACGATGTACTGCGCGAACGGGCTCACCACGATCGGGTAGCCGAGGTCGGCGCGCACGCGCGGCACCTCCTCGAGGATCTCGGGCAGGCGGTGCTCGAGCTTCATCGTCTGCAGCTGATAGCGCAGGTTCGAGATCATGCCGCCCGGGATCTGGTGCTCGTAGAGCGCCGGGTCGTAGCGCGCGACCTCGCCGCGCGGCCTGCCCTCGCGCTCGGCAAGGCACGCAAAGTATCCGGAGACTTCCTTCAGAAATCTGTAGTCAAGAGAAGTCTTCAGTCCCGCGCGCTTCGCGCGTTCGCCGATCTCCTCCGTCGCTGGAAGCGACGCCCCGTTCGCGAGGGGCTCGGAGGCGGTGTAGCCGGCGCGAAAGCCGCTTTCCATCGCCACCTGGTAGACCTCGGGGGCGAGGCCCGACTGGCAATGCGAGTGAAGCTGCAGCGGAATCCTTCCGGCCGCCTTCACCACCGCGGGGAAAAGCGTGCGGCCGCGCTCCGGCGTGAGCAGCCCGGTCGGGTCCTTGATGCACATGTAGTCCACGCCGAGGCGCACGAGCTCCTTCGTGCGGGCGACGTAGTAGGCATCGGTGTGCACCGGGCTGAGCGTATAGGTCATCCAGCCGTTCAGCTTCATCCCGGCCGCGCGCCCGGCGCGCACCGAGGATTCCAGATTGCGGTTGTCGTTCAACGCGTCGTAAACGGTGAGGATCTTCACGCCGAGCCGCGCGAGCACCTGCGCGTTGAGCGCCACGATGTCGTCCGGAAAGAGCTCGAAGGTGTAAAGACTCTGGCCGCGCGTAAGCGCGTCGCACGGTGTCCCAAGGCGCCCGCAGAGCAGCTTCACGCGCTCCCACGGGCTCTCGTGCAGATAGCGCACGCACACGTCGAACACCGCGCCGCCCAGGATGTTGATCGCCGAATAGCCGCAGCGATCGATTGCGCCGAGGATCGGCGTCATCGTGGCAGTGGTCATGCGCGTCGACCACAGGCACTGATGCGCGTCCCTGAGCGTCACGTCGACGAAATCGAACCGGCCGCGCGCGCGCTTCATCCGTCCTCCGGATCGGGCCGGATCGCCATGAGGGCCTCTCCGTATTCGACGTGCGCGCCGTTCTCTACGAGGATCTGCGCCACGACGCCGCGCGCCTCCGCGGCGATCGAGTTCATCAGCTTCATCACCTCGATGATGCAGAGAGTCGCACCCGGCTCGACATGCTGCCCCACCTCCACGAACGGCGGTGCGTCCGGCGCCGGTGCGCGGTAGAAGGTCCCGACCATCGGGGACCGGACCAGGATCGCGTCGGGGGGAAAGGAAGGGCTTTGAGAAGCGGATTTCTCCCTGGAAGCGAAAGGCAAGTCTTGGGAATCCCGGGTTTCCCCCTTCTCTTCCGGAGCGGAACCGTTGCTGCGCCGCAAATGGACCTCGATCTCGCCGACCTTGAGGCGGAACTCGGAGAACGGGGCCGACTTCACCAGCTCGACGATCCGCAGCACGTCCTCGTAGGTCAGTTTCTCGTTTCGCACGGCGCGGCGGCGATCATTGCACGGGCCGCGAAAGCGTTGCAATAATGGAACATGGAATTTCGGACAACGAAATCCTCGGCAACGCTGCGGGCCTTCGCGCTGCTCGAGCTGATCGCGCAGGCCGAGGAGCCGCCCACCCTCGAGGAGCTCACGCGCGCGAGCGGTCTGCCGAAGCCGAGCGTGTACCGCATCCTGGGGCTGCTCGCGCGCGGGGGGCTGGTGCAGCGCGAGCCTTTCGCCAAGCGCTACGGCATCGGCAACCGTGTCGCCACGCTGTCGCTCGCGGTGCAGATGCGCTCGCCGCTGCGCACCCAGCGCCACGCCGCGCTCGCGCGGCTGGTCGAGGAGATCGGCGAGACCTGCAATTTCACGATGCTGGATGGAAACGAGGTGGTGTACCTGGATCGCGTGGAGACTTCCGAGAAGGTGCGTTTGCACATGGACGTCGGCTCGCGCGTGCCGTTGCACTGCACGGCGAGCGGGAAGCTGTTTCTCGCGCACCTGCCGGAGGCGCGCCTGCGCAAGGTGCTCGGGGACGGGCCGCTCAGGCGCTACACCGAGCGCACCGTCACGAGCGTCGATGCGCTCGCGCGCGAGCTCGGCAAGATCCGCGCGAGCGGCATCGGCACCGACTCCGGCGAGTTTCTCGCGGGGTCGGTGTGTCTTGCGGTGCCGGTGCTCGATTCGCGCCAGCGCCTGTGCGCCGCCGTCGCGGTGCACGGGCCTGCGCCGCGCATGACGCTCAAGCGCGGCTACTCGTTCCTTCCGGCGATGCGGCGCGCCGCCGCCCAGATCGCGGCGACGCTCGGCCAGGACGGGAGACAGGCGTGACCCGGCCCGTCATTATCACCGTGGCGATCACCGGTGCGGTGCCGAAGAAAAAGGACAATCCCGCGGTTCCCGTGACACCCTCCGAGCAGATCGAGTCGACCCACCAGGCGTTCGATGCGGGCGCCTCCCTCGTTCACATCCATGTGCGCAATCCGGACGAGTCGCCCGGCTCGGATCCCGAGCTCTACGCGCGGGTGCAGGAAGGGGTGCGCAAGCACTGTCCCGGGATGATCGTCCAGTTCTCTACCGGCGGCCGCGGCCGCGAGCAGGCGAAGCGCGGCGCGATGCTGTACCTGCGGCCCGACATGGCGTCGCTCGCCACCGGCTCCGTGAACTTCCCCACCGCGATCTACGAGAACCCGCCCGATTTCGTGGAAAGCCTCGCGAAATCGATGCTGGAATACGACGTCAAGCCCGAGGTCGAGGTGTTCGACCTCGCGATGCTCTACAACGCCGCGAGCCTGGTGAAAAAGGGCCTGCTGAAAGACCCGCCGCACGTTCAATTCGTGATGGGCATCCCGAATGCGATGCCGGCTCGTCGTTCCATTTTTGATTTCCTGCGTTCGGAACTCGAACAGGTGCTTCCGAATGCGACCTGGGTCGCGGCCGGCATCGGGCGTCATCAGTGGGAGGTCAACCAGTGGTGTCTGGAGGCGGGCGGCCACTGCCGCACCGGGCTCGAGGACAACCTGCGCATCGAGCCCGACCGGCTCGCTGCGAGCAATGCCGAGCTCGTGAAGAAGATCGCCGACCACTGCGAGCGCTTCGGCCGCCGCCCGGCGACGCCTCAGGAGGCGCGAAGCATTCTCGGCCTGCGCCCCTCGTAGGGACCGGTTCGAATTCTCTTGATCGAGAGCAAACCCGGCGCACGCGCGCCGCGGCAGGCTGTGCGCCATGCTCCAGATCGTCATCCAGGGCCGCGGGGGGCAGGGCGCGCAGCTCGCGGGGAACCTTCTTGCGGTGGCTTTCTTCGCCGAGGGCCGCGAGGTGCAGAGCTTCGCGACGTACGGCGGCGCGCGCCGCGGCACGCCGGTGAGCTCGTTCCTGCGCGTGGACGACCGGCCGATCCGCGTGCGCTGCGACATCGAGCGCGCCGACGCCCTACTCTGCTTCGATGCAAGCCTGCTCGAGGGCCGGCTGCTCGCCGCCGCGCGCCCCGAATCGTGGATCGTGGTCAACTCGCGCAGGACCCCGGCGCAGCTCGCCGCCGAGCTGTCCGGCTACCGCGTGCTCCCGGTGGACGGCATCGGCATTGCGCAGCGCCACGGCCTGGGCCGGATCGTCAATTCCGCGCTCCTCGGCGCATTCGCGGGCGCCCTCGGTGCGCCAGCGCTCGAGACGCTTGCGCGCGTGATCGCGGATGCGGCGCCCAGGGGCGCGAAGCGAACGTGCGCGCCTGTCTCGAAGGCTACCGTCTGACGGAGACTCGGCCACGCAGGACGGCGGCATGAATTTTCCGGCCGCGCCGCCGACCGCCTGGACGACCGGCACGACCGAGGTGTTCAGGACCGGCACCTGGCGCGCCGCGCTGCCGGTGTATCAAAGCCAGCCCTCGCCCTGCCATCTCGCCTGCCCGGTCAACGGCCGCATCGCGGAATGGATCGGGCAGGCGCGCGCCGGGGACTGGCGCGGCGCGTGGACGACGCTCGTCGATCACAATCCTTTTCCCGCGGTGGCCGGCCGCATCTGCCACCGGCCCTGCGAAAGCGCCTGCAACCGCGGCGGCTACGATGCGCCGCTCGCGATCTGCGCGCTCGAGCGCCATGCCGGCGAGCTTGCGCTCGCCGAAGGCTGGCGCTTCGCGCCGCCCGCAATCGAACGGACGGAAAGAATCGCCGTGATCGGCGGAGGGCCTTCGGGACTCTCGGCGGCCTGCCAGCTTCGCCGCCTCGGCTATCGGGTCGCGGTCTTCGAGGCCGCGCCCGAGCTCGGCGGCCTGATGCGCTCGGGAATTCCGCCCTACCGCCTGCCGCGCGAGGTGCTCCACGGCGAGGTCGGGCGCATTCTCGAGCTCGGTATCGAAGTGCGCACCGGGACGGAGCTCCGCGCACCGGGCGATTTCGAATCGCTGCGCGACGAATTCGACGCCGTCTACCTTGCGACCGGCGCGCGCCGCCCGAAGCGCCTGCCGCAGCTCGGTGGCGCGAAGGACTGGCTGCTGGACGGCGCCGCCTACCTCGCGCAGACGAACGCGGGCACGCCGCCCGCGCTGGGGCGGCGGCTCGCGGTCATCGGCGGCGGCAGCGCCGCGATGGACGTGGCGCGCAGCGCGCGCCGCGCCGGTCACGAGGTGAGCGTTCTCGCGCTCGAAGCCGAAGCGCAGATGCCCGCCCAGCGCGAAGAAGTCGTGCAGGCAAGGGAAGAAGGCGTCGCGATCCACGGCGGCGTGATGCTGCGCTCGGCGGGCCGGGGTTCGCACGCCGTAACGCTCGAATGCGTGCGCGTGCGCTTCGAGCCCGGCGTGCGTCGCGCCGAATTCCGCGTGACGTCGCTCGAAGGCACCGAGTTCCGCCTGGACGCCGACGCGATCGTCGTGGCGATCGGCCAGGACCCGGAGCTCGAGCCCTTCTCCGCCCTCGAAACCGACGGCGCGCTCATCCGCACCGATGCGCACGGCGCGACGAGCCTCCCGGGCGTGTACGCCGGTGGCGACGTCGCGAGCACGGCGCGCTTCGTCACGCAGGCGATCGCGGCAGGCCGCAATGCCGCGGCTGCGATCGATCGCTGGCTGAAGGGCGAGCGCGAGCCTGGAATAACCGCCCGATCCACCGTCCCGCTCGGGGCCATCAACACTTTCTACCACCCGCACGCCGCGCGGCCCGAGGGCGCTCGTCCGGCGCTCGACGGGCGGCAGGCGCTCGCCGAGGCCGGGCGCTGCTTTTCCTGCGGCCGCTGCGTCTTCCGTGACAACTGCTTCCACTACTGTCCCGACATGGCGGTGCGGCGCGTGCCGGGCGGCTATGCGGTCGCGGACGAGTACTGCAAGGGCTGCGGGCTTTGCGCGCGGGAATGCCCGACGGGCTCGATCGCAATGCAGGAGGAGCTGCGGTGAGCGCCGTCGCGCAGGACCGCGTGCTGCTCTCCGGAAATCACGCCATCGCGTGGGGCGCGCGGCTCGCGCCGCCGAAAGTCGTGCCGGTCTATCCGATCACGCCGCAGACGCCGATCCTCGAGCTCCTCACCGAGTTCCACGCCGCGGGCGAGCTCGACGCCGAGTTCCTCACGCCGGAATCCGAGCACTCGGTGATGGCGGCGTGAATTCCGGCGTCGCTCGCCGGCGTGCGCGTTTTCACGGCGACCGCCTCGCAGGGGCTCATGCTGATGCACGAGCTGCTGCACTACGCGAGCGGCGCGCGCGCGCCGATCGTGATGGCGAACGTCAATCGCACGATCGCCTCGCCCTGGGCGTTCTGGCCCGATCAGACCGACAGCATCGCGCAGCGCGACACCGGCTGGATCCAGTACTACTGCGAGAGCACGCAGGAGGCGCTCGACACGGTGATCCAGGCGTACCGCGTGGCCGAGCAGGTGCTGCTGCCCGTGATGATCAACATCGACGCCTTCTACGTCTCGCACTCGCTCGAACCGGTGAGCGTGCCGCCGCAGGCGCTCGTCGATGCCTACCTCCCGGCCTACGCGCCGGAGCATTTTCTCGATCCCGGCCGCGGCGAATCGTGGGGCAACGTCGTCACGCAGGACATGTACCGCCGGCACCGGCGCGAGATCGGCGCCGCGATGGAGCGCGTGCCCGCCGCGGCAGACGCAGCGGACCGCGAGTGGCAGGCGCGCACCGGGCGCGGCTGGGGCCTCGCCGAGCGCTACCGGTGCGAAGACGCCGATCCCGTTCTCGTCAGCATGGGCAGCATGTGCGGCACCGCGCGCGAAGCCGTGGACGCGCTGCGCGCGGCGGGCCATGCCGCCGGGCTCGCCAAGGTGCGGCTGTTTCGCCCGCTACCGGCGGCAGAGCTCCGCCACGCGCTCGCGGGAGTGCGCGACGTGGTCGTGCTCGAGCGCGATTTCTCGCCCGGCGCGGGCGGCGCGCTGCACCAGGAGCTGCGCGCGGCGCTCTACGGCATGGATCGCGCGCCGCGCGTGCACGGCTGCCTCGCGGGCGTCGGCGGCGTGAACGTGCCGCCCGAAAAGATCTTCTCCTTTGCAACGCGTGCGCGCGAGACGGTTCCCGTTCCCGAGGCGATATGGGTGGATTGACCGATCTCCTCTGCTCCGGGCACGTCGCCTGCCCCGGCTGCATCGACGCGCTCTCGGCGCGCCACGTGCTCGGCGCCCTCGGCCCCGATACCGTTGCGGTCATCCCGCCCTCCTGCATGGCGATCATCGCCGGGCCGCAGCCCTGCAGCGGCTTTCGCATCCCCGTGTACCAGTGCGCGCTCGAAACGAGCGCCGCCTCCGCCCCGGGCCTGCGCCGGGCGCTCGACGTGCGCGGGCGCAGGGACACGCAGGTCGTCGTGCTCGCGGGGGACGGCGGCACGTACGACATCGGCCTGCAGTGCCTGTCCTCGGCTGCCGAGCGCAACGAGAACATCCTCTACGTCTGCTTCGACAACGAGGGCTACATGAACACCGGCGCGCAGAAGTCCTCTTCCACCCCGCACTACGCGCGCACCGGCTCCACTCCCGCGGGCAAGGCGACGCGCAAGAACAACCTCATCGAGATCATGGCGGCGCACGAAATCCCGTACGCGGCGAGCGCCACCGTGGCCTATCTCGACGACCTCGCGCGCAAGGTGCGCAAGGCGAAAGCGATCCGCGGCATGCGCGTCCTGACGCTCCTCGTGCCCTGCCTCGACGGCTGGGGCGTTCCGGAAGACCAGGGGATCGCCGTGGCGCGGTTGGCGGTGGAAAGCGGCGTCTATCCGCTCTACGAAGTCGAGGACGGCTGGCGCTACACGCTCACCGGTCCGCCGAAGTCCCGGCCGGTGCGCGAATACCTCCAGGCGCAGCAGCGCTACCGGCATCTGGACGACGCTGCGATCGAGCAGTTGCAGCGCGAGGTCGACGCCGGCTGGGCGCGGCTGGAGCGCAGGGCGGCTAGCCCGAAAGTATGCGGTCGGACGCTTTCTCGGCGATCATCACCACGGGCGCGTGCGTGTTGCCGGAGACGAGCGTGGGCATCACCGAGCAGTCGACCACGCGCAGCCCTGCAATTCCATGGACCTTCAAGTCAGTGTCCACGACCGCCATCGGATCGTTGCCCATCTTGCAGGTGCCCGAGGGGTGGAAGATGGTGGCGCCGTGGTCGCGCGCGAATTTGAGGAGATCATCGTCGGATCGCGCGTTGGGGCCGGGGCGGTACTCTTCGGCAATGTAGGGTTTCAGGGATTGGGTATTTGCCAGGTTCCGCGCCAATCGCACACCGGCAACCGCGCATTTCCTGTCCACTTCACAGCTCAAGTAATTCGGCTTCATCGACGGCGGCTCGAAGGGATCGGCCGAGCGGATGCGCACGGTGCCGCGCGACTCGGGCCGGAGCTGGCACACCGACATCGTGAACCCGGGCCACGGATGCGGCTTCGCGCCCGCGAGCTCCGCCGAGAGCGTGGCGAAGTGGAATTGGACGTCGGGCGTCTTCGATCCGGGCAGCACGCGCGTGAAGAGCCCGCCCTGGTTGATGCCGACGGCCAGGGGGCCTTTTCGCGTAAGAACCCATTTCGCCCCGATCAGCATCCTTCTCCAGAAGAACCGCAGATCGTCGTTGGTCGTGATCGGCCTGGTGCACTTGTACATCACGCGCAGCTGCAGATGGTCTTGCAGGTTTTCGCCGACGCCCGGGAGATCCTTGACGACGGGTATGTCGAAGGATTGAAGCAGCTTCCCGGGACCGATTCCGGAAAGCTGAAGCAGCTGCGGCGACTGGATCGCACCGGCGGACAGGATGATTTCGCGGGCGGCCGTGATGACGAGGGTTTTTCCGTTCTTTCTGTATTGAACGCCAGTCGCGCGCGTTCCCTCGACGAGGATCTTCGTGACGTGCGCGTCCGTCTCGATCCGCAGATTCGGCCGTCCCTGCGCCGGCCGCAGGTACGCGGTCGCACTGGAGGAGCGCCAGCCGTTCTTCGTGAAAAGCCGGTAATAGCCGACCCCCTCCTGGCGCGCGCCGTTGAAGTCCGCGTTCGCCGGAATGCCGAGCTCGTTGGCGGCGCGGATGATCGCCTCCATCAGCTCGTGCCGCTCGCCGATGTCGGAAACGCTCATGGCGCTTTTCTCGAAGTACGGACGCACGTCGTTCCAGCCCCAGCCGCGGTTGCCCAGCGCTGCCCAGCGGTCGTAGTCCTCCGGCTGGCCGCGGATGCAGATGAGGCCGTTGATCGAAGAAGAGCCGCCGAGCCCCCGGCCGCGCGGCCAGTAGATGCGCCGGTGATTCGTCCCCGGCTCGGGATCGGTGTAGAAGCCCCAGTTGTACACCGGGTGGAACATCGTCTTGCCGTAGCCGATCGGGAGGTGGATCCAGAGCGAGCGGTCGCGCGGCCCGGCTTCCAGCAGCGCGACGCGATGGCGACCGTCCGCGGAGAGACGGTTCGCGAGCACGCAGCCCGCGCTGCCCGCGCCCACGATGACGTAGTCGGCGTCGCTCAATTCGGGGCCCGGCCGGTGCTCGCGCGCACTACGAGATCGGCTCGCACCTCCTCTACCGTGGGCACCTGACGGCCGGCGAGGCGCGCGAGCATGCGGCTGCCGGCGAGCCGCCCGATGTCCGACGCGGGAACATGCACCGTCGTGAGCGAGGGCGTGATCTCGGCCGCCATGTCGATGTCGTCGAACCCGGCGACCGAGAGTTCCTGCGGCACGCGAAGTCCGCGGCGCACGCACTCCGCAAGCGCCCCGAGCGCGAGCGTGTCGTTGCCGCACACGAGCGCGGTGAACCCCGGCGCACGCTCGAGCAGCCCGACGAAGGCGCGCCGGCCCTGCGGAATCGAGAATTCCGCCTCGCTCACACGGTCGGCGCGCAGCTCGATGCCTCGCGCCGCGAGCGCTTCGCGCACGCCCGCGAGCCGCTCGCGCGCGCGGTCGTTGTGCGCGGTCACGCCGGCGATCACGGCGAACTCGCGATGCCCGAGGTCGAGCAGGTGCTGCGTCACGCGCACCGAGGCGAGCCGGTGCGCGACCCCCACGCAGTGGTGATAGCCCGCCGGGTCGAGCGACCAGGTGAGCTCGTACGGAACGCCCGACTGCCCGAGCAGCTGATAGAGCGCGGGCGAATGGTCCAGGCCGATCAGCACCAGGCCGTCCACCCCGCGCTCGAGCAGCGCCCGCGTGGCCGCGACTTCGGCCTCGGGATCGTACTCGTGCGTCGCGAGGAGCAGCGTGTAGCCCGCGCCCGCGAGCTCGTGCGCGAGCGCCTGCGTAGCCGCAGCGAAAATCGGGTTGTCCACCGGCGGGAACACGGCGCCCACGGTTCGCGAGCGGCGCGTGGCGAGCGCGCGCGCCGCCCCGTGCGGCACGTAGCCGAGCATCGTGGCGACGTTCCTCACGTGCTCGCGCGTGTCCTCCCTTACGAGCCCGGGCTCCGAGAGCGCGCGCGAAGCCGTAGCGAGCGAAACGCCCGCGGCGCGCGCCACGTCGCGCAGCTTCGGGCTCGAGCGCAGTTTCATGGGGCGGAACTCTATCATCATGAAACCGCTTGTGGTTCTCGGATGCTGCACCGCAGCTTGACTATGAGAATTCCCCAAAATAGCCTTTGCAAGCGTTTTCATCTGGCGCAGCCAACCGAGGGGAGGACTGCATGGACAAGCTTCGTTCGTGGGTGGGGAAAATCGCGGCGCTGACGCTCGCCGCCGCGCTCGTGCCGGGCGCGGCCCAGGCGCAGCAGAGCTTCAGGATGCGGCTCCAGACCGCGGTGCCGGCCGCGGCCGACGAATTCAAGATGCTGCAGAAGTTCTCGCAGCGCGTCGACGCGATGACCGGCGGACGGCTCAAGGTCGAAGTGCTGCCCGACGGCGCGGTGGTCGGCGCCTTCGAGATTCTCGACGCGGTGGACAAGGGGCTGGTCGAGTCCGGGTTCGCCTGGACGCACTACTGGTCGGGCAAGCACCCGGCGGCGATGCTTTTCGGCTCGCCCTCGGGCGGCTCGGGCCTTGGCATGGACCAGCAGGCATGGGTTTCCTGGTTCCTCGAAGGCGGCGGCAAGGAGCTCTATCGCGAGCTCTGGGACCAGCACATGAAGATGAACGTCGTGGGTTTCATGGTGCAGCCCGTGGGGCCGGAGGCGCTCGGCTGGTTCAAGGAGCCGATCAATTCGCTCGCCGATTTGCGCAAGAAGCGCTTCCGCACGCCGCCCGGGATCCCGGGCGCGATCTACAAGGAGATGGGCGTGACCGCGATCGCCCTTCCCGGCGCGGAGATCATCCCCTCGGCCGAGCGCGGCGTGCTCGATGCCGCCGAGTGGTGCTGCCCGGTGACCGACCTCGCCTACGGTTTTCACCGCGCCTTCAAGCACTACTACCTGCAGGGCCTGCACCAGAACACGGTCAATGCCGACATCTACATCAACAAGGCGTTCTGGAACAAGCTGCCCAGGGACGTGCAGGCGATCTTCGAGGGCGCCACGATCGCCTCGCTCGCCGAGTCGGTGGCCTACCGCATCCGCGCCAACGCGCTCGCGCTGATCGAGCTGAAGGCCAAGCACGGCGTGCAGGTGCACGAGACGCCGCCGGACTATTTCCCCGCGTTCATGGCCGCGGCGAAGAAGGTGATGGAGGAGAACGCGGCCAAGAACGCGTTCTTCAAGAAGGTGCTCGACTCGCAGGCCGCCTTCGCCAGGGACGTGGTGCCGTACTGGCACAGCATCCAGAAGCTGAATACCTCGGTCTCCGACGCGTACCTCAAGGGCGCGAAGTAGCCCTGTCCATCCGCACGAACGAGGCGGCCCCGGCCGCCTCTTTTTTTAGGCGAAAGCGATGAGGAAACTCGAACGCACCATCCGCGCGATCGACGCGGTCAGCGCGTGGTCGGGTCGCGTCGTCGCCTGGCTGATCCTGCCGCTCGTCGGCGTGATGACCTACGAGGTGGTGATCCGCCACGTCGCGACCCCCACGCAATGGGCCTACGACACGAGCTACATGCTCTACGGCGCGCTCTTCATGCTGGGCGCCGCCTACACGCTGTACCGCGGCGCGCACATCCGCACCGATTTTCTCTACCAGCGCTGGTCGGTGAAGACGCAGGCGACGGTGGACGCGCTCTGCTACCTGTTGCTGTTCTTCCCCGGCATCGCCATCTTCATGTGGCTCGGGGCGGAGTTCGCCTGGAACTCGTGGCTGCGCAACGAGCGCACGGCGGGGAGCTCGTGGATGCCCGTGATCTATCCCCTGAAGGCCGTGATCCCGGTCGCCGCGGCGCTGCTGCTCGCGCAGGGGGTCTCGGAGCTCCTGAAATGCGTCTACGCGCTGCGCACCGGGCGCTGGCTGGTGGTGCACAGGACGCTCGAGGAGCTGGTGAGCCATGAGCCCTGAGACGATCGGCATCGGGATGATCGTCGCCCTGCTGACGGGCATCTTCGTCGGCTTTCCGATCGCGTTCACGCTGATCATCCTCGGGATCCTCTTCGGTTACGCGGGCTTCGGCGATACGGTCTTCCACCTGATGGTGTTCCAGTTCTTCCAGGTGATGCGCGAGCAGACGCTCGCCTCCGTCCCGCTCTTCGTCTTCATGGGGCTGCTCCTCGAGCAGGCGGGCTTGCTCGAGCGGCTGTTCCGCTCGGTGCAACTGGCGCTTGCGCGCGTGCACGGGTCGCTGTACATCGCGGTGATGTTCTGCGCCACGATCTTCGCCGCCGCGACCGGGATCGTGGGCGCGTCGGTGACGCTCCTCGGGATCATGGCGGCGCGCGCGATGGACCGCTCGAAATACGACGTGCAGCTCTCGGCGGGGATCATCACCGCGGGCGGCACGCTCGGGATCCTGATCCCGCCGAGCGTGATGCTGGTGGTCATGGGCCCGGTGATCGGCGTTCCGGTGACGGATCTCTTCGCCGCGGCGATCCTGCCGGGCCTCGCGCTCGCCGCGATCTATACCGTTTTCGCGATGGTGCGCTGCTGGCTCAATCCCGCGCTCGGCCCGGCGCTCCCGGAGGCCGAGCATGCGGACTCGGCGCTCGAGATCCTGAAGGAGTTCGTGCAGGGGCTGGTGCCGCCCGCGGTGCTGGTGCTCGCGTCTCTGGGCTCGATCCTGTTCGGCTTCGCGACGCCGACCGAGGGCGCCGCGATCGGCGCGGCCGGATCGCTGCTCCTCGTCATCGTCTACCGCCGGCTCACCTGGAAGCTGCTCTACGATTCGGTGCTGAAGACGCTCGAGGTCTCGTGCCTGATCCTGTTTCTCGTCGCGGCCTCCAACTTCTTCGGCGCGGTGTTCTCCCGCCTGGGCACCCCGATGATGATGACCCAGGCGCTGCTCGGCCTGGACATGCCGCCCATGGTGGTGCTCGTGCTCCTCATGGCGGTCATTTTCCTTCTCGCCTGGCCGCTCGAGTGGGTGCCGATCGTGCTGATATTTCTCCCGATCATGCTGCCGATGGTGAAGGAGCTCGGCTTCAACGTCACCTGGTTCGGGATTCTCGTCGCGGTGAACCTGCAGACCGCGTGGCTCTCGCCCCCGGTGGCGCTCTCGGCCTACTTTCTGAAGGGCGTCGCGCCGCAGTGGGAGCTCTCGGACATCTACAAAGGGATGCTCCAGTTCATGGGCCTGCAGGCGATCGGGCTCGTGCTGGTCATGATCTTCCCGCAGCTCGCGCTCTGGCTCCCCGGGGTCCTCTACTCGAAATGATCGAATACCTGAAGAAGGCGCCGAAGACGCCCGAGACCGAGACCGCCTCGGCGAGGAAGGTCGTGGACGAGATGCTCGCCGGGATCGCGGCGCGCGGCGAGGCCGCGGTGCACGAGTACGCCGCGAAGCTCGACGGCTGGGCTGGGCAGATCGTGGTGACGCCCGAGGAAATCGAGCGGCGCACGCGCGACGTGCCCGCCGGAGTGCGGCGCGACATCGAATTCGGCACCGACCAGGTGCGCCGTTTCGCGCGCGCGCAGCTCGAGTCGATGCGCGAGTTCTCGGTGGAGCTTCGGCCGGGTCTCGTCGCAGGCCAGCGGCTCATCCCGGTGAACGTCGCCGGCTGCTACGTGCCGACGGGACGCTACGCGCATATCGCCTCCGCCTACATGAGCATCGCCACGGCGAAGGCGGCGGGCGTGCCCACGGTCATCGCCTGCTCCACCCCGTATCGGGGCGAAGGCATCCACCCTCACGTGCTCTACGCCATGAAGGTCGCGGGCGCGGACGTGATCCTCACGCTCGGGGGCGTGCAGGCGATCGCTGCACTCGCCTACGGCCTCTTCACGGGCGCCCCGGCCGACATCGTCGTCGGGCCCGGCAACAAGTACGTGGCGGAAGCCAAGCGCGCGCTCTTCGGGCGCGTGGGCATCGACGTGCTTGCCGGCCCCACCGAGATCGCGGTGATCGCCGACGACACCGCGGATCCGCATCTCGTGGCGGTCGATCTCGTGGGCCAGGCCGAGCACGGCCACGAAACGCCGGCCTGGCTGATCACGCTTTCGAAGGATCTGGGCCTGAAGGTGATGGACGAGGTTCCCCGTCTCATCGAGAAGCTCCCCCCGGCCGCGCGGGATGCGGCGGGTACGGCATGGCGCGACTACGGCGAAATTCTCTTTTGCGGCGACAGGCAAGAAGCAGCCCGTGCGTCCGACCGCTACGCCGCGGAGCACCTCGAGGTGCACGCGCGCGACCTCGATTGGTGGCTCGCGAACCTCACCTGCTACGGCTCGCTCTTTCTCGGCGAGGAGACGACCGTCGCCTACGGCGACAAGGCCTCGGGCCCCAACCACATCCTGCCGACCAAGGGCGCGGCGCGCTACTCCGGAGGCTTGTCGGTGCACAAGTTCATCAAGACCGTCACCTGGCAGCGCATGACGCGCGCCGCGAACCGCGAGATTGCGCAGGCCACGGCGCGCATCTCGCGCCTCGAAGGCATGGAGGCGCACGCGCGCACGGCGGACGAGCGGCTGGCGAAATACTTTCCCGGAGACGCGTTCGACAAAGGCGCACCGTTGGCGCAGTGAGCGTACTCGACCGCTTCCGGCTCGACGGCCGCGTGGCGCTCGTCACCGGCGCAAGCTCCGGCATCGGCCGCGCGATCGCGCTCGCGCTGGCCGACGCAGGAGCGCAGGTCGTGCTTGTTTCACGCCGTGCCGAGGAACTGGAGAGGACGAGAAAGCAGATCCTCGATGACGGCCGCCCGGCCGCGGCGTTGCCCTGCGATCTTGCCGACCGCGCCGCGCTCGCCGAATGCGCCGCAGCGGCGCCGACCTTTTTCGGCGCGCCCGACATCCTGGTCTCGGCCGCCGGAATCAACATCCGCAAGCCGATGCTCGAGATCACGGAGGCCGACTGGGACGCGACGCTGCGCCTGAACCTGGAAGCGCCGTTCTTTCTCGCGCAGAAGCTCGCGCCGGCGATGATCGCGCGCCGCTGGGGCCGCATCGTCAACATCGCCTCGCTGCAGTCGGTGCGCGCATTCGGCAATTCCGGCCCCTACGGCGCCTCCAAGGCAGGCCTGATGCAGCTCACGCGCGCGCAGGCCGAGGCCTGGTCGCGCCACGGCGTCAACGTCAACGCGATCGCGCCCGGCTTCTTCGCCACGCCGCTCACGGCTCCGGTGGCGAACGATCCGGTGCGCTGGAAGGCGATGGCCGGGCGCACCATGATCGGGAGAAACGGCGAGCTCTCCGATCTCGCCGGCGCCGCGGTCTTCCTCGCGAGCCCGGCCTCGGACTACATTACGGGACAGACGATTTTCGTCGACGGCGGCTTCTCGGCGGGGTAACCCATGGGCGAAGAGAGAATCGAAATCCGGCGCGGGCTGAAGGACGTCTACTTCGACCGCTCGCGCGTGTGCTTCATCGACGGGCGCGCCGGGGAGCTGCGCTACCGCGGCTACTCGATCCACGATCTCGCGCAGCGCTCCACGTTCGAGGAGACCTGCTACCTGCTCTTGAAAGGGGAATTACCCACTCCGTCGCAACTTGAATCGTTCGATTCGGAATTGAAGGCGTCTCGCCGCCTGCCGGACGAGATCCTTGAAATCATAAAGACGGTAAGAACGGCCCATCCGATGGACGTTCTTCGCACGGCGGTGTCGGCGCTCGCGGCGTTCGATCCGGAAGTCGCCGACAATTCGCCCGACGCGACGCTTCGCAAGGGCATCCGGCTCACCTCGCAGGTGCCGATGATCGTCGCCGCGCACGAGGCGATCCGCAACGGCCGCGAGCCCGTGGCGCCCGATCCGAAGCTCTCCCACGCCGCCAACTTTCTCTGGATGCTGAAAGGGGCGAGGCCGAGCGCGGACGCGGCGAAGCTCATGGACACCGACATGATCCTGCACGCCGAGCACGGCTCGAACGCGTCGTCCTTCACCGCGCGCGTGGTCGCCGGGACGGAGGCGAACCTGCACGCCGCGGTCACCGCCGCGATCGCGGCGCTCTCGGGCCCCGCGCACGGCGGCGCGGCCGAGAACGTGATGAAGATGGCGCTGGAGATCGGCGAGGCCTCGAACGCCGCGGACTACGTGAAGCGCAAGCGCTCGGCCAGGCAAGCCGTGATGGGCTTCGGGCACCGCGTGTACCGCGCCGAGGACCCGCGCGCGCGCCACATGCGCGCTGGCGTAGAGAAGCTCTCGCGCGAGATGGGCCAGCCACAGTGGTTCCAGATCCTGGAAGCGCTCGTAGAGGCGATGAAGCCCTACGCGCGCCACGGCGTGAACGTCAACGTCGATTTCTACGCCGGCGTCGTCTACTACCTCAACGGCATCAGGGAAGACCTGTTCGTTCCGATCTTCGCCGTCGGGCGCGTTCCCGGCTGGACGGTGTCGGTGCTCGAGCAGATGGAGAACAACATCCTGATCCGGCCGCTCACGCTCTACAACGGCCCCGAGCCGCGGCAATACGTGCCCGTCGAGCAGCGCCGGGAAACCGAAACCGGGGTCTGACCCCGATGTTCGGCTTTCAGGCCGGCTTGTAGGTATCGAGCTTGATGCGCTCGCGCTCGAGCGCCGCGGCGATCGGCGCCGCGGCCATGATTCTCTCCACGTACGCCAGGTACGCGGGAAGCGATTTCGGATCGATCCCGGCGTAGCCGCCCCAGCGCAAGAGCGTGAAGGCGTAGGCGTCGTGGAACGTGATCCGCGCGCCGTGCCAGTAGGGCGAGGCGTTCGCAATCCAGCCCTGGATGCGCTCGAGATACGTGCGGAACCGGGCCGCGGCGGCTCTCTTCACGTCGGCCTGCGCCATCTCGCCCTCGGCGAACTCCGCGGGCCGAAAGACGTGCGTGAAGGTCGGGTGAACGGTGTTGTTCATCCAGGCGAGCTGGCTCATCGCCTGCGCGCGCGCCCACGGCTCGGCAGGCAGCATCTCCGCTCCCGGGAAGCTGCGGTCTAGAAAATCACAGATCGCGACGATCTGGTTGAGCGGCTTGCCGTCGGCGACCAGCACGGGCACCTGTCCGTTGGGATTCATCGCCAGGTACTCGGGCGTCTTGTGCTCGCCGCGGTGCAGTTTCACGAGCCTGGGCTCGAATTCCTGCCCGGTCGCCGCCTTGATCGCCTCGAGCCCCGCGTGCGGCACGAACGAGCACGCGCCGGGTGCAAAGTACAGATCGAGCTTCATGGAGACATTTCCTTCACCTGTGAGTTTCCTGATCCAATGCCTGTGAGAGCAGAACCGTCGCGGTCGCGACAATGTCGTCCACGCTCGCCCCGCGGGATAGATCCGAAACCGGCTTGGCAAACCCCTGCAGGACCGGTCCGATCGCCCGCGCCCCCGCGAGGTGCTGCGTGAGCTTGTAGGCGATGTTACCCGCGTCCAGATCCGGGAACACGAGCACGTTCGCACGGCCCGCCACCGGGCCGAGGTCCTCGAGCTTTTTCCGCGCGACGGTCTCCACGAGCGCCGCGTCGGCCTGCAGCTCCCCGTCGATCGCGAGCCCGCTCGCGCGGCGGCGCGCGATCGCGAGGGCCTGGACGACCTTGTCCACGCGCGCGTGCTTCGCGCTGCCCTTGGTGGAAAACGAAAGCAGCGCCACGCGCGGCTCCTCGCCCAGCAGCCTCCGGCAGGACTCCGCCGAGGCGAGTGCAATGTCGGCGAGCTGCTCGGCGTCCGGGTCCGCGTTGACCGCGCAATCGGAGTAGATGAACGTTTTTTTCTCAAGACACATCAGGAAAAAGCTCGACGGCGTCAGGATCCCGGGCGCGAGCCCCACGGTCAACAGCCCGGCCTCGATCACGCGCGCCGTGGTGGTCGCCGCGCCCGCGAGCATCGCCTCGGCGTCGCCCGCCTTCACCATCATGCCGGCGTGGAACAGGGGCTTCGCCACGATGCGCCTGGCCACTGCCGGGCTCGCGTCCGGCCTGCCCCGGAGATACAGGGCGGCGTAGGCGTCGAGACGATCCGATTTCAGTTCGTTCTTCAGGAGGACAGGCTCGGCCAGCCCCTGCTCCCGGAGCTTTCTCGCCGCCTCGGCGATCCGCTCGTCGCCACCCTCGGGCAGCGCGATCCGCAGGCCGCGCCCGCGCACCCGCTCCCGGGATGCCGCGACGACGTCGTTCATCATCCCGTAGCGAAGAGCCTGTCGATCGGCTGCGGCTCGCCCACGCCGAAGCCCTGCGCGTAGCCCACTCCGAGCCCGGCGAGGCGCGCGAGCACCTCCGGGTCCTCGGCGCATTCTGCGATCACGCCCACGCCCGTCACCTGCCCCACGCGCACGATCGCGCGCAGCTTGGCGGCCGCGACCTCCGAGCGCAGGATGTTCCGCACCACGACGCCGTCGATCTTGACGTGGTCCACGCGCAGCGCCTTGAGCGGCTCGAACGAGACCGAGCGCCGCGCAAAGCCGTCCAGCAACAGCTGGCAGCCGACCTTCTTCATCTCCAGAGCAAAGCGCCCGGCGGCGGCGCGCCGGTCGAGCGCGTCGCTCTCGTCGATCTCGAGCACGAGCGCGCCGGGCTCCAGCCCCGTCATGCGCAGCTGCATCGCCACGAAGGGAACGAACGCCTCCTCCTCGAGCGTCTGGCCCGAGACGTTCACGCACAGGCGCTTTACGCGCCCGCCTTCGGCGAGGCGCCTGAGCGCGTGGCGCACGACCCAGCGGTCGAGCTCCGGCATCATGCCGTAGTGCTCGAACGCGGGGAGAAAATCGCCCGGCGGCAGGAGCCGCGCCTCCTCCTCGCGCAGGCGCACCAGCGCCTCGGCCATCGCGATGCCGCCCGGCGGCGCGAGCGCCACGATCGGCTGCGCCCAGAGCCGGAAGTGGTCGAAGTCGAGCGCCTTGCGCAGGCGCGCCTCCGGCTCGTCCCAGCCGGCGAGCCGCCGGTCCATGTCCTGGAGGAATCTGGTCGGATCCGAAGTCACGCGGCGTCATTGTAATCGCCGGAATAGAATCGCTGCCTCATGAGAATCGCAGTCCTCGGCGCGGGCGTCGTGGGCGTCGCCTCCGCGTGGTACCTGCGCGAGGCGGGCCACGACGTGACCGTGTTCGAGCGACGCGAGGCGGCCGGCCTCGAGACGAGCTTCGCCAACGGCGGCCAGATCTCGGTGAGCCACGCCGAGCCGTGGGCGAGCCCCGCGGCGCTCGCGCAGGTGCTCGCCTGGCTGGGGCGCGAGGACGCGCCGCTGCTGTTCCGCCTTCGCATGGACCCGGAGCAGTGGAAATGGGGTTTGCGGTTTTTGCTCGAGTGTTTTGAATCACATTACAGGAAAAACACGGCACGCCTGGTCAAGCTCGGGATCTACAGTCGCGCAAAGCTCCGGGCGCTGCGAATGCAGACCGGCCTGCGCTACGACCATCTCGAGCGCGGGATCCTGCACTTCTACACCGACGCGCGCGAGCTCGAAAAGGCCGCCGCGCACGCCGGATTCATGCGCTCGCTCGGCGTGGACCGGGAAGTCAAGTCGCGCGAGCAATGCGTCGCCATCGAGCCCGCGCTCGCCGCGCTGGGGGCCCGCCTCACCGGCGGCACCTATTCCGCGTCGGACGAATCGGGCGACGCGCACGCCTTCACGCGCGAGCTCGCGAAGCATTGCGCAGCGAGCGGGGTGAAGTTCGAGTATGGGTCTTCAATAAAAGGATTCGCCGTTGACGACGACAGGATCGAAAGCGTCCTGGTCAACGGCGATCCCCTGCGCGCCGACGCGTATGTCGTCTCGCTCGGCAGCTACAGCCCGCTCGTGCTTCGGCCGATCGGGATCTCGCTCCCGATCTACCCGGTGAAGGGCTACTCGGTGACGATGCCGGTGAAGGATCCGCGCGCGGCGTGGTCCGTGTCGCTGACCGACGAGTCGCGCAAGCTCGTGTTCTCGCGCCTGGGCGATCGCCTGCGCATCGCGGGCACCGCGGAGCTCACCGGCTACGACACCTCGATCAACGAGCGACGGTGCCGGGCGATCCTGGACCGGACGATGGACCTCTTTCCGAATGCGGGAGTTGTCGAAAAAGCGGAATTCTGGACGGGGTTACGCCCTGCGACGCCCTCCAACATCCCCCGCATCGGCGCCACGCGCTACCGCAACCTCTTTCTCAACACCGGCCACGGCACCCTCGGCTGGACGCACGCGTGCGGGTCGGGCCGGCTTATCGCCGACATCGTTTCCGGCCGAAAGCCGGAGATCGATTTCTAGTTCTTCTTCCGCAGCGCCGCCCACAGCCGCTGCGGGCTCGCGGGCATGTCGAAGTGCGTGACGCCCGCGCTGCGCAGCGCATCGAGCACCGCGTTCATCAGGCAGGGCATCGAGCCGGTGACGCCGGCCTCGCCCACGCCCTTCGCGCCCAGGGGATTGGTGGCGGTGGGCACCGGGTGTTCGAGCACCCGCAGGCCGCCCACCAGCCCCGCGCGCGGCATGGCGTAGTCCATGAAGCTCCCGGTGAGGAGCTGGGCGTTCGCGTCGTACACCGCCTGCTCGAGGAACACGTGCCCGGCGCCTTGCGTGATCCCGCCCTGCATCTGCCCTTCCACGATCTGGGGATTGATGATGTTGCCCGCGTCGTCGCAGGCGACGTAGGACACGATCTCGGACTCGCCGGTCTCGGGGTCGATCTCGATCTCGGCGATGTGGCAGCCGTTCGGGAAGGTCGAGGGGACCTTGGGCCGGTCGCGGTAGTCGAGGTCGAGCTTGCCGGGATACTTCTGCGCGAGCGCGGTGATCGAGATCGCGCGGTCGGTACCCTTGATGCGGTAGCTGCCGTCCGAAAACTCGATGTCGGCGGCGGCGCTCTCCAGCGCCTCGGCCGCGAGCGCCATGCCGTTCTTCACGATCTCGTGCGCGGCGAAGTGCATGGCGCTCCCGATACCGAGAAGAGTACGCGAGCCTCCGGTCGGATTCGCGACCATGAAGCGGTCGGGCTCCGAGGTGCGCAGCCGTATTCTTTCGATCGGGACGCCGAGCACGCGCGAGACGATCTGCGCGAGAGTGGTCTCGTGTCCCTGGCCGTGGCTGTGCGAGGCGGTTCGCAGCGTCAGCGTGCCGTCCCTCTCCCAGGTGACGTGCGCCTGGTCGAAGGGCGCGAAGCCGCCGGAGGCGGTCGCTTCGATGTACGTGGAGATACCGCGACCGCGGAGCCTGCCCTGTGCCTGAGATGCTTTTCTTCTGCTCTCGAAGCCGTCCCAGTCCGACGCCTCGAGGGCCTGGTCAAGGACCCCCTCGAAGTCGCCGCAGTCGTACTCGAAGCCGGTGGCGATCCTGTACGGGAACTTCGACTTCGGAACCAGGTTGCGGCGCCGGAACTCGGCCGGGTCCATGCCGATCTCCCACGCCGCCTGGTCGATCAGCCGCTCCATCGCGTACGAGGCGACCGGGCGCCCCGCGCCGCGATAGGCCGCGGTGGGCACGGTGTTCGTGAGCACGAGCTTCGCCTGCACGAACACCGCCGGGACGTCGTAGACCCCGCTCACCACGTTCACGAGGTTCACCGTGTTGATGAACGAGCCCGTGAACGCGAGGTACGCGCCGACGTTCGAAAAATACTCGAAGCGCATTCCGAGGATGCGGGCGTTCGCGTCGAGCGCGAGCTCTCCCGTGTGCACGATGTCGCGCGCCTGCTCGTCGCACACGAACACCTCGGAGCGCGTGCTGACCCACTTTACGGGGCGGCCGAGATTCTTCGCGGCGAGGAGCAGCGCGCCGTACTCGGGGTAGGCGTTGAAGCGCACGCCGAAGCCGCCGCCCACTTCTTCGGCCACGACGCGGATTTTCTCCGGCGCCACGCCTAGCATCGCGCCGACCTGGAGCCGCATCGGCCCCGCGCCCTGCGTGGTGGCGTAGAGGTAGTAGAGGTCCGCCGCCGGATCGTAGGCACCGGTCGCGGCGCGCGGCTCCATCGGATTTCCCACGACGCGCGTGTGATACGCCGTGAGCTTCACGATCTTCGCTGCGCGCGCAAAGGCGGCGTCCGTGCCCGCCTCGTCGCCGCCGACGAAATCCATCACGAGGTTGCCCGGGACGTTCTCGTGCAGCTGCGGCGCGCCCGGCGCGAGCGCGGCTTCGGCACTCACCACCACCGGAAGCTCGCGATACTCGATCGCGATCGCCTCGGCCGCGTCCTGCGCCTGCGGCGCGCTTTCGGCCACCACCAGCGCGACCGGCTCGCCCACGTAGCGCACACGGCCGCGCGTGAGCGAATAGCGCGGCGGCACGAGCTGGTCGGCGCCGCCGCGGCCCTTCATCGGCGCCGCCGCGGGCATCGGCTTCTGCCCCGCGGCGGCGACGTCGTCCCCGGTGAAGACCGCGATCACCCCGGGCATCCCGCGCGCCGCCGCGGTGTCGACCGAGACGATTTCCGCGTGCGGCCGGTCCGAGCGCAGGAAAACCCCGTACGCCTGCCGCGGGAGGTTCCAGTCCGAGACGTAGCGCCCGGCGCCCCTGAGCATGCGCTCGTCCTCGAGCCTGCCCTTCAGTCCGAATTTCTCCATAGGGTCCGGATTCTAGGAACAAAAAAGCCCGCCTGCGCGGGCCTTTTCGAAACCGGGAGCTTTTCTACTTCGTTTCGGTCTTGAGCCTCACGTACGCGCGCAGATCCGCCACCTCGGGGCTCTGCGGCTGGCGCTTCGCCATCTCCTCCACCACCGGCTTCATGTCCTCGTAGAGGAGGTGATCCTGGAGCACCGAATACAGATAGAGCTCCGGCGTGATGTCGTCGGGCGCGGCCCCGGCGCGCAGCGTCCTGTAGGTCTCGCGCGCCTGGCGCACCTCGGCCTGCTGCGCGGGCGTCAGGTGCGGCTCGCGCTCGACGCCGCGCACCGCCACGCCGCCGGAGCGCCCGAGCTTCGCGATCTGGATCAGCTCGGGGGTCTGCGAGATCTTCTGCGGCACCCCCGAGGGCAGCACCGTGACCTGCGGCGGCGCGCCGCTTTGCACGGTGCTCGCCCTGGCGCCGGCCGTGAAGCTCGCGGGGCCGGAGAAGCTCTCCTGCCGCCCGCCCTGGAAATAGACCACGCGCACCTGCGCGCCCGCGCTCACCGTGAAGCGGTCGCCCTCGCGCACCTTCATGAAAGCCTGGGCCCTGGCGTTCCCCGACCCGCTCGAATAGGAGACGTCGCCCGAGAGCTGGTTGACCATCCCTACGTCCCCCGCCGCGCGGGCCAGGAAGGACGCGGCCGCCAAACCGATCAGTACCGGAAATATTCGTGTCGACTTCATGGTTGTCCTCCCGTCGCGCCGCCCCGACCGATCGAGCTTACCCCCGAGCTGCGCCCCCGGACAGGAACTGGTTCACGCGCATCTTACCCCTCGTCGAGGCCGAGGATCTCGTGGACGCGGATCGGCTCGGACTTGCCCTTCACCCGGATCTCCTCGATCTTGCCCGTCCGCACGCCCTCGCCGGCCGCCCGAACCGTGGTTTCGCTCGCCACGATCACGCATTTCAGGTCCTTGGTGGCGCTCTCCAGGCGCGAGGCGGCGTTCACGGTATCGCCGATCGCGGTGAACTCGCGCCGCTTGGGCGTGCCGATGTCGCCGATCACCGCTTCGCCGCTGTGCATCCCTACGCCGATCGCGAACTCGGGCAGCCCCCGGTCCGCGTAGCGCTCGGCCATCCACTGCCGGAAGCCTTCGGCCTCG
Organism: Betaproteobacteria bacterium; assembly: GCA_037443705.1. Lineage (GTDB taxonomy): Bacteria > Pseudomonadota > Gammaproteobacteria > Burkholderiales > SG8-39 > 2-02-FULL-66-14. Next base: position 9,603 of record JBBINV010000006.1, on the reverse strand, counting down.
CGCGCCATGCCGAGGGCGGCGCGGATCGAGCGCCGCGCGTGATCCGGATACGCGACCGGCGAGCCGAACACGCCCATCACGGCGTCGCCGATGAACTTGTTCACCATCCCGCCTTCGGCCTGGATCGGCCTGCACACGCGCGTGAAGTACTCGTTCAGCATCGCGACCACCTCGTGCGCCGAGAGCTTCTCCGAGATCGTGGTGAAGTTGCGGATGTCCGAGAAGAGCACCGTGACCGTGAGCGCCTCGCCGCTCATGTCGGGCGAGCGCCCTTCCGCGAGCAGCACGTTCACCACCTCGTCGGAGACGTAGCGCGCGAAGATCTGGCGCGTGCGCGAGCGCTCGCGCTCCTCACCCGTGAGGCGCAGCGCGAGCGTCATGAGCAGCGCCGCCACGATTCCCGCCTGCGGTGCGGCCACCGGCAGCACCCAGTCGCTCTGGAACGCGAAGTACGCGGGCGGCACCGCCGCGGCCGCAAGCCCCGCGCCGAACGCCGCGCCGAGCAGCACCCGCTCCTTCAGGAAGACGTACGCCGCCGCCGCGAGCAGCAGCGCCAGATAGGCGAGCTCGAGCCAGAGCGGCAGCGGCTTCGGGTATCGGCCCGAGAGGATCGTCTCCACGATGTTGGCGTGAATCTCGCCGCCCGCCATCTGGTCGGCACGCGCGCCGCGCGAGTACGGCGTGAAGTGGCGGTCGGAGGTGCCGGCGTTGTTCTGCGCGACGATCACGACCTTTCCCTTCAGCGCCTTCACCTTCGGGTCCTCGAGCGCGCCCGGCTGCAGCAGCGCGACCATCGAGACGGTGGGGATTGTGCCGGGCGGCCCGGCGTAGTTGATCATGCGGGGGACGCTTTCCCGCCCGATGCGCACGCCGCCGATGGTCCAAGCGCTCTTTCCCGGGTCGTCCCCGGCGGCCCGGAGCGCGAGTTGCATGCCGAAGCCGATCCCGGGCAGCTTCGGGTCCGCAAGCAGCACCGGGTAGAAGCGGCGCACGTGCTTGTCGTCGTCGGGCTGCAGGTTCGCGATGCCGAGGTCGTTCGCGCCGCCGGGCAGGATCAGCATCTGGTCGGGCGGCGGCGTGAGAAGCCTCAGCTCGCCCGACTCCTCCGCCACGAGGTGCGTGATCAGGACCTTGTTGCCCCTGGCGAGCGCCGCGCGCAGCGGCGCGTCGTAGCTGCGCGAGATCTCGCTGTCCGGAAGGTCGAGCTTCCGGAGCCAGCTCTCGGCGCTCACCTGGTAGATGAAGTCCAGGCCCACCGCCTTCACCCCCGCGCGGTCGAGCGTGTCCATCGCGCGCCCGAAAAGCGGCGCCCAGAACGCGAGCGGGTCGTCGGGATAGGCGAGCAGCGTGCGGTCGTCCATCTCCACGACCGCGGTGTGCCGCGGCTCGTAGCGCACGCCCGAGAGCACGTGCCCGTAGTCGTAGTAGACGTTTTCGGCCGCCCGCCCCCAGTCGGTGCGCGCCACGCCCGCGGCGAGCGCGGTGGCGGCGGCGACCACCGCGCCATACTGCACGAGCTTGCGGCCGCGCAAGGCTCAGTCGCCCACGTAGACGAACGGCGCCCAGAAGAACGGGTGCGCGCGCGCGAAGTGATAGGCTCCGCTCGCGAAGCGCCCTTTCCGGAGCTCGCTCTGGGCCGCGCCGGCCGCCTCGAGCGCAGGCATGCCCCGGCGGATGTTGCGGAAGGTTTCGGTCATCAGCGCGCGCGTCGAGGCGCTGTCGACGCTCCAGTGCGAGACGAGCAGGCTCCGCGCCCCCGCGTACATGAACGCGCGCGTCAGGCCCGCGAAGCCCTCGCCGTTGTTCGCCTGCGCGGACTCGCCTGCGGTGTTGCACGCCGAGAGCGCGACGAGCTCCGCGTTCAGCTCCAGGTCCTCGATCACCTCCTTCATCGTGAGCAGCCCGTCCTCGCCCCCGAGGTCGCCGACCAGGGTCAGCGCGAGCGCGGGCTGACCGGCGGCGCGCGGCGCCTCGCGGGGCGCGTCCGCGGATTCCTCCGCCGGCAGGTCGCTCGCCAGGAATTCGCCGCCGAGAAAGCCGTGCGTGGCGAAGAGCACGAATTTCGCCTCGCGCAGCGCGCCGGACTTGGCGACGCGCTCCTGCGCCTCGCCGCCTATGTAGAGCCGGTGCGCGCCCCCGAGCACGCCGGCGATGTCTTTCGCCTCGTCGGCGGTTTCCGGCAGGCGCGGAATCCGGGGTACGCCGACGTTGAGGGCCGCGAGCGCCTTCAGGGTGCTCGCGCCCATCGCACTCGCGCCCGTACTCGCGAATACCGGGTCGGCAAAAGCGACCAGCTCCAGCCTCGCGATCGCGCCGCGCTTCGGATAGAGCCGCTGCGAAGCGAGCGCCGAGAGGCTCGGCAGATAGGCGAAGCGGTGCTGCGCCCCCAGATACGCGAGTCCGCCGTACTCGGCGAGGAACGGCCGCTGCGCGCTGCCGTCGGAGGCGCGTTTCGTCTCCTCGAATGTCCGTTTCTCCTGTTCGGAAAATGCCGTCAGCATCAATTCGAACGGCACGGTCTGGAGGGGCCCGTCGGCCACGACGAACACTTTCCTGCGGCCGGCGATCGCCGGCGCGACCGGCGCGACGAGGTCGCGGTAGAGCGAGGCGAGCGTCTCGGGGTCGATCTCGCGAAGAAAGAGCACCGACTCCCCCGCCGCCACCTTCTCGATCGCGCGGCGCATGCGGTGCACGCGCTCGGCGAGGCTCGCGCGGCGCGCGGCGGTGACCGCCATGCGGAATCCCTCGCGCGTGACGGCGAAGATCACCGTCTCCCGGGGGAGCAGCACGTACGAGAGGAGCGCCTCGTCGCCCCGGAGGAGCTTGTGCTGCAGATCCTCCACCGTGACCGGGCGCGGGTTGGCGAGCTCCATGAAGCGCGGATAGCCGCGCCAGAGCGCGTCCTCGGCCGCGGCGAGCTCGCGCATGGCCTGCGCGACTTGCGCATCGAGCTCGGCCACGCGCTGCGCGGCGCCCGCGAGCGTGACCGGGACGGTGGCACGCGCCTGGCGCAGCTGCGCCACGCGCTCCTGGAGCCGGTCGCGGCTCTCGCGCAGCCGCACGAACTCCGGCTCGCCCGAGAACCGCGCGACGTCGGCCTGGCGCATCATCTCGGAGAAGATGCGGCTCTGGTTGCGCGAAGCGATCGCGAGCGCCTCGCGGTCGTACCCCGACCCCGGGCTCGCCTTCTCCAGCAGCAGCAGGATCCGGATCGTCTCGCGGTAGATCGCGGAGAACTGCGAAAGGAACGCGGCGCGCGTCTCCTCCGAATAGCCGCGCGTCTGCGAGTAGAGGAAATCGAGCGTCTCCACCGCCTCCTTGTAGTACGGCAGCGCCTCGCGGGTGCGCCCGCGCTTGGCAAGCGAATACCCCAGGCGGCTCGCGTTGACGAGGAGCGCGCGCGGGTTGCCCGAGCGGCGCGAGATCTCGATGGCGCGCCGGTACGAGGCCTCGCTTTCCGCGATCTTGCCCTGGCGGTCGAGCGCGAGCGAAAGCGACGTGAGCACGGCGGCGGTGTCGGGGTGCTGCTCGCCGAACACCTTGACCATGGTGCCGAGCGCGGCGCGATGCATCTCCTCGGCCTGAGCGAAATCGCCGCGCAGCGCGAGGAACGAGCCGAGGTTGTTGAGGGTGTTCGCGGTGGCCGGGTGCTGCCGGCCGAGCGCCCCGTCCTGGATCGAGAGCGCGCGCCGCAGCAGCGACTCGACTTCGGTGGCGCCGCCGATCGCGCCGCCGGCGCGCGCCCGGGCGCGCGCCTCCGACACCGTCACCTGCTTGTCGCGGCCCAGCTCCTGGAGCGCGGTGGCGAGGTTGTTGAGGCTCGTGGCTACGTCGGGATGCCCGGGGCCCAGCGCCTTCTCGCGGATCGCGAGCGCGCGCCGGTACATCGTCTCGGCTTGCGCGTGCCGCCCCTGCAGGTGCAGCACGTGGCCCAGATTGGAGACGGAGGTCGCGGTGCCCGGGTGCTCCGGCCCGAGCGTCTTCTCGTGGATCGCGAGCACCTGGTGATGGAGCGTTTCGGCGGCCTGGAAGTTGCCTTTTCGGGTCTCCTCCTCCGCCCTGGCGAGCAACGCGGGCGCCTCGTCCCGGCCCTCCTTCGACGCCCCCGCGAACTTGCCCTGACTGTCGAGGATCCTGGCCAGATTGGAAAGCGTCGTGGCGGTGTCGGGATGGCCCTTGCCGAGCTTCTTCTCCAGGATCGCGAGCGCGCGCCTGAGCAGCGTCTCCGCGCCCGGGTAGTCGCCGAGCTTCTCGAGCGCCAGCGCGAGGCTGTTCAGCGCCGCCGCAGTGTACTCGTGCTCGGGCCCGAGGCGCTTCTCGTAGATCGTGAGCATGCGCCGGAACTGCCCTTCGGCCTCCCCGAACTTGCCCTGCCGCAGCTGCGCCGCGCCGAGCAGGTTGAGGGCGGTGGCGACGTTGGGATGATCGGGGCCGAAGGCACGGATGTTCCCCTGGAGGAGCTGCAGCGCCGACTTTTCGGCGCCGGCATAGTCGCCGCGCTGCAGGAGCGCCTGGGTTTCGTCGAGCAGCGGCGGCGGTGTCTGAGCCAGCGCCGCGCCGGCCACGAGCGCAGCCGCGGCCAGAATCGCGGCGGGGCGCATTCTGCCCGGCGTCAGCCCTTGGAGAGCGCGATCAGGATGCTGCAGGGCGCGTAGTCGAGGAGCGCGGCGCCCACCGAACCCTTCCACCAGCGCGCGGCGAACGAGGTGTTCTGGTTGTGGCCGACCACGATGAGGTCGGCGCCGACCTCGCGCGCCACGCGGCAGATCTCCTCCACCGGCTCGCCCACCGCGAGGTGGCCCGCGGCCTTGAAGCCGCGCTCGCCGAGGGTCTTCACGCCGTCGTCGAGAATCTGCTGAGTGCGCTTTTTCTCCTCCTCGAGCAGCTCCTCGGGCACGAACCCCTCGGTGAGGAACAGGCTCGGGGGCATGCTCGCCACCGCGAGGAGGTGAGTCTCGGCGCCAAGAAATCCGGCCAGGTCGGCACATTCGAGCAGCGCGCGCTTGCCCTCCTGCGAGCCGTTGTAGGCGAGAAGAATCTTCCGATACTTCATGGCCGCCCCCCGATTTCTTGATCTGTTTCGCGGCGATTATAGCCCCGCGGCCGTAAAATTCTCTCCCTCATGCTCGACGTCCAGCGCCAGGATCTCGTCGCGGCAGTCGCCGGCAGCGGCACCATGGGCCGGGGCATCGTTCAGGTGCTTGCGCAGTGCGGCGTTCGCACGCTCGTCTTCGACGCCCGGCCCGGTGCGGCCGCCGCCGCCCGCGAGGCGATCGGCAAGTCGCTCTCCGGCCTTGTCCTGAAGAACAGGATCTCCGCAAAAGACGCGGATTCGACGCTCGGCCGGATCGAAACCGTGGAAACCCTCTCGGCCTTCGCCCCGGCGCACCTCGTCGTGGAGGCGATCGTCGAGGACCTGGAGGCGAAGCGCGCGCTCCTTCGCTCGCTCGAGGGCATCGTCTCCGACACCTGCATCCTCGCCTCGAACACCTCGTCGCTTTCGGTGACCGCGATGGCCGCCGCGTGCGCCAGGCCCGGGCGCGTGGCGGGCTGGCACTTCTTCAACCCGGTGCCGGTGATGCGGATCGTGGAGGTGGTCGCGGGCGAGCGGACGGAAAGCTGGGTGATGGACGCGCTCGCGGGGCTCGCCAAGCGCTTCGGCCACACGCCGGTGCGCTGCAGGGACACGCCGGGGTTCGTGGTCAACCACGCGGGGCGCGGCTACATCCCGGAGGCGCTGCGCGCGTTGCAGGAAGGCGTGGCGGATTTCGCCACCATCGACCGCATCCTCGTGGACGCGGCGGGTTTTCGCCTCGGGCCCTTCGGCCTCATGGACCTGGTGGGGCTCGACGTCAACGCGAGCGTCCACAAGTCGCTTTTCGAGCAGTATTTCCAGGAGCCGAAGTACCGGCCCTCGTACCTGCTCGAGCCGCGCGTAGCCGCGGGCCTGCTGGGCCGCAAGACCGGGCGCGGCTGGTACGTGTACGGCGAGGACGGAGCGGCGCAGAAGGTTCCGGAGCCGCCCGTGCCCGCGAGGAAGGACGTGCCCGTGTGGGTCGCGCCGAACGCGGGGGGTCTGAAGGAGCTGCTTGCCCGCCTGGAGTGCAGGATCGAAACCGGTCAAAGGCCCTCGAACGAAGCCATCCTCTTCGTATCTCCCCTCGGTCAGGACGCAACGACCACTGCGCTCCAGCTCCAGATCGATCCCGGGCGCACCGTGGCGGTGGATCCGCTGTTCGGGTTCGCGAAGCGCCGTACGCTCATGACCACGCCCGTGACGCTGCCCGAGGCGCGCGATGCGGCGCACGCGCTGCTCGCCTCCGATGGCGTTCCGGTGTCGGTCATCCGCGATTCGGCCGGATTCGTCGCGCAGCGCGTGGTCGCGCACATCGTCAACGTCGGCTGCGACATCGCGCAGCAGCGTATCGCCACGCCCGGGGATCTCGACCGCGCGGTGGTGCTCGGGCTCGGCTATCCGCACGGGCCGCTCGCGATGGGCGATGCGCTCGGCGCGCAGCGCATCCTCACGATCCTGGAGGCGATGCATTCGTTCTACCAGGAGCCGCGCTACCGCCCGAGCCCGTGGCTGAGGCGCCGGGCTCGTTTGGGGGTTTCATTGCTGACCCCCGACTCGTAAAGCGGGATCGATCGAAAGGCCAATCATGCTCGATGCCTACATCTACGGCGGTATCCGCTCTCCCATCGGCCGGCATGCCGGAAAGCTCGCCTCCGTCCGTCCCGACGACCTCGCGGGCGAAGTGATCGCCGAGGCCGTGAAGCGCAACGGCGTGAAGCCGGAAGAAATCAGCGACGTGATCCTCGGCTGCGTCACGCAGTCGGGCGAGGACTGCCGCAACGTCGCGCGCTTCGCGGCGCTGATGGCAGGGCTGCCGCCCACCACGCCCGGCGTGACGGTGAACCGCCTGTGCGCCTCGGGTCTCCAGGCCGTGACGGACGCCGCGCGCGCGATCACCTGCGGCGAGGGCGAGCTCTACATCGCAGGCGGCGTGGAGAGCATGACGCGTGCGCCCTACGTGATCGCGAAATCCGAGTCGCCCTACTCGCGCGAGGTGAAGATGTACGACAGCACCATCGGCTCGCGCTTCACCAATCCGCGATTCAGGAAGCTCTACGGCGACCACTCGATGCCGGAAACGGGCGACAACGTGGCGAAGGAGTTCGGCGTCACGCGCGGCGAGGCCGACACGTTCGCGCTCGCCTCGCAGAAGAAGTACGCCAAAGCCGAGGCGGAAGGGTTTTACAAGGGCGAGATTTTCCCCCTGGAAATCCCGGGCAGGAAACGCGACGCTCCCCCCACGATCGTTGCCCAGGATGAGCACCCCCGTCGAGACTCCACGATGGAAGCGCTCGCGAAGCTGAAGCCGCTTTTCGAGGGCGGCGTGGTCACCGCCGGCAACGCCTCGGGCGTGAACGACGGGGCAGCCGCGCTCGTCGTGGCGTCGCGGAAATGGGGGGAGAAGAACGGCAGGGAACCCATGGCCCGGATCCTGTCCGCGGCCTCGGCGGCGGTGGAGCCGCGCATCATGGGCGTGGGCCCGGCGTACGCGATCCCGCGCGCGCTGGAGCGCGCAAGGCTCGATCTGAAGGACATGGACGTGATCGAGATCAACGAGGCGTTCGCGAGCCAGGTGCTCGCGTGCCTTAAGCTGATGAAGGTGGATTTCGAGGACCCGCGCGTCAACCCGAACGGCGGCGCGATCGCGATCGGGCATCCGCTCGGGTGCTCGGGCGCGCGCCTCGCGCTGACGGCGGCGCGCCAGCTTCGCGAGTCCGGCGGCCGCTATGCGGCGGTGTCGCTGTGCATCGGCGTGGGCCAGGGCCTCGCCGTGATCCTGGAAAAAATGTGAGGAGGTGCGCATGAACGCCCCCGAAAGACCGAAAGCGAAGGCCCGGTTCGCCTGGGACGACCCGCTGCTGCTGGAGCGCCAGCTGACCGACGACGAGCGCATGGTGCGCGACGCCGCGCACGCCTACTGCCGCGACAAGCTCGCGCCGCGCGTGCTGGAGGCGTTCCGCCACGAAAAGACCGACCCCGCGATCTTCCGCGAGATGGGCGCGCTCGGGCTGCTGGGGCCCACGATCCCCGAGCAGTACGGGGGCCCCGGCCTCGGCTACGTCTGCTACGGGCTCATCGCGCGCGAGGTCGAGCGCGTGGACTCGGGCTACCGCTCGATGATGAGCGTGCAGTCCTCGCTCGTGATGCTTCCGATCCACGAGTTCGGCACCGAAGCGCAGAAGAAGAAATACCTGCCCAGGCTCGCCACCGGCGAGTGGATCGGCTGCTTCGGCCTCACCGAGCCCAACCACGGCTCCGACCCGGCGTCGATGCAGACGCGCGCGAAAAAGGTGCAGGGCGGCTACAGCCTTACCGGGTCGAAGATGTGGATCTCGAATTCGCCCATTGCGGACGTGTTCGTCGTGTGGGCGAAGGATGATTCGAATGAAATCAGGGGGTTCATTCTCGAAAAAGGCATGAAAGGCCTTTCCGCTCCCGCGATCCACGGCAAAGTGGGCTTGCGCGCCTCGATCACCGGCGAGATCGTGATGGACGGCGTGTTCTGCCCCGAGGAGAACGCGTTTCCCGAGGTGCGCGGCCTGAAAGGGCCGTTCACGTGCCTGAACAGCGCGCGCTACGGCATCGCCTGGGGCGCGCTCGGCGCGGCCGAGGACTGCTGGCACCGCGCGCGCCAGTACGTGCTCGACCGCAAGCAGTTCGGACGCCCTTTGGCCGCCAACCAGCTCATCCAGAAGAAGCTCGCCGACATGCAGACCGAGATCGCGATCGGCCTCCAGGCGTGCCTGCGCTTCGGCCGCATGAAGGACGAGGGCACCGACTCGGTGGAGGCCACCTCGCTTCTCAAGCGCAACTCCTGCGGAAAAGCCCTGGAGATCGCGCGCCTTGCGCGCGACATGATGGGCGGCAACGGCATCTCGGACGAGTTCGGCGTGGCGCGCCACCTCGTGAACCTGGAGGTCGTCAACACCTACGAGGGCACGCACGACATCCACGCCCTGATCCTCGGCCGCGCGCAGACCGGAATCCAGGCCTTCAGTTGAACATCGAGCGCTTCATGCAGGGCTACAAGGCCGCGTGGGAAGCGCGCGACGACGACGCCTTCGCCGCGCTCTTCAGCGCCGGCGGCGAGTACCACAACACCCCCTTCGCGGTGCAGCGCGGCCACGCGCAGCTCAGGGAGTACTGGCGGCGGGTGAAGCTCCAGGAGGACGTGCACGTCGAATACGAAGTGCTCGCCGCCTTCCCCGCGGGCGGCATCGCGCACTGGCGCACCACCTACCAGGTGGCCTCCGAAGAGCTCTTCCGGATCTGGGCCAGATCCACCGGCACGAGCCTCGTGGCGCGCAAGCCCGGCGATCCCCTGCCGCGCATGGTCCTCGACGGCGTGCTGGCAGCCGAGTTCGAAGGAGAGCTGTGCAAGCGCTGCCGCATCTGGTGGCACAGCCTCCCGCAGCCCGCCTGACCCGCGTTCAGGCGGCAACCGCGTAAGCGGCCACGGGCTGCTCCGCGCGGTCGAGGGGACTGCGCACTCCGCGCCCGCCCTTGTTGAGCACGTGCGTGTAGAT